>DATKAJ010000073.1:0-5408 GCA_035498175.1 Burkholderiaceae bacterium
TGCAGCGTCGATGCGTCGATGCCGCTGACTTGCGCCTGGACGCTGACGCCGCGAGCGGTGGACCAGACCAGCCGGCCCTGCGCGGAGCCGTGGGGCGCCTCGGCACGCACGACGTCGAGCGTCAATGTGTCGGAATCCCACGCCAGCGTCCCGCGCGCGGAGCGCAGCGGAACGCGATCACGGTCAATCGGCCCCGGCGCCACATTCTCGACAGCAAACGGCCCGGCAACGCCCCAGCTGCCGTTGGCGTGCGGTGTGGGTTTGAGCGAGGCGCTTGCGCCGAGCAGCATATGAGGCACGTCCGTCAGCCAGAGCGACGGATCGAGAGTCTCGACGCGCGCCTCGAGGGCCTCGAGCGGCACAGGGCCAAACAGCCGCAGCGTCGCTTCGACATGTGCCCGCGCGGCGCTGTCGTCGGCGCTTATTGAGACCTGCAGCCGTTCGAGTGAACCGTGTGCATCGGCCCGCGCCGTCACCGCGCGATCCTTCACGGCTGTGGCGAACCGGGCGTCCAACGTCGTTGCGAACGGAGGGGTCGCGGCGATCTGGCCGTGTGCATCGATCCGCGTGCGCTCGTACTCGCCCATCACGCGCTCGACATCGATGATCCGATCGTTGATGCGTCCGGCGAGTTCGACGCTGCGGAAAGTGTAAGGAGCGGCATCGCGCGCGCCCAGCGCGAGCTCCGTGATGCTGCCCTGACGGACCAGGACGTCGAGCGGAGCACCGATGAAATCCGGCCCTGCCGCGCCGGGGTCTCCAGGCACCCAGTCGATCGCAACGCGGCGGGCGCTGAAGCTTTCGAGATCGAGCTCGCGCGCGCGAATCGACCCATGGCGCAGGATGATCAGCAGGTCATCGACGCGCAGCGACCAGCGCTCGCGCCGGATCACCAGCGAGGCAGCGTGCACACCTTCGCGCGCAGTTCCATCGACGCCGGAAATCGCGAGTCCGGGCACCAGCAGTGGGGCAATCGCCGCCGCCGCCCGCAGACCCGCCGTTGTCGAGAGCATCCACCAGCCGGTCGCAGCCAGCAGCAGCGCGAGCACTACCGGGACAGCGAGCACCTGTGCCCAAACAGCGACATGGCGCTTCGGAGTGTGCGCGCGGGTGGGCGGAGGCGTATCCATGGCCTAGAACGCGATCGCCACCGAGAAGTGAACCCGGAGCTGCTGGAAGCGCTCGCCCCACGCGACGTCGAGCGCCAACGGGCCGGCCGGAGTTCGCCAGCGTGCACCCATGCCGTACCCGAGTGCCGGATTGAGATCGTGAAAGCGCTCCGCAGCATCGCCTGCATCGACGAACGCTGCCACGCCCCAGTTGCCGCCCCAGCGTTCGAGCCATTTCACGTACTCGACCGATCCCACCACGAGCGCGCGCCCGCCAACGATGGCACCACCCTGTTCGACGCCGAGGCTTTCAAAGTCGTAGCCGCGCACCGTAAGCGCGCCGCCGGTCCGGAACAGGAACTTGTTCGGAACGGCGTCGGTGGTCTCCGCGGCCACGGCGCCGAGCTGGCCGCGCAGGATCAGGACGTCACGCGCGCCAACGGGAAAGTACTGCACGATGCTGCCGAAGCCGCGTACGAACATATCCTCGACCGACAGGCCGCCGATGCCGAACGAGCCCTGCAGCTGCAGCATGTTGCCGCTGCGTGGATTGGTGATGTCGTCGAGGTGGCGGCGGGTCCACGTGTAACTCGAGGAGAGTACGTCGAGCGTGATTGGCGGGTCCTGTGGTGTCTGGCGCCGCTCGTGCTCAAAGTTGAGGGCGAGCTGCGTCTCGATGTTCTGCGCATCGCGCGGTCCAGCCAGCAGCGATCGCGCGGCGCCGAGACCCCAGCGGTTGACACGAAGGTTCTCGACCTCGGAGTTTTCGACCAGTGCGCCGATGCTGTCGCGCGCACCGCCGCGCTGCGGTGGAAAGATCATGTCGGCGTAGGCGAACTGGCCGGTCTGGTCGACGCGAAATCCGGTTTGCAGCTGGTAGGGCCGGCCGAACGTGGTCGTCTGGCGGTAAAGCGCCTCGACGTGCAGGCCGGTGTTGGTCGCGAAGCCCACGCCGGCGGCGAAGCGCCTCGGCTTCGCCTCGCTGAGCTGAACCTTCAGCGGAGCGTCGTCCGCGGTCGCCGGGTCGAGCCCCAGGGTGACCACCACACTGCTGAAGAAGGCCGATTCCTGCAGAAGCTGCTGAAACTGCACCATCAGGGAGCGGTCATAGGCCTCCCCGCGCTGGAACGGGTTGAAACGCTCGACCAGCGCGACGTCATAGCGCCGCAGGCCTTCGATCTGCAACGGCCCGATGCGATAGACCGGACCGCTGTCGATCACGACGCGCAGAAAGGCGGCGGCGTCTTCGGCATCGACATCCGCGTTGGACTCGACGATCGACGCGCCGGCGAAGTCGCGCGCGGTCACCGCGAGGAGGAGGCGACTCTTCGCCGTCTCCCAGTCGGGGCTCCTGAACGCGCTTTCCGCCGGCAGCGTCCAGCCGCGGCGCAGGGCGGCGGCACGATCCGAAAATGCGGGCTCGGCCAGCACGCCCCGGAATTCGATGTCGACCGACTTCACCAGCGTCAGCCGGCCGGGCTCGACCAGCAGCCGATAGCGCGGGACGTGCGCCGGGTTGGGTTCGAACCGGAGCGTCGGTGTGAAGTAGCCCTCGGTGGCCAGGACCTCGATCGCAGTCCGCTCGGCACGCCGCAGTTCGCGCTCCTCGTCAGCCTCGTCGGCCTCCGGGGCGAGTCGGTAGCGCGCCAACGCTTCCTCGAGTATCGCGGCGACCCGGCCACTCGTTCCCACCGGAGTCACGAGGCGGACGTCTTCCTCCTGGCCGCTGCCCTCCTGGGCGCCGGAGCACGGCGAGACGAGCAGGAATGCTGCCAGCCCAGACAGCGCGGCGCGCACGATGCGGACCTGGGTGGAAGGTGGCAGCCAAGCCATGAGGTCCGCTGAAGGTTGCGCGCTGCCGAGGGCGGCCGATGCTAGCAAAGCAGGAGCCTCCACCCGCTTGCTTGAAAAGGCCCGTCGGTTGCCCCACCTCCAGTAAGGACAAGCATCTTGAGGTCGGATGGGGCTATGCGCATTGACAAACTGACGACGAAGTTCCAGGAGGCGCTCGGCGACGCGCAGTCGATCGCGGCCGGGCACGACAACCCATACATCGAGACGGTGCACTTGCTGCTGGCGATGCTGCGCCAGGGCGACGCCGCGGCGCGCTCGCTGCTTCAACGCGCGGGAGCCAACGTCGGTTCACTGACCGGCGCGCTCGACGCGGCGGTGAAACGATTCCCGCAGGTCAAGGGCGGCGACAGCCAGATCCAGATCGGTCGCGACCTGACGAGCCTGCTGAATGCCGCCGACAAGGAGGCACAGAAGCGCGGTGATTCGTATATCGCGAGCGAAATGTTCCTGCTCGCCGTGGCCGACGATAAGGGTGAGGCCGGCCGGCTGGCGCGCGAGAACGGGGTCACGCGCAAGGCGCTCGAGGCGGCGATCGACGCGGTTCGCGGCGGCGCGTCGGTCGAAAGCGCCGAAGCCGAAGGCCAGCGCGAAGCCCTGAAGAAGTACACGATCGATCTGACCGAACGCGCACAGCAGGGCAAGCTCGACCCCGTGATCGGTCGCGACGACGAGATCCGCCGCACGATCCAGATCCTGCAGCGGCGCACGAAGAACAATCCCGTGCTGATCGGCGAGCCCGGTGTGGGCAAAACGGCAATCGTCGAGGGTCTCGCTCAGCGCATCGTCAGTGAGGAGGTGCCGGAGACGCTGAAGGGTAAACGCGTCCTCGTGCTCGACATGGCCGGGCTGCTCGCGGGAGCGAAGTACCGCGGCGAGTTCGAGGAGCGGCTCAAGGCGGTGCTCAAGGAAGTGGCCGCCGAGGCGGGACGCATCATCCTGTTCATCGATGAGCTGCACACGATGGTTGGCGCCGGCAAGGCCGAAGGCGCAATCGATGCGGGCAACATGCTGAAGCCGGCGCTGGCGCGCGGAGAACTGCACTGCATCGGCGCAACCACACTCGATGAATACCGCAAATACATCGAGAAGGATGCGGCGCTGGAGCGTCGCTTCCAGAAGGTGCTGATCGGCGAGCCGAGCGTGGAGGCAACGATTGCGATCCTGCGCGGCCTCCAGGAACGCTATGAACTGCACCACGGGGTCGAGATCACCGACCCGGCGATCGTCGCGGCGGCCGAGCTTTCGCATCGCTACATCACCGACCGCTTCCTGCCGGACAAGGCGATCGACCTGATCGACGAGGCGGCCGCGCGCATCAAGATGGAGATCGACTCGAAGCCTGAGGCAATGGACCGGCTCGACCGCCGCATCATCCAGCTGAAGATCGAGCGCGAGGCCGTGAAGAAGGAAACGGACGAGGCGTCACGCAGGCGCCTCGAACTGATCGAGGGCGAGATCAGGAAGCTCGAGCGCGAATACTCCGACCTCGAGGAGGTGTGGAAATCCGAGAAGGCAGCTGTGCAGGGCACGCAGCACATCAAGGAAGAGATCGACAAGCTGCGGCTGCAGATGGAGGATCTGAAGCGCAAGGGTCAGTACGACAAGCTCGCCGAAATCCAGTACGGCAGGTTGCCGCAGCTCGAGGCGCAGCTGAAGCAGGCCGAGAAGGCGGAGTCGCCCAAGGGTTCGGCCGGCAAGCCGAAGCTGCTGCGCACACAGGTCGGCGCCGAGGAGATCGCCGAGGTGGTCTCGCGTGCGACCGGCATCCCGGTATCGAAGATGATGCAGGGCGAGCGCGAGAAACTGTTGAAAATGGAACAGTTCCTGCACCGGCGCGTCGTCGGCCAGGACGAGGCGGTGCGGCTCGTGTCCGACGCGATCCGCCGCTCACGGGCGGGTCTGGCGGATCCTAACCGTCCATACGGTTCGTTCCTGTTCCTGGGACCGACGGGTGTGGGCAAGACGGAACTGACCAAGGCACTCGCCGAGTTCCTTTTCGACACCGAGGACGCGCTGATCCGCATCGACATGAGCGAGTACATGGAGAAGCATTCGGTGGCACGCATGATCGGCGCCCCGCCGGGGTATGTCGGCTACGACGAGGGCGGGGCACTGACCGAGGCGGTGCGCCGCAAGCCCTACGCGGTGATCCTGTTCGACGAGATTGAAAAAGCGCACCCCGACGTGTTCAACGTGCTGCTGCAGGTGCTTGACGACGGACGTTTGACCGACGGCCAGGGTCGGACTGTCGACTTCAAGAATACCATGATCGTACTGACGTCGAACTTGGGTGCCGAAGTTCTCGCGAATCAGGCGGAAGGCCAGGACTCAAGCGCGGTGCGCGAACAGGTCATGGAAGTCGTGCGGCGCGCGTTCCGGCCCGAGTTCCTGAACCGCTTGGATGAAATCCTGCTCTTCCATCGCCTCTTCAAGGCGCAGATGGCG
>DATKAJ010000074.1:0-20733 GCA_035498175.1 Burkholderiaceae bacterium
GAGCCGCATGCGCGACATCGTTGGCGAACCGCACCTGCTCGGCCGGCGCGGCGGCGACGAACTGGTCGTGCTTCTGGTGGATCTGCAGCGCCCCGACGCTGCGGTCGAGATCGCGCGCAAGTTGATCGACGCGATCTGCGAACCGGCGCGCATCCTCGGCATGGAGATCTCGGTCACGGCGTCGGTCGGCATCAGCTTCTTCCCGCAGGACGGCATCGATCTCGATTCGCTGCTGAACGCGGCCGACGCGGCGATGTATCAGGCCAAGGACAGTGGCCGCCGCACCTATGCGTTCTACACGCAGACGGTCGCGCGGCGGGTCGATCTGCGGCTGCGGCTCGAGCAGCGGCTGCGCAAGGCGGTCGAGTCGCGCGACTTCAAATTGTTCTTCCAGCCGCTGGTGTCGCTCACGGACGGCAAGATGGTCGGTGCCGAGGCGCTGATCCGCTGGCGCGACGCCGAGCTCGGCGATATCTCGCCCGCGGAGTTCATCCCGATCGCCGAGGAGTCGGGCCTGATCGTCGGCCTCGGCGACTGGGTGCTGCGCGAGGCGTGTCGCGCGCGCCAGGAGTGGCGCCACCTTCAGCTCGACGTGCCGCCGGTGTCGATCAACATGTCGGGCGTGCAGCTGCGCCAGCTCGGGTGCGTCGAAGGGCTGCTTGACGTGCTGAACGCTTACGAGGTTGCGCCCTCCGAGATCGAGGTCGAAGTAACCGAGACCGGCCTGCTCGACACCTCGGCCGTATCGCGCGAGAACCTGGTGCGGATGCGCAACGCCGGTGTGCGGCTGGCGCTCGACGACTTCGGCGTCGGTTTCTCCAGCCTGGCGCACCTGCGCGACCTGCCGATTCACCGGCTCAAGATCGACCGCAGCTTCACTGTCGAGTGCATGCGCGACGCCCGCACGCTGACGATCGTGAAGGCGGTGATCGAGATGGCGCGTTCGCTCGGCATCAGCGTAACGGCCGAGGGCATCGAGACGCAGGCGCAGCAGACCTGGATGCAGCACCTGGGCTGCGACGCGGCGCAGGGCTACCTGTTCGCACGGCCGATGCCGGGCGATGACTTCATCAAGCTGTTCATCGATCGGCGCGGCGTCGGCCGCGAACGCTCGCTGATGCACTAGGTAGGCGCGTGCATACCACCTGGTTCAATGGCGTGTGGACCGACGGCAACGTGCCGCTGATCGGTGCGATGGACCACAGCGTGTGGCTCGGTTCCTCGGTGTTCGATGGTGCACGCTCGATCCACCGGATGGCGCCTGACCTGCGTGCCCACTGCGAGCGGACCTACGAATCGGCGCGCCGAGTCGGGCTGCAGCTCGACCTGCCGGTCGACGAAATGATGCGGTTGTGCATCGAGGGTATCCACCGCTTTCCGGCCGACGCGGACCTGTACATCCGGCCGCTGGTGTTCGGCACCGCGGGCCTGCTGGTGCCCGAGGCCTCAGCGTTCGCACTGACGCTGTTCGATGCGCCGCTGCCGCCCTTTACCGGGTTTTCGGCCCACCTTTCGCAGCGGCGCCGGCCTTCGCCGCTGGCCGCGACGACCGACGCGAAGGCTTCGGCGCTGTATCCGAACGTCGCGCGTGCGTTGCGTGAGGCGACCGCAGCCGGTGTCCAGAACGCCGTGGTGCTCGACCCGGACGGCCACGTCGCCGAGTTCGCCACCGCCAATTTGTTCTTTGTCAGCGACCGCGGTGCGGTCGCCACCCCGGCGGCGAATGGAACGTTCCTCGCAGGCATCACGCGTGCGCGGACGATCGGATTGCTGCGCGATGCCGGTATCGAAGTTGAGCAGCGCGCGGTCGATCCCGCCGAACTCGATACGGCGCGCGAGATCTTCTCGACGGGCAACTACAGCAAGGTTTCGCCTTGCACGCGCTATAAGGGACGCGAACTGCCGATCGGTCCGACGGCGACGCTGGCGCGCGAACGCTACATGCAGTTCGCCGCGACCTGCCGGGTCTGAGGCGACTTCGGATCGCGCTGGCCTGATCCGTAGAATGACGCCGTTCGGGATGGGCGGACGGTTGCGATCATGCTGGAACAGCAAACCCTATTTCCCCCTGGCGGCGGCGAAGAAGACGCGCTGACGCTCGCGCAGTTCGCGCAGCGTGCCTACCTGGACTACGCCATCTCGGTCGTCAAGGGCCGGGCCCTGCCCGACGGTTCCGACGGGCAGAAGCCGGTGCAGCGGCGCATCCTGTACGCGATGAACGAAATGGGTCTCGGCGCCGGGGCCCGTCCGGTGAAGTCGGCGCGCGTTGTCGGCGATGTCCTCGGACGCTTCCACCCGCATGGCGATCAGGCGGCCTATGACGCGATGGTGCGCATGGCGCAGAACTTCTCACTGCGGTACCCGCTGATCGACGGCCAGGGCAACTTCGGCAGCCGCGACGGCGACGGCGCCGCAGCAATGCGATACACCGAGGCGCGCCTGACGCCGATCGCGCGCCTGCTGCTCGACGAGATCGACGAAGGCACGGTCGATTTCATGCCGAACTACGACGGCTCGACGCAGGAGCCACGGCTGCTCCCGGCGCGTCTGCCGTTCGTGCTGCTCAATGGGGCGTCGGGCATCGCGGTCGGCATGGCAACCGAGATCCCGTCGCATAACCTGCGCGAAGTCGCGGCGGCGACTCTGCTGTTGCTCGGCGGCCCGAAGTCGACGCTTGACCAGTTGCTGCAGAAGCTGCCAGCGCCGGACTTCCCCGGCGGCGGCCAGATCATTTCGCCGCGCGGCGACATCCGCGAGGTTTACGCGAGCGGGCGTGGCAGCCTGAAGGTTCGCGGGCGCTACGAGTACGAGGAACTCGCGCGTGGACAGTGGCAGCTTGTCGTCACCGAACTGCCGCCGTCGACGTCGGCGCAGCGGGTGCTCGAGGAGATCGAGGAACTGACCAACCCCAAGGTCAGGGCCGGCAAGAAGGCGCTGAGCGCGGAGCAGCAGCAGGCCAAGGCGCTGGTGCTGTCGCTGCTCGACACCGTGCGCGACGAGTCCGGCAAGGACGCCGCAGTGCGCCTGGTCTTCGAGCCGCGCACCTCGAAGGTCGACCGTGACGAGTTCGCGCAGACACTGCTGGCGCAGACCAGCATGGAAGCGAGTGCGCCGGTCAATCTGGTGATGATCGGGCGCGATGGCCGTCCGCGCTGCAAGCCGCTGACCGAGATTCTCACCGAGTGGATCGAATTCCGCGTCGAGACGGTGCGCCGGCGCTCGCAGCACCGGCTGAACAAGGTCGAGGACCGGATCCACATCCTCGAGGGCCGACAGGCGGTCCTGCTCGCGATCGACAAGGTCATCAAGGTCATCCGCAACTCGGACGAACCGAAGATCGACCTGATCAAGGTGTTCAAACTGACCGAGCGCCAGGCCGAGGACATCCTCGAGCTCCGGTTGCGGCAGCTGGCGCGCCTCGAGGGCATCAGGATCGAGCAGGAACTGGCCGACCTGCGCAAGGAAGAGGCCGGGCTGCGCAAGCTGCTCGGGTCGGACGCAATGCTGCGCAAGCAGATCGCTCGCGAGATCGAGGACGACGCGAAGAAGTACGGCGATGCGCGCCGCACGCTGATCGAGGAGGCCGAGCGCGCCGCGGTCGAGGTCAGGGTGCTCGACGAACCGGTCACCGTGATCGTCTCGGAGCAGGGATTCGTGCGCGCGCGCAGCGGCCATGGGCACGACCCGGCGCAATTCGGCTTCAAGACCGGAGATGCGTTGTACGAGGCTTTCGAATGCCGCAGCGTCGACCAGTTGATCGCGGTCGGCAGCAACGGCCGGGTCTACTCGGTGCCGGTGGCGCAACTGCCGTCGGCGCGCGGCGATGGCGCGCCGGTCAGCTCGATGATCGAACTCGAGGCCGGTACGCGGCTGGTGGGCTATGTCGCCGGCGCTGTCGATGTGCCGCTGCTGCTCGCCACCAGCAATGGTTACGGCTTTGCGACCGCGCTGGGCGACATGGTGTCGCGCCAGAAGGCCGGCAAACAGTTCATCACGGTGGACGAAGGCGCCGAACCGCTGCGACCGCAACGCGTGCGTGCCGCGACGGACCGGCGCATCGCGTGCCTGTCCGCCAAGGGACGGGTGCTTGTCTTCGATGCCGGCGAGATCAAGGCACTGACAGGCGGTGGTCGCGGCGTCACGCTGATGGATCTCGATGATGGCGAGACACTGCTGGCGGCGCTGCCGGCCGACGATGCCGTGATGGTGCGCGCGACACGCGGCTCAGCGGGGAAGGTGATTGAGCTCAGACTGACCGGCCCGCAGCTCGAGGCACATCATGGCCATCGAGCGCGCAAGGGTCGCCTGGTCGATTCGAAGCTGCGGCCACCGTTCGCGCTGTCGCGCCCGCAGGATCCGGCGCCATGAGGTTGTTTTACACCGCACTGTTGCTGGTCCACCTGCTCGGCGTCTTGGTGTGGGTCGGCGGAATGTTTCTGATGCACTATGTCGTCCGGCCGGCGGCGGCGCAGCTCGCGCCCGCCCAGCGCCTTCCTCTGCTGGCCGCTGTGCTCGGCCGATTCTTCTTCTGGGTTTCGATTTCGGTCGTTGCAATTCTGGCCAGTGGACTCGGGCTAATCCTCGGCGCGGGCGGGTTTCGCAACGCGCACTTGTCGGTGCACCTGATGGTCGCGATCGGTCTGGGGATGATGGCGATTTACCTGCAGATTCGGCTGGTGCTCTATCCGCGGCTGCGTCGTGCCGTGAGTTCGAACGATCTGGCAGGGGCCGCGCAGCAGCTCGATGCGATACGCCAGCGCGTCGCGATCAACCTCGCGCTCGGCGTCCTGACGATCGCGGTCGCCACGATCGGGCGCGCCTTGCTCTAGGGCGTGCTCTGTCCTATAGCCCCAGCGTGCCGCGCGCGAACATCACGGCCGCGCCGCCGACGCGGACGCGGCGCGCCACGTCGCCGGTTTGCTTGTACAGCAGCTCGATCGTGCTCGGGCGACCGATCTCCTGACCCTGCAGGATCTGCCAGGCGCGATCGCCGTCGCCGGCGATGTGGCGCGCCAGCCAGCCGGCGAGCGCGGCGGCGGCAGATCCCGTGGCCGGATCCTCGGGCACGCCCTGGCCGGGCGCGAACATGCGGGCACGCCACTGCGATTCGTTGCTGCGCGCGATCGGGTAGACCTTCTGCGTACTGCGGCTCGCGAGCTGTGTGCTCCAGCGCGCCAGGTCGAGCCGGGCGGCGGCCAGTGCATGGACGTCGACGAGCGGGACCACCAGGAACGCTAGCCCGCAAGACCAGACCTCGGCGTCGGCCACGACCGCCGCGGCGGGCAGGCCCAGCATCGCGGCGGCTGCATTGCGGTCATCCAGCGTCTCGATCCGCTCTGGAGACTGCGCGGTGGTCAGCACGCAGCGACGGATCGATCCGTCGGCGTTGCGGTCGACACGCACCGGCACCGGCCCGACGCCTTCTTCGAAAACGATGTCGCGAGTCTGGGCGGGAATGCGGCCCAGCGAGGCGAGCGCAAACGCGGTGCCGACGGTCGGATGGCCCGCAAATGGAAGCTCGCTGCCGGGCGTGAAGATGCGGACGCGCGCGGTGTGCGACGCGTCCGAAGGCCGCATCACGAAGGTCGTTTCGCTGTAGTTGAATTCGCGCGCCACGTGCTGCATCGTGGCTTCGTCGATGCCGTCGGCGTCGAGCACAACCGCGAGTGGATTGCCGCCGAAGCGGCTCTCGGTGAAGACATCCAGCGTGCAGTATTCATAGGACTTCACGTCGACCTCCGTATCGTGGTCAGGCGGCCCGCAGCCACCAGCGCGACGACGGCCGCCGCGTAGGCCCAAGTCGTCGGATCGACCAGCTCGCCGAACAGCAGCGCTGCGAACCCGATTGTCATGAACACCTGCAACAACTGCACCTGGCCGACGCGCGCCAGCCCGCCCTCGGCCAGGCCGCGGTACCAGGCGAAGAATCCTAGGAACTGCGAGAACAGCGCCACGTAGCCGAAGGCGAGCGCGGTGCGAAGTTCGATCGGCCAGGGCTGCCGCCACGCCAGCCACCCGACCGGAGCAGCGAGTATCGGGGCCGAGGCGACCAGCGCCCAGCAGATGACTTCCGGCCCGCCGAGGCTGCGGGCGAGCCGGCCGCCTTCGGCGTAGCCGAGGGCGCCGAGCACAACGGCCGCGAGCAGCCAGGCATCGCCTGCGCTGAGGCCGCCACCGCCCCGCGTCAGGGCGAAATGGAGCACCACCGCACTGCCGGCAAACGCGAACAGCCAGAACGCCGGAGAGGGGCGCTCGCCGCCGAGGGCGGCGGCGAACAATGCCGTGGCGAGCGGCAGCACGCCGATCACGATTGCGCCGTGAGCGGCCGGGACGGTCTTCATGCCGATCGAAGAGCACACCGGGAAGCCGATGATTACGCCCGCGACGACGGCTGCCAGTGCCGGTCGCTGAGAACGGCTCGGACGCGGCGCACGCCGCCACGCCAGATACAGCGCAGCGGGAACCGCCGCGACGAGCGCACGTCCGAGGCCGATCAGCCACGGATCAAGTTGCACGACCGCGATTCGCGTCATCGGCAGCGTCAGGCTGAAGATCAGCACGCCGACGAAGCCGAGCAGCAGGCCACGCGCCTCGTGGCGGTTCGCGGTGGTGGCGGCGGGCGGCGTCATTTCGAAGGCCAGGTTGTGAGTCGACAGGGAGCGGCCGCCGCCGACGATACTGCAATGTGCCCGGCTGGCCGATTCGGCCCGCTTGAATTCGGGGCGCACTGCCCAAATCGTCGGCAGAATGATCGGTTTCAGCGCGCCGGCCATGGTGCGCGGACCAGATACGGGAATGAAGGAGAAGAGATGAACGCGCAGGACGCGACCGATACGGCAATGAAGCAGACGCTGGGATTCCAGGCGGAGGTGAAGCAGCTGCTACACCTGATGATCCATTCGCTGTACAGCAACAAGGAAATCTTCCTGCGGGAGCTGATCAGCAACGCCTCCGATGCCCTGGACAAACTTCGCTTTGAAGCCATCGCGCAACCCGCATTTTTGGCCGGGCACGCCGAGCTCTCGATCGAGGTGCGCTACGACCGGTCGGCGCGAACGGTCACGGTGTCGGACAACGGCATCGGCATGAGTCGACAGGAAGCGATCGAGCACCTCGGCACGATTGCAAAGTCCGGCACGCGCGAATTCTTCGCACAGCTGACTGGCGACCAGCAGAAGGACGCACAGCTGATCGGCCAGTTCGGCGTCGGGTTCTATTCGAGCTTCATCGTTGCCGATCGCGTCACGGTCGTCACCCGCCGCGCCGGCGAGGCGCGTGCGGTGCGCTGGGAAAGCGATGGTGGCGGCGAGTTCACGGTGGAGGTTGCTGATCGCGCCGAAAGCGGCACGGACGTGACGTTGCACCTGCGTGCCGGCGAGGACGAACTCCTTGACGGCTTCCGGCTGAAGTCAATCGTCGCAAAGTATTCGGACCACATCTCCGCGCCGATCCGTATGCACAAGGAGACCTGGGATAAGGACAAGGGAGCGATGATGGTCTCCGACGAGCTGGAGACCGTGAACCAGGCGAGTGCGCTGTGGACGCGGCCGAAGGGCGAGATCACGGACGTCCAGTACCAGGAGTTCTACCGCCACGTCTCGCACGACTTCGGCGAGCCGCTGGCATGGACGCACGGACGCGTCGAGGGCCGTACGGAATACACCCAGCTGCTCTACGTCCCGACGCGCGCCCAGTACGATCTGTGGGACCGGAACCATCGGCACGGCATCCGGCTCTACGTGCGGCGCGTCTTCATCATGGACGATGCCGAGCAGCTGATGCCTCCCTATCTGCGCTTCGTGCGCGGCGTGATCGACAGCAACGACCTGCCGCTGAACGTCTCGCGCGAGATCCTTCAGGAGAGCCGCGACGTGAAGGCGATCCGCGACGGCGCGACGCGACGCGTGCTCTCGCTGCTCGAGGACCTCGCCGAGAATCAGAAGGAGAAGTACGCGACCTTCTGGGCCGAGTTCGGGCAGGTCCTGAAGGAGGGCGTAGGTGACGATGCAGCGAACCGCGAGCGCATCGCCGCGTTGCTGCGATTCGCCTCCACATCCGACGACGCTCATGCGCAGGCCGTGTCACTCAAGGACTATGTCGGCCGGATGAAGCCCGGTCAGGACTGCATCTACTACGTCACGGCCGACACGCCCGAGGCAGCGCGCTCGAGCCCGCAACTTGAGATCTTCCGCAAGAAGGGCATCGAGGTCCTGCTGCTCGCCGAACGGGTCGACGAGTGGATGCTGGGCTTCCTGCGCGAGTTCGATGGCAAGGCCCTGGCTTCGGTGGCCCAGGGGGGGCTGGATCTGTCCGCCTTCGCGGACGACGAGGAGAAGGCCGAGCAGCAGAAGGCCAGCGACGAATTCAGGAGCCTGGTCGAGCGCGTCAGGAGCGCGCTGGGCGAACGGGTCAAGGACGTGCGGATCTCGTCGCGGCTGACCGAGTCGGCCGCGTGCATCGTCAACGACGAAAACGAGATGAGCAGTCACCTGCAGCGGCTGCTGAAGGCCGCGGGACAGAAGGCACCGGAAGCGCGGCCGATCCTCGAACTGAATCCGCAACACCCGCTGGTTGCGCGGCTGAAGGTGGACGACAGCGATGTCGACGCCTGGGCCCGGCTGCTGCTCGACGAGGCGGTGCTGGCCGAGGGCGGGCAACTGGCCGAGCCTGCGGCATTCGTTCAGAGGGTCAACCGCCTGCTGCTGGATGGCGCCACGCGCTAAGGCGGCGCCGCAGCGCCCGGTCGCAGCGGGTCCGCCCGCGCGGCTGCGCGGCTTCCCTCCAATCATCGACGCGGCTGTCGAGCGGCTGGTGCTCGGCAGCTTCCCCTCCGCGGCCTCGCTGGCGGCGGGCCAGTACTACGCGCATCCACGCAATCAGTTCTGGGTGATCATGGGGCGGCTGCTCGGCGAGCCGCTGGTTGAACTGCCTTACGGCGAGCGCGCGCGCCGGCTGCTGCTCCATCGTGTCGGAGTCTGGGATGTCTACGCCGCCTGCGAGCGGCCGGGCAGCGCCGACAGCGCGATCCGCAACGCCGAGCCCAACGCGTTTGCGCGCCTGCGGCGACGGGCGCCACGGCTGAGCGCAGTGGCCTTCAATGGCTCGGCTGCGGGCCGATTTCGGCCGCTTTTCGAGCAAGCGGGCTTTGCGACCCGGGTGCTACCTTCCACCAGTCCCGCGCATGCCGGGCGTAGCCTGGAGCAGAAGCTCGCCCTCTGGTCTGCCTGGTGGCGAGTGCCACAACGGTGACCGGGCCCGGTGCGGCTGCTGTCGAGCGGCTGAACAGGGTACCAAGTATCGGCTACCCTTGCGGCCGGGCGCGAGGCACGACGAGTGGGAATGAGCACGACGAGCACAGCAGGTACAGGACGGTCGAGCCGATCCACGGCGCAACGCGCGCTCGTGGCGTTGCGCGCGACGATGCGGAGTACGCTCGACCCGCTGCTGCCGACGGCCGCACGCGACGCGATCCAGGTGATCGATGCGGACGCACAGGCGTCTGGCACGCTGAAGAAGTCGGTGCGGCGCCTGCTGGTCGACCAGCGTGAATTTTCCAGCACCTTTTTCTCGGCGGTCGAGCGCGAGATCGACAGCGCGGTCGACGACCTGTTCCGCTCGGATCGCGACCAGCGGCGCGAGAAGGAAAAGGGCGATGCCCCGAAGGCGTCGTCGCTTTCGCTGGTCGACTACGACCAGATGGAAGAGAACATGCTGCTCGACAAGTTCGCGGCGCGCATCCGCAACGCGGCCGACGAGCAGTACCGCCCGTTGACGCAGCGGCTGGCCTCGGCCCTCGGCGTTCCGGGCCTGACCGACCGCGAGAATCCGTTCAATCCGATCCGCTTCTGCAAGGCGCTCGGCGAAGCGGTCGACAAGCTCGGCTTCAAGGGTGACCAGCGGCTCGTCGTCGTCAAGGCCTTCGACGGCGCGCTCGGTCCGCCGCTGACCGAGCTCTACAGGGAACTGAACCGCAGCCTGCAGCAGCAGGGAGTCGAGGAGGGCAATACGGCGGCCGGGGCCTTCAAGAACACGATGGCCACCGGGTTTCGCAACACCTTCGTCGCGGCCGGTCGCCCGTCGCAGGCCGGACACGCTGCGGGCGCGATCAGCGGTGCGACCGCGGAGCAGCTGCTGAATGCGCTCTACCAGCGCATGCAGGTGCCGGTCACTGCCGTGTCGATGCAGGGTGCGCCGGTCGTTCCGGCCACCGGCATGCCGACCCAGCCGCTCTTCGACCGCGCCGAATTCGCGGTCCCGACGCCGCCGCTGACCCCGGGATTCGGCAATACGGGTGCGTTCCCCGCCGCCGCGACGATGGCGGTGGCGCCGGGCACGCCGGTGCAGTTCGCCGCGATCGAGCCCGGCCTGCTCGCGTCGATCAACGAGGTACAGCGACTGAACGTACTGGCCGCGGCGGCAGCGCGCGGCGGGTCGCAGACGGCGGCAGCGATCAGCGAGCGCGATGAAGCGCAACTGCGCCAGCATGTCGCCGAGCGCGCCACCAAGCAGATCGACAAGCTGGTGATCGAGCTGGTCGGCATGCTGTTCGACCGCATCCACCAGGACAAGCACCTGCCGGCCGAGATCAAGACGGCGCTGTCACGGCTGCAGTTCCCGATCATGAAGGTGGCGCTGTCGGACTCGGAACTGTTCGTCTCGCCGCTGCAGCCGGCGCGCCGCCTGATGGACCGCATCGCGTCGACCGCGATCGGCTGGATTCCGGAGGGCGAGGAAAACCAGCGCTACCTCAACGAGGTCAACAAGGCGGTCGACACCGTCGTCGTGGCGATCAACGAGGGTCCGTCGATATTCGAGAAGGCGCTCGAGGAATTCGAAAAGTATCTCAACGAGGAGCGCGTCCGCGACGACGACCCGATCACGCGTGCCAAGCGCGCACTCGAGGAAGCAGAGACGCGCGAGGTGATGTCGATCAACGCGGCGATCGGCATACGCCGCGCGTTTGACGGCGTCCAGCTCGAGTCATATCTGCGCGAGTTCCTGCTCGACACCTGGGTCAAGGTGCTGGTGGCCGCGACCCTGCGCGAGCGCACGCAGCCGGACTTCGCGAAGAAGTTTCGCGACATGGTTCCGGACCTCGTCTGGAGCGTCCAGCCCAAGATCAATCCTGACGACCGCAAGCGCTTGGTCAAGACCATCCCGGCAGTGCTCAACACGCTCCGCGAAGGGCTGCAGCTGATCGAGCATGCGCCGACGCAGACACAGGATTTCTTCACGCGGCTGATGGCCTCGCACGCACAGGCGGTCAAGGCGCTCGAGGTCGCCTATGGCGCCCCGCCGCCGGTCGACGCTGGCATGATCAAGAAGCGCCTCGACGAGGTGAAGATCGTCGAGCCGCCGCCGCCGTCGGACGACGACGAGCAGCTGACGATCCCTGCGTCGGTCGTGCGCAGCGCGGCCGCCGCGAACCATGCAGAAGTCAACGTGCTGGATTCGCCACCGACCGTCGCGCCCGAGGAGATGATCCCGATCGAGCAGCTCTCCGACGACGGGATCGACGAGCTGATCGAGGGCTGGGAGCGTGGTTCCTGGTTCGATCTCTACACCGGGCAGCAGGTTGAGCGCGTGCGACTGCGGTGGATCAGCCCGCGCCGCAACTTCTACCTGTTCACGTCCGCGGAGACCGGCAAGGCGCATTCGCTCGCGCCGCTCGTGCTGCGTGGCTACGTGCGCGCCGGCCGCATCCGCAGCGCCGAGAGCGCGCCGCTGTTCGAACGAGTGGTTGGGGATCTGATGCGCGATCTCGGAGCTCCTGCGGCCCAGCCGGCCTAGGCTCCTTAGGTGGCCCGCACATCGCGGCGACCCGCGCGCCAGCGGGTGACGCTCTCCGAAGAGGACGGCGTGCGCTACCTGCACTTCGGCACGGAATGGATCCAGGGCGGAATGCGCATTGCGCGTCCGTGGCAGCTCGAGCTCGAGTACCAGAAGCGCATGATGGCGCTCGCGCTCTTCCTCCCGGAGCCCGCGCACATCCTGCAGCTTGGACTCGGCGCCGCTGCGCTGACGAAGTTCTGCTATCGCCACATGTCGACGGCACGCGTGACCGCTGTCGAGCGAAGCGGGGAGGTGATCGACGTCGCGCGCCAGTGGTTCGCGCTGCCCGCCGACAACAATCGCCTCGAAGTGGTGCAGGCGGACGCGCGTGAGCACCTCGGCACGCTGCGACGATCGGACCACGCCGACTGGCTGCAGGTCGACCTATACGATGCGGCCGCGCGCGGGCCCGTCCACGACGACGCGGGGTTCTACTCGATGTGCCGGCGTGCACTGCGGCGCCCGGGCGTCGCCTGCTTCAACCTGTTTGGCGGGCGCTTCGATTCGAGCTTTCGCGCGATTGCGGCGGCGTTCTATGACCGCGTGCTCGCTGGGCCCTCGGTCGACGAAGGCAACCGCATCGTCTATGCCTTTGCCGGCCCGAGTTTCGACTCGACGGTCGCGGCGCTGGATCGCCGTGCCGGGCGACTCGAAGACGCGTGGCGCATGCCCGTGACGCTCTGGCTGGGCGAGCTGTTGCAGGCCAACGACCTGGCCGGGCAAGTACGTCTTTGAACCAACACGCATAATTAGCCGGTAGCTCGCGTCCAAATGTAACTTGACAGGCCATGGCGCCCCGATAGAGTCGAAGGCCTGACTACGGGCTGCGCGGCCAGGCAGACGCACGAACATCGATGGAGTACCCGCCCAACACCGACGCCCCCCGCCCGCCTGGCGACTTGCCGTACGTGCCGGCCGCGCAGGCTTCGGCGCTGATGAGATCGGCAATGGCGATCTCGGACGAACTGATCGCCGGGTCGTTTCCGGGGATGACACGGGTCATCCTCGACGAGCTCAGTGGGACCTGGGATTTCGATGTCAGCTCGCCACTGGTGCAGCGCCTTTTGAGCGCCAAACCCGACGAGTTCGCGCACGCCTTCTCCGAACACCTGCGCCACGCACAGGACCAGGCATTTCGCGAGATCACCGTCGGCCGGGTGCCACCGCCTCCGGGGTCGCTCGATGCCGAGACCCTGTCGCTGGTCGATTCGATCTCGGTCGAGAGCAACACGGTCGTCGAGCGCCATGCCAGCAAGGTGGCCGGCCACGCGGACCTTGCGCTGCGCGACCTGAACCTGGTCGTCGCTTTCGTGCTCGGTCGTAGCGCAGTCCGCAATTCGGAGAATCCGCTCGGTCCCGCCGTTTACGTGCGGGCGCTGCTGCGGGCGGCTGAGGACTGCGAACTGCACAAGGAGGCATGGGACTTCCTGCTGACGCGCTACGAACGGCCGCTGGGCGAGGAGCTCGGGCAGATCGTGCGGCAGCTGCTCGAACACTTCGCGAAGCACGGCGTCGACGTGCGCGCGATCCGACGCAGCCTGGCAGTGCCCAAGACTGCGGCATCGGGCTGGCAGCCGCCCGGCGTGGCCGGCGGCGCAACTTCCGGCGAATGGTCCGGGGCGCCGGGCACACCGCGCGCCGGCCCGGGCGGCGCGGTGTCCGCCGCCGAAGGCGGGCCATCGCGGCAGCCGGCAGCGCCGGACGAACCGACCCAGCTACTCGGCGGCTTGCTGACGCGCCTGCAGTCGAACGCGAGGGGCTCGCGGCTGCCGCCGCTGCCTTCGCTGGGACCGGCGCCGAACGAACTGCTGCAGTCGATCGGCGACTTGCAGCACGAAAGTGTCGAAGACTTCGCGGAAACAGGCGACTTCGCAATAATGGCACCGTCGCGGCCGATCAGCGCGGTTCGCGGCGAACTGATCGCGAAGTCGACGCGCACCGTCGACAAGCTGACGATCGAGCTGGTCGGCATGCTGTTCGACCACGTGATGCAGGACAAGCAGGTGCCCGCGGAGATCAAGGCGCGCCTGTCGCGCCTGCAGTTCCCGGTGCTGAAGGCGGCCCTCATGGACGCCGCCTTCTTCGCCTCGAGCGCGCACCCGGCACGCAAGCTGATCGACCGAATCGCCGGCACGTCGGCGGGCTGGGAACCCTACGGTGACGACAACCAGAAGTACCTGAAGGAAGTCGAGCGCGTCATCGCGGAGATCCTGAAGAAGTTCGAGACCGACCTCAGCGTCTTCGAGAAGGTCTACGCCGAGTTCGACCGCTTCGTCTCCGACATCGCGCCCGAGGAGAGCGATCCGGTGTCGCGCGCCAAGAAGGCGCTGGAGGCGGCCGAGAAGCACGAGATTCTGACGATCAACACGACGATCCAGGTGCGCCGCGCGTTCGAGCGCGTCGACCTCGAGCCGTACATCAAGGAGTTCCTGCTCGGCTCGTGGGTCAAGGTGCTGGTCGCCGCCACGATCCGGAGCGAGACGCAGCCCGGGTTCGCCAAGTCGTTCCGCGACGTGATCCACGAGCTGGTGTGGTCGGTTCAGCCGAAGGCAAGCACCGAAGACCGCAACAAGCTGGTCAAGATGATTCCGGGCATGGTTCGCGTGCTGCGCGACGGGCTCGGCCTGATCAACCTGTCGGAGCGCGAGCGGGACCAGTTCTTCAGCCAGCTGATGGAATCGCATGCAATGGCGGTCAAGCCGGTCGACCAGGCGACCTACATCAAGTCGAGCCTGCTGACTTCAGAACTGCGCGCGAAGATCGACGGCATGCAGCTGTCGGGCGTGTTCCCGGTCACCACGGTTCCCGGTGGCATCCGCGTCTCGACCGGCCTCATCATGCGCGCGGCGCAGGAGCACCAGGCCGAGATCCAGATGCCGGATCCGCTGACCGACATTGCGCGGCTCGATCCAGTCGAGGACGCGCGCGTGCAGGAAGAGATCGGTCGCTGGCAGCGCGGCAACTGGTTCAAGCTCTGGAACGGCATGGAGTTCGTGCGCGTCAAGCTGCGCTGGATGAGCCCGCTGCGGACGCTGTTCCTGTTCGCCGGCGAGCATGACCAGAAGGCGCACGTTCTTTCGTCCGACATGCTGAAGTCCTACCTCGCACGGAAGTACATCGAGCCACTGGAGAGCGTGCCGCTGACCAAGCGCGCCGTCGACGCGGTGGTCGCCGATTTCGAGAAGACGCCGGACCGCGCCTCCAAGATGGCCGAGCGTTACAAGGCTTCGCAGCCGGCGGCATGAGGGCAGTCGAGTGACCACGAAGGACGCGGCCGCGCTGAAGGTCGTGGCCGGATCGACGGCGCGCGAGAAGCACGCGCCGATTCCGGTCCCGAATGGGCGCGTCACCGGCGGTTACGTGCTGAAGCAGCTTCTCGCCGACGGCCTGCTGACCCACGGCGACGCCGAGCGCTTCAAGACGTCGGGCGGGCGCGACCGCGCCGGACATCCGCTCGCCAATCTGGCGGAGATGAACTACCGCACGCCGAACGCGGAGCGGCGGCTGCTCGATCTCGAGATGCTGACGCAGTGGCTGGCGCAGAAGGCGTCGCTGCCGTACTACCACATCGATCCGCTGCGCGTGGACTTCACGCGCGTCGCCGACGTGATGTCGTCGTCGTATGCGACGACCTATTCGATCCTTCCTGTTGCCGTCAACGGCGACGAAGTGACGATTGCGACGTGCGAGCCGTTCCAGACCGGCTGGGAACGCGAGATCGAGCAGATCACCAAGAAGCAGGTCCGCCGCGTCGTTTCGAATCCGCACGACATCGCGCGCTACACGACCGAGTTCTACAAGCTCGCGCAGCAAGTCAAGGGCGCGGCCAAGTCCGGCGCGGCGCCGCTGGTCTCGAGCTTCGAACAGCTGGTCGAGCTCGGCGGCAAGGTGCAGGCCGACGATGCTCACGTCATCCATATCGTCGACTGGCTGCTCCAGTACGCGTTCGACCAGCGTGCCAGCGACATCCACCTCGAGCCGCGGCGCGAATTTGGCGTAGCGCGCTTCCGCATCGACGGCGTGCTGCACCAGGTCTACCAGGTGCCCGCGGGCGTGATGGCGGCGATGACGAGCCGCATCAAGCTGCTCGGACGAATGGATGTGGTCGAGAAGCGCCGGCCGCAGGACGGGCGTGTCAAGACCAAGGTGTCCAGTGGCCCGAATGCCGGACGCGAAGTCGAGATCCGGCTGTCGACGCTGCCGACGGCGTTCGGTGAGAAGCTGGTGATGCGCATCTTCGATCCGGAGGTCGTCGTGCGCAGCTACGCCGAGCTCGGCTTCACTCCGGACGAGGCGCACACCTGGGAAGAGCTGATCCATCGGCCTTCCGGGATTGTGCTGGTGACGGGCCCAACGGGTTCCGGCAAGACCACAACGCTGTATTCGACGCTGAAGCAGCTGGCGACCGACGAGGTGAACGTCAGCACGGTCGAGGATCCGATCGAGATGGTCGATCCGGCGCTGAACCAGATGCAGGTCCAGCATGGCATCGATCTCGGCTTCGCCGACGGGCTGCGCGCGCTGATGCGGCAGGACCCGGACATCATCATGGTCGGCGAGATCCGCGACAAGGAAACCGCCGACATGGCGGTGCAGGCCGCGCTGACCGGTCATCTGGTGTTCTCCACGCTGCATACGAACGACGCCGCCTCGTCGATCGCGCGCCTGCTCGAACTCGGCGTCCCGAATTACCTGGTTAATGCGACGCTGATCGGTGTGCTCGCGCAGCGCCTCGTTCGCACTCTGTGTCCGCACTGCAAGACGCTGGGCGAACCGGTCGACCCGACGCTGTGGAAGGAACTGGTCGCGCCGTGGCGCTCGAATGTTCCGGAAAAGATCTACCAGCCCGTGGGCTGCCTCGAGTGCCGGCGCACCGGCTACATGGGCCGCACCGGACTGATCGAAATGCTGGTGATGACCGATGCGATGCGCAAGCTGATCGCCGACGGAGCCGATCTCGTGCAGCTGCGCGGGCAGGGCGCCCGCGATGGCCTGCGCTCACTGCGCGTTTCGGGCGCGGAGAAGATTGCAAAGGGAATCACTACGCTCGACGAGGTGCTGAAGGCGGCGCCGCCGTTCAACAACTGACTTCGGCGTCGCGCCAGGCCGGCCCGTGCCCGTCCGGAAACTCCACGCACACAAGCGGGGGAATCCGAATCGATGACTGGATAGGTGCCCGCGCGATACCTACGATGGCAGGTACCCGCATCCTGAACCGCGCATGATGATACGGATCACACTGCTCATCGCAGGTCTGCTGCTCGTCCCCGGCCCCGCGAACGCCGAGCGCGTATACGTTAAGGCGCGCGGTGAGGTCGATCTCGCATCCTTTCGCTGCGAGAACATCGCGCGCAGCGAAAACGTCAAGCGGCTCTGCTACGACGAGCGCGAGAGCTACGTCCTGGTGAGCCTCAAGGGCATCTGGTACCACTTCTGCGGTGTTCCGGCGACGACGGTCACCAGCTGGAAGAAGTCTGCATCGAAGGGCCGCTACTACAACGACGTGATCCGGGGTAATTTCGACTGCCACGAGGCTTCGACGCCGACCTATCGGTAAGCGGCGCCGCGCCGAAGGCTGTCCTGCCGTAGCTCGCACTGCCGTGCTCCGGGGCTTTACCCGAGGTCAGTCAGCGCACGAGAATGACGTCATGCCGTCCGCAACTCTCGACCGCACGTTTGCCGGTTCGATTCCGGAACTCTACGAGCGATACCTGGTACCGCTGATCTTCGAGCCGTATGCGGTTGACCTGGCCGAGCGGGTGCGGCGGCTGCAGCCGCGCGCGGTGCTTGAGATTGCCGCGGGTACGGGCGTCGTGACGCGCAGCCTGGCGCGTGCCCTGCCTGCGAGCGTTACGATCGTCGCAGCCGACCTGAACGAGCCGATGCTGCGCCATGCGGAGTACCGCGGGACCGCGCGTCCCGTCGAATGGCGCACCGCAGACGCGCTCTGCCTGCCGTTTGTCGACTCGAGTTTCGACGTGGTGGTCTGTCAGTTCGGCGTGATGTTCTTCCCCGATCGTGCCGCGGCCCATCGCGAAGTGCGCCGCGTCCTGCGTGACCGCGGTAGCTTCGTCTTCAACGTCTGGGACCGCATTGAGGACAACGAGTTTGCCGACGTCGTGACCGAGTCGCTGGCTGCGTCTTTCGACGATCCGCCGACTTTCCTGAGGCGCATCCCGCACGGCTACTGCGACCGCGGCGCCATTACCTCGGACCTCGCGCAGGGCGGCTTCGAGCGGCCGCCGCAGCTGACGACGCTGGCTGCGCGAAGCCGCGCCGAGTCCGCCGAGGCGGTCGCAATTGCGTATTGCCAGGGGACGCCGCTGCGCAACGAAATCGAGGCGCGCAACGCGATCTCCCTCGAGAGGGCAACGGGAATCGCCGCCGCGGCGATCGAGGCCCGCTTCGGCCGCGGACCGGTCGACGCCAAGGTGCAGGCGACGATCGTCGAGATCGCACGATAGGGGGCAATGCTCCGCCACGCGCCCTTGCCGGCGCGTCGCCGTCACAGCCGCTATGCTCGCCCTCTGTTTCACTTCCATTTGCCGGGGAGTAAGAGCATGAGTCCACTGGGCAAGGCGCTGGTCGCATTCGCGCTAGCATTCTCCGCGGCCGCCACGCTGGCGCAGGACAAGGTCGTATATCACTTCGACGGCGGCATCGCGCAGGCAACGAAAGGTCTGCGCAACATCCGCAACCACCTCGACATCGACCCCAAGGCAAAAATCGTCGCGGTCGCGCATGCGGAAGGTGTCGACTTCCTGATGGAAGGCGCGATGTCGACCAACAATCAGCAGTTTGCGGCGCTGGTCGGCGACCTGATGGCCCGCGGCGTGACTTTCGAGATCTGCGAGATCACGCTCAGGAACCGGAACCTGAAGAAAGAGCAGTTCATCCTGGGTCCGACGTTCACGCCGTCCGGCGTGGTGCGCATCGCCAACCTGCAGGCGCGCGAGCAGTACGCCTACATCAAGCCTTGACCGGGGCGTGCAGGCCAGGGCGAGCGGGTCAGGTGGGCGCGCGACCTTTCACTGCCCAGGCGATTGCCGCGTACGAGCGGGGCCCGTCCGGTTCGCCGTCGAGGTAAGCGAGCCGCAGTGCTTCGCGCAGGCGCGCCCGCGCCGCATCGTCGAGTGTTGCGACATGTGCGGCTTGCGGGCCGTCCCCGCCGCAATATGGCGTCCAGTAGTCGTCGAAGGACGCAAACTCCATACGGATGTCTAGGGAGGTTTCGACGACATCGACGAGCCCTGCGGCACGCCAGGCGCGACCGAGTTCACCCGGTCGGGTCATCGGCCGCGTGTAGTTGCGCGCGCGCCGCTCGTTGGCCGCGGGGTCGAGCGCTGCCGCAGTGTCGAAGAAGATCCGGTTGGCCACGAAACCTCCGCGCGCGTCCCAGACCGCCGCGCCGACCACAGCGCCGGCGCGGGCGACGCGTCGCATCTCGGCGATCGCCTGAGTCGCGTTCGGCACGAAGTGCAGAAGCAGCAGCGCGAGAACGCGGTCGAAGGTCCTGGCCGGGTAGGCCAGTGCGCAGGCGTCTCCGACCGAGAACCTGAGTCTGGGGTCGTGGTTGTGGCGCCTCGCGTGCTCGACATAGACGGGCGAGAAGTCGACGCCATCGACCTTCTCCGGATTGCATCGCTGCAGCAGGGCAGATCCCAGGCAGCCGGTGCCGCAGCCGACGTCGAGGACGTTCGCGGCGTCGGCAGTCCCGACAAAGTCGAGGAAGGGGCCGGCGAGCCTCCGGCTCCATCGACCCATGATCATTTCGTAGCCGTCGCCGTCGCTGGCGACGAAGGTCGACGAAGTCGAAGTCATCGGCCTGTCTGTGGCGAATCGCTGGCGACTACTTCGACAGCTGACGCATCGCTCGCGTCAGTCCATCGAGCGTCATCGGGAACATCTTCCCGGCCGCGAGCTGGCGGATGATCGAAATCGACTGGCGGTACTGCCACAGGCCTTCGGGCTCGGGATTGAGCCAGATCGACTTCGGGAACGTCGTGAACAGGCGTTGCAGCCAGATCGCGCCGGCTTCCTCGTTGTTGTATTCGACCGAGCCACCGGGTTGCAGCACTTCGTATGGGCTCATTGTCGCGTCGCCGACGAAGATCAGTTTCCAGTCGTGCGGATACTTGCGGATCACGTCCCAGGTGGCGAAGCGCTCCGTGTAGCGGCGGCGGTTATTGCGCCACAGGTACTCGTAAACGCAGTTGTGGAAGTAGTAGAACTCGAGGTGTTTGAACTCGCTCTTGGCGGCGGAGAACAGCTCCTCGGTGCGCTTGATGTGCTCATCCATCGTGCCGCCTACGTCGAGCAGCATCAGCACCTTGACAGTGTTGTGCCGCTCCGGCACCAGCTTGAGGTCGAGCCAGCCGGCGTTCTTCGCGGTCGACTCGATCGTGTCGTGCATGTCGAGTTCGAGTTCCGCGCCCTCGCGCGCGAAGCGGCGCAGCCGTCTCAACGCGACCTTGATGTTGCGCGTGCCGATCTCGACGCTGTCGTCGTAGTCGCGGTAGCCACGCATCTCCCAGACCTTCACGGCGGACTTGCCGCCCCTGCTTGGTCCGCCGACGCGGATGCCTTCCGGATGCGCGCCGCCGTGGCCGAACGGCGAAGTGCCGCCGGAGCCGATCCAGCGGTCGCCACCGTGATGCGCGCCGTCCTGCTCTTCGAGGCGCTTCTTGAACTTCTCCATCAGCTTGTCCCAGCCGAGCTTCTCGAGCTTGGCGATTTCCTCCGGCGTGAACGCGCGCTCGAACACCTGCTTGAACCACTCTTCCGGGATCTCCCTGGCGAAGTCGAGCGTCGTCGTGACGCCCTTGAAGTATTCGCCGAAGGCGCGGTCGAACTTGTCGAACTGCGTCTCGTCCTTGATCAGCGCCGAGCGCGACAGGTAAT
>DATKAJ010000075.1:0-2156 GCA_035498175.1 Burkholderiaceae bacterium
ACGATGAGCCCGGCGCGGCGGACACCAACCATATGCTCGAAGGCGCCGCGGATGCCGACGGACATGTACAGCTTCGGGGCGATGGCCCGGCCGGTGAGGCCAACCTGATACTGCTTCGGCAGCCAACCCTCGTCGGTCACGTCGCGAGTCGTGCACAGCGCCGCGTCGAGGAGCAGAAGGAGCGGCTCGATGCGCTCCAGATTTTCCCTGTTGCCGATCCCCTTGCCGACACCGACGACGATCTCAGCGCGGTCCAGGTCGGCAGCGCTCTCGGCTTCGGTTCGCCGCTCGACCACGCGCGTCCGCGGCTGGCCAACGCCGTCGAGCGCCAGCCGTTCGACTGCTGCACGGCGCGACGGGTCGGGCTGGGGGACTGCCAGCATGCCGGGTCGAACGGTTGCCATCTCGGGTAGCGTACGGGAGAGAATGGGCGCCACGACGCTGCCGCCGAACGCGGGTTTGTACTGCAGCAGTCGCCCTTCGGCGTCGAGGCCGATGTCTACGCAGTCGCCGGTAAGTCCCAGCTGCAGGCGCGCCGCCACGCGCGGCGCCAGGTCGCGTCCAATCGTCGTGGCGGGGATCAGGACGATACCTGGTTTGCGTGATCGGATGGCCGCCGCCAGAACAGCCGCGTGCGCTTCGGTGTGATAGGGCGCCAGGCGCGGATCGTCAACGAGCCAGACGCTGTCGGCGCCGTATTCTGCGAGGGTCGCGACGTGGGGCTCAACGGCGTGACCCAGCAGCACGGCACCCACGTGGCCGCCGGTCGCGGCCGCCAGTGCCGTCGCCTTGCCGAGCAACTCGAAGACCACTGGCCGCAGGTTGCCGCCGAGTACCTCGGCCAGCACCCAGACATCGCGCGGACCGTTGCGTTGCGCCGACGCGGCCATCGCGGCGATCGCCGGTTGCTCGTGCACCTTCCATGTACCGAACATCCCATGGTCGTCGATGAGAATCCTCACCAACTGCGCGGCGGCGGCGTCGATCGAGCCGGCTTCCACGATGCGTCCCAAGCGCGCCGCCTCGACGTGATGCAGTCCCGCGACCCATGTTGGCGAGCCGGCCGCGCCGAACTGCGACAGGTCGCGCGACAAGTCCGTGGCGCGGCAATCCGTGCATGGTTTCGCCTTGGCCGCCTCGCGCTCGGCCTTCGACGGAAAGCGCTCGGGTGCAAGGTCCTCGGCCGCGGTGATGAGCGCCGGGAGCGGTGCCGTGACCGTCTCGAACCCGTCGTCGGTCTCGCGTTCGGCCGTCACCTGACCCCGCGCCGGGTCAATGGTAAGTCTGCGCACCCCGGTGATCTGCGGCCAATCGAGCAATTCGGCGACCTCGGGGCCTACCTGTCCGGTCTCGGCATCGACGCTGTTGCGCCCGCAGAGGACGAGGTCGAACGCTTCGCGGCGCAGCGCGAGTGCGAGGGCCCGTGCCGTGGCCAGAGTATCGGAGCCGGCGAAGGCACGATCGCAGATGTGAATGGCGCGATCGGCGCCCAGTGCAAGGCATTCGCTCAGCGCCTCGCGCGCCTGCGGCGGACCCATGGTGAGTGCGACGACCTCGCCGCCATGCGCCGCCCTGAGCTCGACGGCTTTGATGAGCGCGCGGATATCGAAGGCGCTGACCTCGCTGGCTACGCCTTCGCGCTTCAACGTCTTCGTATCGGGATCGAACTGCATGGCCGATACCACCGGGACCTGTTTGATGCAGACTGCGATGCGCATAGCCCTCCTTTGACGAGCGTGCGAATGGTGCCCCCTGTTTCCGTGCGCACTATGGTATGGTGAGAATCTGCGGAGCCGTCAATCGTGCTGGCACAGCCAGTGGGGTGTGGGGAGGGGTGCGCAGGGGGCGCGAGTCGTCATGGGCCGAGACAGCATTGTTGAAATTCCCGTGGTGATGGGGGAGCGCGCCACGGCCGTGGCTACGTATCGGCGCATTTGGGATCTTGGCTGGCCGGTGAGCATTTCGACCTCGACGATCACGCTGCTCACCCTGGTCAACTTGTTCTGGATCGGCCACCTTGGCACCGTGGCCGTCGCCGCGGTTGCGCTCGGGGCCAACATCCTCTTCATCGTCTTCGGCATTTCCAACGTCGTTTACACCGGTGCGTTGGCGATCATCGCGCGCCGGGTTGGCGAAGGAAACCACGCGGAGGCCTT
>DATKAJ010000076.1:0-9564 GCA_035498175.1 Burkholderiaceae bacterium
AGGGGCGACGATCGCGTCCAGAACATGGACATCGGCCAGACGCTGCGCGTCGAACACTGGACGCCCGCCCGCACAGCGCGCGCGAGCTACCGCGGCGCGGTCTGGGACGTCGAGCTTGCGCCCGGTGAACTGCCCGCCGGCGGCGAGTTCGTCATTCGCGAGATCCACGCCAATCGCCTGATCGTCGCGGCCAGGCCCAGAGCCCTCTAGGAGAACCCATGCCCGTACCGTTCATCGACGGCCTGTCACTGATTGCCGTCGTCCTGCTGGTCGTCGCGGTGACCTTTGTCATGAAGGCAGTGAAGGTCGTGCCGCAGCAGAACGCCTGGGTCATCGAGAGGCTTGGAAAGTTCCACGCGGTGCTGCAGCCGGGACTCAACATCGTCATTCCGTTCGTCGACCGCCTCGCCTACAAGCACAGCCTGAAGGAAGTGCCGCTCGACACGCCGAGCCAGGTCTGCATCACGAAGGACAACACGCAGTTGCAGGTCGACGGCGTGCTGTACTTCCAGGTCACCGACCCGCAGCGCGCGTCGTACGGCGCGAGCAACTACATTCTCGCGATCACGCAGCTGGCGCAGACGACGCTGCGCTCGGTCATCGGCAAGCTCGAACTCGACCGCACGTTCGAGGAACGCGACTTCATCAATCACAGCGTCGTGTCGGCGATCGACGAGGCGGCGATGAACTGGGGTGTCAAGGTCCTGCGCTACGAGATCAAGGACATCACACCGCCTGCGGCGATCCTGCACGCGATGCAGCAGCAGATCACTGCCGAGCGCGAGAAGCGCGCGCTGATCGCGTCCTCGGAAGGGCGCAAGCAGGAGCAGATCAACATCGCGACGGGCGAGCGCGAGGCCGCGATCGCGAAGTCCGAGGGCGACAAGCAGGCGCAGATCAATCGCGCGCTCGGCGAGGCGTCGGCCATCGTCGCAATCGCCGATGCCACGGCGAAGGCCGTGCGGCAGGTCGGCGAGGCAATCCGTGAACCGGGCGGCATCGAGGCCGTCAACCTGAAGGTGGCAGAGCGCTACGTCGACGCCTTCTCCGGACTGGCCCGCAGCGGCAATACGCTGATCGTGCCAGCCAATCTCGGCGACGTTTCGACCCTGGTCTCGGCCGCGATGACGATCGTGAAGAGTCAGGGGCAGGCCGCCAGCACGCGCTAGGCGGGTACATGCAGCCAAGGGTGACGCCGCAGCCTGCACAATGCCGCGGTGACTCGCCGCGCCCGCGCCGTCGTGCCGGCGTCGACCGGGTCGTCGCATAGGCCCGGAGAGGACTCCTTGGTCGCACCGACGATCGCAGCCAGCCTGAAGCAGTTGCTGGCGGCGCATGTGCCGTTTTCGGCGATGACCGCGGCCGACCTCGACTTCGTGATCGCGAACGTCGAGATCGCGTACTTCGCGCCCGATGAAGTGATGCTTGCGCCGGGCAAGGAGGTGCCGCGCCACTGCATGATCGTCAAGCAGGGTCGCGTGCAGGGCATGGCTGCGGATGGGCGTGTCGCCTACGAGGCCGGCGTCGGTGACTGCTTTCCGGCCGCGGCACTGCTGGCGGAGCGGCCAGTGACGCTCACCTATCGCTCCGTCGGTGATACGTTCTGCATGCAGTTGCCGCGCGAGCGTTTCGTCGAACTGGTGCAGCGCAGCCCCGAGTTCCGTGACTTCTGTACGCGACGCCTCGGAACGTTGCTCGACAACTCGCGGCGGCAAATGCAGCAGGCCTACGCCGCCGAAGCGTCAGTCGAGCGGACCATGGGAACCCCGCTGGGCGAACTGCTGCGGGGTCCGGCGCTCACCTGCGCGCCGGATACACCGCTGCAGCAGGTGTTTCGCCGCATGGACGCCTCGCACGTCGGATCGGTGCTCGTCGTCGAACCCGACGGCGCGGGTGAAAGGGTGAGTGGCATCCTTACGCGCACCGATCTGATCGGGCGCGTGATCCTGCCCGAGGTGCCGCTCGGCACCGCGGTCAGGGAAGTGATGACGCCGAACGTGATGACGCTCGAGGCCGACGCGACTGCGGCCGATGCGACGCTGCTGATGGCCGAGCACTCGATCCGGCATGTGCCTGTCATGCGGCGCGACCGCGGCGGTGCACGCGTCGCTGGCGTCGTTTCGGAGCGCGACCTGTTCGCGCTGCAGCGACTGACGCTGCGTCAGCTGGCGGAGGCGATCCGGCGCGCCGACACTGTGGATGCACTTGCCGTGGCCGCCGCCGACGTTCGGCGCCTCTCGCATCACCTGGTCGCGCAGGGTATCGGCGCTGCGCAGCTGACGCGCCTGATCAGCCATCTCAACGACCAGCTGACGGCGCACTTGCTGACGCTGGGCTGCGCGCGGTTTGCCATTCGCCCCGGGGATTTCTGCTGGCTGTCGTTCGGCAGCGAGGGCCGGGCCGAGCAGACCATCGCGACCGACCAGGACAATGGCATCCTGTACCGGGCGGGTCAGATCGATCGGGCCAGTCTCGCGGGCCTTGCAGCGTGGGCCAACGACGCACTCGCTGTGTGCGGGTTCCCGCTCTGCAAGGGCAACGTCATGGCCCGCAACCCGGAGCTCTCCCTCGACGCGGCGGAGTGGGAAGAGCGCTTTGGCGGGTGGATCGATCGCGGTGATCCCGAAGCCCTGCTGAACGCCAGCATCTTCTTCGACTTCCGCCCGCTTTTCGGCGATGCGATGCTCGGACGGGCCTTGCACGCCGAGGTGGTGAGGCGCGCGGCCGGCAATGCACGCTTCCTCAAGCAGATGGCGGACAACGCGCTCCGCAACCGGCCAGGAAGCGGTCGCGGCATCATCGACGCGTTGCTCGGCGAGGGGACACGCGGGCGCGTCGATCTCAAGATGCACGGCACGGTGCCTTTCGTCGATGCCGCGCGTATCTGGTCGCTCGGTGCGGGGCTGCACGAGACCAACACCTCGGCGCGCCTGAGGCGACTCGGCGAACTCGGGCGCCTGCCCGCGGGCGACGTCGTCGCCTGGGTGCCGTCTTTCGAGTACTTCCAGCTGCAGCGGCTGCGGAACCAGCATCGGCGGATGGAGACCTACGCAGGCGCCGGCGACAATCCCAATGAGGTCGAGCTCGCGGAGCTCTCACCGCTGGACCGGCGCATCGTCAACGAGGCGTTTCGCCAGGCGCGCAAGGTCCAGCAACGGCTCGAACTCGACTTCCCGGGTTGACGATGGGCTGGCTGCCGAGGCTGCTGACAGGTACGCGCGCAGCGGCGCCTCAGCGCTGGGTCGTGGTCGACGTCGAAACCAGTGGCATGGACGCGACCCGGGATGCGCTGATCGCCGTCGGTGCCGTCGCCCTCGTCGACGGGCGCGTTGTTCCCAAGGATAGTTTCGAGCTCATCGTGCGGCAGGTCAGCGCAAGCGCGCGCGCAAACATCCTCGTCCACGGCGTCGGTGCGGCTGCGCAGCTCAACGGGGTTGATCCGCCGCGTGCTGTGCGCGCCTTCCTCGATTACGTCGGCCAGGCACCGCTGCTCGCCTTTCACGCGAGGTTCGACCGCGGCTTCATCGCGCGCGCGGTCAAGGCCTACGTCAACCAGCCGTTCGACAACCCCTGGCTGGATATCGCCGATCTGGCGCCGGCGCTCGACAAGACCGGGCTCAGGTCACTGGACGAATGGCTGCGCCACTACTCGATTCCGGTTTCTGCGCGCCATTCCGCGGCGTCGGACGCGTTCGCCACTGCGTTGCTGACGATGCGGCTTCTCTCCCTAGCAGCGCGGGCCGGTACGACGAGTTTCGCCGGACTGCAGCGGCTGGCGCGGCATGCCAAATGGCTGCACTAGGCCGACGGGCCGGGGGACTTGCGTCGGTCCACTCTCGACCCTAGCGTTCCCTCCTTTCCACAGCGCGCCGCGACTGGAGGGCTGACCCGATGCGAGTACGAAGAGCTGCTCCATACGGCGCGTGGCCCTCGCCGCTCGGCGCGCAGGCGGTCGCGGCGGCGTCACTAGGACTGTCGTACGTGACTGCCGACGCGGGCGTGCTCTACTGGGTCGAATCCCGGCCGTTCGAGCGCGGCCGCAATGTAGTGATGGCGCAGCCAGGCAGCGGCACGGCCATCGAGGCGTCCCCGCCCGAGTCGAATGTTCGGTCGCGCGTGCACGAGTACGGCGGCCGCCCGTACGTGATCGTCGACGGTGAACTCGTCTACTCCGAATTTGCGGACCAGCGGCTGCGCCTGGCGGGATCGCCCGAGCCGCTGACTGCGGAGTCGATGCGCTACGCAGACGGTGCTGCCCTGGGCCGGCAGGTGTTCCTGGTGCGTGAGGATCACTCCGCGCAAGGGCAGGGCGTCGAACCGGTCAATGCCATCGTCGTCATCGACCTCGACAGCCCGCGCACCGAGCGCGTGCTGTACGACCAGTCTGACTTCGTCGCCTATCCGCGTCCGAGTCGCGATGGTCGACTTGCCTTCGTGGCGTGGGACCATCCGAACATGCCCTGGGACGGGACGTCGCTGTACGTCGGGCGTCTTCGCGACGGGGAACTCGCCGACCTGTGTGTCGTCGCAGGCGCAGCGGACGGCCCGGCCGAGTCCGTGCTCGAGCCGGTGTGGGACGAAGATGGCACGCTGTACTTCCTCAGCGACCGCAGCGGTTACTGGAACCTCTACCGCTGGCGCGGCGAGCGAGTCGAGCGCGTAGTCGACATCGCCGCCGACTTCGGCGGCCCGCTATGGGTGCTCGGCCTGACGAGCTACGCGCTGACCGGCGACGGTCGCGCGCTCGCACGCATCTGCCGGGCGGGCGTCGACGCGCTCGTCCTGGTGGACCTCGTCAGCGGCCGCGCGGAGGCGGTGGATCTGCCGTTCCGCGCGTTCAGTTCGATCGGCGTGCTCGATCGAAACACCGGCTACGCGGTGGCGGCGGCGGACGACGCGCCGGCCGCGGTCGTGACGATCGACCTCGACAACGCGCGGCACCGCGTCGTATGCAGCGCCGGTCCGGCGCTGCTCGACAGCGCGTACATCTCGCGGGCCGAGGCGATCGAGTTTCCGACGCAGCCGGGCCCGGACGGCGCACCGCGGACCGCGCACGCGTTCTTTCATGCGCCGTGCAGCCCGGATTGCGACGGCTCGCAGGGAACACTGCCACCCCTGATCGTGATGCTGCACGGCGGGCCGACGTCGCATTCGACGACGGCGCTGTCAGCGCCGATCCAGTTCTGGACCACGCGTGGATTCGCAGTAGTCAACGTCAACTATGGCGGCTCGACCGGATTCGGCCGCGCCTACCGCGAGCGGCTGCGCGGACAATGGGGCGTCATCGATCTGGGCGACGCGGTCGCCGCAGTCGACTTTCTCGTCGCCACGAAGCGCGTCGACGGATCGAAGGTCGCGATCCGCGGCGGCAGCGCCGGCGGTTACACGGTGCTCGCAGGCCTTGCGTTCACGCAGCGCTTTGCGGCCGGAATCAACTATTTTGGCGTGTCGGATCTCGAGGCGCTCGCGGCAGACACGCACAAGTTCGAGAGTCGCTATCTCGACACACTGATTGCGCCGCTACCGGAAGGTCGAGAGATCTACCGCGCACGCAGCCCGATCCACCACCTCGGAACAATGGTGGGCGCGCTGATCACGTTCCAGGGCGACGAGGATCGGGCCGTTCCACCGCAGCAGAGCCGCGCGATCGTCACCGCCGTGCGGGCGCGCGGCCAGCCGGTCAGCTACATCGAATTCAGCGGCGAGCAGCATGGGTTCAGGCAGGCGGCCAACATCGCGCGCGCCCTCGAAGCCGAACTTTACTTCCTCGGGCGGATCTTCGGCTTCGTCCCGGCCGATGCGATCGAGCCGGTGCCGATCGACAACCTTCCGTCGACGGTGGGGTAACGAACGCGGGAGGCTGGGGCAACAGTGAGGAGCGCGATGGCTCAGCGGTTGCGATGGCGCAGCAGTCGCTGCTGCTGCCGTTTCCATTCCTTCTCCTGCTCGTCTGCCCGCTTCTCGAACTGACGTTTGCCTTTGGCGAGGCCGATCTCGAGCTTGATCCGGCCCTTGCTGTAGTGCAGGTCGAGCGGGACCAGCGCGTAGCCGGCGCGCTCGACCTTGCCGATCAGCTTGCGGATCTCGTCCGCGTTCAGCAACAGCTTGCGCGTGCGCGTCGGGTCGGGGTGGGTGAAACCGCCCGCAGTCGGCAGCGGGCTGATGTGGCCATTCAGCAGGAACAGCTCGCCGCTGCGGATGACGACATAGGCTTCGTTCAGCTGGGCCCGGCCCGCACGAATCGCCTTGACCTCCCAGCCTTCCAGGACGAGGCCCGCCTCGTAGCGGTCCTCGATGGAGTAGTCGTGGTGGGCCTTCTTGTTCTGGACGATCGACACGGCTGCGGCGCGGGCGACTGAATACAATCCGCGTTTATATCCCACACGCCATGCCGCGCGTCGAACGATCCGTCCTCGTCCACTACAGCGCGGAGCAGATGTTCGATCTGGTGGCGGACGTCGAAGCCTATCCGCGCTTCCTGCCCTGGTGCAGTGGCGCGAGCATCGTTCCGGACCGCGAGGGCGGCCTCGATGCCAGCGTGGACATCGACTACCGCGGCATCCGGTCGCGCTTCACGACACGCAACCAGATGCGCTATCCGGAGCAGATCCGCATGAGCCTGCTCGAAGGGCCGTTCCGGACGCTGGACGGCCTCTGGCACTTTCATGCGCTGCGTCCTGGCGCGTGCAAGGTCCAGCTGGCGCTGCATTACGAATTCGCCAGCGGCCTCCTCGAACGGGCCGTGAGGCCCGCGTTCGATGCGATTGCCAACTCGATGGTCGACTCGTTCGCGCAGCGCGCCGAAGCGGTCTACGGCCCGATGGAATGAATGTCATCGTGGTCCATGCGACCGCCGCGACCCGGCACGTGCTGCCGGTCGACGTTGCCGAGGGTTCCACCGTGGAGCACGCGGTCCGGGCGTCCGGCCTGCTGGCAATCGAGCCCGAACTGCAACTCGAGTCGGTGCGGGTCGGAATCTGGAATCGCGTTGTTCGGCTCGACGCCGTGCTGCGCGAGGGCGACCGGGTGGAAGTTTACCGGCCGCTGATAGTCGATCCGAAGGAGGCGCGCCGCATCCGGGCGCCGCTCAAGCCGCGACGGCGCTAGGCTAGAACTGGCCCCGGTCTAGCGGCATAGCTACCAATAGGAGGCCCCCGGCTCTTCCGGGGAGGTAGTAGGGTCTGACGCTTAGGACAGTGTCCATCGAAGAAACTTCCATTCGTGAGCCGCCAAAGACGCGAAAGGAAGAATCCCGATGGCCGCTCACGCGGTCCGGCGTCGGCGCCGTAATCTACAACAACACATCTGGAGATCTGAACGGCACCTTGGGAGATACGGTGACGACGATTCCGTCCGCGGGCGCGACGCAGGCCGACGGGGCGACGATGCTGACTCAGGTGGGCCAGCAAGCGGCGCTGGCGGTTTTCGGCACGCTCGACGCCTATGCGTCCTACAGCGGCACATCGATGGCGACGCCTCACGTATCCGGGGTGGCCGCACTGGTCTGGAGCTACTTCCCGCACTGCACCGCTACCCAGATCCGCGACTCGCTCGACAAGAGCGCGCAGGACCTGGGCGATCCGGGACGCGATATTCACTACGGATTTGGGCTGGTGCAGGGGAAGGCCGCCTACGACCGAATCAACACGCTGGGCTGCGGCAACTAGTGGAGTGAGTGTCGGCGGCCTCGCGACCGCCGACACTTCCCTCAGGGGTGCGGCCGGTGGCGACGAGGTGCGGGTTTTCGAAGCCCGGCTTGCCGTAGCGGAGAGCGGTGCCGGACAACTCGCAGACGCTTCCACCGGCTGCGCTGAGCACGGCATGTCCCGCGGCGATGTCCCATTCCATTGTCCGGCCGAGCCGGGGATACAAGTCAGCTTCGCCAGCCGCCACCACGCATAGCTTCAGCGACGATCCGGCACTCCGGATCGATGCTACCTTCCGCGCGCCGAGATAGGTGTTGAGGGCGTCGATGTCGCAGTGCGAGCGGCTGGCTATTACGGTCAGCCCGTCGTCCGGCACGGCGCGGCAGCGGATGGGGCGGCGGCCGGCTTCATCCTCGACGTAGGCGTCGCCCCCGGCAATGCCTGCATACAGGCGACCCAGAGCCGGTCCGTAGACGACACCGAGCACTGGTACGCCGTTTTCGACGAGCGCGACATTGATTGTGAATTCGTCGTTCCGGTCGATGAATTCCCGGGTGCCGTCGAGCGGGTCAACCAGCCAGAACACGCTTCCCAACCGCGGAACCCGTCCCGCCGCAACCTCCTCCTCGGCAACGATCGGGATGTCCGGGGTTAGCGTCCGCAACGCCGCCAGGATGAACGCTTCTGCACGCTCGTCGGCCTCCGTGACCGGCGAAGCATCGCCCTTGTGCCGCGTCGTGAAATCGCTGAGGTAGACCGCCATTACAAGCTCGCCGGCGCCTCTGGCGATGCGGTTCACCTGCTCGAGCAGCTCCTTGTTCGACCGTTGCACGACGGAATCCTTTACACCTGCGAAACCAGCGTCTCGTAAGTGTAGGTGCAAGCCGGGCGTCGGACGGGTCGGCGTAGTTCTTGCATCTGTCATGCCCTTGCGCGAAGCTGGCAATCCACGCGGTAGCCGGGGGTAGTCGGGGAGATGAAGCGGGACGATCACTCGGATCGGGTCGCGCTGGACAAGCCGACTGCGACCGGCGCCGGTGCCGCGCCGGTGCCGCTCACGCACCTGCAGCATCTCGAGGCCGAGAGCATTCACATCATGCGCGAGGTCGTCGCCGAGTGCGAGAAGCCGGTGATGCTCTACTCGGTCGGCAAGGACAGCGCCTGCATGCTGCACCTCGCACGGAAGGCATTCTTTCCGTCGCCGCCGCAGTTCCCGCTGTTGCACGTCGACACCACCTGGAAGTTCAAGGCGATGTACGCGCTGCGCGACCGCATGGCGCACGAGGCGGCGATGGAGCTGCTCGTCTATCAGAACCCGGAGGCCGCCCGTCTCGGCATCAATCCGTTCACCCACGGCTCCCAGCTCCATACGGACATGTGGAAGACGCAGGGCCTGAAGCAGGCGCTCGATCTGCACGGGTTCGACGCAGCCTTCGGCGGCGCTCGGCGCGACGAGGAGAAGTCGCGCGCCAAGGAACGCATCTTTTCGTTCCGCACTGCTCAGCATCGCTGGGATCCGAAGTCGCAGCGGCCCGAGCTCTGGCGGCTATACAACGCGCGCAAACACCCCGGGGAATCGATCCGCGTGTTTCCCCTGTCGAACTGGACCGAGCTCGATATCTGGCAGTACATCTACCTCGAGAACATCCCGGTTGTGCCGCTCTATCTGGCGGCAATGCGGCCGGTGGTCGAGCGCGATGGCACCCTGATCATGGTCGACGACGACCGCATGCCGCTGCGGCAAGGCGAGGTGCCGATGCAGAAGATGGTGCGCTTTCGCACCCTCGGCTGCTACCCGCTGACCGGCGCCATCGAGTCGACCGCCGACACGCTGCCTGCCGTGATCCAGGAGATGCTGCTCGCCCGAACCTCGGAGCGGCAGGGCCGGATGATCGACCACGACGTCTCGGCGTCGATG
>DATKAJ010000077.1:0-2387 GCA_035498175.1 Burkholderiaceae bacterium
TGCTCTCGCGCTCCTACGTCGTCGGCTCAGTGATGTTGTGGATCGCGTACTTCATGGGGCTGGTGATCTTCTATTCGCTGATCAACTGGATGCCGATTCTCTTCAAGGACGCGGGCATCGACCCGAAGAGCGCAACCTTGATTGCCGCGCTGTTTCCCCTCGGTGGCGTTGGCGCGATCTTCTTCGGATGGTTGATGGATCGCGTCAACGGCAACATCGTGGTTTCCGTCGCGTTCGCGCTGACCGCGGTCTCGGTCTACGCGGTCGGCCAGGCTGCCGGAAACGTCGGGCTCCTCGTCGTGTTGGTGTTCGTCGCCGGAACATTCATGAACACCGGCCAGACTTGCCTGCCGTCCCTGGCCGCGGCGTATTACCCGACGCGTGGGCGCGCGACCGGCGTCGCGTGGATGATGGCGATCGGCCGCTTCGGGGGCATTGCGGGTTCGTTCCTTGTCGCGGAACTCACGCGCCAGAAGACGGGCTTCGCGGGCATCTTCGGGATCATTGCAATCGCCGGAGCCATCGCCGCGGCGGCACTCATCATCAAGCAGCTCGCCAGTCCCGAAAGCGGTGCGCAGGAGGCTGCCGGGCGCGGCGAAGCGCTCGGACACTGAAGCGTCCGCAACAACCTGCGATCCGGCGCGCGCGGTGAGTTTTGCCTCCGCCGAGCGAGGACGCTGCGGGTTCGAACCCACTGCCAGAGGTGAGAAGACCATGACCAGTCAGCGCACGCAGGTCGCCATCGTCGGCGCAGGTCCGGCCGGGTTGTTGCTAGGCCAATTGCTGCACAAAGCGGGCATCGACAACGTGATCGTCGAGCGGCAGAGCGGTGAATACGTGCTCGGGCGCATCCGCGCCGGCATCCTCGAGCAGGTGACGATCGATCTGCTCGACGAGGCCGGCGTCGGCGAACGCATGCACAACGAGGGCCTCGTGCATGGAGGATTCGAGCTGCTGTATGGAGGCAAGCGCCATCGCATCGACATGCAGCGCCTCACGAGCGGCAAGAAGGTGATGGTGTACGGCCAGACCGAGCTGACGCGGGACCTGATGCAGGCACGAGACGCGGCGGGGCTGCCGACCGTCTACGAAGCGCGCAACGTCTCGGTACACGACTTTGATACGGTGCGCCCGAAGGTGCGCTACGAGACGGACGGTGGCAGCTTCGCAATCGCCTGCGACTTCATCGCGGGATGCGATGGTTTCCACGGCGTGTGTCGGGCCAGCGCGCCACGCGGCGCGATCAGCGAGTATGAGAAGGTCTATCCGTTCGGCTGGCTCGGTATGCTGTCCGACACGCCGCCTGTTTCGGAGGAGCTCATCTACATCAACAGTCCGCGCGGGTTCAGCCTTTGCTCGCAGCGCAGCCGTACACGCAGCCGCTACTACCTCCAGGTTCCGCTCACCGACAAGGTCGAGGAGTGGACCGACGATGCGTTCTGGCAGGAGCTGCGCCTGCGCCTCGACGAAGAGGGGCGCGAGCGGCTGGCGACGGGCCCGGCACTGGAGAAGAGCATCGCGCCGCTGCGCAGCTTCGTGACCGAGCCGCTGCGCTTTGGTCGTATGTTCCTCGCCGGCGATGCGGGCCACATCGTGCCGCCCACGGGCGCGAAAGGACTCAACCTCGCGGCGACCGACGTCAAGTACCTGTCGCGCGCGCTGATCGAGTTCTATCGGGACCGCAACGAAGCCGGGATCGATGCGTATTCGGAGCGCTGCCTGCGGCGCATCTGGCGCGCTGAACGGTTCTCGTGGTGGTTCACCGCGCTGATGCATCGTTTTCCGGAAGACGGCCCGATCGTCGCGAAGTTCCAGCACGCGGAGCTCGACTACCTGCTGCACTCCGAGTCGGGCGCACGCACGATTGCCGAGAACTATGTCGGCCTGCCGCTCGACTTCGGCGAGTGATTTGCCCGTCCGCGCAAACCGATTCGAAACCTCTGCTCGCCGGAGAAACAATGCTTACTCGACGTACCTTTCTGAATGGCGCTGCGTGCGCATCGGCGCTGCGGCCCTTGCCTGGCCGCGCGGGGCCCGATGCCGATTGGAACGCGCACCGGGTCGAAGTAGCGGCACACCTCGAAGTGTTCGTCGACAGGCGGTTTGCGCCGGGTGCGGTACTGGCCGAGTACGCGCGCCGTGCCGGTGTGAGAGTGCATGCGATTGAGGACGACCTCTCGGCACTCTGGCACGCGCAACTCGACGCGCTTTGGCGCCGACCCGCGATCGTCACTGCTGGTCTCACAACCTATGGACCGCGTTTCTGCGTCGAGCAGCTTGCGCGCGGGTACGACATGCGCCTGATCTATGCCGGCGAACACCAGCCGATCGGCGCCCTTGGCGCCGTCGAACACCGGCTGCGCGGGCCGACGAGCATGGTGGAGCGC
>DATKAJ010000078.1:0-40717 GCA_035498175.1 Burkholderiaceae bacterium
CTCGAGGAACTGGGATGAACGCGACGGCACCGCATGATCCCTCCGGCCGTGTGCTGCCGATGCCCGCAACCCTCGTCGAGCGTCTCCACGAAGCGCCGGGCATCTTCACACTGCGCCTGCAGCTCGACGACCCCGCGCAGCGCGACGCCTACCGCTTCGCATCGGGGCAGTTCAACATGCTCGGCCTGTTCGGCGCCGGCGAGGTGGCGATTTCGATCGTCTCCGATCCCGAGGAGCCCGAGCTGATCGGTCACACGATCCGTGCGCTCGGGCGGGTGACGAACGGCCTCGCGCAGCTGCAGCCCGGCGACGCGATCGGAGTGCGCGGCCCGTTCGGGCGCGGCTGGCCGCTCGCGGGCATCGTTGGCCGCAACGTGCTCGTTGTCACCGGCGGCCTCGGCTGCACGCCGGTCGTCAGCGTGATCAACTACATCCTGATGCGCCGCGCGCAGTTCGGACGGCTGGTGATCGTTCAGGGCGTCAAGCACGCGCAGGACCTGATCTGGCGCGAGCGCTATGCGTACTGGCGCACGCTGCCGCGCACCGAGGTCTGGCTCGCGGCCGACGTCGGTGCGCCGCTCTGGCCCGGCCACGTCGGCCGCGTGACCGAGCTCTTTGACCGCATCGACATCACGCCAGACATGGCCGCGCTGCTCTGCGGCCCCGAGATCATGATGATCACCGCGATCCGCCAGCTGCTCGCGCGCGGCGTGGCCCCCGAAGCGATCTCGCTGTCGATGGAGCGCAACATGCAATGCGGCCGCGGCGTCTGCGGCCACTGCCAGATCGGCCCGCACTTCGCCTGCCGCGACGGCCCGGTGTTCGGGTATCCGGCGATTGCCGACTGGCTCGGCCGCAAGGGATTCTGAGAGCGCCGCGCCATGACAAAACTGCGCGTCGCCGTCCACAAGTTCACGTCGTGCGACGGCTGCCAGCTCGCGCTGCTCAACCTCGGCCCGACGCTGCTCGCAGTGGCCGAGCGGTTCGAGCTCGTGCACTTCGCCGAAGCCGGCCCCGTCGATCCCGACGCGCACGTCGACGTCGCGCTGATCGAAGGATCGATCTCGACGCCCGACGAAGAGCAGCGCATCCGCCGGATCCGCACCAGCGCGCGCCATCTCGTCGCGATCGGCGCGTGCGCGAACAGCGGCGGCATCCAGGCGCTGCGCAACCTGCGGCACGAAGGCGACTGGGTCGGCGCGATCTACGCATCGCCGCAGCACATCGAAACCCTGAAAATGGTGCGCGCGATCGGCGACGTGGTGACGGTGGATCTCGAGCTGTGGGGCTGCCCTGTCACCAGCGCCCAGGTGCTGGCCGCGCTGCGCGCGCTGGCAGCGGGCGTCGTCCCGGCCGATGAAGCCGACAAGGTCTGCCTCGAGTGCAAGCGGATGCAGACGGTCTGCGTGATGGTCACACGGCAGATAGCGTGCATGGGACCGGTCACGCGCACCGGTTGCGGCGCGATCTGCCCGCGCTTCGGCCGCGACTGCTACGGCTGCTTCGGCCCCGCCGAAACCGCCAACACCGATGCACTGAGTCGGCGGCTGATGGGGCTCGGGCTGCCGCCGCGTGCTGTCGCGCGCCGCTACCACTTCATCCACGGCGCGGCACCGGTGTTCGCGGCGGCGGGCGACGCGGCGCAGGAGCACGGTCATGGCTGAGCCTCGTTCGGTGAGCCTGCGCGTGCCGGTACTGGCGCGGGTGGAAGGCGAAGGCGCGCTCGAACTCGATGTCCGTGACGGGCGCATCGCGAACCTGGCGCTGCGGATCTTCGAGCCGCCGCGCCTGTTCGAAAAACTGCTCCAGGGGCGCTCGTTCGATGAAGTGCCCGACATCGTCGCGCGCATCTGCGGCATCTGCCCGGTCGCCTACCAGATGAGCGCAGTGCACGCGCTCGAGCGGTTGTTCGGCACGCCGATCGATGCGGCGACGCGCGCGCTGCGCCGCCTGCTCTACTGCGGCGAGTGGATCGAGAGCCACGCGCTGCACATCCACCTGCTCGCCGCGCCCGACTACCTCGGCTTGCGCGATGTGATCGCGGTGGCCAAGGCGCACCCGCAGGTGGTCGCGCGCGGGCTGGCGCTGCAGGCGCTCGGCAACGAGATCCTGCGCACGCTCGGCGGCCGCTCGGTCCACCCGGTGAGCGTGCGCGTCGGCGGCTTCGCGCGGGCGCCCGATGTGGTGGCACTCGAAGCGCTGTACGCGCGCGTCGAGGCGGCGTTGCCGGAGGCCGAGGCGCTGCTCGCCTGGACCGCGCGCCTGCCGCTGCCGCACGACGAACAGCATTTCACCTGCGTCGCCCTGCGCCACCCCGACGAATATCCGATGAACGAAGGCCGCGTCACCTCCGACCTCGACCTCGATCTCGACCCGGAGTCGTTCGAAACCCGCTTTGCGGAAAGGCAGGTGTCGCATTCGACGGCGCTGCACGCCGCGCTCGACGGCGCGCCGTATCTCGTCGGCCCGCTCGCGCGCCTAAATCTGAACGCCGACCGGCTGCCGCCGCCCGTTGCCGCCGCAATCGACCGCGTCGGCCTGCGGTTGCCGAGCCGCAATATGTTCCACTCGATCGTCGCGCGCGCCGCCGAGATCCTGCTCGCGCTGCATGAGGCGCGCCGGCTGCTTGCGGACTACATGGCGCCCGATCCCGCGGGGCCAGTCACTCCGCGCGCCGGATCGGGCGCATGGGCGACCGAAGCGCCGCGCGGTCTGCTTTGGCATCGCTATGCAACCGATGCCACCGGCACGATCACGTCGGCACGCATCGTGCCGCCCACCAGCCAGAACCAGGCGCGCATCGAAGCGGATCTCGCCGCTTCGCTGACCTCACTGGGCCTGGATCGCGACGACGACACGCTGCGCCAGCGCGCCGAGACCGTGATCCGCAACTACGACCCGTGCATCTCGTGCGCGACGCACTTCCTCACTTTGAAGGTGGCGCGCGCATGAAGCGCACGGCGATCCTCGGCATCGGTTCTCCCTTCGGCGATGATCGCGCCGGCTGGCTCGTGATCGACACGCTGCAGGCGAGTCTCGACGAGCACGAGCGCGCATCCGCCGGCCTCACCCTCGCGGCGCTCGACCGGCCGGGCGCGGAATTGCTGGAACACCTGCGCGGCGCGGACCGCGCGGTGCTGATCGATGCAGTGCGCGACGCCGGCGCGCCCGGAGCCGTAGTGCGGCTCGACCCGGCCCAGTTGGAGGCAACCGTTCACGTGTCGTCGCACGGACTCGGCGTGGCTGAAGCGCTTGCGCTCGGTGCCGCCTTGCAGGCCCTGCCGCCCGAGTTCACCGTGCTGGGGATCGCAACCGATGGAGACCCGCGCCGCACGGACATGAGCGTCGCCGTGCAGGGTGCAGCGCTCCACCTTGCCCGCGAGCTTCAGCGCTGGATTCGAGACGGCGCCGCGTGCCAGCGGGAGTTCTGGCCGACAGCCCGCTAGCAACTACGCCCTCTCGGTCAGCAGCAGTTCTCGCGCGCGCGCGAGGTCGGTGCGTTGCGCCTCTGTCACCTTCGGGTAGGCGAGTTTCATCGCCTCCATCGCCTCGACGATTGCTGCAGCCACGACGAGGCGGGTGAACCACTTGTTGTCTGCAGGTACGACGTACCACGGAGCCGCAGGCGTCGCGGTCGCCCGGATCGCGCCTTCGTAGGCCTCCATGTAGTCGTTCCAGTAGCCACGCTCCTTGACGTCGCCGAGGCTGAACTTCCAGTTCTTCTCGGGCTCGTCGAGCCGCTCGATGAACCGCTTCTTCTGCTCCTTGCGCGACACGTGCAGGTAGAACTTCAGCACCGTCGTGCCGTTGCGAGTCAGGAAGTCCTCGAAGTTGACGATGTCGCGCAGCCGCTGTTCGAAGATGCGTCGGGTCACCAGCGACTTCGGCAGCTTCTGCGCCGCGAGAATCGATTCGTGCACCCTGACGGCCAGCACCTCCTCGTAATAGGAGCGGTTGAAGATGCCGATGCGGCCGCGTTCCGGGAGTGCGCGCCAGTGCCGCCACATCCAGTCGTGATCCATCTCCTCGTCCGACGGCTGCTTGAAGGAGACGACCTGACAGCCCTGCGGATTGATGCCGCTCATGACGTGCTTGATGGTGCTGTCCTTGCCGGCGGCGTCCATGGCCTGAAATACGAGCAGCAACGAGCGGCGGTCCTGCGCGTAGAGCTTGTCCTGCTCCTCGGCGAGCCAGCGCACTCCCTCGGCCAGGCGCTCCTGCGCCTCGGGCTTGCTCTCGCTCTTGAGTCCGAGCGTGTCGGCCGGGTCGATCTGCTTCAGCCGGAAGCGCTTTGAGGTCACGCGGAACGGCGCGACGAGTTCAGAGAAGCGCTTGAGCGCCTTGCGGTTGTCGGCCATCAAGCCCTCCCCGGCTCCGCACGATCCATCATTCGGCATTCCACTGGATGGCCACGATCACCGCGCAGGCAGGATGGAGCGGGTGAAGGGAATCGAACCCTCGTATGCAGCTTGGGAAGCTGCCGTTCTGCCATTGAACTACACCCGCAGTGCGTAGAATTCTATCCTGATGGAAGCGACGACCTCGGTGGAAATCCGCGTCAACGGCGAACTGCGACTCGTGCAGGAAGCCACGACCGTGGCCGATCTGCTGGCGAGTCTGGGGCACGCCGGCCGGCGTGTCGCGGTCGAGCGCAATGGCGAGATCGTTCCGCGCAGCCGGCATCACGAGATACGGCTGGCGCGCGGCGACCAGCTGGAGATCGTCGCCGCGGTAGGCGGCGGCTAGGACAGGCAGATCCATGAGCACGCAACATGTTTTCGAAGGCGCGCTGCACTGGAGCGGGGGCAGCGGCACGGACGAGCGCGGTCGGCTCAGACTGGCGCGCGACTTCGTCCTCCGCTTCAAGGACAAGACGCCGATCGATGGCTCGTCTCCCGCGGTGTACCGCGGCGACGACAGCCGCCACAACCCGGAGACACTGATGGTGGCCTCGCTGATGGCCTGCCATCACCTCACGTACCTTGCCGTGTGCGAGCGCGCGAACATCCGCGTCCTCGAGTACACCGATAGCGCCACCGGCACGCTCGCGCTGCGGGACGGCAAGATGCGCATGGTCGAGGTCGTCCTCTGGCCGCAGGTGCGCATCAGCGACTCGGCGCAGTTGGAGCAGGCGCGCGAACTGCACGCCAAGGCGCATACCAACTGTTTCATGTCGAACTCGGTCAGTTTCGAGATCAAGGTGCAACCGACGGTGACCGCATGAGGGCAGCGGCGGATTGCCTGTGGCAGGCTCGCGTCATGGCGCGCCGCGCGGAGAACCCAGAATGAGCGACGTCCTGCGCGTCGGCAAGCGCGAGTTCCGTTCGCGCCTGCTTCTCGGAACCGGCAAGTACCGCGACTTCGCCCAGACCGCCGCGGCGGTCGAAGCGAGCGGCGCCGAGATCATCACGGTCGCCATCCGCCGCACCAACATCGGGCAGAACAAGGGCGAGCCCAGCCTGCTCGACGTCATCTCGCCTTCGCGCTACACCCTGCTGCCCAACAGCGCCGGCTGCTACAACGCCGAGGACGCAGTGCGGACGCTGCGACTCGGACGCGAGCTGCTCGACGGCCACGCGCTGACCAAGCTGGAAGTACTCGGCGATCCGCAGTCGCTCTATCCGAACATGCCGGAGACGATCAAGGCGGCGGAGACTCTGGTCCGCGAAGGCTTCGAGGTGATGGTCTACTGCAGCGACGACCCGATCCAGGCACGGGTGCTGGAATCGATCGGCTGCGTCGCGGTCATGCCGCTGGCATCGTTGATCGGGTCCGGCATGGGCATCCTCAATCCATGGAACATCCAGTTGATCCTCGAGCGCGCGCAAGTGCCGGTGATCGTCGACGCCGGCGTAGGCACGGCCAGCGACGCAGCGATTGCGATGGAACTCGGTTGCGCCGGCGTGCTGATGAACACGGCCGTCGCACAGGCTCAGGATCCGGTGCTGATGGCCAGCGCGATGCGCAAGGCGGTCGAGGCCGGCCGTGAGGCGTATCGCGCCGGCAGAATGCCGAAGCGCCTCTACAGCGGCACGCCCTCGTCGCCCACTGCTGGCGTGATTGCGCCGGCCAAGCCAGGCGCGTGAGCGGGGCGCCGCCGTCGCCGGCGCCGGCCGCCGACACGCCCGGTGCAGAGCCCGCCGGGCCGCCCCATCGCCACATCCGCAGCTTTGCGTTGCGCCGCGGTCATGTAACGCAGGCGCAGCGGCGCGCCTTCGAAGAGCTCCTGCCGCGCTACGGCATCCCCTACGGCACGCAACCGCTCGACTTCGCCCGGCTTTTCGGTCGGCAGGCACCGGTGGTGCTCGAGATCGGCTTCGGCATGGGCGAGACGACCGCGGCCATCGCGGCAAGCCGGCCCGAGGTCGATTTCCTTTGCATCGAAGTCTTCACGGCAGGCATCGGCGCTCTGCTGACGCGGATCGACGCGCAGCAGCTCGCCAACGTGCGCATCATCCATCACGACGCCGTCGAAGTAGTGCAGCAGATGATTCCGCCCGATTCGCTGGCCGGCGTGCACGTCTTCTTTCCCGATCCGTGGCCGAAGAAGCGGCACCACAAGCGCCGGTTGCTCGTGCAGCCCTTCCTGGGTCGCCTGGCACGCCGGATCGGAGCGGGAGGCTATCTGCACTGCGCCACCGACTGGGAGGACTACGCGGCGCAGATGCTGGGCGCGCTGTCGGCCGAACCCTTGCTGGCGAACGTGCACGAAGGTTATGCGCCGGACAGCCGCAATCCGATCGTCGAGCGGCCGGCGACCAAGTTCCACGCGCGCGGCACTCGGCTTGGCCACGGCGTCTGGGATCTGGTCTTCGCGCGGCGCTGAACGCAGCTAGCCGCGCGGCGGGCCTGCGGGTTCGGCGGCGGTCGGCAATTGCGGCCGGTCGCGCTCCTTGGCCACGAGGCAGAGAAAGCCCAACGCGCTGTCGGGCGCGGCGTGAAACTGGTGCCACACCAGCGGATCCACCGTCACCAGATCGCGCTCGACCACCGGCTGCACCTGGTCACCGATGCGCACCGTGCCGCGGCCACGCAGGATCAGAACCGCGTGCGTGTGCTGGTGGCGTTCGAGCGTCGAGTAGCCGCCAGGCGCCACTTCGAAGTAGCGCAGTTCCGCGGCCTGGTCCGCTTGCGAGAACAGCACCTGGCGCGTCACGCCCTTGAACGGCGCGCTACCCTCGGCCTTGTAGCGCAGTACTTCGACGGCGTCCCAGCGAAAATCCCCGGAGGCATCCGGCATGAAGCGCCGCACACCGCTCACGTCGCCACCGTGCTGGTCGCGGCTGCTACCGCCTGCACGAACTCCCTGCTGCGCTCGGCGAGTTGTTCGCGCGCCATCAGCAGATTGCCGCCGATCAGAAGCATCGAATCCCTGCCGTAGTCGGCAACGATCTCGGGAACACGTTCGACCGACATGCCGCCTGCCGGCACCGGCAGCGCCGAGCGCAGGCCCGCGAGCGGCTCGCGCAGGCGCGCCGCGATCGAGAGACAGGTGGCGCGTGTATAGCTGAAGCGCCCACCGTGGTTCGGAAAGATGACCGCATCGGCGCCGAACACGCGAAACAGCACGCCGAGCAGCGCCGCCGGGGCGATCTGGTTGCCGGCGAGCGCGGGATGCGCAATGAACGCCATCGCCGGGAACTCGCGTCGCAGCGCGTTGAAGTTCGATGCGCCCGCGATCATCGGCGTGACCAGCACCGCGCCGACGCCATGCGACTGCGCGAAGTGCAGCTGTTCACGCATCGCCTCGGCATCGCCCGCCAGCGCCGGCGCGTACGCGCTTCTGGAAGCCCGGCCGCGGTTGATCCGTTCGACCTCGCGCTGGCACGCGACGACCCGCTGCTCGAACGTGGCGCGGGCGCGCGGTGCCCAGCCGTGATCGTCCTTGATGATGTCGATGCCTGCTGCAGCAAAAGTCGCTGCCATCTGCGCGAGGTCGCCCACGCTCGATCCGATCGGCTTCAGCGCGGTGCAGGTCAGTGCGCGCGTGCCGGCACCCACCAGGCGCCGCAGGCCCTCGATGCCGAGCGCCGGTCCCTCGAACGTCTGGGCCATGTCGGAGGGAACCGCAATGTCCTCGATCTGCACGTCGTCCAGCAGCGAGCTGTTGCCGAACAGCATGTTCATCAACTGGCCGGCGTCACCCGCAATGGTCTCCGCGCTCAGCGCGAGGTGCGCCAGCGCGCTGCCGTCCGGCAGAACCTCGATTCGTTCGACCTGCGCGACCACTTCGTCGAGAACGCGCGGATCGGTGACGGCGGCGAGCGGCGTCTCGATACTCTGCTCAAGCGCCAGCGCGCGCGCGCGCTTCTGTATGTCACCGCCGGCACGCAGCCTATAGGTGACGCGGAGTGGTGCACTCTTCATCGCCCGGATTCTACGTGCGCGACCGCTGATGCTGGAACAGGACGCCGGGAATCGGAGGGCACGTCAAGGCGGCCGAAACTCTGCCGCGCTTGGCGCGCTCAGGACGCCGGCGTGGCGATTCAGGCGGGCGTGTCGGCGTAGACCGCTCGCCGGGCGGCCCAGTCGCGCAGCGCGTCGATCTTCTCGGCCATCACGACGCTCAACGGCCGCGTGCGCCCGATCTCGGCAACGATGTCCGCCGAGGCCAGCGCGGCACCGCGCGCCACCGCCTCGAACGACGCAGAAACGATCGCCTGCTCGATCTCCGCGCCGGAAAAGCCCTCCGAAAGGCGCGCAAGCCCAGCGACATCGAACGCGGCCGGATCATGGCCGCGCTTGCCCAGGTGGATGCGCGCGATCTGCTCGCGTGCCGCGGCCGACGGAAAGTCAACGAAAAAGATCTCGTCGAAACGGCCCTTGCGCACCAGCTCCGGCGGCAGTTGCGAGATATCGTTCGAAGTCGCCACAATGAACACCGGCTCCTTGCGCTCGGCCATCCAGGTGAGCAGCGTCCCGAGCACCCGGCGCGAAACAGCGCCATCGCCGTCGCCGCTGTCGGTCGCAACACCTTTCTCGATCTCGTCGATCCACAGCACGCACGGCGACATGCTCTCGGCTGCCGCAAAGGCATTGCGCAGGTTGCGCTCGGTTTCGCCGTAGTACTTGTTGTACAGCGCACCGAAGTCCATGCGCATCAGCGGCACGCCCCACTCGCCGGCGATGGCGCGCGCCGCGAGGCTCTTGCCGCCGCCCTGCACGCCGAGCAGCACGATGCCCTTGGGCCGGTCGACTTCGCTCGCGCCGTCGAGGAACGGCCGGCGGCGGAGCTCAATCCAGTGCTTGAGCTCGGCGAGGCCGCCAACCTGGTCGAAACGAACCCCGCTCTCCTCGTAGGCCAGCGTGGCCGCACCGCCGAGCGCCTCGTGCTTGGTCGCCAGCACGCGCCGCAGGTCGTCCCCGTCGATGCAGCCATTGGCGCGCAGGGCCTGTCGCACATGCCGCCGCACGTCGTCTTCATCCATGCCCGACAGATGCATGATCAGCATCTGCAGCGCGTGGCGGTCGCTGCGCGGCTTCTCGCCCGACTGCGATTCATAGCGCCGCGCTTCTTCGGCGATGATCGCGCGGATGTCCTCGCGGTTCGGCAAACGCGGTCGGAAGTGCGCCGACTGGCGCAGGACTTCGGACGGCAGCTCGTCCAGGCGGGGACTCAGCAGTACCAGCGTGCGCGCGCAGCGGTAGTGTGACAGCGCGATCTCGCGCAGCAGCCGCACCACCACGGGATCCTTGAAACCCGGGTGCGCGTCGCACAGCACGTAAACGCCATTCTGCTGCGTCTTGTCGATGTGCTTCAGTGCATCCAGCAGTTCATTGGTCTGGTAGACCGATTCCTCCCGACCGTAGCGGTGGATGCCGTTCGTGATGCTCCAGGTCATCAGCACCTGGTTCTCGAGGTTGGCCGCCTGCTGCAGCAGCTGGAGCATGCGCGGTTCCTCGTACGACTCGATCAGGATGACCGGGAAACGGGCGCGCAGCAGCGCACACAGTTCCTGGCATTCCTCGCTGTGGCTCACGGCGCGGTACCCCCGCCCGCGACCGGCCCGGGCTGTTCGGTGGACGGGGCTGGCGCGCGTGGCAACGCCAGCAGGTCGTACGCCAGCTTCAGCGCAATCAACAGCAGTGCCCCGAGCACCGGCGTCTTCAGCACCATGACGAGGAACCCGAACGCGATCAGCGTCAGGTGCAGCACGACGATGCGCCCATAGGGCGCGCCCATCAGTTCGCGCGGCGATGGCGGCCGGTCGCGAGTTGCAGCCAACCACTGGAGGAACGCCACGGCATGGACCGCCACGATCGCGAGCAGTGCAATCCAGTTCTGCCGATCGGTGAGCAGACGTTCGCCCATTTGCAGCAGCGGACCTGTCAATCCGCCCTGCATCGCGTCGCGCATCTCGGCGCCGCCGAAAAACATGACCACGAAGACGCCGTGCACCGCGGTGAAGAGTCCATAGTGCACCGTGAAGAAGGCGGCCATGAACAGCGCGCCGAGCAGGCCGGTGCCTCCCAGCCGTGCGCCGCTCACCAGCATGCGCAGCACGTTGAAGCCGCCGATCGCGACGTTCTCGAACCAGAACAGCGCCATCACGACGAAAACCGGCCAGCCGAGCGCGAGCACACCGTAGGCGATGATCGCAGCACTGAGGATGGCCAGCGCTGCATCGAGGCGTCGCTGCCGCTGCGGCTCGGCCGCGGCCGCGGGCAGCGACGGGTCAGTGAGCATCAGTGCGACCAGTCGACCCAGCCCAGCGCCGCGGTTCCAAGAATCACGGCCCCGAAGGCGATGCGGTACCAGCCGAAGGCGCTGAAGTCGTGCGTCGAGATGTAGCGAATCAGCCAGCGAATGCAGAGCCAGGCCGAGACAAACGCGAACAGCAGTCCGATTCCGAATACCGGAAAATCCGCCACGACGAACGCATCGCGCTGCTTCCACACCGAATACACGCCAGCGCCGATCAATGTCGGAACTGCAAGGTAGAAACTGAACTCGGTGGCCGCCCGGCGCGACAGGCCGAGGATCATGCCGCCGATGATGGTCGCGCCGGACCGGCTCGTGCCGGGAATCAACGCGAGGCACTGCATCAGCCCGACCTTGAGGGCGTCGAGCGGCGTCATGTCGTCGACCGTCTCGACTCGCGCATGGCGCCGCCCCTGCAGGTCGCGCTGCCCGTAGAGGCGGTGATGGCGCCGTTCCGCCCACAGGATGATCAGGCCGCCGATCACGAATGCGGTCGCGACCGGTACCGGGTGAAACAGCCGCTCCTTGATCGCCTTGCCGAGCAGCAGTCCGAACACGACCGCGGGCGCAAATGCGACCGCGACATTGAGAACGAATCGGCGCGCCGCCGCGTCATGCGTCATGCCGGCGACGGCACCGAACAGTCGCTGACGGTATTCCCAGATGACGGCGAACATCGCCCCGGTCTGGATCGCGATCTCGAACGTCTCCACCTGCTCGCCCCGGAAGCCGATCAGCGAGCTCGCGACGATCAGGTGGCCGGTGGAAGAGATCGGCAGGAACTCGGTGAGTCCCTCGACGATGCCGAGAATGGCCGCCTTGGCCAGCAGGATCAGGTCCAAATGCGAACTCCGGAAGCCAGGTTATCGGGGAATCAGCGCGACGCGCATGCCGAAGGTCTCGATGGACGGCAGCCCGAAGGCCGCGCATGCGGCCAGAAGCAGCGCGGCGGCGGGAATTGCATGCGTACCAAGGAATCTCCGAGCGCCTTCTGCGCTCATGCGCCGCGGATCTGCGCGGCGCGCAATGTTAGCGTGCGTCGCCCGACCAGCGTCGTCGTGCTCAGGCGACCGGTTCCTCGAGTTCGATGTCGGTCGCGCTCATGTGCTGGCGCACCGTCACGTCGAGCGCATCGGCGAGGCGCCGCGCCAGCATGCAGGCGTTGGCCGAGTCACCGCCGCGCGACGTGTGCGCGAGCGCGCTGACCAGTCCCGCCTCCGACAGCGGCGCGCGCGGCAGCCAGATCTCCTTGAGGCGGTGCGCCTGGGCCCACAGTGCGCCGAGGTTGCCCTTCTCTGCGTTGTGGCGCAGCCGGGCGGCGGCCCGCGCAAATTCAGCGAGCAGTCGCGGATCGGCGTCCGTGTCGTCAGGCGTCGGCGCACTGACGCCGCCCAGCGTGCCCAGGTCGATCGCGACGCGCGACAGGTCGACCGCGTAATGCATGCGCGCCTTGAACACCGCACCGCGGTCCGCCGTGGCCAGCACCTGGGTCTCCACCCCGGCGACGTCCACGGCACGCTGGCGCGGGTCAGTCACCGCCTTGGGCTTCGAGCGTCCGTTGAGCTTCGGCAGGACGACCACCGGCCTGCCAACGTGCGCGCTTTCCTCCGCCGTCATGCCGGTCGCGGTAACGCTCACCGCGAGTTCGATGCTGCGCTCATCCTTGGACAGTGCCGAAAAGTGCACGATGATCTCGCCCCGGGTCGTGTTGCGGATCACCCCCTCGATGAGTTCGGACGCGACGGCGCGCAGCCTTGAAGCGTCGCCGATCAGGCCCATGCCCTGCACTTCGGTGTCCTCGTAGCGAAAGCCAAGACCCTTGCGCTCGGCCTTGACGACCAGGCGCCGGATCAGGTCGCCGCACGCTTCCTCGAGCGTGAAGGGCGTCCCCCCCGCCGGGTGCGCAGTCTGCGCCTCGGGCAGCGTCATGGCCTCCGACGGGCGACCGGGACGCCGGCTCGCAAGCTCGTTGCGCAGCCGCGCCTGCAGCCGGTCGGCCTGCTCGCGCACGCGCTTCAGGTCGGAGCGCGTCTGCCGGTGAGCCGAAATGTCGCGGGCGGTGACGATCAGCCCCGGCTGATCGCCGACGCGGAACTCCGCCATTCCGATCTCGACCGGGAACTGGCGCTGCCCGCAGTGAACGACGAGTTCCTGGCGACGGCCGACGGTCTTGCCGGCGGCGATGTCCTGCATGAATGCGGCATGATCGAGCGCCCGCTGCGGCAGCGGAAACAGCAGGTCGGCCAGGTGCCTGCCGACGGCCTCCACCGCCGTGATCCTGAACTGACGCTCGGCCGCCGGATTGAGTTCCTTCAGCGTGCCCTTGCCATCGAGTACGAAGATCGGATCGAGCGTTGCGGCGAACATCGCCTGCCACGCCGTCGCCTGCTGGTCGAACTCGCGCCGCTCCTTGCTCATGCGCTTGACGGTGAACAGCACTTCGCTCGACAGGCGTTCGAGTTCCTCGTTGATCCGGCCGCGCTTCGACTCCTCCGGGAACCGCCCATCCATGCTCGCGGCGAGATCCGTCAGACGCCGCAGCGCGATCGCGATTCCCCGCGCGCGCAGTTCGTAGATCAGCAGGCCGAGCGCCATGCCGAGCGTGAACCCGCTGAAGGCGGACAGCAGCAGGCGCTCGCGCGAATCGGGCGCAAACCCGAGCCCACGCATCACCGCCGCGGCTTCGGAGGGCCAGCCGAGCAGCATCGCGACGAATGCGGGCAGCAGCAGGGCAACAGGCGCGAGGCGGATGACGGTTGGATGGCGTGACATGCGCAGGCCGGGAAGATGTTCGGCTACGGAGATGCTGCCGCAGCCGGTCTTCCTCAGCCCGCCGATAAGGCCCCGCGTGCGCCCGCTATTCGTAGCGCAGCGCCTGGATCGGCAGCAGGCGCGATGCCTTGCGGGCCGGATAGAAGCCGAAAAAAACCCCTACTGCAGCCGAAAAGCCGACCGCCAGCGCGATCGCCTGCGGCGTGATGTCGGTGCGCCAGTTGGCCAGCTCGCCGACCGCGAACGAGGCGACCACGCCGAAGGCGATGCCGAGGGCGCCGCCGATCATCGACAGCGTCACCGCCTCGACTAGGAACTGCTTGAGGATGTCCCGCCCGCGAGCGCCCACTGCCATGCGCAGCCCGATCTCCCGCGTGCGCTCGGTGACGCTCACCAGCATGATGTTCATGATGCCAATGCCGCCAACCAGCAGCGACACCGATGCCACAGCGCCGAGCAGCAGGGTCAGCACGCGGCTCGCGGCCTCCTGCGCCTGCAGGATCTCGGTCAGGTTGCGGATCGTGAACGGGTCCTCGGCGCCCGCCTGCACTTTCATGCGCTGGCGCAGCAGGTCCTTGATCTTCTCCTCAATCGCCTTCATGTCGGCACCGTCCTCGGTCTTGACCGAGATCGTGCCGACCCGGCGCTGCTTGCCCTGCGTCTGCCCGAGCACGCGGTTGCGCGCCGTCGAGATCGGCATCAGGATCACGTCGTCCTGGTCCTGCCCGAGTGCGTTCTGCCCCTTGCGCTCGAGCACGCCGATCACGAGTAGCGGCACCTTGCGCACCCGGATGACCTGGTCGATTGGATCGGCGTCACCGAACAGCTGCTGCGCCGTCGTCTTTCCGATCAGCGCGACTTTGCCGGAACCGCTGATCTCGTTCGGCTCGAACTGCCGGCCGGAAGCCAGCGGCCAGTCACGCGCAATCAGGTAATCGTTGGTCGTGCCGAAATACTGTGTCGACCAGTTGGCGTTGCCGGCGACCACCTGGCCCGCGCCGCGCACCGACGGTGCGGCCACGACGACACCCTCGACGTCCAGCGCAATTGCCTGCGCGTCCTCCTCGGTCAGGGTCTGCGCCGCCCCGGTGCCGAGCCTCACGCCACTCGTCGTCGTCGAGCCCGGGATGATCAGCATCAGGTTCGATCCCAGGTTCTTCAGCTGGTCGCGTACGCGCTCCTGCGCGCCACCGCCGATCGCCAGCATCGCGATCACCGCCGCGACGCCGATGATCATTCCGAGCATCGTCAGCGACGACCGCAGCTTGTTGACCCGCAGCGCCTTTAGCGCCACGCGCAGCACCATCATCGCGTTCATCGGCGGCCCTCGACAGCCGGCCGGCCAGCGAACCCTCGTGACGACCCGGCGCTCATGCGGCCACCGCCGCCATCTTGTCGAGGCGGGCCAGTTCGTCGACCGCCGAGCGCGGCTGCTGGCGCTCGTCGCGCACGACCCGGCCGTCGCGGAAGAGCACGACACGCGCGGCGAACGCGGATACGTCGTTCTCATGTGTAACCAGAACGATCGTCATGCCGCCGTCGTTGAACTTCTGCAGCAGCGCCATGATCTCCACGCTGGTGCGCGTGTCGAGTGCACCGGTCGGCTCATCGGCGAGGATCAGCGCAGGATCGTTGACCAGCGCGCGCGCGATCGCGACGCGCTGCTGCTGGCCGCCGGAGAGCTGCGAGGGCTGGTGGCCGGCGCGTTCGCCCAGCCCGACCTGCTCCAGCTTGCGTAGCGCCCGCTCGTGGCGCTCCCGGACTGGAACATTGGCGTACATCAGCGGCAACTCGACGTTCTCGAGCGCGGATGTGCGTGGCAGCAGGTTGAACTGCTGGAACACGAAGCCGATGCGGCGGTTCCGGACCGCGGCGAGCGCGTCTGCGTCCATGCTTGCCACGTCCTCGCCCGCCAGCGCGTAGTCGCCCGAAGTGGGCCGGTCGAGGCAGCCGATCATGTTCATGAACGTGGACTTGCCGGAGCCCGAGGGCCCCATGATCGCGACGAACTCACCCCGGTCGATCGACAGGCTGACCCCGGCGAGCGCATGCACCACCGTATCGCCCAGCACATAGTCCTTGCGCAGTTCGCGGGTTTCGATCAGCACCGTTGATCCGTTTCCAGGGATGCGTCGCTCCGCGGCGCCGTCCTAGAAGAACATTCGCGGCGGCGCGCCCTTCTGCGCGGGCGCGTTCGTCGCACTCCCCTGCGTGCCGACGATCACTTCCAGGCCTTCGGTGACGCCGTCACCGCTGACCTCGGCCATCGCGCCGTCCGAGAGTCCGACGCGCACGTCGAGCGCACGGGGCCTGTCACCGTCAGCGACCCAGAGCCGTCCGCGCGCGGACTGGCCGCCGGAGCGCCCGGCAAACTCCGCCGCAATCTCGGCATAGCGCGCCTTCTGATCGGGTCGCAGCACGTCGTCGATCTTCGCGCGCAACTCCGACTGCAGCGCACTGAGCGCCTTAGCCCGCGCTTCCTCCGGCAGATCGCGTACGGCATCGAACTTGCCGCGCATCTCGGCGAAAACCGGTTCGAGCCGCTGCTGCTGCCCGGCATCGAGCTTGAGCTCCGTGACGAGTCGCTCGCGGAACTGCGCCAGCGCGCCGCCATCGCCTGCCGACTTCGCCACCATCTTCTCCCCCGGTTCGGGAGACGCCTTGCTCGCATCGCTCGCGATCCCGGCCGGGCGGAACCGCAACGCCCCGTTCTGTACCTTCAGTACCGACTCGCGCGTGTCGGTGACGATCCGGACGTTGGCCGTCATGCCTGGCAACAATTCCCCGCGGTCGTTGATCGCGGACACGATGGCAATGTAGGTCACGACGTTCTGGGCGTTCTGCGGCGCCTTGCGCACGGTCCGCACCTCGCCGCTGAAGGTCCGCCCCGGAAACGCGTCGACCGTGAAAGTGGCGCGTTGACCGACGCGGATGCGGCCGACATCGGCCTCGTCGATCGAGGTCTCGACCTGCATGTCACGCAGATCCTTGGCGATGATGAACAGCTCGGGCGCCTGCAGGCTTGCCGCGACCGTCTGACCGACGTCGACGCTGCGCTTGATGACGACACCGTCGACCGGTGCGCGGATATCGGTGCGGCTGAGGTCGATGCGCGCACTGGCGAGCTGAGCCTCGCGCTGCTGAACGACCGCCTCTGCGGTCCGTACCTCGGCCGCCGCGAGATCGAAGGTCGATTGCGCCCGGTCGAGTTCAGCCGGTGACACGAAGTTACGGGCGACGAGTTCTTTGGTCCGCTGCAGGTCGCGCTGGCTGTTCGCCTGCGCGACGCGCGAGCGGTTCAGCGACGAGCGCGCGGCTTCGAGGTCGGCTTCGGCCTGGCGCATGCGGTACTGGAAGGTCTCCGGATCGATGCGGGCAATGAGCTGGCCCTCCTTCACCGGCGAGTTGAAGTCGACGAACAGTTCCTTGATCTGGCCCGACACCTGCGTGCCGACCTGCACCGACGTGACCGGATTCAGGGTTCCGGTCGAAGACACCGTGGCAGTGAGCGGGCCGCGCTCGACCCTTGCCAGCCGATACTTGGGTGCCTCGTCGCCGCTGCGCGACAGCCACCACGCGCCGACCGCCAGCAGCACTGCTGCGGCCAGCACGACCGGCCACTTCCAGTTCTTCAACACGTAGTCCATCCAAGGACCGGGGCGCGGATTCTACGCAGCGACGTGCAGCCGCTCGCACGTCCACGCGAGCGATCGTTTCGGCACGGCCCCGGGAAACCGCCGCTTATCAGACGTTACCTCGGTCTTCCAGCCGCTCTATGCGCTCGCGCAACTCCTGCACGACGGCGCGCAACTCTTCAATCTCGGCGCGCCAGTTCGTGGCGTCTTCCACGTCCGCAGCATCGGGACTCCGCGCCGGAGCGCGGTCGACACGCGGCGTCAGGAGATCGGCCCAGCGCTGTTCGCGCGCACCCGGCGCCCGCGGCTGCAGCTCAACCAGCGGGCCACCAACCTCTTCGGCGCGGGCCGCGAGCTGGTTCAGGAAGCCCTCGACCGAACTCGCATCGGCAAAGCGGTGCAGCCGCTCGGTCGCAGCGCGCAGCTCCGCTGCAGTCTGCGGGCCGCGCAGCCACAGTGCCGCGAGTAGCGCGACAGCTTCCGACGACACACGCAGCACGCGGGCGACATTTTCGGAGTAACGCATTACGCGCGATCCGCTCGACTCGATCACCAGCATCAGCGGCTTCAGGCGATCGACCGCGGCCTGCACCTCGGCCTCCGTCGCGTGCAGCACCGGATCCCGGTTGTTCTTCTGGTTGCAGCCCGATGTCAGCGCATTCAGCGACAGTGGATAGATGTCAGGAACGGTCAGTTCTTTCTCGACCAGCACGCCCAGCACGCGGGCTTCGAGCGTCGTCAGCTTGGTCGCGGACACGGGCCTCGCCTCCTGAATCAAGCTGCCGTCGACGAAGACTGGCCCGGTGGGAAAGCTCAGCGCCCGTAACGCCCGGTGAAGCTCGCTTTGTCCAGCGCGTTGGCGTTGAGCATGTAGCCGACGAGCGCGCCGGAGGAATCCGGGGTCAGATCGAGCTTGTCCACTCTCAGCGCAAACACCGTGAAGATGTAACGATGCGGATTCTTCAGGCTCGGCCCGCTCGGCGGGCACGGGCCACCATAACCCGGTCCGCCGAAGTCGGTGCGGCTCTGCACGGCGCCGGCGGGCAGCCGGGTACCGCTCGCATCGCCGGCGCCCTGCTCGAGCCCGGCCGTCGATGCGGGCAGGTTGAACACGATCCAGTGCCACCAGCCACTGCCGGTGGGCGCGTCCGGGTCGTACATCGTGACCGCGAAGCTCTTCGTCCCGGCCGGGGCACCGCTCCAGGCAAGCGCGGGCGATACGTTGCCCCCCTCACAGCCGAAGCCTTTGTACACGTGCTTCACGGCGATCTTTGCATTGGGCGCGATGTCCGCGCTCTTCAGCGTGAACTTGTCCGCGGCAGCCGCGGCCTGCGCGTACATGGCGATCAGCGCAGCAGCGAACCATGAGACCAGTTGCATGGATTCCTCCTGGGGTTGAGCCTCAAGCGCGCCGGTACACCTCGGCGCCCATCTTCACGAACTCGACTGACTTCTCCTCCATGCCTCTCGCGAGCGCAGTTTCCGCGCTGACGCCGATCTTCTCCGCGTAGTCGCGCACGTCCTGCGTGATCTTCATGCTGCAGAAATGCGGGCCGCACATCGAGCAGAAGTGCGCGGTCTTCATTGCATCCTTCGGCAGCGTCTCGTCGTGGAAGTCCTTCGCGGTGTCAGGATCGAGGCCGAGGTTGAACTGGTCTTCCCAGCGGAATTCGAAGCGCGCCTTTGACAGTGCGTTGTCGCGCAGTTGCGCACCGGGATGCCCCTTGGCCAGGTCGGCCGCATGCGCGGCGATCTTGTACGCGATGATGCCGTCCTTCACGTCCTTCTTGTTCGGCAGCCCGAGATGCTCCTTCGGCGTCACGTAGCAGAGCATCGCCGTGCCGTACCAGCCGATCATCGCCGCGCCGATCGCACTGGTGATGTGGTCGTATCCCGGCGCGATGTCGGTGGTCAAGGGACCCAGCGTGTAGAACGGCGCTTCATGGCAGAGCCGCAGCTGCTCGTCCATGTTGTGCTTGATCAGGTGCATCGGCACATGGCCCGGCCCCTCGATCATCACCTGCACGTCATGCTTCCAAGCGACCTGCGTCAGCTCGCCCAGCGTGGCGAGCTCGGCCATCTGCGCTTCGTCGTTGGCGTCGTGGATCGATCCCGGCCGCAGCCCGTCGCCGAGGGAAAACGCGACGTCGTAGGCCTTCATCAGCTCGCACATCTCCTCGAAGTGAGTGTAGAGAAACGATTCGCGATGGTGTGAGAGGCACCACTTGGCCATGATCGAACCGCCGCGCGACACGATGCCCGTCATACGCTTCGCCGTCAGCGGGATGTATGGCAGCCGTACACCGGCGTGGATCGTGAAGTAATCCACGCCCTGCTCGGCCTGCTCGATCAGCGTGTCGCGGAAGATCTCCCAGGTGAGTTCCTCGGCCTTGCCGTCGACCTTTTCCAGCGCCTGATAGATCGGCACCGTGCCGATCGGCACCGGCGAGTTGCGCAGGATCCACTCGCGCGTCTCGTGGATGTGCTTGCCCGTCGACAGGTCCATCACCGTATCCGCGCCCCAGCGGATCGCCCAGGTCATCTTCTCGACTTCCTCGCCGATCGAGCTCGTCACGGCCGAGTTGCCGATGTTGGCGTTGATCTTCACCAGGAAGTTGCGGCCGATGATCATCGGCTCGGTTTCCGGGTGGTTGATGTTCGCCGGGATGATCGCGCGGCCGCGCGCGACCTCGTCGCGCACGAACTCCGGCGTGGTCGCCGGCGGCAATGCGGCGCCGAGACCCTGGCCCGGGTGCTGGCGGCGCAGCAGCTGCGAGAACTGCTCGGCACGCTGGTTCTCTCGGATCGCGATGAACTCCATCTCGGGGGTGACGATGCCGCGGCGCGCGTAGTGCATTTGCGTTACGTTGGCGCCAGCCTTTGCCCGCCGCGGGCTGCGATGCAGGCCGAAGCGCAGTTCGGCAAGTTTCGGATCCGCGAGCCGCTCGACCCCGTAGCGCGAACTCGGCCCGCCGAGATCTTCGCTATCGCCACGTTCGTCGATCCAGCCTGCGCGCAGCGACTCCAGACCGGAACGGATATCGATCCTCACCGACGGGTCCGTGTAGGGCCCGGACGTGTCGTAGACCATCAGCGCGGGATTTTTCTCGGCACCGGACGCCGTCGGCGTGTCGTTCTGCGTGATCTCGCGCATCGGCACGCGAATGTCGGCGCGCGAACCCTGCACATAGACCTTGCGCGACTTCGGCAACGGCTGCACCGCGGCCTCGTCGACATGGGCCGTGGCTGCGATGAACTTGGGATTGGCGCTCATGCCTCGCTCCTTGGACAGAGGGGCGGCGCCGCCGCGTTTCCCTCCGCCGGTGTCAACCGGATCAGGTTCCGGGGTGTCTCTCAATCGCAGTCCGCCGCGATACCCCCAACGCTCGGAACACGATACACCAAGCGCGCCCGGCAGCGCGGACGCGGCACCCGCCTCGCCTTGAGCCATGTAACCGAATCGGACGGACACCCCCAGCGCGCACAGGGTCGACGCAGATCAAGGTGGGCAGCTTGACGCCACCTAGGCTGGAACCGTTCCGGACTCGCGGAAGAAGAGGATGAACCGCAGTATGCCGATCGCCCCGGCCCGGCAACGGTCCCCTTGCCGCACTGCGCGCGGCGCCGCACTCGCTGCGCTGCTTGTATTGGCGGGCGCCGTGAACGCCCAGGACTCCAGGAACCTGGCACCGGGTTTCACAAATCTGCCAGCCGGCGCCAGCATCCTGATCACACCGATCGACGTGGAGCTCTACTCGCTCAGCGCCGGTGGCGTACCCGAACCGCGCGCGGACTGGACCGCTGCGGCGCAGACCAACATGAAGAAAGAACTCGGTCGGCTGCGCGAGAAGTACCGCGGCGACACCGTCGACCTCGACGAGCAGACGGCCGACCAGATGGCCGAACTGCTGGCGCTGCATGCGGCGGTGGCGCGCTCCATCCAACTGCACCACAGCATCGGCGGTGGCTTCGCGCTGCCGACCAAGGAGGGCAAGCTCGACTGGACCTTCGGCGACGCGATGAAGCCGCTGCAGGCTTCAACCGGGGCACGGTATGCGCTCTTCATCTGGGTGCGCGACAGTTACGCCAGCGCCGAGCGCGTCGCTGCGATGGTGCTGATGGCTGCCCTCGGCGTCGGACTCGCGGGCGGCACGCAGCAGGGTTACGCCTCGCTGGTCGACCTCGAGACCGGGCGCGTGCTCTGGTTCAACAATCTGGCCCGCGCCACGGGCGACTTGCGCGAGCCCGCCAAGGCGGTCGAGACCGTCGACGCCCTCTTGCGCGGCTTTCCGTCGCCGCAATGAGGCGCCGCGAGTTCCTGCGCTGGAGCTGCGCCCACTGCGCGCTGCTCGCCGCCGTCGGCGCACGTGCCCAGCCGTCGACAGAACCCGCGCCGCAGCCCCCAGGAACTCCGCCGCCCGGGTGGAGCGGGCCATCCCGCTTCACGGCGCCCGATCCGGCCTCCGATGAGGGAGGACTCTGGGCGATGATGGCGCGCGAAGAGCAGCGGCTGCGACGCAGTCCGTTCCTGGTGCCCGATCCGGAGCTACGCGACTACCTGCAGGGCATCGCCTGCCGGGTCTCCGGACCGCACTGCCCGGACGTGCGCGTGTACGCCGTGCGCAACGCCTACTTCAACGCCAGCATGGCGCCGAACGGCATGATGCAGGTGTGGTCCGGCCTGCTGCTGCGCGTGGACAACGAGGCGCAGCTCGCGGCCGTGATGAGTCATGAGGCTGGCCACTACCTGAAGCGCCACTCGCTCGAACGCCTGCGCGACGCGAAGAATCGCTCGGCGCTCGGCGTGTTGCTGGCGCCGTTCGGCGCCGCCGGGCTCGTCGGACAGCTGGTTCTTGCCGCGACCATGATGCAGTACTCGCGCGACCAGGAACGCGAGGCCGATGCGATTAGCGTGCAATTGATGGGCGCCGCTGGTTATGACACCTCGCAGGCGACCCTCGTCTGGAGCAACCTGCTCGCCGAAATCAACGCCCGCCCCAACGCGGACGCGGTGAAGGACAGCGTGCTCTTCGCCACGCACCCGCCCTCCGAGGAGCGACGCGACACGCTGACGAGGCTTGGCAAACCTGGCGGCGAGACCGGTGCCGAGCGCTACCGGCAGACGCTTGCGGCGCTGCAACTGCAACTGCTCGAGGACGAGCTGAAGCGCGGTCAGTACGAAGAGACCTTCGCGCTGCTCGACCGCAAGATCGGCACGGAGCCGGAGCGGGCGGACTACCGCTACGCGCGCGGGGAGGCGCGCCGGCTGCGCAACCAGCCGAAGGATCTCGACGAGGCGCTGACCGACCTCACGGCGGCGACGCAAGCCGGGCAGCCGCCACCGCAAGCCTGGCGCTCGCTGGGCCTCCTGCAACGCACACGAGGCGACAAGGCCGCCGCGGCAACCTCGTTCGCACGCTATCTCGAACTGGCGCCAAACGCCCCGGACGCCAGCCTCATCAAGTCGTATGTCAGCGAGCTGCAGACATGAAAAGAATCCTGTTGATCGTGCTGGCCCTGTTCATCGCCGGTTGCGCCACTGTGTCCAAGGTCGAGACCGGCGAGCAGGCCGTCTCCAACCGGCTCGTCGTGAAGCTCGACGGGCCATGGAACCGGTTCGAGAACTTCGCCGGCTTTCCCGTACCGACGTGGACCGTCGAAGGCGTGACCGTCGACCGGTTGCAGTTCTTCGTCGGCATCAAGGATGGAACACCGCTGGTGCGCCAGACCGGGGAAGCGGCGGCCAGGCGGCCGCTGACTTTCAAGTCGTCAATGGAGCCGCACGAGATCGCGGCGCTGTTTCAGGCGATGCTGACCGCCGACGGTTCAAGTTTCACGCTCGATCGGCTGGAGCCCGTCACCTTCCTCGGTGGACCGGGCCTCCGCTTCAACTACACGTTGTTGCGACGTATTGACGACGTGCGGCTGTCGGGCATGGTCTATGCCCGGGTGGTCAACGGGGAGCTCTTCGCGATTCAGTACCAGGCCCCGCGGCTCGGCTTCTACCCGCGCTATGAGGCGCAGATCGAGAAGATGGCGCAGACAGCGACTCTACGAACCTAGCGCCGCCTGCGCCTGTGCTGATCCGGAACGTTCAGCCCGTCTGGCCCAGCCCCAGGTAGCTCTGCACGACCCGCGGGTCGTGCACCAGCTGATGCGCCGGCCCGTCGAGCACGCATTCGCCGGTTTCCAGCACGTAGGCATGGTCGGCGATCTGCAGCGCGGCGCGTGCGTTCTGCTCGACCAGCAGGATCGACACACCGCGCCGCTTCAGCTCGACAACGATGTGGAAGATCTCGCGCACGATACGCGGCGCGAGTCCGAGCGAGGGCTCGTCGAGCATCAGCAGCTTCGGCTTCGCCATCAGCGCACGCCCGACCGCGAGCATCTGGCGCTCGCCGCCTGAGAGCGTCCCGGAGAATTGCATGCGCCGCTCCTGCAGCCGCGGAAACAACGCGTAGACCTCGGTCATCGTCTGCGCGTGATCGCGCTGGCCCAGGCGGTAGCGCTGGAACGCACCGAGGAGCAGGTTGTCCTCGACCGTCATCTCGCCGAAGAGCTCGCGCTTCTCGGGCACCAGCGTCATGCCCCGCGCGACCATCGTTTCGATCGTCGGCTCGGTCTCGTCGACACCGGCAAAGCGCACGGTGCCGCGCGCCGCCCCGTTGGCAGGCAGTGCTCCCATGATCGCCGCCAGCAACGTTGTCTTGCCAGCGCCGTTCGGCCCAATGACCGTGACGATCTGGCCCACGCCGACATCGAGGTTCGCATTCGAGACCGCCTCGACCTTGCCGTAGGCGACCGAGAGATCGCGGACTTCGAGCACGCGATCGGGGTTCATGCGGCATCCGTCTCGGCGACGCCACCGAGATAGGCCTCGAGCACACGCGGATCGCGCTGGATCTGGTCCGGCAGGCCCTCGGCGATCTTCTGGCCGAAGTCCATCACGGTGATCCGGTCCACCAGCCCCATCACGAAGTCCATGTCATGCTCGACCAGCAGGATCGACAGGCCCTCACCCTTCAGCTTGCGCAGCAGTTCCGCGAGTGCGCGCTTCTCCAGGTAGCGCAGTCCCGCGGCCGGCTCGTCGAGTAGCAGCAGGCACGGATCCGAGCACAGCGCTCGCGCGATCTCGAGGATGCGCTGCTTGCCGAGCGGCAGCGAACCCGCCGTTTCGAACATGTGGTCAGCGAGTCCGACGCGCTCGATCTGTCGCGCGGCCTCGGCCAGCAGACGCGCCTCTTCGCTGCGGTCGAGTCGCCATGCGCCGGTGAGGACGCCGGCGAGCAGCCCCGGATACTCGCGCCGGTGTGCGCCGATCGCGACGTTGTCGAGCACGCTCATCTGCGCCAGCAGTCGCACGTGCTGGAACGTGCGGCTCAGGCCCATCAGCGCGATCTCGCGCGATGGGCGGCCGCCGACCGGCCTGCCGCGAAAGCGGACCGCGCCGGAGGTCGGATCCAGCACGCCGGAGACGAGGTTGAACATCGTGCTCTTGCCAGCGCCGTTCGGTCCGATCAGGGCAACGATCTCGCCGGCACGCACTGCCAGCGACATCTCGCTGACCGCGACGAGACCGCCGAAGCGGCGTGTGACCTTGTCGACCTCGAGCAGCATTTCGCCGGTGGGCGGCACCGGGCGCTTTGCCAGCGGCGGCACTTCCGGCCGGACCACGCGCCGCGGCACGCGCACAGGCAACCGCCGCGTCAGCGCCGGCCAGAGCCCGTCGGGCGCGCGCTGCAGGATCACGATCATCAGAACGCCGAACACGATGACCTCGAAGTTGCCGGCCTGACCAACGATCTGCGGCAGGATGTCCTGCAGCCAGGTCTTGCTGACGGTGATCACGAACGCACCAAGCAGCGCCCCCCAGACATGGCCGGCGCCACCGATCACCGCCATGAACAGGTACTCGATGCCCATGGGCAGCGAAAACGGCGTCGGATTGACGAAGCGCTGCATGTGCGCATAGAGCCAGCCGGAGGCGGCGGCCATCAGCGCCGCGAGCACGAATGCGACCATGCGCGAAGCCGAGGTGTTCACGCCCATCGATTCGGCCATCACCATGCCGCCCTTCAGCGCGCGGATCGCGCGGCCCTCGCGCGAGTCGAGCAGGTTGAGCGTGGTCACGACGCCGGCCATCAGGAACACCCAGATCAGCACGTAGATCTGCCGCCCGCTCTCCAGTGTGTGGCCGAAGACGCTGATCGGCGGTATGCCGGTCAATCCGGTGTAGCCGCCGAGCGTCTCAGAAGTCCCGAACATCAGCGCAAGACTCATGCCCCAGGCGATCGTGCCGAGCGGGAGGTAGTGACCGGACAGCCTCAGTGTCAGCGAACCCAGCAGGGCAGCCACCAGCAGCGTCAGCAGCAACCCCGCGATCAACGCCAGCCACGGCGAGCCGGCGAGCGCCGGAACTCCGCTCAGCGTGCTCGTCGTCAGCACTGCCGTGGTGTAGGCACCGAGTCCGACGAATGCCGCCTGGCCGAACGAGGTCAGCCCACCGACTCCGGTCAGAAGGACCAGACCCAACGCGACGAGGGCATACAGCCCGATGTAGTTGGCGAGGGTGATCCAGAATTCCGGCAGCACAAATGGCGCCACGCCGAGCAGCAGCAGGAAGACGAGAAGGATGCGCGACGGCCTCATTCCTCTTCCTCGACGCGGTGCGCACGGAGCGATCGCACCAGCAGCACCGGGATGATCAGCGTGAAGACGATGACTTCCTTGTAGGCGCTGGCCCAGAATGATGAATACGACTCCAGCAGCCCTACCAGGAGCGCACCGAGCGCGGCGATCGGATAGCTCGAAAGGCCGCCAATGATCGCGCCGACGAAGCCCTTCAGGCCGATGCTGAAGCCAGTGTCGTAGTAGATCGTCGTGATCGGCGCGATCAGGATGCCCGAGAGCGCGCCGATCAGCGCGCACAGGAAGAACGACAGCCGGCCGGCAAATTCGGTCGGAATGCCCATCAGCCTGGCACCCAGGCGATTGACCGCTGTCGCGCGCAGCGCCTTGCCGTAAACCGTGCGCTCGAAAGCGAGGTAGAGCAGCACGATCAGCGCCAGCGAGCATGCAATGACCCAGAGCGACTGGGCGCTGGCGCTCAGCGTGCCGAGCTCGATCGTGCCTTCGGAAAAAGCCGGCGTGCGCGCACCTTCGGCACCGAAGACCAGCAGGCCCAGCCCAACCATGACGACATGGACGGCCACCGAGACGATCAGCAGGATCAGCACCGACGCCTCCGCCAGCGGCTGAAACGCCAGCCGGTAGATCATCGGCCCGAGCGGCACGACGACAGCGAGGGCCAGCCCGATCTGCAGCGCCATCGGCAGCGATTGCAGCGGTACGTTGGCGAGCACGGCCCACGCCGCGAGCGGATACGCGAGGTTCCAAGGCAGCACGCTGCGCAGCGCGCGGACCGAGCGCGTCCGGATCGCTCTGACGACCTCTATCAGCGACACCAGCCCGCCCGCGACCAGCAGGAGCCAGACCGTGCCGGGGAGGCGCCCCGCCTGCACCGCGACCAGCGTCAGCGCGCCGTACGCGACGAACTCGCCCTGCGGAATGAAGATCACGCGCGTGACCGCAAACGCGAGCACCAGCGCGAGCGCCAGCAGCGCATAGATGGCCCCGTTCGTGATGCCATCCTGGGCGAGCAGCAGCGCAATATCAAAGTTCATGAAGTCGCGATGCTTTCCTCGTACGATCAAAAAAGCGCGATCGGGACACCGATCGCGCTTCCTTCGTGTGGGGCGCAGGGCAGCCCCAGGCCCCACACGCTAACCAGATTGGAGCGGGTGCACTTGCGACGGCAGAGCCATCGCGTACACCCCCGCGAAGCCTACTTTTGCAGCACCCAACTCCCGTTCTGAATCATCACCATCACGGCGGCGCGCTGGTCCAGTCCCAGATGATCGCTCGTGCTCATGTTGAAGATGCCGTGTGCCCCCGCCGCGTTCTTCACGCTCTCCAGCGCGTTGCGCAGCGCGACCTTGAACTCCTTCGTGCCGGGCTGCGCGGTCTTCAGTGCGATCGGAATCGCTGCCTGCAGCAGGATGCCGGCATCCCAGGCATGCGCGCCGAAGGTCGACACGCTGCCCTTGCCGTTGGCCTTCTCGTACACGTCGACGTAGGCGACCGCCGATTTCTTCACCGGATGGTCGGCCGGCAGTTGCGCCGCAACCAGCACCGGCCCGGCCGGCAACAGCGTGCCTTCGCAGTCCTTGCCGCAGACACGCAGGAAGTCGTTGTTGGCGACACCGTGGGTCTGGTAGATCTTGCCGGCGTAGCCGCGCTCCTTCAGCGTCTTCTGCGGCAACGCCGCCGGCGTTCCGGAAGCCGCGATGAGGATCGCATCGGGTTTCGCGGAAATCAGCTTCAGCACCTGTCCGGTGACCGAGGTGTCGGTGCGCTGGTAGCGCTCGTTGGCGACGACCTTCAGCCCCCGCGTTTCGGCGATCTTGCTGAACTCATTCCACCAGCCTTCGCCGTACGCGTCGGCAAAGCCGATGAAGCCCACGGTCTTGACGCCGCGGCTGATCATATCGCCGACGATGACCAGCGCCATCTGCTGGTCGTTCTGCGGCGTCTTGTAGACCCAGCGCCGCTTGGCATCGACCGGGTCGACGATGCGGCTCGACGCCGCCATCGAGATCATCGGCGTTTCGGTCTCGGCTGCGGCATCGATCATCGCCAGCGAGTTCGGCGATGTCGTCGAGCCGACGATGACGTCGACCTTGTCCTCGGTGATCAGCTTGCGCGCATTCTTGACAGCGGTTGTCGTGTCCGAGGCGTCGTCGAGCACGATGTACTGCACCTTGCGCCCGCCGATGGTCTGCGGCATCAGCGCGAAGGTGTTGCGCTCCGGGATGCCGAGCGAGGCTGCCGGACCGGTGGCCGAGAGCGTGACCCCGACCTTGATGTCCTGCGCCTGCGCGGTGCCGGTGACAGCGGCCAGCAGCAGCGCCGGCAGTGAATGGGTGAACTTCATGGGTCTCCTCGGATAGTCGCGGTCCGTCGAATGCGGCCCGCTAGGCGATGGCGGAAGCGAATAAGAGCAAATTCAAACCCTTTCAACAAGCAGGGCGATCCCCTGCCCCACACCGATGCACATCGTCGCGACGCCGTAGCGGCCTCCGGTTGTGGCGAGCTGCCGCGCCGCAGTGAGGACGATGCGCGCACCCGACGCGCCAAGCGGGTGGCCGATCGCGATTGCGCCGCCGTTCGGATTGACGTGCGCCGCGTCGTCCGGCAGGCCGAGCTGGCGCGTCACGGCCACCGCCTGTGCCGCGAAGGCCTCGTTCAGTTCGATCACGCTGACATCGCGGACTTTCAGGCCGTGCCGCTCCAGCAGCCTGCTCGTCGCCGGCGCGGGCCCGATGCCCATGATCCGCGGCGGCACACCGGCCGTCGCAGCGCCGACGATGCGCGCGAGCGGCTTGAGTCCGTGGCGCGCAGCGGCGCGCTCGCTGGCGATCAGCAGCGCGACCGCTCCGTCGTTGATGCCCGAGGCGTTGCCCGCCGTCACGGTGCCGTCGGGCCTGACCACGCCCTTGAGTTTCGCCAGTGCATCGAGCGTCGTTTCGCGCGGATGCTCATCCTCGCTGAACACGATGTCACCCTTGCGGCCAGGGATCGTCACCGGCACGATCTCGCCGGCAAAATAACTGCGCGCGTTCGCCGCGGCATAGCGCTGCTGTGAACGCAGAGCGAAGGCGTCCTGGTCCGCGCGCGCAACACCGAACTCGGCCGCGACGTTCTCGGCGGTCTCGGGCATCGAGTCGATGCCGTACTGCTGCTTCAGCAGAGAATTGACGAAGCGCCAGCCGAGCGTGGTGTCGTAGACCGTGTTGTTGCGTGAAAACGCTGAATCCGCCTTCGGCATCACGAACGGCGCGCGCGTCATGCCCTCGACGCCGCCGGCGATCATCAGATCGGCCTCGCCGGCGCGGATTGCGCGCGCGCACAGCACCACCGCGTCCATGCTCGATCCGCACAGGCGGTTGACCGTCGCGGCTGGTACGGATTCCGGAAGCCCGGCGAGCAGCACGGCCATGCGCGCGACATTGCGGTTGTCCTCGCCCGCCTGATTCGCGCAACCGTAGTAGACGTCGTCGACCGCAGCCCAGTCGAGTGCGGAGTGGCGCGCCCTCAGCGCCCGCAGCGGCACGGCCGCAAGATCGTCGGTGCGCACGCTCGCCAGTGCACCGCCGTAGCGGCCAATCGGCGTGCGCACGCCGTCACACAGGAACACGTTGGTCATGCGCTTGCCTTCAAGGTCGATGCCGCCCGCGAGCGCGGCCGTCGCACAGCCTGGGTCCGCTGCGGCGGGCGCACGCGCCCCAGTCCCCCGATGAAAAGATCCGCAATCACCGGCGCGAGGTCCTCGTGCCGCAGGGTGCCGTCGTCACGCAGCCAGGTGAAGGTCCAGTTCATCATGCCGAACAGGATCATCGCCAGCGGCCGCTGCCAGTCCTCGCCCATCAGCGGCGAGACGCGCGCGATCGCCTCCGCAAACTCCGCAACGACCTCGCGCTGACCAGCGACCACACGGGTGCGATGCAAGCGCGAGAGATACTTCACGTCCTGCACCAGCACTCGATGCCGCGCCACCGAGTGCTCGTACTCAGCCATGAAACGCACGATCAGCAGCCGCAGCATCGCGGCCGCCGGCAGCCGCTCGGCCTGCACTTCGGCGACGATCGCCTGCAGCCGCTCGACATAGCTTGCGGCGATGTCGTGCAGCAGGTGTTCCTTGTCGCGGTAGTAGTGGTACAGGAGTGCCTTCGAGACATCGCACGCGGCCGCGATGTCGGCGATCGAGGTCGACGCGTAGCCCTTCTCCGCGAAGAGCCGCGCGGCCGCATCGCGGATCGTCGCGCGCTGCGTGTCGAACGTCGCTGCTTTCGGGCGTGCCATTTCGCCTCAGCGCTCGTCGTATGAGATAAGCACCCGCTCGGTCAGCGGGTACGACTGGCACGTCAGCACGAAGCCCGCAGCGACCTCGTGCGGCTCGAGCGCGAAGTTCTTTGCCATCCTGACCTCGCCCTCAATCAGCTTGCCGCGACAGGTGCTGCACATGCCGCCCTTGCACGAGTAGGGCAGGTCGAGGCCCGCGGCGCGACCGGCCTCGAGGACCGAGTGCTGGCCGCGGTGGAAATCGACCTCGCGGCGCACCCCATCGATAACCAGTGTCAGCTTCGCCTCGGCCGCTTCCGCATCGTCGATCGGCGCTGCCGATGCGGCACCCGGAACGCCGAAGCGCTCGACGTGCACGTGCTCGCGCGCCACTCCGGCATCGATCAGCGTCTGCTCGACCTCGTCAATCATCGACGCCGGCCCGCAGACGAAGGCCTCGTCGATCGTCGCCGGCGGGATCAGCGCAGCGAGAAACTGCCGCACCTTTTCTGCGTCGATGCGGCCGTTGAACAGCTCGACGTCCTGTTCCTCACGCGAGAATACGTTGTAGAGGCGGAAGCGCGTCAGGTAACGATCCTTCAGGTCTTCGAGCGCCTCGTGAAACATCACGCTCGCCTGCCGGCGGTTGCCGTAGACCAGCGTGAAGCGCGAATCCGGTTCACGTCCCAGCGTCGTGCGGATCAACGACAGTACCGGCGTGATGCCGCTCCCCGCGGCGAAGGCCAGGTAGTGACGCCCATGCCCGGCTGCGAGGGGCGTGAAGAAGCGGCCCTCGGGCGTCATCACGTCGATCGTGTCGCCGGGTTTCAGCGCCTCGTTCACCCAGAGCGAGAACTTGCCCCCCGGAACCTTCTTCACGGCCACGCGCAGTTCGCCATCGTCGCAGCCCGAGCAGATCGAGTAGGACCGGCGCATCTCCTCACCGTCGAGTTGCGTGCGCAGCGCAAGGTGCTGGCCCTGGATGAACCGGTAGTCCGGCGCGATGTCGGCCGGGAGGTCGAATTTCAGGCTGACGCAATCCGGCGTTTCGCGCCGGACTTCGGCGATGCGCAGCGTGTGAAAGCGGGGCGACATGGCGTGGAATCTCAAAGCGGCTTGAAGTATTCGAACGGCTCGCGGCAGCTGCGGCAGCGATAGAGCGCCTTGCAGGCAGTGGCGCCGAATTGCGACAGTCGCTCGGTGTCAGCGCTGCCGCAGTGCGGGCAGTTGATGCGAGGCATGAATGCAATCGGCTGCTCGCTCTCGGGCGAACGGACGCCGGGTGGCGCGATGCCGTAGGCCCGCAACCGCTCCTGCGCTTCGGGCTCGATCCAGTCGGTGGTCCATGCGGGCGCAAGTTGCGTCCTCACGCGCACCTGCGCAGCACCGGCCGCAGTCAGCGCTTCCCGAATCGAGCGTTCGATCGCCTCGGTTGCGGGACACCCCGAGTACGTCGGCGTGACGACGACATCGACACCTGCGGCGTCGGCCACGATGTCGCGCACGATGCCAAGCTCGGTTACTGAAATCACCGGGATCTCCGGATCGGGGACACGCTTCAGAATGTCCCAGGCCTGCGCCGTGGTCACCATGCCGCTACCAGGTCCCGCCCGGATAGGTCCGCTGCAAGTACTGCATCTCCGCCAGCAGGTGGCCGAGATGCTCGGTGTGGATGCCTTTCGTGCCGCGCGACAGGAACGGCGTCCGCGGCGGCACCGTAAGCGTCGCGACATCCAGCACGGGTTGCACCGACGCCATCCAGGCCGACTCCAGCGACGACCACGCCGGGCCGGCTCCTGTTGCGTCCGCGTCCGCAGCGAAGAATTCAGCGGTGTATGGCCACAGCAGATCGAGCGCGCGCTGCATGCGCGCCTGCGATTCATCGGTGCCGTCGCCCAGCCGCACCGTCCAGTCGGCCGCATGCTGAACGTGGTAGCGCGTCTCCTTCAGGCTCTTCGCCGCGATTGCAGCGAGTTCCTCGTCGCTCGAGCCAGCGAGCGCCTGCCAGAGCTCGCGCTGCCAGGCTGCGACGAGAAAGTTGCGCAGGATCGTGCGGCCGAAGTCGCCGTTCGGCAGTTCGGCGATAGTCAGGTTGCGATACTCCGGCTCGGCCCGAAGGAAGGCCAGCCGGTCTTCGTCACGTCCCTGCCCTTCCAGGCGTCCGACGTGGCTCAGTAGTAGCCGCGCCTGGCCGATCAGGTCCAGCGCGACGTTGGTCAGCGCGATGTCCTCCTCGATGACCGGGCCGTGCCCGCACCACTCCGACAACCGCTGACCAAGGATCAGCGAGGTGTCGGCAATGCGCAGCACGTAGTCGATGTGGGCCGCGCTGGCCGCAGTGGTCGTGCTCATCTCAGACTCCGGCTGAATGTCCGAGGAAGCGTTGCGAGCAGGCCCGATGTGACGCTGAGCAGCGCAGCTTTACGAGGCCGTACAGCGAGCAATGCAGGCGGCAGGGCAGGACGCGCAGTAGCTTCATCGGGCTTCACATGTGGTTGACTTCGTCGGGCAGCTTGTAGAACGTCGGATGCCGGTAGATCTTGTCTTCGGCCGGATCGAACATCTCGGGCTTGGCGTCCGGATCGCTCGCAACGATGTGGTCGGCGCGCACGACCCAGATGCTGATGCCCTCGAGTCGGCGCGTGTACACGTCGCGTGCGTTCTGCAGCGCCATCTTCGCGTCCGGCGCGTGCACGCTGCCGCAGTGCTTGTGGTCGAGGCCGTTCCTGCTGCGGATGAAAACTTCCCACAGGGGCCATTGGCGGCTCGGTTCGGTCATCTCGGTTCCTCTTTTGTGTTTCCCAGCACGCACAGTGCAGCTTCGATTCGCGCCAATGGCCGCGGGCAATATGAGGACGCAAGAGGGGCCGCGCCCCCTTTCGAACCCCCGCTGAAAACAGGCTTCATGCCGCCAGCCGGTCACGCCGGCGCTGCTTGTCGGCGTGCGCCAGCGCGGCGTCGCGCACCCAGGCGCCGTCTTCCCAGGCCTGCACTCGATCCGCCAGGCGCTCACGGTTGCACTGGCCATGACCGTTGACGACGTTCCAGAACTCGCTCCAGTCGATCTCGCCGAAGTCCCAGTGCCCGCGTTCCTCGTTGAAGCGCAGCGCTGGGTCCGGCAGCGTGACACCGAGCACCTTCGCCTGCGACACCGTCGCGTCGACGAACTTCTGTCGCAGGTCGTCGTTGCTGATGCGCTTGATGCCCCACTTGATCGAATCGCCCGAATGCGTCGAGTCCCGGTCGTGCGGGCCGAACATCATGAGGCTCGGCCACCACCAGCGGTTCACAGCGTCCTGCACCAGCGCGCGCTGCGCGGCAGTGCCTTTCATCATCGTCAGCAGCAGGTCATAGCCCTGGCGCTGGTGGAACGACTCTTCCTTGCAGATGCGGATCATCGCGCGCGCATACGGGCCGTAGCTGCAGCGGCACAGCGGAATCTGGTTCATGATCGCGGCGCCGTCGACGAGCCAGCCGATGACACCGATGTCGGCCCAGTTCAGCGTCGGGTAGTTGAAGATCGACGAGTACTTGGCCTTGCCGGTGTGCAATGCGTCGACCAGGTCGTCGCGCGCGACGCCGAGCGTTTCGGCAGCGGCGTAGAGATACATCCCGTGGCCGCCTTCGTCCTGAACCTTGGCGAGCAGGATGGCCTTGCGCTTCAGCGTGGGCGCGCGCGTGATCCAGTTGCCCTCGGGCAGCATGCCGACGATCTCACTGTGCGCGTGCTGGCTGATCTGGCGGATCAGGGTCTTTCGGTACCCTTCGGGCATCCAGTCCTTGGCTTCGATGAATTCGCCGCGCGCGACCTTCGCGTCGAACTCGGCCTCGTACTCGGCCTCCTTCAGCGAACGCGGCCCGCGCGCCTTCATCGCCTCTTCCCGCTCGGGGGACGGAATGTCCATGGCCTGTGTGTACATGAGGCTTCCTTACTGTTTCGGGCGGCGGTCGATGATCCGCTTCGCCTTGCCGGTCGAACGTTCGAGCCCCATCGGCAGCGCCAGCCTGACCGTCGTGCTGACGCCGATGTAGCCCTTGATGTTGTGCTCGAGCTTGCGCGCAGCAGCGTGGCGAGCCTCCTGGCTGCCGCTGGCGAGGGCCGAGCCCATCTCGACGTGCACCGTCAGCTCGTCGAGATTGCCGGGCCGCGTGACCTCAAGCGTGTAGTAGGGCTCGAGCTCGGGCTGCCTCAGGATCAGGTCCTCCACCTGCGTCGGGAACAGGTTGACGCCGCGGATGATCAGCATGTCGTCCGAGCGGCCGGTGATCTTCTCGATGCGGCGCATGCCGCGTGCGGTCGGCGGCAGCAGCCGCGTCAGGTCGCGGGTGCGGTAGCGCACCATCGGCAGCGCTTCCTTCGTCAGCGACGTGAATACGAGCTCGCCCTTCTCGCCTTCGGGCAGTACCTCGCCGGTGTCCGGATTGATGATCTCCGGATAGAAATGGTCTTCCCAGACCGTGGGTCCATCCTTGGTCTCGATGCACTCCTGCGCCACCCCCGGGCCGATGATTTCCGACAGCCCGTAGATGTCGATCGCTTCAAGCGAGGTCTTGGCCTCGATCGCCGCGCGCATCGCCGGCGTCCATGGCTCGGACCCGAAGATGCCGATCGAAAGCGAGGACTTCTTCGGGTCGATGCCCTGCTTCTCCATTTCCTCCGCGATCGCCAGCATGTACGACGGCGTCACCATGATGATGTCCGGCTTGAAGTCGGCAATGATCTGCACCTGCCGCTCGGTCATGCCGCCGGAAACCGGGATGACCGTGCAGCCGAGTTTTTCGGCGCCGTAGTGCGCACCGAGCCCGCCAGTGAACAGGCCGTAGCCGTACGAGATATGCACGATGTCGCCGGCGCGGCCGCCCGCAGCGCGGATCGAGCGCGCCATCACAGTGGCCCAGGTGTCGATGTCTTTTGCGGTGTAGCCGACCACCGTTGCCTTGCCGGTCGTGCCGCTGGAAGCGTGCAGGCGCACGACCTTCTCACGCGGCACGGCGAACAGACCGAACGGATAGTTGTCGCGCAGGTCCTTCTTCATCGTGAAGGGGAACCTCGCAAGGTCGGCCAGCGTCTTGAGATCTGACGGTTTGACCTTCGCCACGTCGAACGCCTTGCGATAGTGCGGGACGTTCTCGTATGCGTGATTGAGCGACCAGCGCAGCCGCTCGAGCTGCAGCGCCTGCAATTCCGCGCGCGATGCGCGCTCGATCGGTTCGAGGTCGGCGGGCGATGGTTTCCTGACCGGCATCGTTCGTCTCCTAGAGTTGGACGACCTGCTTGCCCTTGATCGTGTGCGAGCGCCCTCGCATCACCATGACAGCCTTGCCGTTCTGGTCCGTGACCTTGATGTCGTACACACCGGTCCGACCGGTGCGCGCCACCTCATGGCATTCGGCGACCAACCGATCGCCGTCATGCGCCGGCGCGAGGAAGTCGACGACGATGCCGGAGGCCACCGTCACTTCGTTGTAGCTGTTGCAGGCGAACGCGAAGGCCGAATCCGCCAGTGTCGTGATGAAGCCGCCGTGACAGATCCTGAATCCATTCAGCATGTCGGGCCGCACCGTCATCGCGATGCGCGCATAGCCCGGGCCGACGGCCTCGATGTGCATCCCGAGCCCGCGCGAAGCGGCGTCATCCATGAACATGCCGAGCTTGACCGCCTCGGCAATTGCCTGCGCGTCCTGCGCCATCGAGTCATTCATGGAAGCCGGCTCCGGTGTAACCCTTGCGGGTGATCAGCGCCGAGGTGCGGTAGCGCTCCTCGCCGTAGTGCTCGCGCAGATTGGCGAGCGTGCGCGCGAACACGCGCAGGCCGACCTGCTCCGACCATTCCATCGGTCCACGCGGGTAGTTGACGCCATAGCGCATCGCGACGTCGATCGCCTCGACGCTGCAGGTGCCGTGGGCGACCGCGTCCGCCGCCTCGTTGACCAGCATCGCGATCAGCCGCATCACGACAAGACCGGCGACGTCGTCGAGTGGCGAACACGCGTAGCCCGCCTGCCCGAGTGTTGCGCATACGGTGCGGAACGCGGCCAGGCCGCACTGGTCCGCGCGCGCCAGTCCCAGCCGCGGGGTCGTCGCGTAATCGAGAGCGAGGTCGAACAGCACCAGGTGCTCGTGGCGCTCTTCCATCGCGCGGCGCGTCGCCGGCCGGCCGTCGGTCATCATCAGCCGCGCCGGCCCGATCTCGAGCCAGCCGGCTGAGACTTCCTGGGCCGAGCGCGGACCCTGCACGCGCACGACGTCGACGCCCGCGGATTCCAGTCGAGTAATGACCGGCGTGGCGATTCCGAGCGAGCCGACCGCGACCGCGCGCATCACCGGCTCGGCGCCCGCTTCGACGCGCGGCGCCGGCCTTGCGACGCCGTCGCCATATTCATAGATGCCGCGGCCGGACTTGCGGCCAAGGCGGCCCGAACGCACCAGTTCCTGCTGCGCCAGCGACGGCGCGTAACGCCGTTCGCCGAAGGTGGCCTCGAACACCGCAGTGCTGACCGCGAGGTTGACGTCGTGGCCGATCAGATCCATCAGCTCGAACGGACCCATTGGGAAACCGCCACAATCGCGCACGATGGCATCGATCGTCGCGGGGTCCGCTGCGCCCTCGGTGTACGAGCGCCACGCCTCCCCATAGAACGGCCGCGCAATCCGATTGACGATGAAGCCGGGAGTCGACTTCGCATACGCGGGCTTCTTGCCCCACGCCTCGGCGGTGGCGAAGACCGTTTCAGCGGTCTGCGGAGCGGTTTCGAGACCGCTGATCACTTCGACCAGTTTCATGCGCGTGGCCGGATTGAAGAAGTGCATGCCGACCACGCGCTCGGGATGCTTCATGCCCGCCGCCAGCGCTGTCACCGACAGCGATGAGGTGTTGGTCGCGAGGATCGCCTTGGGACCGACCATGTCTTCGAGCGTGCGCAGCAAGGTGCGCTTCACCGCGAGGTCTTCGACGATCGCCTCGACCACCAGACCACAGTCGCGGCAATCGACAGGCGCCGCGGGGCGGATGCGCGCCAAAATGGCGTCGGCGTTCGCAATGCGCCCCTTCGCGGCCAGCGCCTTCAGGTCCTTGCCGATCGCGCCGATCGCGCGCTCGACCGCAGGCGCCTGCGCGTCGGCGAGCAGCACGCGATGCCCCGCCTGTGCCGCAATCTGCGCGATTCCCGCGCCCATCGCACCCGCACCGATCACACCGACGATCGTATCGGTCGACAGGGCCGCCATCTAGTTACCCGTGAAGCGCGCTGCGCGCTTTTCCATGAAGGCGGTCACGCCTTCGCGATAGTCGGAGGATCGTCCCAGTTCACGCTGATAGTCGCGCTCGAGGTCCAGCGCAGCCTCGAACGTCAATCCGAGCGCAGCTTCCATCGCCTCGCGCGTGCGCACGTAGCCGCGTGTCGGACCCGCCGCGAGCTGTCGCGCGATCGCCGTAGCGGTCGGCATCAACTGCTCGTCGTCGACACAGCGCCAGATCAGTCCCCACGCCTCGGCCTGCGCCGCCGACAGCTTGTCGCCGAGCAGCGCCAGGCCCATCGCCCGCGCCGGCCCGACAAGTCGCGGCAGCCACCAGGTACCGCCGCAATCGGGCACGAGCCCCAGTTTCGAAAACGACTGGATGAAGCTCGCCGACTTGGCCGCGATCACCAGATCGCAGGCAAACGGGATGTTCGCGCCGGCCCCGGCCGCGACGCCGTTGACCGCGCAGACCGTCGGCATGCGCAGCCGGCGCAATCGCAGCAGCATCGGCTTGTAGTAGTTCTCTATCGAGGCGCCGAGGTCGAGCGCGTCGCTGCCCGGGGAAACGGCGCGGTCGGCGAGGTCCTGGCCGGCGCAGAAGCCGCGACCGGCACCGGTGAGAACCAGACAACGCGCCGCCGGGTCCGCGACGACCGCATCCAGCGCAGCGCGCAGTTCGCCGTGCATCGCGACGGTGAAACTGTTCAGCCGGTCGGGCCGGTTCAGCGTCAGCGTCGCCACGCCGTCCGCCAGGTCCAGGCGGACGGATTCGTCAGTCGCCATCAGGGAATCTCCTCGGCCGTCGCTCGAAGCGCGTGCGCGGATTCGGGCCGCACACGAATTCGTTGACCGGCCGTTCAATTAATAGTAACTTTATCGGTTGCCCGCTGACAAGCACTCTTTCGGTTCCGGCCGCCCTAAGGTCCCTGTCGGGCCGCCGGGGGATGGCTGTGCCGCCAGGGCCGGCGCCGCGGCGCCGCACTCATCCGCATGGAGACGCAGTGACACATCCGCTCTTCGAAAGGCACCGCGCCACACTGGAAGGCGCGCTTTCTGCCATCCAGACCCGGGGCTTCTGGTCCGCATATCCGGAGCAGCCGAGTCCCAAGAACTACGGCGAGACCGCCCAGGCCGATGGCCGAGCGGCCGCGCTCGCGCACGCGGGCCAGCACTTCGAGCTGAACCAGCCCGGCCAAACCGGCTGGGTTGCCAGCGAGCACTCGCCGTACGGCGTGCCACTGGGTGTGCACTACCCGATGTGCGAAGCCCAGGAGCTGATAGACGCCGCTGTCGCGGCGATGCCGGCCTGGCAGGGGCTCGGGCCGGAAGGGCGCATCGGCGTTCTGCTGGAGGCGCTGGCGCGGATCAACCGGGCGAGCTTCGAAATCGCCCACGCTGTGATGCTGACGACCGGCCAGGGCTGGATGATGGCGTTCCAGGCGGGCGGGCCGCATGCGCAGGATCGTGCACTGGAGGCACTGGCCTACGCGTGGCGCGAAATGAGCTTCGTGCCAGCGAGCACCCGCTGGGAGAAGCCGCAGGGCAAGAACCCGCCGATCGTGATGGAGAAGCGCTACGAGATCATCGGACGCGGCGTCGGGCTGGTGATCGGCTGCGGGACCTTCCCGACCTGGAACACCTATCCGGGGCTGTTCGCCGCGCTCGCGACCGGCAACCCGGTCATCGTCAAGCCGCATCCGAACGCGATCCTGCCGGCGGCGATCAGCGTGCGGATCGTGCGCGCAGTACTGAAGGACAACGGCCTCGATCCGAACGTCGTCACGCTCGCGGTGACCGATGATCCGAAAGTTACGCAGGCGCTGGCGACGAATCCCGCGGTGAAGTCGATCGACTTCACCGGCAGCAACGCCTTCGGGCGCTGGCTTATCGACCACGCGCGGCAGGCTCAGGTGTATGCCGAGCTCGCCGGCGTCAACAACGTCGTGATCGAATCGACCGACGGTTACAGGTCGATGCTGAAGAACCTCGCGTTCACGCTGAGCCTGTACTCCGGCCAGATGTGCACGACAACGCAGGACATCTTCGTTCCGGCGGGTGGCATCGAGACCGACGAGGGCCACAAGTCGTTCGATGAGGTCGCAAGCGATCTGGGTACGGCGGTCGACAAATTCCTGGCCGACCCGGCTGTCGCGACCGCGGTGCTCGGCGCGATCCAGTCGCCGGACACGCTGAAGCGCGTCGACGAAGCGCCGGCGCTGGCCGACGTCGTGCTCGCCTCACGCCGGATCGATCATCCCGAATTTCCGGCTGCGACGGTGCGCTCGCCTGTCTTGCTGAAAGTCGGTGCGGACAAGGAAGCTGCTTACATGCAGGAGCGCTTCGGACCGATCAGCTTCGTAGTCAAGGTGCCGGACTGGAAGGCGGCGGTCGCGCAGTCCGAGCGCGCAGTGCGCGAGCACGGCGCGCTGACGGTGGGGCTTTACTCGACACGCCAGGAAGTCATCGATGCGATGACGGCGGCGACGCAGCGCGTCGGCGTATCGCTGTCGATCAACCTGACCGGCAATGTCTACGTCAACCAGTCGGCCGCGTTTTCCGACTATCACGCGACCGGCGCGAATCCCGCGGCGAACGCGAGCTATACCGACAGCGCGTTCGTCGCAAACCGCTTCCGCGTCGTGCAGCGCCGCTGGCACGCGGCGTCATAACGCCTCGGGTGTACGCGATGGCTGCGCCATCGCACGTGCGCCCTCGGCGGTCTGGTTAGGTGGTCGGGCTTCGGGCGGCCGGGTGCCCGACCATAGGTCAAATCCAACGAAAGAGCGAGGACGTGCCGTGCCTTGTTACGAAATCAATGGAATTGTGCCCGTCGTCGACCCGACGGCATTCGTGCATCCGACGGCGATGCTGATCGGCGACGTGATCGTCGGACCGGGCTGCTATGTCGCGCCGGGAGCAAGCCTGCGCGGCGACTTCGGCCGCATCATCCTCGAGCGCGGCAGCAACCTGCAGGACTGCTGCGTGATGCACGGCTTTCCCGGGACGGACACGATCGTCGAGCAGGACGGCCACATCGGCCACGGCGCGATCCTGCACGGCTGCATCGTGAAGAAGAACGCGATGATCGGGATGAACGCGGTCGTGATGGACGAGGCAGTGATCGGCGAATCGGCGATCGTCGCCGCGTGTGCCTTCATCAAGGCGGGCATGGTGGTGCCACCACGATCGCTGGCCGTCGGTACCCCGGCGCGCGTGCTGCGCCAGTTGTCGGACGAGGAAGTTGCCTGGAAGATCAGCGGCACCCGCAGCTATCAGGATCTGACCCGCCGCAGCCTGAAGACGATGCGCGAGGTGCCGCCGCTGGTGGCGGTCGAGGCCAACCGCAAGCGCATCGCAATCGAGGTCGAAGGCGTGGTGCCTCTGGTGACGAGCCGGCGTGAGTGAATCCGCAGTGTCGGAGCCGACGCCGGCTCAGGCCGGCGCAGCGGCACTCGGCGGATCGTCGCG
>DATKAJ010000079.1:0-3372 GCA_035498175.1 Burkholderiaceae bacterium
GTGCGGTCAACGCCAGTTGCCGCAGATCCGATCGGTAGGGCGCCTCGGCGGGATCGACGATCGCAACGAAAACCTCGGAGCCGAGATAGCTCGAGCGGGTGCCATTGCGGCGCTGCTGGTCCGACGTCACCCGCGGCTCGCGTCGCACCGTGAAGTACGCGCGCCGGGCGCGGTCATCTCCACGGCGCAGTGCGTATAGCGGCGTGAACTGCTGCTCGGCGCCGGTGCCGACGCCGTACCCGGTGACGGAGGTGATGTTGTGGACTTCGAAGTCCATTGGGCGCGTCCGATCCGCCACCGCGTGATATTCGTGTGCGCCCTCCGTCAGGTGAATGCGATCGAGCCGCTTGGGAAAGAGGTTGATCGCGGGCGTGCAATAAAGCGCCACGTTCGCGGGCTCGATGCGGCCAGTCAGCGCAGGGTCCAGGCGCGAGAACAGCAGCACCAGCTCGAACTCCTTGCCCGCATGGCGGCTGACTGCCGGACGCAAGCCGTCGACATCGATGAACAGAAACCGTTGCGGAAAAGCGAAGTACTCGGCGAGCAGCCGATGTCCGGCAAACCCCGAAACAGGCAGCGGCAGCAAGGCCTCGTCGTCGCCGAAGCCGGCCGCGCGCACATCGGCAGCGGCAACCGCATGCCACCACGGCGCCGGCCGTTCGGGCGGAAGCACGAGCGCGCCGAGACAGTGGCCGGCGCATAGTTCGTAGAGGCGGAAGCCGACTTCATCGGCGCCGCCCAGAAAAAAGCGCAGCTGCTCGAGCGCCAGATCCTTGAGCGACAAGCCTGCGGTCACCCGCAGGCGAATACGCAGCCCGGCGCGCACGTCGCGTGCATACGGCAGCTTCGCGAGCGGCAGATCGGGCGCGTGCTGGAACACCTCGACCGCCCCGACCTCGAGCGGCCACAGCGTGACATCCTGCGCTGTGCGGAATTCGCTCGCGGTGTCCTGACCGCGCCGCAGCTGCGACCGCATCGCCGATCCGCGCGGCACTTTGACGCCGCGCGCGAGATTGCCTTCGGTCAGTTGCGGCTGCATCTGCACGATCGCCATCGACGGCGTCGGCGCCAGATACGCGGGGTAGACGATCTCGAGCAGCCGCTGAGTGAAGCGTGGGAACTCCGCGTCGAGCTTCAGTTGCACGCGAGCGGCGAGAAACGCCGCGCCTTCGAGCAGGCGCTCGACGTATGGATCGGCAACCTCGGTAGCGTCGAGGCCGAGTCGCGCCGCGACTTTCGGAAACTCGCGCGCGAACTCCGCGCCCATCTCGCGCAGATGCTGCAGTTCCTGGTTGTACAACGCGAGCAGCCTGGGTTCCATGGTGTGGGCGCGCTTCGAAACTAGCTCACGGCGCGGCCGCGCTCACGAACATCGTACGTTGCGTCTTCGAGATCGACGTCCGCGCGCAGCAGGATTTCGAGCGGGATCGGCTGCGCCCACAGGTGGCCACGGATCTCGATGCCGATCACGTTGTGCTCGAGCCCTCCCGGGGACCCGATCACCTCGACCACCAGGCTGTCCGGCAGCACGCGCGGCTCGTAGCGCAGGATCGCTTCGCGAATCGACTGCTGTAGCGCGACCCCGTCGAGGGTCGAGGACGTTTCGCCGGTCAGTGCAGGCAGTCCGAAACAGAGCACCGACTGCGCGGCATACGGGTAACCGGCCGGCACGTCGGCCTCGCGCGGCCGCACGGCATTGAGGAGCCACCTCAAATCGCGCAGCACGGCCGCGCGCAGGCGGGTGGTGTTGATCACGCGCGCTTCCGGCGGCTCGATCTTTCGGTCCGGCGCATCGTCGGTGAGGCGATCGAGCAGCGCCGGCTGCAATCGCTCCTGCAACGTCAGCTCAGGCATCGCGGTACGAACTGCGGCATGTGGTCCGTGTCGATCGCATCGCCTCGCGATCGCCTCAGTGATCGATCACGATTTCCCGAACTTCGAGCAACGGATACTCCGCGGAATCGGTGGCAAGCAGCCGTTGGCCCAGTCCCTGTTCCAGGCCGGGAGCGATCTCGTTCCAGACGGTCCGGCGCGCCATCTGCAGTGCGCCGTCGTCCGCGCTCTCGCTGCCCGGATAGCGCACAGGAATCAGCGCCGGTGTTTCGCCGCCGTTGGCAAACAGCACATGCGCAGGCGCCCAGACCAGGTCGCGCAGATCGGCGGGTTCCGGCAGGTTCACACGCTGCAGCCGGGCAAACGGGATCCAGTAATAGCCGCCGTTCAGTATCGCTTCGAGCACCGGACCGAAGCGCACATCGGCGTCGGCGATCCACTCGAAGCGCTTGCCGTCGATGGTTCCCGTCGATGGCGCAGCCTGATCGAACGCCTGCGACCGCAGCGCCGCCGAACCCGCAAGGTCGCCGCGACCGGCGCGCAGCAACGATTCGACCAGCAGCCCCAGCCAGGGCTCGGGCTCGCCGATCACCATGGGCGACTTCTGCCCGTCGATCACTTGAGCCCGCAGCACCTCGCAGCGCAATGCTTCGCGATAGGTCTGCGCCATCAGGAGCGCGGCGGGATCGAGCTGCGCCGCCATCGTCAGCTGCTCGAGCGCGCGCTTCCACTCGCCGCGCACGCTGAGCAACTGGAACAGGAACGTGCGCAGGCGGGCATCGCCCGGCTGCGTGCGGATTTGCGCCTGCAGCAGTTTCAGCGCCGAAGCAGTATCGGCGTTGCGCAGACTCAGTTCCGCATCGGCAAGGCCTGAAGCTGAAGTCATGGCTAGCTCGCTCGTTCCGACGTGGCCGCTTGTTCAGTCTCCGGCAGCGGCCCAGGTGGCTTCGAAAGACGTGCTGCCGCGCTTGGCTCCATCCGGACCCTGCGGAACGTATTCGACCTTGATGGTCTCGAACGAGATCTTCAGATCCTCGAGGGTCCCCGTACCCTGCTCGCCGCCGTCCGCGGCGACCTCGATCGAAGTGAGAAAAGCGTTGCGCAAAGTCACGCGCAGAAAGTCGATCTGTCCGCCGCCCGCACGGCGCGCCGTCAGCACCGCGGTCTTGAGCTTGCCGTTTTGCGCGACCGCCGCCATCAGCGCGGTCGACGCGCTATCGATGCGCTTGCGAACGCACAGCTGGTGAATCGTCGCCCTCGCCTTGCGGTTCCCGGCCGCGGAGGTGGGCGCCGACATGCCCCAGGACCAGCCGACGACATCGATTTCGTCCTTGTGCTCGCGATCCTGGGCCTCGCCCTTGATGACGCCGCCCCTTTCGGCGTCGAGCTTCAGGAAGAAATCCTCGTGCGCCATGTCGAGCCTGCGCCAACCTCTCGCGCGCCGCCGGTCGTCAGCCTTCCTTGTTCGCCTTGATGTCGTACTTGAAGTGCACGCCCGCGTCGAGCGAACCGTCGGCCTTCTGCGGCTTGTATTCGAGG
>DATKAJ010000080.1:0-5502 GCA_035498175.1 Burkholderiaceae bacterium
ACGCCGGCGCGCGAGGTCCGACCGGCCGAACCTGCAGTGGCAGTTGCTGCGGCGATGCCGCTGCCCCAGGCGATTGGACCCGTGGTGGGCGGAGACTGGACCTCGTCGCTCGTCGCCGAGGTCGAGCGCCGCCTGCAGGCCGGCGTACCCGCGGTGATGGACAGCCTGGCCCGCGACTTCGAAGCCGCGGTCATCCGGACCGCGTTGCGCCACACCCACGGCCGCCGTATCGACGCCGCCACCCGCCTTGGGGTCGGCCGCAACACGATCACGCGCAAGATCCAGGAGCTGCAGCTGGAGGACTGACGCGCCGGCCGGACTTACCGGCTGCGCAGCGCGACCTGTCCTGCCAGGCTGCGTTTCGTCGGAGCTGCCTGCAATTCGTCGCACGTCCGGCGACAAGGGCCGTCGCTCACGGATAATCCGCCCCCTGTGCACGGCCGCGGGTCAAAAGCCCGTGCACCGTCGTGGCGCCGACCGGGCGCCCGGGCCGGCGAGGGGGAGTGATGACGCGACGTAGGAAACTAGGTTGGCTGGCGGCTGTCCTGGCCGTGGCCATTGTCGGCGGCGGTGCCGTCATCGCTTCGCGCTCGCAGGCGCCCAAGTCGGGCGGCGACAAGAAGGACGAGAAACCCGCGCTCGAATTCGCCCAGAGCGACGTGGTCAACCTGCAGACGAAGCGGCTTGCCACCGAGCTGGCGGTGCCCGGCAGCGTACAAGCGGTGTCACAGGCCACCGTGCGCTCGAAGCTCTCGGCCGAGGTCAAGCGCGTGCTGGTCCGTGAAGGCGACAAGGTTACTGCCGGGCAGGTCGTTGCCGAGTTCGACACCGCCCAGCTCCGTGCCCAGCTTGCCGAGCGCACCGCGACGCTGGAATCGGCGCGGGCCCAGCTCGCGACGACGGAGCGCACGCGCCAGGCCAACGCACAGCTGGTCAAGCAGAACTTCATCTCGCAGAACGCGTTCGATACCGCGGACTCGGCCTACCAGGCCCAGCTCGCCGCCGTCGCGGCGGCCAGGGCGCAGCTCGAGCAGACTCAGATCCAGATGAACGACTCGGTTGTGCGCGCGCCGATCACGGGTCAGGTGGCCAAGCGCCACGTGCAGCCGGGCGAGAAGCTGGCCTTCGATGCGCCGATGATGGCGATCGTCGACCTCGCCGAGCTCGAGGTCCAGGCGCAGGTGCCGGTGTCCGATGTGCCGCAGATCCGCAAGGGCATGCCGGCGGCGGTGGATATCGAGGGCATGCGCGGACGGTCGTTCGCGGGGCGGGTGGAGCGCATCAACCCCAGCACGGAACCCGGCACGCGCACCGTCAACATCTACGTGTCGCTGCCGAACGAGGAATCGCTGCTGAAGGCCGGGATGTTCGCGCGCGTGATGCTGACGACCGAGCCGGAGGCCGAGTCGCAGGCGCTGCCGATGTCGGCGGTCCGCAGCGACGGCCAGCAGAGTTACGTCTGGGTGATCGCCGACGGCAGGATCGCGCGTCGCAACGTCTCGACCGGGCGCCGCGACGAGCGCGCGCAGTGGGTCGAGGTCACATCCGGCCTGACGGCGGATGATGTGGTGCTCGCCACGAAGTTCGACAATCTGAAGGACGGACTCGCGGCCAAGGTCGTCGGACTCCCGGGTGAAGCCAGGCTCGCCGACCGGCGCAGCAACCCCGGCAAGGCCGAGGCCTCCAACTAGCGCCGTTCCCGGCGGGCGCGGGCGCTGCGCGCCGGCGGAAGGAGCGATCAGATGTGGATGACACGGGTATCGATCAACCATCCGGTGTTTGCGACGATGGTGATGGTCGGACTGACGGTGCTGGGCCTGTTCTCGTACGCGCGCCTCGGCGTCGAACCGATGCCGGACGTCAGCCCGCCGGGAGTGCAGATCTGGGTCAACTATCCCGGCGCATCGCCCGAGCAGGTGGAGAACGACCTCGCGAAACCGATCGAGAGCGCGGCCAACACCGTTGCCGGCGTCAAGCGCATCCTGTCGCGCTCCGACGAGGGGCGGTCTCTGACATGGGTCGAGTTCCGCTACGAAGTCGACATGAACCGCGCCATCCAGGAGGTGCGCGACAAGCTGGCGCAGATCCGAGCGGGCTTCCCACGCGACGCCAAGGATCCGGTGGTCACGCGCGCCGGCGGCGAGAACGACCAGCCGGTGGCTTCGTTCGCGCTGATGAGCAAGGACAGCTCGCAGCGGGAACTCACGGCGCTCGCCGAGCAGGTGGTGCAGAAAGGGTTCGAGCGCGTCAAGGGCGTGGGGCGGGTCGACCTCGGCGGCAACGTCACGCGCCAGATCCAGGTGCGCGTCGATCCGGCCAAGCTCACCGCCTTCGGCCTGTCGGTCGACCAGGTCGTGCAGGCACTGCGCACGGCCAATGTCTCCGTGCCCGTCGGGACCATCTACAACGAGACTTCAGAGTCGATCATCCGCGTCGACGGCCGCCTGCTGCGGCCCGAGCAGTTCGAGCGGATCATCGTCGCGCGGAAAGGCGGGGTGCCGATCCTGCTGTCGCAGGTCGCGACGGTGGCCGACGCCGAACGCGAACACCAGTCGCTGTCGCGCGTCAACGGCCAGACCGCAATCGGGATCTCGGTCTTCAAGGCCCAGGACGCAAACATCGTCGAGGTGGGACGCGAGCTGAAATATGCGGCCGAGGGCATCCGCAAGCAGCTGCCGCCCGGCATGGAACTGAAGTTCATGTGGGCGATGTCCGACTTCGTCGAGAACTCGGTCGACAACGTCAAGCACACGATCATCGAAGGTGCCGCTCTGACGGTGCTGATCGTCTTCCTGTTTCTGGGCTCATGGCGCAGCACGGTGATCACCGGGCTGACGCTGCCGATCTCGGTCATCTCGACCTTCATTTTCTTGTATGCGTTCGGCTTCACGCTGAACTACATGACGCTGATGGCGCTGTCTCTCTGCATCGGCCTGCTGATCGACGACGCCATCGTGGTTCGCGAGAACATCGTGCGCCACATCCACATGGGCCGGGACCACTATTCGGCGGCGCGGGAGGGCACCGACGAGATCGGCCTCGCGGTGCTGGCGACCACGCTGTCAATCGTCGCGGTGTTCGTACCGATCGCGTTCATGGGCGGCATCGTCGGCAAGTTTTTCTATCCCTTTGGCATCACCGTGGCCGCCGCGGTCCTGGTGTCGCTATTCGTCAGCTTCACGCTCGATCCGATGCTGTCGGCCGTGTGGCGCGATCCGCCCGAAGGCGCGCGCGGACTGCCGGTGATCGGCCCCGTGCTGCGGGCCTTCGAGCGTCTGATGGATCGCGTGCATGCGATCTACGACCGGCTGCTGCGGCTCGCGCTGGCGCACCGCAAGACGACGCTCGTGATCGCCACGGCAAGCTTTGCGCTCGCGATCCCGATCGCGGGCGTGGTCGGCACGGAGATGATGCCGGAATCGGACCAGAGCTATACCTCGGTACGGCTGACGATGCCGGTCGGCTCGAGCCTCGACTATGCGAACGAGCGCGTCAAGCGAGTGGAGGAGGCGCTGCACGAGTTCAAGGAGATCGACGCGATCGACACTGGCATCGGTGTAGACGGAACGCGCAACACGGCGACGGTCAACCTGAAGCTGGTGCCGCGCAACCAGCGCAAGCGCTCGCAGCAGCAGCTGGAGCAGGCGATCCGCGAGCGTGTCGCGAGCATCCCGGGTGTGGAACTCAAGGTCGGCTGGAACACCCCGATCTACGTCGCCCTGCTCGGCAACAACGACGCGGAGATGAACCGCGTCATCGGCGAGCTGAAGAACAAGGTGCAGCAGATCCGCGGCGTCACCGACGTCGAGATCTCGGTGAAGGAAGGCACGCCGGCGCTGTCGGTGCGACTGAAGCCGGAGCTCGCGGCCGAGTATGGCATCACCCATGCAACGCTCGGCACGACGCTGCGCGCAATGGTCGGCGGTGAGAATTCCGGCTACTGGCTCGCGCCCGACGGCCAGAACTACGAGGTGATCACGCAGCTGCCACAGGCGAATCGCACGATCATCGAGGACATTGCCAACCTCAACATATCGACGGGCCGGCAGCTTGCCGACGGAACGCCCGAAGTGGTGCCGCTGCGGGCGGTCGCGACGCTCGAACGAACGTTCAACCCGGAAAATATCCGGCGCCAGGACCTGCAGCGCCGTGTTGCACTGTTCGCCAACGTCCAGGGCCGCCCGGCCGGCGACGCGGGCCAGGAGGTGCAGCAGCTGGTGAAGACCTTCGAGCTGCCGCCCGGCCTGCGCTTCGACGTCGGCGGCCAGATCCGCGACCAGCAGGAGGTCAATGCCGCGATCCTCGGCGCATTGCTGCTGGCGGTGATCTTCATCTATCTGGTGCTGGCGTCGCAGTTCGGCAGCTTCTTCCAGCCGCTCGCGATCATGGCGTCGCTGCCGCTGTCGATCGTCGGCGTCATGCTCGCACTGCTGGTCACGCGGACCACGCTGAACATCTTCTCGATGATCGGCATCGTGTTTCTGATGGGACTCGTGACCAAGAACGCGATCCTGCTGGTCGATTTCGCCAACCGCGGACAGCGCGACGGCCTCGATCGCAATGCGGCGCTGCTGGCAGCCGGCCAGGTGCGTCTGCGCCCCATCCTGATGACGACCGCGGCGATGATCTTCGGCATGCTGCCGCTGGCACTGGGCCTGGGCGAGGGTGCCGAGCAGCAGGCGCCGATGGGCCGCGCAATCATCGGCGGCGTGATCACTTCCACGCTGCTGACGCTGGTCGTGGTGCCCGTGATCTACACGTACATCGACGCCTTCGAACGGCGTCTCAAGGACCGACGCCGCGGCGCGGTGGCGCTGGCACACCAGCCGGCCAACAAGGCGGAGTGACGATGACCGATCCGGTCGGCGGGCAGGTTGAGGATGCCGCGCTGGCGCGCGCGCAGCGGCGCCTGCGCGCGGAGATGGGTTTCTACATTCATCTCGCCGTTTACGCCTGCATCATTGCGTTCCTGGTGTTCCTCAACATGAGGACCGGCTCGCCCTGGTGGTTCTTCTGGCCGGCATTCGGCTGGGGCATCGGCATTGCCGTGCACGGCCTGAGCGTCTTCGGACTGAATGGCGCGGCGAGGGACTGGAAGCAGCGCCGCCTGCGCGAACTGATCGTCGAGGAACGCGGCCGTCGGTGAGCGCGCCGTCGCAGATCGCCCGGCGCTAATCTGCGCCGTGTGAATCCCCGCTCCTCTTTCCTGGCCCGCGACCCTGACGAGCGCACGCTGCGTTGGGGGTGGGTCTTCTGGTTTTCATGGCTGGCTGTCGGTGGAGCGCTGCTGCTCGGCGACTTTCGCGGCGGTGTACCGGCGATCGGTCTGGTGCTGGCGACACCGTTCTGGGCGCTCTGGCTGCTGTGGGTGCTGTATCGCGGCCTGCGGTTCGTGCTGAAGCTGCTGCACGGAGTCGGTCGCACGCAATGGAGCGGCCGCTACTTCGAGTTCGATGGCCGCCACATTCGCATTCATTTCGATGCGGGTGATGTCTACTTCGC
>DATKAJ010000081.1:0-4272 GCA_035498175.1 Burkholderiaceae bacterium
GGCGTGCTGATGGGGTGTGGCGTCTACCTGCTGCTGCGCGCGCGCACCTTCGACGTGGTGCTCGGACTGACGCTGGTGTCCTACGCGGTCAATGTGTTCATCTTCCTGATGGGACGGGCCGGGGGACGGGCACCCATCATCGATGGACGCGCTGCGACTGCCGCCTACGCCGACCCGCTGCCGCAGGCGCTGGTGCTGACGGCGATCGTGATCGGGTTTGGCATGACGGCGGTCCTGCTGATGATCGCGCTGCGGACTCGCGCAGAAGCCGGCAGCGATCATGTCGACGCGCTGCCTGACAGCACCGAAGACGGGGCGCAGCGGTGACGGTGTCGCACTGGCTCGTCGCGCCGATCGTCCTGCCGTTTATCACCGGCGCCTGTGTGCTGCTCCTCGAGCGGCCCGCGCCGCGACTCGCAGCCGCAGTGTCGGTCGCCGCGACCGTGGCGCTGCTGGCGATCGCGGCGGCGCTGCTCTGGGTGGCGGCGCAGGGTGGAATCGAAGTCTGCCTGGTCGGCAACTGGAAGGCACCTTTCGGGATTGCGCTGGCCCTCGATCGGCTGGGCGCGCTGATGCTGCTCGTCACTGCATTGATCGCAACGGCCGTGGTCGGCTACGCCCGTGGCGATGGTCGGGGCGACCAGCAGGGCGCGCATTTCCATGCACTGCTCCAGTTCCAGCTGATGGGATTGAACGGAGCCTTCCTGACCGCCGACCTTTTCAATCTGTTCGTGTTCTTCGAGGTGCTGCTGATCGCCTCCTATGGCCTGCTGCTGCATGGCGGCGGCGCGCCCCGGCTGCGCGCGTCGGTTCACTACGTCGTGTTCAATCTCGCCGCCTCGGCGCTGTTCCTGATCGCGGTTGCGCTGCTGTACGGGCTGACCGGCACGCTGAACATGGCGGATCTCGCGCGTCGCGTGGCCATCGCACCTGCTCACGTTGGACCACTGCTGCAAGCTGCGGCGCTGCTGCTGCTGGTGGTATTCGCCGCGAAGGCGGCGCTGCTGCCGCTGTACTTCTGGTTGCCCGCAACCTACCGTGCCGCAATGCCTCCGGTGGCGGCGCTATTCGTTGTGATGACGAAGGTCGGCGTCTACTGCTTTGCGCGCGTTTCGAGCGTGCTCTTCGCGACCGAGCCGCTACGGGATCTGACGCATCCGTGGTTGCCGTTGCTGGCGCTGGGCACGCTGCTGCTCGCGACCCTCGGCGCGCTCGCGGCCCGCCGCCTGCCTGAACTCGTCGCGTACCTCGTCGTGGCGTCCGCAGGCATGTTGCTGCTCGCGGTGGGACTGGGTTCCGAGCGCGCGGTGGCGGCCGGCGTGTATTACCTCGTCCACAGCAGCGTCGCAGCCGCGGGCATGTTTCTTCTGGCAGATGTGCTGGGGCGCGGCGACTACGGCGCGCTGCAGGACGCGTCGCTGCCGGCTGCCGCCGCTCCTGCGACGGCCTTCGTGGTGATGGCGGCGGCGCTCGCCGGCCTGCCGCCGCTCGGCGGCTTCATCGCGAAAGCGATGCTGCTAGACGCCAGCCAGCCGCTGGCGCTGGCGCCGGCGGTGTGGACTATCGTGCTCGTGTCGGGACTGGGCGCGACCGTTGCCCTCGCGCGCACGGGCTCGAGGCTGATCTGGAAGACGGGCGGGGTGGTCGTGCGCAGTGCTGCGACGCCCCGACGCACGCTCGCGGATCGTGGTGCCGTTGCGTTGCTCGTCGGGGCGGTCATCGCGGTTGCCGCGGTCGCCGGGCCGCTTACCGACTACGCGCTCGCGACCGCGCACCAACTCGCGCGGCCACAGGCGTACATAGACGCCGTGCTGGGCGCCGAACCGGTCGCGCCGGCCTGGAATCCGCGTGCCGGCGCCGAGGGGCACTGATGCGTCGCTGGCTGCCGGCGCCGATGCTTTCTGCTGCGCTCTTCGTCGCGTGGCTACTGCTCTATGGCACGCCGAGTCCGGGCGCCGCCGTGTTCGGCGCAGCGCTTGCAGTGCTCATTCCCTGGTCGACTGCGTCGCTGCGATCCGGCCCGCTGCGGTTGCATGCTCCGGGCGTTGCGCTGAAGCTCGCGCTCGTCGTGCTGCTCGACATCGTCGTGTCCGCGGTCGTCGTGGCGCGGCAGATCCTCGGTCCCGTGGCGCGGCTCGAGTCGCGCTTCATCTGGGTTCCGCTCGACCTGCGCGACGCGCACGGCATTGTGACACTGGCCAGCATCATCACGCTGACACCGGGCACGATCGCGGCGGACATCAGTCCGGACCAGCGCCATTTGCTGGTGCATGCGCTGCACGTGGACGATCCGCGGGCCTTGTGCGACTCGATCAAGCGTCGCTACGAGCAGCCGCTGCGTGTCATCTTCGGCGAGGCTGGAGCATGAGCGTGCTGGGCGCGGTGCTGCCCTGGTCCGCGGCGCTCTTCGGCGTGGCACTGCTGTTCGCGTCGTGGCGCCTGCTACGCGGCCCGACGGTGGCCGATCGCATCCTTGCGCTGGACACGCTGTACGTCAACTCGATTGCGCTGCTGATCCTGATCGGCATCGGCCTCGACACCGCGCTCTACTTCGAGGCGGCGCTGGTGATAGCGATGATCGGGTTCATCGGCACGGTCGCGATGGCGCGGTACCTGCTGAGCGGGAACATCTTCGAATGACGCTGCCGCAAGTTATCGACGTCGTATGCGCTGCGCTCGTGCTCGTCGGCGGGGCCTTCGCTCTCGTGGGTTCGCTCGGCCTGCTGCGATTGTCCGACCTGCTGCAGCGGCTGCATGGCCCGACCAAGGCCGGGACGATCGGCGTCGGTGCCGTGCTCGTGGCGTCGATGCTGCACTTCGCGACCGCCGGACGGGCGAGCCTGCGCGAACTGCTGATCACGCTCTTCGTGGCGATGACGGCGCCGGTCGCGGCCCATCTGCTGATCCGCGCCGCGTTTCGTCGTGACGCGACGCTGCGCCCGCCGCCGCCCCCGGAAGCAGACCCGACACACGGGTCCGGTCGATAGAATCAGCTTCAAGGAGTGTGCCGATGATTCGTTTGCTGTTCGCTGTCGCACTGCTGTCAATCGGCAGCACGGCCCTGGGCCAGGTCCAGGTGAAAGACGCCTGGGCCCGGCCGGCGTTGTCGGGGCAGGGCGCCACCGGCGCCTTCATGTCGCTCTCGTCGACCGAGGACGCGCGGGTTCTGGGCGCGTCGAGCCCCGTGGCTGGCGTCGTCGAGATTCACGAGATGACGATGGATGGCAACGTGATGAAGATGCGCGCAGTGCCGGCGCTCGATTTGCCGGCAGGGCGCACCGTTGAGCTGAAGCCCGGCGGCTATCACGTGATGCTGATGGAGCTGAAGCGTCCGCTCGCAGTTGGCGACAGGATCCAGCTCGATCTGCGCATCGAGACCCGCGACAAGCGGCTCGTGACCCAGCCGGTGGAACTCATCGTGTCCACGCGCCCCGCGGGCACGGCAGCGGACGGCGCGCACAAGCACTAGCCGGACACGGATGGCGCGCAAGTCGACGGCACGATCGCAGCCGACCGTTGTGCGGATCGCGTCCGTCAAGCCGCGGAACCTGCTCGCCGTCGCAGCGCGCAAGCGCTCGGCGGGTCCGCACGGACCTACGCGCAAGGCCGAGCGTGCCGCCTCCAAGGTCCGGCTGAGGAAGCGGCCGGACGAGGCCTGAGCGTCAGCGAAGCCTCCGCATAACCGCGGGTGCCCGCGTTTGCGCGCAAGGCGCGCGATGGAGGCGCGGGCTCCCTAGCGGGGCTCGATCGCGCTGGCGGTGTACCCGCCGGCGCTCGCCACGGCCGCCTGCACCTCGGCCAGGCTCAGCGGCGTCGGCGTCTCGAGGGTTGCCTGCGGCGGATCAAGCGTGACCACGGCATCGTCCGCCAGCGACTTGAGCGCCTTCGTGACCCGTGCCACGCAGCCGCCACAGTGCATGCCATCAATGCGGAAAGTCTGTTGCATCTGTCGACTCTGATGTCAGGTTCGATGCTACGCCGCGTCTCGGCGGTGAGCGCGACCGGTCGCACACGCTAACATCCGCAACCGCAGTTCTGATCCGCCTCTGACACCGTTGGCCTTCCGAATCACGCCGCACCCGCCGGAACTCGTATGGACACCGCGCACATCTCGCCGCAGCTCAAGGCCGACATCCTTTCGGAGGCGCTGCCCTACATCCGGCGATTCCATGGCAAGACCATCGTCATCAAGTACGGCGGCAACGCGATGACCGACGAGCGCCTGAAGCACGGCTTCGCGCGCGACGTCATCCTGCTCAAGCTGGTCGGCAT
>DATKAJ010000082.1:0-14857 GCA_035498175.1 Burkholderiaceae bacterium
GCAACGATCAGCACGAGGTGCATCACGTTGGGAAGAATGTGCCGCCGCATGATGCGCCAGTGGGTCACGCCGAAGGCGTGCGCGGCCTGCACGTACTCGAGTTCGGAAATCTTCAGCGTCTCGGCGCGCAGCAGCCGGCACAGCGTGGCCCAGCCGGTGATGCCGAGGATCAGGCAGAGCAGGAACAGCCGGAACTCGGCACGCTCGACGCCGGTGGCGAAGTCGTCGGCATTGCGGTCGATGTATACGTTGATCAGCAGCACGAAGGCCGCGACCAGCAGGATCGGCGGAATCGCCGACAGCACCGTGTAGAAGTACTGGATCGCATCGTCCACCCAGCCCTTGAAGTAGCCCGCCAGCACGCCGAGCGCGATTGCCAGTGGCAGCGTGGCGAGCGTCGCCAGCGACCCGATGACGACTGCCGTGCGGATGCTCTTCAGCGCCTGGTACAGGACGTCGTTGCCGGTACGGTCGGTGCCGAAGGGGTGATACGCGGGCCAAATGGCGACGAGCCAGCCCGCGAAGAGCAGCAGGACCGCGGCCGTCACCAGCATCTCGCGCCACGGCATCTCGGTTTCGCCGCGGACAATCTGCAGCAGCGATGCGCGCCAGCCCCCTGCGCGGCGGCGCAGGCCGGCCACGACTACGGTCAGCAGCACCGCGGCAAGGCCGCCCCACAGCACGCCGCGCAGTGAGCGCGCAACGAGGTCGGCGGTCCATTCGCGTTCCGGGTCCTGCAGGTGCGCGCCGCCGTGGGCAAGCCGCGGAAACTGGCGCACTTCGCGGCCATCGATGACCGTGTTCTCGCGCTGGAACGACCAGTACGCGAGCGGCACCGAGTAGGTCTTCTCGCGCGCATCGATCGCGTGGCGCAGCAGCACGTCCAGCGGCGAGATCGTTCGCGTCGCAAACGCCACCGGTGCGTCCGACGCCGCCCCAGGCGCCGCGGCCAGCCGCGGCCGGAAGTGGATCGAATCGGCGAGCGCGATCGCGATGAACGCGAACAGGACGACCGCTGCGCACATCGCCGGCCTGTCCCGCAGGACGTGGCGCCAGGTCGCGCGCAGGTCCGCGCTGCGTCGCACATGCATGGCGTACGCGACGCACACCGCGACCACGAGCCACAGCACGAGATCGGTCCAGAGGAAGACGAACTTGGGCATCGGGTCGGTGTCGAGCGCAGGCCCTAGGCAAGCCGCACGCGCGGATCGACGAAGGTGTAGGCGATATCGGTCGCGAGGTACGCCAGGATGTAGAGCAGCGAACCCAGAAACACCATCGTGTGCACGATCGCGAAGTCCTGGCCGGAGATCGCCTCGACCACGTAGGTGCCGAGACCGGGGATGCCAAAGAAGGATTCGAACACGATCGAGCCCAGGAACACGTACGGCAGCGACGCCCCGACATGGGTCATGATCGGCAGCCAGGCGTTGCGCAGCACGTGACCGAACAGCACGGCCGGCTCCGCGAGCCCCTTGGAGCGCGCGGTGCGGACGTAGTCCTTGCCGATCTCCTCCAGCAGCATCGCGCGGAACAGCCGCGCCTCGGAGCCGAGCTGGAACACGATGCCAACCACGAGCGGCAGCGCGAGAAACTTGATGAGGTCGAGGCCGGGCACGAAGCCCGACAGCGGCACCAGCTTCAGCGTCTTGCCGAAGAACCACTGCGCCATGATGATGTAAAAAAGGCTCGAGATCGACATCATCACCACGCAGAGGACGGTGCCCCAGAAGTCCAGGTAGCTCGTGCGGAAGAACACCAGCAGCAGCGAGAAAGCGATGCCTGAAAAGAGCGTCAGCAGCAGCATCGGGCCGGCGAGCGCGAGGCTCGCCGGGATGCGGTTCGCGATCTCGTGCGCGATGTCGCGGCCGCTGTCGCTGGTGCCGAAATTGAGCGTGAAGAGCTTCAGCGAACGGTCATAGAAGATCGTCTGGCGGATCTTGTCGAAGCCCTCGGCCTTCGCGTTGAACCAAAGCGGCTTGTCATAGCCGCGCTCCGCCTTCCACTTTTCGATCGCGTCCTGTGAGACACGCTTGGAGCCGATATTCAGGCGCGCAATGTTGTCCGGCGAGTTGACCGCGAAGAACAGCGTGAACGTCAGCAGGTTCACGCCGATCAGGATCAGCACCGCATACGCGATGCGGCGGATGATGTAGTTCAGCACGACGCGACGGGGGGCTCGGGCCGGGTCACGATGCGGCGCCGGCACCGGCGACGGTGCGTCCGGCGGTTTCGCGCTCGCGCCGCTTCCAGCTGCGGAACGCCGGGACGATCGCCGCGGCGATCAGCAGCACGATGACGGCAACCGGCCACCAGATCGGCCGGTTCCACTCGGCAATCTTGGCGGCGCGCAACGCCGGATCCACCTTCATGTACATCAGCCGGTCGTTGGCAAGCGGTGCCGGCTTGACGTTGCCGACCCACTGGTGGTGCACCGAACCCGCGTACGGGTTGTAACCGAACGCCCACGGCGCGTCGGCCTGAACGATCGCGATCATCTGGTCGACGACCTGCTGCTTGCGCGGGCCGTCATCGAGGTAGCGCAGCTCCTCGAACAGCTTGTCGAACTCCGGGTTCTGGTAGTTGGCGGTGTTGTTGCCGTTGCCCTGCGTGGCCGCCTGCGAGTTCGGGCCGTACAGAAGGAACAGGAAATTCTCTGCGTCCGGATAGTCGGCGAACCAGCCCCACCAGAAGATCTGCAGACTGCCCTTGTCGGCCTTGTCCTGGAAACGGTTGTAGTCGGTCGCCCGCAGCTCCAGCTGCACCCCCAGCTTGGCAAACTGCTTGACCATCCAGTCCACCTCGGCCTTCAGTTCGGGCGTCAATGCGCGCTGGTAGTCGTAATACAGCACCAGCGGTTGACCCGTCTTCGCGTCGCGCCCGTCCGGATAGCCGACCTCGGCCAGCAGCCTCTTCGCCTCGTCGAGCGACTTGCGGCGTGGCTTGCCATCGACGACGTCGTACACCACGCGGTCGATCGCATCCTTGCGGAACGCGAACACGCCCGGCGGAATCGGGCTCATCGCAGGCTCCCCGGCAGCCTTGCTCTCGAACACGCGGACGTATTCCTCCCAGTCGATCGCGATCGACAGCGCCTGGCGCAGCTTGCGGTTGCGCGCCTGCTCCTCCGGCGTCTTGCCCTTGCCGACGACCGGGTCCCACCAGTTGAAGCCGAGGTACCAGTTGGAAATCTCCAGCGTCTTCGGCATCTGGATGCCGCGGTCCCGGAACAGCTTCGCGACCCGCTCGGAGTTCTTCACGTCGTAGTCCATGTCGAGCAGCCAGTCGAAGCGCGAGATCTCCGGGTTGTCGTAGTAGCCCTGCAGGAACTTCGTCTTGTGCGGGATCCTCTCTTTCTCGATCGAGAACACGATCTTGTCGATGAAAGGCATCGGCTTGCCGCAGTCGGCAAGCAGACCGGCAGCCTGGTCGGCCGCCTCGCCTTCACACGGATAGGGTTCGCCGCGGAAATTTGGATTGCGCGTCAGCACGTGGCGGCGGTTCTCTTCGTACTCGGTGGCCATGTAAGGCCCGGTGCCGACCGGCCAGTAGTTCATGCTGAGATTGCGCTCGACCATCCCGGGCTGCGAGTAGAACTTGTCGGCTTCCCAGGGCACCGGCGCGAAGAACGTCATCGTCAGCCAGTACTTGAACTGGGGGTACTTGCCGTCGAGGCGGATGCGCACCGTGTAGTCGTCGAGCGCTTCGGCACCGGCAAGCGGGAACTGGCGAAAGTCGAGAAACGGCAGGTCGCGGTCGGTCAGCGGCTTGCCGTCACGCAGCTTGGCGTCCTCCTTCGCAATCAGTTCACCGTAGTCCTTCAAGCCCTTGATGTGCTCGGCCATCGGCGAGAACGAGGGCGACTTGATGCGCGTGGTCGCCAGCCGCTTGATGGCGTAGACGTAGTCGTGTGCGGTCAGTTCGCGCGTGCCCTGGTGCTCGAAGTCGAAAGGCGTGCGCCTCTTACCGAGTTCCTTCTCGCTCAGCGCGTGATAGCGATAGTTGCCCGCCGCGTCCTTGGCGAAGGCGGGGTGCGGCGCATACAGAATGCCCTTGCGCAGCTTGATGTCGTAGACCGACTCGGCGATCTGGTCGCCCGGTGCGTCGGCCGGCAGTTCGCGCCCGTTCTTGTCGTAGTACCGCGGCGTTGCGATGGCTTCGGCAGTCCGCGGCACCACTTCGTAGGGTCGCTTCAGGTAGTGGAAGCGATACAGCGGCTCGAAAACCGAATAGCTGAAGGGTGTCTCGTCGAGCGAGTACGACGCCGTCGGATCCATGTACTTGGGCGAGCGCTCCTGCGTGGCCGTGAAGAACGTGTTGGTGCGCTCTTCGCCACTGCGATGCGGGCTGTTGGTGATGCGGTCGCAGCCGAGCAACGCCAGGGCGGCAAACGCCCCTGCTGCCAGTCTTCCGCTCGCCGATGCCATCGTGACCCCCGCCCAAACCGCGGCCGCTGCCGGCCCTCAGGCCGGCAAAAAGGCGCGCATTGTAGTGTGGCCGACCGCGTGAAGGCGGGTGCGCTGCCCGTCTGGCGGCCGAAGCCCCCCGTATACTGCGATGCAGCGCATGTCGACGATGCAATCTTCCGCGACCGCCGCGGCGTTCACCTGGACGATCCGCGTCTACTACGAAGACACGGACACCGGCGGCATCGTCTACTACGCCAATTACCTGAAGTTCTTTGAGCGCGCCCGCACCGAATGGTTGCGTGCCGCCGGCTTCAGCCAACGCCGCCTGTCGGAGGAATTCGGCCTGCAGTTCGTTGTCGCCCGGATCGAGTGCGACTATCGCCAGCCAGCCCGCCTGGACGATGTGATCGACATCGACCTCACCGTGCAGAAAGCCGGGCGGGTCTTCGTCGTGTTCGAGCAGACGGCCCGGCGCGACGCCGATGTGCTGGCCACGGCGACTGTCAAGGCCGCCTGCATCGACTCCCGTCGCTTCGTTCCGGCCGCGATGCCGGCGGGCATGGCCGAGGCCTTTCGTACCCTGCCTGGATTCAAACCCCGCTGATGATGCCCGCTGCCGACCTTTCGATCCTGTCGCTGATCACGAAGGCCACGGTCGTCGTGCAGCTAGTGATGCTGCTGCTGGCGGTGCTTTCGATCGCGTCGTGGACCGCAATCTTCCAGAAAGGCTTCGCGATCAAGCGCGCCAAGCGCGAGACCGAGGAGTTCGAGCGCCAGTTCTGGGGTGGGGGCGAGCTGTCGCAGCTCTTCCAGCTGGCGTCGAATCCCAGGAGGAGGACCGGCGCGCTCGAGCGCATTTTCGAGTCAGGCATGAGCGAGTTCCTGAAGCTGCGTGGTCGCGGCGACGCACAGGCCACCCTCGACGGTGCGCGCCGGGCGATGCGCGCCGCCTACCAGCGCGAGATGGACGGCCTGGAGTCGCGCCTCAACTTCCTGGCTTCCGTCGGTTCGGTCAGCCCGTACATCGGGCTGTTCGGGACGGTCTGGGGAATCATGCACGCGTTCACCGGTCTGTCCAGTCTGCAGCAGGCCAATCTGGCGAGCGTCGCACCCGGGATCGCGGAGGCGCTGGTGGCCACGGCCATCGGCCTGTTCGCAGCGATCCCGGCAGTCGTCGCCTACAACCGCTTCGCCAACGACATCGATCGCCTCGCCAACCGCTTCGAGAGTTTCATGGAGGAGTTCCTGAACATCCTGCAGCGGCAGAGGGGCTAGGGCGCAGCTTCGGCAATGGCCCTGGTCGCGCGCCGCACCGGACCCCGCCGTCGCATGATGGCGGACATCAACGTCGTGCCCTACGTCGACGTGATGCTGGTGCTGGTCGTCATCCTGATGGTGGCCGCGCCGTTCGTGAATCCGAGCGTGGTCGACCTGCCCAGCGTGGCGAAGGCGGGGCAGCAGCGGGACACGCCGGTGCGCGTAGTGATCCGGTCCGACGGGCGGGTCTCGATCCTCGAAGCGGGCAAGGTCGAAACGCCGGTGGCTTCAGGGCAGCTGATCGCATCGGTCAAGGCGCGCCAGAAGTCGGTGGCGACTCCCGTCGTCATCGAGGCCGATGCGAAGGTGCAGTACAAGTCCGTGGTCGACGTGATGCGCGACCTGCAGAAAGCGGGGATCGAGCGCGTCGGCCTTTCGGTCCAGCTCGCCCAATGAAGACCGCGCCGGCGCGAGCGCTGCGGCACCGCTGGCATGCGCCGGAGCGCGGGACGGGTCCGGCGTTCCTGATTTCGCTCGGCGCACACACGCTGCTGTTCATCGCGATCGCGTTCGTCATCCGCTGGAAGACCGAGCCTGCGGGCCCCGTCTCGGCCGAGCTGTGGAGCGGGTTGCCGCCCGTGGCCGAGCCCGCGCCGCCACCGCCTCCCCCACCACCGCCGGTGAGGGTCGAGCGGGCGCCGGAGCCTGAGCCCGTCAAGCCGGACATCGTGCTCGAGCAGAAAAAGCCCGAGCCGAAGCCGGAGAAGAAGGTCGAGCCGGTGAAGAAAGCCGAACCGGCAAAGAAGGTTGAGCCGGACACGAAAGCGGAGCAGCGCAAGCGTGACGAGGAAGCGCGCGAGCGCAAGGCGGCGGAAGCCGCGGTGGAGAAGCAGCGCCAGGCCGCCCTCGCGCGAATGACTGCCGACGCCGGAACAGGTCCGGCTGCTGCGGCGGGATCGCCTGGCATGCCGCGCGGATACGACTCTCAGGTGGCAGGCTGCATCAAGCAATGGATCAGCTTCCCGGTGCAGGAGGGAATGCAGAAGGGCCAGTACGTTGCCGAGTTTGAAGTGCAGCTTGCGCCTGACGGTCAGCAACTGGGTGCCCCGCGGCGGGTGCACCCCAGCGGTCTGGCGCAGTATGACGAGGCGGTCGAGCGCGCGATCCGGCGCTGCGATCCGTTCCCGCGGCCGCGCGACGGCGCAATGCCACGCTCGCTGCGCCTGACCTTCGATCCCGTGGAAACCCGGTAGGCGCACCTGCCTGCGATCGCCATTCGTCCTCGCGCGTTTCAGTGAACGGTGCCGCGGGTGCACTGTCTATACTCGACTGCAGCTACAAAGCATGAAGAACAGCCGCAACACGTCCCGCAGTGCTCGCCGCAGCGTCTGTGGCGCACTCGTCCTCCTTCCAGTCGCCGCCCGCGCGCAGCTGCGCGTGGAGATCACCGGCGTCGGCGCGCAGCAGTTCCCGATCGCGGTTGCGCCCTTCGCAGACGATGTGGCGCCGCCCCAGGACATCGCCTCGATCGTGCGCGCCGATCTGGAGCGCAGCGGGCTGTTTCGCAAGATCGAAACCGGGCCGCAGCCGATCTCGGATACGGCGAGCCCGAACCTCGGCGAGTGGAAGGCGCGCGGGGCCGACGCGCTGGTCATTGGCAGTTCGCGCCGGCTCGCCGACGGCCGCTACGACATCCGCTTCCGCCTGCTCGACACCGTCAAGCAGGGCCAGCTCGACGGTCTCGTCTATACGGTGCCCGCCTCGGATCGGCGGCTGACCGCGCATCGCATCGCCGACCGCATTTACGAAAAGCTCACCGGCGAGCGCGGCGTATTCGCCACGCGGATCGCCTACGTGGTTCAGACGAGCCGCAATTCATGGGAGCTGCACGTTGCCGATGCCGATGGCGAGAACGCGCAGGCGGCCCTGCGGTCGCGTGAGCCGATCATCTCCCCCGCCTGGGCCCCCGACGGCATACGGCTTGCCTACGTCAGCTTCGAAACCGGCAAGCCAGTGGTCTATGTGCACACCGTGACCACGGGCGAGCGCAAGGCCGTGGCGAACTTCCGCGGCTCGAACAGCGCGCCAGCGTGGTCGCCGGACGGCCGGTCGCTGGCCGTGACTCTGACGCGCGAGGGCAACTCGCAGCTCTTCCTGATGAACGCCGACGGCTCCAACGTAAGGCGGCTGACGCAGTCGAGTGGCATCGACACCGAACCGGTGTTCAGTCCGGACGGACAGTCGATCTACTTCACATCGGACCGCGGTGGCGGCCCGCAGATCTATCGTATGGCCGTCACTGGCGGCAACGTGCAACGCGTGACTTTCAATGGCGACTACAACATCAGCCCACGCCTGTCTCCGGACGGCAAGCTGCTGGCCTACGTCGCGCGCCGCAATGGGCGTTTCCAGGTCATGGTGTTCGACCTCGCGGCCGGCACCGAGACGCCGGTGACCGACACCACGCGCGACGAATCGCCGAGCTTTGCGCCGAATGGCCGCCTGCTGCTCTACGCCACCGAGGTGAACGGACGGGGCATCCTCGCGTCGGCCTCGGTCGACGGGCGTGTGCGCACGCGGCTGTCCGGACCGAGCGGAGACATCCGCGAGCCGACCTGGGGCCCGTACATCAAGTAAGCGAACGCGAAGGAGGATCGATGCAATATCTCGCCCGTTATGCCCGCAGCGCACTCGGAGCCGCCGCCGTCATCCTGGTGATGGCGGGTTGCTCGTCGGTCAAGCTCGATGAACAGCAGCCGGCGCCGATCACCGAGGCCGGCAAATCCGGCGCCGGCGACGCAGGCGATGCGCGCGCCGTGAAGCCGGTGTCGGCGGCGTCGGCGACCGGCGTCGATCCGTTCACCGACCCGAACAATCCGCTGTCGAAGAAGAGCGTCTACTTTGATTTCGACAGCTTTGTCGTCAAGGCCGAGTACCAGCCTCTGGTAGAAGCGCACGGCAAGTACCTTGCGGCGAACAGCAGCCGCCAGATCAAGGTCGAGGGCAACACCGACGAGCGCGGCGGCCGCGAGTACAACCTCGCGCTCGGACAGAAACGCGCCGAGGCTGTGAAGCAGCGGCTGCTGCTGATGGGGGCCCGCGACGCGCAGATCGAGACCATCAGCTTCGGCAAGGAGAAGCCGCGCGCCACCGGCAGCACCGAAGAGGCCTGGGCACAGAACCGGCGGGCGGATATCGTTTACAAGTAGGCGCCTCGGGTGTACGCGATCGCTGCGCGATCGCACCTGCACCCTCGGCGCGATGATCGGAGGTTCGAGCCCGGGACGGCCCTGCGCTCGAACCTTGCACAACCGCACGGACGAAGCGACCATGGGGTCGCTTCGTTGCATTGGGGGCTCGTATGCGTTGGACACTTCATGTTGCGGCGCTGGGATTGGTTCTTTGCTCGTCGGCGGCCGCGGCGCAGCTCTTTTCGGACGACGACGCGCGCAAGGCGATCCTCGAACTGCGGCAGCGGCTCAACAGTGTCCAGAGCGAACTCACCGCGCGTCTCGACACCGCCCAGCGCAACCAGCTCGAGATGGCGAACCAGAACGAATCGCTGCGGCAGGAGATCGCGCGGCTGCGCGGCCAGGTTGAGACGCTGACCAACGAGGTGGCTACGCTGCAGAAGCGGAATCGCGATCTGTATGCAGACCTCGATGCGCGGTTGAAGAAGTTCGAGCCGTCGACCGTGACCATCGACGGCCGCAGCGCAACCGTCGAGCGTGCCGAGCAGGCGGCCTACGACGCGGCACTCGCCCAGTTCCGCGGCGGGGATTTCCGTGGCGCGATCGCCGGCTTCCAGCAGTTCAGCACGCGCTATCCGGCGAGCGCCTACGTGCCTGCGGCCCAGTATTTCATCGGCAGTGCGTATTTCGCGCTGAAGGACTACAAGGCTTCAATCGCCGCGAACCAGGTGGTTCTCGATCGCTACAAGGATTCTCCACGGGCACCCGAGGCATTGCTTTCGATTGCGGACAGCCAGCTGCAGATGGCAGACAAGCGCGCGGCGAACCGCACGTTGACGCGCGTGGTGCAGGAGTATCCGGACAGCGAGGCCGCCGTCCTGGCGCGCGAACGCCTGCCCGGCACGCGCTGACGATTCGTTTTGGCGCGAGCCGTTCTGCCTTGACCGCCTAGACTGCGCGGTTCTTCCTGTCTGACGTCATGCACCCCAGTCTCGCAGCGATCTCCGCCACCGTCCTGGTCGCGACCTTCGCACTGGCGGTCGGCTTTGGCGCGATCGCTCAGCGCACGCATTTCTGCACGATGGGCAGCATTGCCGACGTGGTGAACTTTGGCGACTGGACGCGCCTGCGCCAGTGGATTCTCGCGATGGCAGTGGCGATCCTTGGCACGACGCTGCTCGACGCCGCCGGGCTGATCGATGTGCGTTGGAGCTTCTATACGGCGTCCCGCTTCACGCCGCTGGCGTACGTCTTCGGCGGTGTGCTGTTCGGCTTCGGCATGGTGCTCGCGGGGGGATGCGGCTCGCGCTCGCTGGTCCGGGCCGGCGCCGGCAGTCTCAAGTCGCTGGTGGTGGTACTGGTGCTGGCCGTCTTTGCGTACATTTCGCTCAGAGGCGCGCTGGCCCTGGTGCGGGTCGGCGTGCTGGAGCGGGTGGGTCTCGCGCTGGCGACACGACAGGACCTGCCGTCGCTGCTCGCCGGGACGACGCCGGCCCGCGAAGCCTGGCAGCTCGGACTAGGGTTGGGGCTGGCAGTGCTGCTGGCGCTGTTCGCACTGCGCGAGCGCAGCTTCCGCACGTTCGACAACCTGCTGGCGGGCGTCGGCATCGGTGCGATCGTCGTCGCCGTGTGGTTCGTGTCCGGGTCGATCGGGCACCTGGCCGAACACCCGGAGACGCTCGAAGAAGCCTTCCTGCGGACCAATTCGCGGCAGATGGAGTCGCTGTCGTTCGTTGCGCCGGTGGCATGGACGCTGGACTACCTGATGTTCACCAGCGACAAGAGCAAGGAACTGACGATCGGCATCGCGGCGGTCGTCGGCGTGTTTCTGGGGTCGGCAGCCCATGCGATAGCGACCGGCCGCTTTCGCTGGGAAGGCTTTCGCGATGCCGAAGACACCGGCAATCACCTCGTCGGCGCCGCCCTGATGGGCTTCGGCGGCGTGACTGCGCTCGGCTGCACGATCGGCCAGGGCCTGTCCGGAATCTCGACGCTCGCCGCCGGTTCGTTCATCGCGCTGGCGGGGATCGTGGTCGGCGCGGTGGCCGGAGTCCGCTACCAGGCCTGGCGCGTGGCGCGCTCAGGTTAGGGAACCTCCAGGCTGCCCACGCGCCCGCGGCCGGCTTGCACGGCGTGCGGAAGCGCACCATGCTTTCCTCCTCCGCCGCCGGCGGCTGATTACCGAGGATTTTCCGTGGAGAAGAAATTCGCATCGCAGGCCGACCTCGACGAGAAGAAGGTCAGCTTCGACAGGCTTTCCGATCACGCCTATGCCTACACCGCTGAAGGCGATCCCAACACAGGTGTGGTGATCGGCGACAACGGCGTGATGGTGATCGATGCGCAGGCCACGCCGGTGATGGCACAGGACGTGATCCGCCACATCCGTACGGTGACCGACAAGCCGATCCGCTACGTGATGCTCACGCACTATCACGCGGTGCGCGTGCTCGGCGCCTCGGGCTATCGGCCCGAACACATCATCGCGAGCCGCGACACCTACGACCTGATCGTCGAGCGCGGCGAGCAGGACATGAAGAGCGAGATCGAGCGCTTCCCGAGGCTGTTTCGCGCGGTCGAGTCCGTGCCGGGCCTGACCTGGCCGACGATCGTGTTCGAGCGCCGCCTGACGCTGATGCTGGGCAACCTGCAGGTCGAGATCCTGCAACTGGGCCGGGGCCACACCAAGGGTGACACCGTCGTCTGGCTGCCGCAGGAGAAGATCCTGTTCTCGGGCGACCTCGTCGAGTACGACGCGACGCCGTATACCGGCGACGCCTACCTGACCGACTGGCCCGCGACGCTCGATGCAGTCGCGGCGCTCGGTCCGCAGAAGCTGGTGCCGGGGCGCGGTGCAGCCCTGCAGACGCCCGAGGCGGTGAAATCAGGCCTCGACGGCACGCGCGCGTTCGTTTCGGCGATGTTCGAATCGGTCAAGGCCGGCGCCCGCGCGGGGCGTGACCTGCGCATGGTCTACCGCGAAACCTACGAAGCGCTGAAGCCGCAGTTCGGGCATTGGGTGATCTTTGATCATTGTCTGCCGTTCGACGTCAGCCGCGCCTACGATGAGGCGACCGGTCATGTCCATCCACGCATCTGGACTGCGCAGAGGGACAAGGAGATGTGGGAGGCCCTGGAGGGGTAAGCGCCGAGGGTGTACGCGATCGCTGCGCGATCGCACGTGCACCCTCGGCGGAGAAGCTTGAAGGGCGGGCTTGGGGCGGCCCGGCGCCCGCCCTTGGAACAACGGCAACGGGAGACAGGAGCCGCGCCGCGATGCCATCGACCTATAGAGCGCCCGAGTACCCGTACGTCACGCCTCCCGAACTCCGCGAAGGCGGGACGGCGCGCACGCAGGTCGCGATCGTCGGCGCGGGTCCCGTCGGGCTGGCGGCGGCGATCGACCTGGCGCGACTCGGCATCGATTTCGTCATCGTCGACGACAACAACACCGTGAGCGTCGGCTCGCGCGCGATCTGCTACGCCAAGCGTGCGCTCGAAGTGCTCGACCGCCTCGGCTGCGGCGAGCCGATCTGCGCTCGCGGGGTCAGCTGGCAGGTGGGCAGGGTCTTCTTCCATGACAAGCTCGCCTACCAGTTCGACCTGCTGCCGGAGCCCGGGCACAAACGTCCCGCCTTCGTCAATCTGCAGCAGTATCACCTCGAAGAGACCCTGGTCGACCGGCTCGTGGCGCTCGGCCACTCGGTGCGCTGGAGAAACAAGGCGGTCGGCATCGCGCCGCGCGACGATGGCGTGCAACTCGACATCGAAACGCCGGACGGCCGCTACCGCGTGGACGCCGATTACGTCATCGCAGCCGACGGCGCGCGCAGCACGCTGCGCGACCTGATGGGACTCGAATGGAAGGGCCAGGTGTTTCGCGACCACTTCCTGATCGCCGATGTCCACATGAAAGGTGATTTCCCGCCGGAGCGATGGTTCTGGTTCGATCCGCCGTTTCACCCGGGCCAGTCAGTGCTGCTGCACCGGCAGGCCGACGACGTCTGGCGCATCGACTTCCAGCTCGGTTGGGACGCCGATCCCGAGGAGGAGAAGAAGCCTGAGCGTGTCATTCCGCGCCTCCGTGCGATGCTGGGCGAGGCGCATCCGTTCGAGCTCGAATGGGTCAGCGTGTACACGTTCCAGTGCCGCCGGCTCGATCGCTTCGTGCATGGCCGCGTGATCTTCGTCGGCGATGCCGCGCACCAGGTCTCGCCGTTCGGCGCGCGTGGCGCCAACAGCGGATTCCAGGACGTCGACAACCTGTGCTGGAAGCTGGCGCGGGTCATCCGGGGCCAATCGCCCGCGTCGCTGCTCGACAGCTACGACCGCGAGCGCGTCGAAGCAGCCGACGAGAACATCCTGAATTCGACGCGGGCGACGGACTTCATCACGCCGAAGTCGGACACGAGCCGAACGTTCCGCGACGCGGTGCTGGCACTGTCGCAGCGCTACCCGTTTGCGCGTCGCCTCGTCAACAGCGGCCGCCTGTCGAAACCGACGACGCACAAGGGCAGCGTGCTTTCGACGATGGATCGCGACGGTTTCGGCGGCGACATGGCGCCGGGCGCGCCGGCAGCGGATGCGCCGGTACGCATCGGCGGCCGCAGCGCCTGGCTGCTCGACCATCTCGGCGACCACTTCGAGCTGCTGGTATTCGCGCCCGTCGCGCCGCAGTGGCTCGATGAACTGCAGCGCACGCTGGCTGGGGAGGTACGCGTGAGCCTGGTCGTCCCGCGTGCGGTCGATGGCGAATCCGCCGAGGTGCGCGTGATCGAGGACGGCGATGGACTGATGCAGCAGCGGTATGACAGCGGTCCAGGAACCGTCTACCTGCTGCGGCCCGATCAGCATGTCGCGGCCCGCTGGCGTGCGCCACGGCTGGTCGAGGTGCTCGAGGGACTGGTGCGGGCGCAGGGGCGGGGAGGGCATTGAAGTGTCGCTCAACATCGAACCAAACATCGACCGCCCGGACGACTTCTACCAGGTGCTGATCGACGCGCACGCGGGGCTCAGTGAAGCGCAGAGTGCGGCGCTCAACGCACGGCTGATTCTGGTGCTCGCCAATCAGGTCGGCGACTACGAAACACTGCGCGCGGCAATCGGCGCCGCCCGCGCCGCCCTCGATTGACCCGGGGTCGCGCACAGGGGGCGAGACGCTGGAATGGACGAGTGTCCCTTCTGCGCGCTGGCCGAAGCCGTCCTCGAAAACGCGCTGGCTTACGCGCGCTACGACAGGTTTCCGGTCACTCGCGGCCACCTGCTGATCCTGCCGCGACGCCATGTCGCAAGCTATTTCGACGCGACCGTCCCAGAGAGGGCTGCGCTGCTTGAACTGGTCGATGCGGGCAAGGCGCTGCTCGACGAGCGCTTTCGCCCGGAAGGCTACAACCTCGGCATCAACATCGGCGCGGTCGCCGGGCAGACCGTGATGCACCTGCACGTGCACCTGATCCCGCGCTATCGCGGTGACGTCGACGATCCGCGCGGTGGAGTACGCGGAGTGATCCCGGCGCGGCAGCACTACTGAGGAGTCGATCGATGGACGGATCGTATTTGCGCTTCTACCTGACGCAGGGCCATCGCCTGCACGGCATGCCGCTGTGGGAGTGGCTTCTGCGGACGGCGAACACGATGGGCATCCGGGGTGGTTCGGCGTTTCATGCGATGGCGGGATACGGGCGCCACCACGTCATGCACGAAGACAGATTCTTCGAGCTCGGTGGAAGCCAGATCGTCGAAGTCGAGTTCATCGTCGGGCCGGATGAAAAGGTAAGGCTGCTGGAACTGATCGGCGCGGAGAGGGTCCGGTTGTTCTACTCGGAGACTCCGGCGCGCTTCGGCGTGCTCAACCCCGACCGCGACGATCCGCCGAGTGCCGCTGCGCCGGCCTGAGCCGGCGTCGGCTCCGACACTGCGGATTCACTCACGCCGGCTCGTCACCAGAGGCACCACGCCTTCGACCTCGATTGCGATGCGCTTGCGGTTGGCCTCGACCGC
>DATKAJ010000083.1:0-2647 GCA_035498175.1 Burkholderiaceae bacterium
GCCAGCGCACCAGAGGCCGACCGCTGCTCGACGTCGTCGACGCGGCGCTAGCCGGTGGCGTCGATGCGATACAGCTGCGAGAGAAGGACCTTTCCGGCGCTGCCCTTCTCGAGCTGGCCGGCCGCCTCCGCGAGGTCACGCACCGTTACGGCGCTCGCCTCCTCATCAACGACCGGATCGACATCGCCCTGGCATGCGAAGCCGACGGCGTACACTTGCCGGCGGATTCCTTCGCCTCCACGGATGCGCGTCGGCTGCTCGGCAACAACCGCTTGCTCGGTGTATCGACGCACAGTGTGCAGCAAGCGCGGGCTGCAGCCGCCGGCGGAGCTGACTTCATCGTCTTCGGGCCGGTCTTCGAGACACCCTCGAAGCGCGCCTTCGGCACACCCGTGGGACTGGACGCCCTGGCGCAGGCTGCGCAGGCCGTGACGCTGCCGGTTCTCGCGATCGGCGGCCTCAGCGTCGAGCGTGTCGCCAGCGTCCTGCAGCGCGGCGCACGCGGCGTCGCCGTCGTGGCCGCGCTTCTCGAAGCTGACGATCCGCGTGCCGCCGCAGCCGCGCTGCGCGCGTTCCTCCGATGAGGTAGACAGGCGCGGAAGAAGTGGTCTCAATCCACTGGCGCGGGCGCCTGACGGTCGTCCCTACGACGCCTGGTGGCTCACCGTTGCGCGGTTGCCGGCGCGGCGACGCGGCGCCTTCCGCGTGCCCTTGTCCTCCGACAGCTCCATCGGCCCGAGGGCAGCGGCCTCACGGAGATGCTCGAACTCCGTGCCGATCGCCTCGACCAGCTCGTGCAGGTCGGGCACCGCATCCCAATCGGCGTTGAATCCCCAGAACAGCCCGCTGTTGTAGCTGAAAAGGGCGATGCCGAGCGCTTGGTTGCGGTTCAGTGGGACGAGGGGATACACCGCCTGCATCGGCGCACCGAGAAAGTAGATCGGCACCTGCGGGCCGGGCACATTGGTGACGACGACATTGTACGGCCGCGACATCGTCGACAGCCGCACGAAAGCCGAGAACAGCGTCGTCAGCGTCCAGTCGCTGATCTCTTCCAAAGCGCGAACGCCGAGCGCCTGCCGTGATTGCTTCAGCTCACGCGTGGTCGCGATGACCCGCTGCAACCGGCGCCGCGGATCACGCTCCCCGAGCGGCAGCTGCGCCACCATCATCGCGACGCGATTGCCCATGCTCTCGCGATCGGCCTCGCTACGGGTGTTGACCGGGAGCATGGCACGGAAGTCGAGGCGCTCCGGCTGCAGGCCGCGCCCCCGCAGGAAGCGACGCAACGCACCCGACACGATCGCGAGCACGATATCGTTCACCGTCCCGCCCAACCGGTTCTTCACGTCTTTGACCGCGGTGAGGTCCATCTCGACCCAGTCGAAGCGGCGGTGCGGGCCGATGTCCGTGTTCAGCGGCGTCGGCGACGCCGCGCGCGCGCCCGCACCGATGGCCTCGCCGATTCCGGCCAGCGCATCGCGCACTGATCCGAAGGTCCCGAGCGGATCACCCAAAGCACGGCGCGCGGCGCTCAGTGCCTCGAACGGTTCAGCGGCGCGGCGCTGCAGCTCGCCCGCGAGTAGCTGCGCCGGCGTCGGCACCGGTCGGGGCAGCCACTTCACAGGCTTCTGGAGATCGCGCTCGAACTCGGCCGACTGCCGCATGAAGGCGCCGGTCAGCTCGACGCTGCCGACGCCGTCGATCATGCAGTGGTGCGCCTTGGTAATCAGCGCGACGCGGTTGCCCTCCACCCCCTCGACCACCCACAGCTCCCAGAGCGACTTGCCGCGGTCGAGCTGTTGCGACATGATTCGGCCGGTCAGCCGCTTCAAGAGTCGTTCGTCGCCGGAGCCGGGTAGGCGGACGTGACGCACGTGATAGTAGATGTTGAAGCGGTCGTCATCGACCCATACCGGGTAACCGAAGAGCGGGATGGTCGCGAGCCGCTGCCGGTAACGCGGTACGCGCTGGATCCCGACCTCGACCAACCGGCGCACCCGGTCGATGTCGAGCGTGCCGTCCGCCTGCGCCAGCGGTTGCGCATCGAACAGCGACACCGAACCGACGTGCATGTGCGTGTTGTGGTCTTCGACTTCGAGAAACGTGGCGTCGAGCGCACTCAGCCGCTCGTAGTGGGCGTATGCCATTGTGATGGGCCTCCCTTGCGGCACCGCGCAGGCGACGCTAGGCGGGTGACGTGGTCGTGCGGTGTCGGGACGATTATCCCCCTTCGGAGGAAGGCGTCAAGCGACCGTAGGCACGCGGCTCCCTACCTTGACAGTCCGCGCGACGCTCACATACAGTCCGCGCCAAATCTGCCTACAAGGAGCTCAACCGTGAGTGCGATGTTGCAAGGAAAGGTGGCGGCGGTTAGCGGCGCGGGACGCGGCATCGGACGCGGCGTCGCGCTCGCCCTCGCGGCAGCCGGTGCGAAGGTCGTCGTCAACGACTACGGCGTCGACGTGCACGGGCAGGCGCCGACCAGCGGGCCGGCGTTCGATGTCGTCGCGGAAATCAAGCACGCCGGCGGGGACGCCGTCGCCAACGGCGACTCGGTGGCCAGCTGGTCCGGCGCCGAGAACATCATCAACACCGCCGTCAAGCAGTTCGGACGCATCGACATCGTGGTCACCTGCGCCGGCAT
>DATKAJ010000084.1:0-57814 GCA_035498175.1 Burkholderiaceae bacterium
TGAAGCGCGCGGCCGAGGCATCGGCAAGGCATTGATCCGTTATGGCGCGCGGCTCGCGGTCGAAAGAGGCTGCGGTCGCTACGAATGGGCCGTACTCGACTGGAACACACCGGCGATCGATTTCTACGAGTCCATCGGTGCGATCCTGCTGCCGGACTGGCGCATCTGCCGCATGAGCGGCGACGCGTTGCTCAGCCTGGCGGGCCCGGGCTCGTAGAATTCACCGTATGTCCTATCAGGTCCTGGCGCGCAAGTGGCGCCCCCGAGATTTCTCCACGCTGGTCGGCCAGGACCATGTGGTGCGCGCTCTGACGCACGCGCTGCAGTCGCAGCGGCTGCACCACGCCTATCTGTTCACGGGCACGCGCGGCGTCGGCAAGACCACGCTGTCGCGCATCATGGCCAAGGCGCTCAACTGCGTCGGGCCCGACGGCCGGGGCGGAGTCACGGCGACCCCGTGCAACGTCTGTGAAGCCTGCACGGCGATCGATGCCGGCCGCTTCGTCGACTACATCGAGATGGATGCGGCGAGCAATCGCGGCGTCGACGAGATGGTGCAGCTGCTGGAACGCGCGATGTACGCGCCGAGCGCCGCGCGCTTCAAGGTGTACATGATCGACGAAGTGCACCAGCTGTCGGCGCACGCGTTCAACGCGATGCTGAAGACGCTCGAAGAGCCGCCGGACTACGTCAAGTTCATCTTGGCGACGACCGATCCGCAGAAAGTGCCTGTGACGGTGCTGTCGCGCTGCCTGCAGTTCAACCTCAAGCAGATGACCCCGCAGGGCATCGCGGCGCGGATGCGCGAGATCCTCGGCCAGGAAGGCATCGCTGCCGAGGAACCCGCGCTGGCGCTGCTTGCGCACGCGGCGCGCGGCAGCATGCGCGACGGCCTGTCGCTGCTGGACCAGTCGATCGCCTATGCCGCGGGCAAGGTCACGCTCGAGGCCGTGCGCGGCATGCTCGGCGCGATCGACGAAGGCACCCTGGTGCGCGTACTCGATGCGGTCGTCGCGCGCGATGCAGCGGCCGTGCTGGCGCTCGCCGACGAGATGAACGCACAGAGCCTGTCGTTCGGACAGGCGCTGCGCGATCTCGCCAGCCTGCTGCACCGCATCGCCCTGGTGCAGCGGGTGCCCGCCGCGGCCGACGACGAGGTGCGTGCCGACGACATTCGCCGTCTCGCTTCGACGCTGGCGCCAGATGAGGTGCAGCTGTACTACCAGATCGCACTGCACGGACGCAATGATCTGCATCTCGCGCCGGACGAATACGCGGGGTTCACGATGAGTCTGCTGCGGATGCTGGCGTTTGCGCCGCACGATGCGGCCACCGAGCCTGCCTCGCCGCCGCCGCAGACCGGACGCGTGACACCGGTACGGTCCGCCGCCGCGGCCCCGCGCGCGCAGCCGACGCAGCCCGCTCCAGCGAGCGCTCCCGCGGCAGCCAGCGCGCCCGCGACGGCGCGGGTCGAATTCGACGGCAACTGGCCTGCGCTGGTGGCGCGCCTGAAAGTCAGCGGACTGGTGCGCGAGCTCGCTCAGCGCAGCGAACTGATCTCCGTGCAAGGCGATCATTTCCGGCTGCGGGTGGCGCTGAAGACGCTGGTCGAGGCCGGTACCGTCGACAAGTTGAAGGCGGCGGTCGAAGCCGCACTCGGGCGTCCCATTCGTCTCAGCACCGAGGTCGGCAGCACCACGGGGCCGACGGCGGCGGGGCTCGCTGCCGAAGCCGGCGCGGAGCGGCAACGGCAGGCGGAGGAAGCCATCTATGGCGACCCCTTCGTGCGAGAATTAATCGATAACTTCGGCGCATCCGTCGACCCGGCATCGATCCGGCCGCGCGATGCCAAGGACACGGGAACATCACGATGATGAAGGGCCAGCTCGCGGGCTTGATGCAACAGGCGCAGAAGATGCAGGAGGGCGTCAAGCGCCTGCAGGAAGAACTCGCCAACATCGAAGTTGAAGGGCAGTCGGGCGCCGGCATGGTGAAGATCGTGATGACCTGCAAGCACGACGTTCGCCGGGTCGGCATCGATCCCAGCCTCGTCGGTGACGACCGCGAGATGCTCGAGGATCTGGTCGCGGCAGCATTCAACGATGCCGTGCGCCGCGCCGAAGCCGTCTCGCAGGAGAAGATGTCCGCGATCACCGCCGGCATGCCACTGCCGCCCGGCATGAAGTTACCGTTTTGATGCGCCCTCGGTGTACGCGGCGGCTGCGCCGCCGCATGTGCACCTCGGACGGTCTGAACTGCGAGCCGGGCTTCGGGTGGCCGGGCGCCCGGCTCGAACACAACTGACTGGGGTGCGCAGCGCTCCGAACGCCACTCCGCGATGAAACTCGGTCCGACTCTGGATAAGCTGGTCGAGGCGCTGAAACGCCTGCCGGGCATCGGGCCGCGCTCGGCGCAGCGCATCGCGTTTCACCTGCTGCAGCACGACCGTGAGGCCGCAGTGCGGCTCGGCGAATCGCTGCTCGCGGCGGTGCAATCCATCCGGCACTGCACCCGTTGCAACACGCTGACGGAACTCGATGTCTGCGAGACGTGCGCGAATCCGAAGCGCGACGCGCATCAGCTGTGCGTCGTCGAATCGCCGGCGGATCAACTGGTGATCGAGCAGTCGATGGCCTACGCGGGGTTGTACTTTGTCCTGCTCGGCCGGCTCTCGCCGCTGGACGGCATCGGTCCGCGCGAGATCCAGATGGAGCGCCTGCTTGCGCGCGCAACCGACGGCATCGTGCGTGAGGTGGTCGTGGCAACCTCGTTCACACCGGAGGGCGACGCGACTGCCCATTACATCGGCGAACTGCTGCGCGGCCGCGATCCGGGGTTGACGATCACGCGACTGGCGCGTGGCGTGCCGGCCGGCGCCGAGCTCGAGTACACCGACGTCAACACGGTTGCGCAGGCGATGCTCGACCGACGGGCCGCCTGAGCGCAGGACTCGACGATGGCCGGGCCACTGACGGGCATCAAGGTTCTCGAACTCGGCACGCTGATCGCCGGCCCGTTCGCCGCGCGGATGTTTGCGGAGTTCGGCGCGCAGGTCGTGAAGGTGGAGGAGCCGGTCGGCGGCGATCCGATCCGCAACTGGCGGTACCTGCACGACGGCACTTCGCTGTGGTGGTACGTCCAGGCCCGCAACAAGCGGTCGGTGACTCTCAACCTGAAGGATGCGCGGGCGCAGGCGATCGCACGCGTGCTCGCGCTCGATGCCGACGTCATCATCGAGAACTACCGCCCGGGGGTGCTCGAAAAGTGGGGCCTCGGCTACGAGGCGTTGCGCGCCGGCAATCCGGCGACGATCATGGTCAGGATCTCCGGATATGGCCAGACGGGTCCGATGCGCGATATGCCGGGATTCGGCGCGATCGGTGAATCGATGGGCGGAATCCGCTACGTCTCTGGCCATCCCGACCGGCCGCCGGTGCGCATCGGCATTTCGATCGGCGACTCGATCGCGGCTCTCCATGCCGTGATCGGCGCCCTGATGGCGCTGCGCCACCGCGACGCCACCGGAGGCCGCGGTCGGGGCGAAGGGCAGATCGTCGACGTGGCGCTCTACGAAGCCGTGTTCAACATGATGGAGAGCACCGTTCCGGAGTACGACCGCTTCGGCGTCGTGCGCGAGCGCACCGGCGGGGCGCTTCCGGGCATCGTGCCCTCCAACACCTACGCCTGCCCCGACGGCGCGATCGTCATCGCTGGCAACGGCGACGCGATCTTCAAGCGGTTGATGACCGCGATCGGACGGACGGATCTGGCCAACGATCCCGCGCTCGAGCGCAACGAGGGCCGCGTCAAGCGCACCGCCGAGATCGACGATGCGATCCAGGTGTGGTGCGATCGCCAGCCGATCGAGGCTGCGCTCGCTGCGCTGAAGGCGGCCGAAGTGCCAGCCTCGCGCATCTACAGCGTGGCGGACATGTTCAACGATGCGCAGTTCTGCGCGCGCAACATGATCGAGCAACGTTCGTTGCCCGATGGCGTGGCGTTGAAGGTACCGGCAATCGTGCCGAAGCTGTCTGAAACGCCGGGTGCGACGCACTGGCTCGGGCCGAAGCTCGGCGAGCACACCGACGAGGTGCTGGCGGAACTCGGTTATGACGCCGAAGCGATTGCGGCGCTCAGGCGCGAAGGCGTCCTATAAGATCGGCCACAGAGGCGTTCGACGCCCGCGCGACGCAAACCAAGGAGATCTGCATGTCTTTCCTTACTACCCGGCGCTCGGCATTGTTTGCCGGTGTCTTCGCGCTGCTGCTGCCGGCGGTGGGTCTCGCGCAGGCCCCGGAGAAGAAGAAGGTCACGATCGCTGTCGGCGGCAAGAACCTGCTGTACTACCTGCCGCTCACGATCGCTGAGCAGCGCGGCTATTTCAAGGAAGAAGGGCTCGACGTAGAGATCGTCGACTTCGCCGGCGGCGCGCGCGCACTGCAGGCCGTGGTCGGCGGCAGTGCCGATGTCGTCTCGGGCGCTTTCGAACACAACATCAACATGCAGGCCAAGGGCCAGCCGATGCGAGCCTTCGTGCTGCAGGGGCGGGCGCCGCAGATCGTACTTGCGGTCAGCACCAGGACCATGCCCGGCTACAAGTCGGTTGCCGATCTCAAGGGCAAGAAGATTGGTGTCACCGCTCCGGGATCGTCGACCAACATCATGGCGAACTACGTGCTCGCCAAGAACGGCCTGAAGCCCGCGGACGTCTCTTTCATCGGCGTCGGCGCGTCGCAGGGCGCGGTGGCGGCGATGCGTGCCGGCCAGATCGACGCCATCTCGAACCTCGATCCGGTCGTGACGATCCTCGCGCGCGGCAACGACATCAAGATCGTGTCCGACACGCGCGATGTCGCCGAGGCCGACAAGGTCTTCGGTGGTCCGATGCCCGCGGCGACGCTGTACGCGCCGGTGGCGTTCATCGAGAAGAATCCGAACACGGTGCAGGCGCTGACCAACGCCATCGTGCGCGCCAACAAGTGGATCCAGAAGGCTGGTCCGTCCGACATCGTCAGGTCGGTGCCCGAGAGCTACCTGCTCGGCGACCGCGCGGTCTACATCGACGCGTTCCTGAAGGCGAAGCCGGCGCTGTCGCCCGACGGGATGATTCCGGACCAGGGCCCGGCCACCGCGCTGCGCGCGCTCGCCAGCGTCGATCCGGCGATGGCCGGCGCGAAAGTCGACCTGAAGTCCGTGTACACCAATGACTTCGTCAAGAAAGCAAACGCGAAGTACCCGAACGGATAGCGCGAGGTCTTCGGCCGTTTCACGAGAGCGCAGCGCGTGAGTCACATGACGCCAGCACTGCTGCTGCAGGGCATCACCTGCACGTTCATCAGTCGCGACAATCGGGCGCAGCGTTACACCGCCGTCCGCGACGTAACGCTGTCGATCGCGCCGGGCGAGTTTGTCAGCGTCGTCGGACCGACCGGTTGCGGCAAGAGCACGCTCCTTAACGTCGCGGCCGGTCTGCTCGCGCCGAGCACCGGTTCGGTCCAGGTCTTCGGCGAGTCGCTCGCGGGCATCAACCGCCGTGCGGGCTACATGTTCCAGAGCGAAGCGCTGATGCCCTGGCGCACGGCGCGCGACAACGTCCTCGCGGGTCTGCAGTTCCGCGGCCTGCGCGAGACGCAAGCCGCGGAGCTGGCTGACGAATGGCTCGGGCGCGTCGGACTCGCCGGCTTCGGCGACCGCTACCCGCATCAGCTCTCGGGCGGCATGCGCAAGCGCACGTCGCTGGCGCAGACGTTGGCTCTCGACCCGGACATCATTCTGATGGACGAGCCGTTCTCGGCGCTCGACATCCAGACGCGGCAGCTGATGGAAAACGAGGTCCTGGAACTGTGGGCCCTGAAGAAGAAGGCGGTGCTGTTCATCACGCACGATCTCGACGAGGCGATCGCGATGAGCGACCGCGTGGTCGTTCTCTCGGCCGGTCCCGCTTCGCACCCGATCGGCGAGTTTTTGATCGACCTGACACGTCCGCGCGATGTTGCCGAAGTGCGCGTGACGCCCCGCTTCATCGAACTGCACCGAGCAATCTGGGACGTGCTGCGCGAGGAAGTGCTGAAGGGCTATGCGCAGCAGAAGCGCGCGGCCTAGGACCGACCCGGCGGTGCGGTGATGTGGAAGGCGATCAAGCCCAGCTTGAAGAACCTGCGTTACTGGCAGGTCGGCGTACTCGTGGCGCTGTTCGCCTTCTGGCACGTCATGACGATGCCGGGACTGATCCCGCCGATCTTCTTCAGCAGCGAGAACGACGCCAGGTTCTTCTTCGGCGAGCCGGTCAGGATCGCGGCGCGCATCTGGGACTGGTTCTTCATCTCGCGCGACATCTATGGCCATCTGTGGGTCACGCTGCTCGAAACCGTGCTGGCGTTCGCGATCGGGACGATCGCCGGACTGGTCATGGGAATGTGGCTGGCGCTGTCGCCGCTGGCTGCAGCGATCCTCGATCCTTACATCAAGGCGGCCAACTCGATGCCGCGCGTCATCCTCGCGCCGATCTTCGCCGTCTGGTTCGGACTCGGCGTCGCTTCCAAGGTCGCTCTGGGCTTCACGCTGGTGTTCTTCATCGTCTTCTTCAACGTGTACCAGGGTGTCAAGGAGGTCAGTCCGACGGTGCTCGCCAACGCGCGCATGCTCGGCGCCTCGCAGCGCCAGCTGCTGCGCCATGTGTACCTGCCGAGCGCGACCAGCTGGGTGTTTTCGTCGCTGCATACCTCGGTCGGCCTGGCGTTCGTCGGTGCGGTTGTCGGCGAGTACCTGGGGTCGGCAAGGGGCGTCGGCTACCTGATCCTGCAGGCCGAGGGCACCTTCGACATCAATACGGTAATGGCCGGAATCCTGGTACTGACGGCATTTGCGCTGGTCCTCGACAGCATCGTTGGCCGGGTCGAATCCCACCTGATGAAGTGGCAGCCGCGGGCGGGGGAAACGGAAAAGCTCTAGTTTTCGGGGTCTCGCGCGGCATTCGGGATGCCAAGGCACGCGTAGCCTCGGCGAACCTTTGTGCTCGTTCCATGCGGGGATGGAACCTACCTACGAATTCGCCAATCAGCAGGCCGCTGAGCCTTTCTGGCAGCGCATCCAGAAGTTCTTCCTGCTTCCGCTCGACCGGGCCGTGGTCACGCGGATGCTCGGGCTTTCGGGCGCCCTGCTGGCATCCATGCTGCTTCTGCTGCTGGGTGGCCTGGGCGTCGCATTGCTCGTTGCGGCAGCCTTTGCGATCCTGGTTGCCGGGGCGCGCTACGGCTTCAAGATCATCGAGCGGTCGTCCAAGGGATATCTTGCGCCTTCCGACTATCCCCTGACCGACGAGGACCTGGTCGGCCCCTACCTGCCGTACAAGTACGTCGCGCTGAACATGGTGTTCGGCTTCGTGCTCGGGCTGCTGCTGGCGCTGATTGGCGGCCACGAAGTCCTGTCGATCCTCCTCTATGGCCTGTTCTTCGTCGTGCTGCTGCCGGCGGCCACGATGCGCCTGGTGATGACCGGCAGCCTGGCGGGTGCGCTGAACGTGCCGGAGATGGTTCAGATCATCCGCAAGATCGGCCAACCCTACGCCGCGCTGTGTGCGTTCGTCTTCTTTGCCGACATGTCGCGGACCTATGGCCTGATGTTCCTTGGCTCGGCGGGCGGGGTCAGCCTCAAGGGCGGGTTTGGAGTGGGTGCGGCGCTGCTCGTGGGGCTGCTGTCGATCGCCTTCTGGTACTTCACCTATGTGATCTGCGCCTTGATCGGCTACTCGATGTACCAGTACGCCGACCGGCTCGACATCTCGGTCGTCGGCCCCGGCGAAGAGCGCCTGAAGAGCCTCACCGGCCGCCACGCGGATGTGAAGGCGCGCACGCGCGACATGCTGATCGGCCAGATGGTGACGCACGGCGAGATCAAGGAGGCGATCGATCTGGTCAACGACGACCTGCGGCAACGTCCGAATGACCTGTCGCTGCATGCCCGGCTGCACACGCTGCTGATCGCCGAAAACTATGGCCCCCGCATCGAGGACCACACCGAGAAGTACCTTGGGCTGCTGGTGAAGTCGGAAAACTGGCGCGAAGCGCTCGATCTCACCGAAGAGGCACTGGCGCGTCGCGCCGACTGGTCGCCGCGTCAGCCGGAATTCATCGCGCCGATGGCGCGCGCCGCGCTGCAGAAGGGCCGGCCGCAGCTCGCCGGCACGCTGATCCGCGGCTTCGACAGGAAGCATCCCAATCACCCGGACACCCCGCAGGTGTACTTCATCGGCGCGCAGTTGATGGCCGAAAGTGCGCGCAAGCCCGACGAGGCGCGGCGCATCCTCAACTTCCTGCTGCAACGGTTTGGCGGCGATCCAGTCGCCACTGAGGCGCGCCGCTATCTTCAAGTGATGGAGCGGATGCAGAAGGCGTAAGCCGCCCCGCAATCCTCCCGGCCCTCGCCTTCCGAACCGTGCGGGTCGGGCAAACCGGCCCAGCCGACCCGCTGACGCGACGTTCAGACCCGAAATTCCGAGGTCGTCAGCAACGTGAGCGCGCGGACCAACGCGCACCTACTTCGACAGCATCAGCTTCGATCCGGTGCTCGTGGTTCCTTCGAAGCCTTCGCCCTTGGCCTCGAGGGTCCAGTAAATGCCGCATCCGTCTCGCAGCGCCTTGCCCCTGCATCCACGGCCTGCGCGGTGGCAGGTTACTCCAGGAAGCGCGTGCGTAGCCGCGTGTCCAGATCGAGCTCGAGGTCTGAGGCGGGCACCGTGCCCGGGTTGCGCGAGCCACGCGTCGTCGCGCCGCGGATCGTCAGCGGCGGCTCCCTGCTCGGCGCGAATCCGCCGAGCGTCTGCGGCGATGGGAAATGTTGCGACAGCCGCTGACGTACCTGGGCGGCCTGCTGCCGTAGGCCGTGACGCGAGTACGTCGTGAAGAGGCCCAGCAGACAGTCGGCCAGCTGGCGACCATAGAGATTTCGCGTCGTGTCGGCACCGAGCAGCCCATCGAGCACGCGCAGCGCGGCGGCGTCCTCGCGCGTCGCGACCAGCCGCCGTGCAAGCCGCAGTTGCTCGTCGACTGGCAGCACCGCCAGCACGTGCGGCTGGCTCATCTGCGTGTACACCGGGCGCAGTTCGGTGCGCGCGTGGCGCGTGCGGATCCACAGCGTGCGCAGCGCTGCGTCGGCGAGCGTTTCTTTGTCGCGACCCAGCAGGGCCATGTTGAAGTAGGCCGTCGCGTGCTGCGTATTGGTCGGGTCCTGCTGCAGCAGCTCCGAATAGGCGCGCGCAGCCCGGCGCGTGTCGAGTTTTGCCGCGGCCTGCCGTGCTTCGAGCAGCAGCGTGGACTGGCGTTCGGCCGGGGCCCGCGCGAACTGCTCGTCGAGGATGCGATCGACCCTCTGCGCGTCGGCCGGCTTGAGCAGCCAGGCGAGCACCGCACCGGCAAGGAAGCCCGCGATATGCGCGTCGTAGGCAATCCGGCCACCGCCCGACGCGGCCCACTGCAGCGCCTCGACGGCGAGCCACACCGGCAAGAGCCAGAGCGCCGGGATGCGCGCCGTATTGAAGTAGACGAACACCCAGTAGAACACTGGCACACGGCGTGTGCCGTAGAGCACGGCCACCATCGCCATCGTTCCGGCGATCGCCCCCGAGGCTCCGATCAGGCCCTGGTCGCTGACCAGCAGGTGCACCGCCCCCGCGACCGCGCCGCTCGCCAGGTAAGCGAGCAGGAAGCGCGCGCGCCCCAGCGCAGCTTCGGCGAACGGGCCGGCGAGCAGCAGCACCGCCATGTTGCTCAGCAGATGAATCGCGCTGCCGTGCAGGAACTGGTAGGTGATCAGGCGCAGAGCGTCACGAGAACCGGGCTCCACCGCAAACCGCTCGGTGTAGACCTGCGTCATCAGCCCCTGGAAGCGGTCTCTCTGCTCGCGCCAGGCCGCGTACCCGGGCTCGTCGCCGCGAACGACCAGACCCGCCCGCAGTTCCTTCATGAACTCGCGATCCTGCTGCATCGTCATCAGGATCGCGCGTGCTTCCTCGTCGTTCGGCCCGGTCCGGATGGCGCGCAGCACTTGCACGGACTTCGGGTCGTTGCGGCGTTCGAGATAGGTCGCGTACCGCGGAATCTCGATCTGCGGCAGCGAGGAGCCAAAGTAGTAGTTTGCGGCGCGTCGATAGGCCGCCGGGTCGCCCGACTGGAAGATCAGATACACGAGCAGGTTCAGAGCGACGAGAGCGAGCGTCACGACCGGCAGCGAGCGGGCCGTGAAACGGGTCTGATACGGGATGATCAGCATCAGCTCATCGCCCGCAACATCGACTCGAGGCGGTCGGCATCGGCCGCGAACACGCGAATGCCTTCGGCGAGCTTTTCGACAGCCATCGCGTCGTCATTCAGCGCGTAGCGGAACGCGCCTTCCACCAGCGGCGGCTCGACCGCATCGCCGTCCGTGGCGCTCAGCGCGCGATCGATCGGCCCCTCCGTGGAGGCGAGTTGGTCGAGCAGCTCCGGACTGATCGTCAGCAGGTCGCATCCGGCAAGCGCGAGGATCTGGCCGGTGTTACGGAAGCTGGCCCCCATGATCTCGGTCGAGTAGCCGGCACCTTTCAGGCGCGCATGGATCGCCTTCACAGAGCGCACGCCAGGGTCATTGGCGCCGCTCATCGCAGCCTCGTCCCACTGGGCGCCTGCCGCCTTTCTGTGCCAGTCATAGATACGGCCGACGAAGGGCGAGATCAGCGTCGCACCGGCCTGTGCGGCGGCGATGGCCTGCGCCATGCAAAAAAGCAGCGTGATGTTGCAGTGAATACCCTCGCGCTCGAGTGCTTCAGCCGCGCGCAGGCCTTCCCAGGTTCCGGCGATCTTGATCAGCACCCGTTCGGGGGCGACGCCGCGCCGGTCATAAAGGTCGATCAGCCGGCGCGCCCTCTCGACTGATGCACGCGTGTCGAACGACAGCCGGGCATCCACCTCGGTCGATACCCGGCCCCGGATCAACGCCAGGATGCGAGTGCCGAAAGCCACCAGCAGATGGTCGAGCTGACGTCCGATGGATTCGCCTGGAGTCTCGCGCAGCGTGGTCTCGACCAGCGCCCGGTACTGCGGCTGTTGCGCCGCTTTCAGGATCAGCGACGGATTCGTGGTCGCGTCGCGCGGCCGCAGGCGCTCGATCGCCGCGAGGTCGCCGGTGTCGGCGACGATCGTCGTGTGGCGCTTCAGACCTTCCAGCAGGTTCATCGCCTGCGCTGCGTGAACGCGCAACGCCCCCAAGATATAATCCGTAAGTTTATCTGTAGCCTATTTGCGGTAGCGCTCGGGTTGGGTGGTTTCAGCCCGGCATATCGCAAGCCGGGTTCCGGCGACGCCCCGCGCCGGTGTCCGAACAAGGAGCTCGCTTGTCCCCCGTGATCGTGGATACGCGCCCCGTCGCGGCCCTGGTGCTGGCCGACGGGACGGTCTTTCGCGGCCGCTCGATCGGAGCGGCCGGCGAGACGCTCGGCGAGGTCGTCTTCAACACCGCAATGACCGGCTACCAGGAGATCCTGACCGATCCCTCGTATGCCGGCCAGCTGGTCACCCTGACTTATCCCCACATCGGCAACACCGGCGTCAATGACGAGGACGAGGAGGCGGCGCGGATCTTTGCGGCCGGGCTGATCGTTCGCGACGTGCCGCAGCGCGCTTCCAGCTTCCGCATGCAGCGCGACCTCGGAAGCTACCTGCGCGAGGGCCGAATCGTCGGCATCGCCGATATAGACACGCGCAAGCTGACGCGGATCCTCCGCGAGAAGGGTGCGCAGGCGGGTTGCATCGTCGCGGCCGCGGAAGGCGAGGTCCTGACCGAAGCACGCATCGGTGCGGCCCGAGCGCGGGCCGCCGCGTATCCGGGCATGGCCGGACAGGATCTGGCGAAGGTCGTGTCGGTTGCGCAGCCGTACGCCTGGGCCGAGGGCAGCTGGCGGCTGCAGCGCGACGACGGCAAGCCGGGCCACGTCGTGCCGGCGGAAGTCGCGCGTTACCACGTCGTCGCCTATGACTTCGGCGTCAAGCGCAACATCCTGCGGCTGATGGCCGACCGCGGCTGCCGCATCACCGTGGTGCCGGCGCAGACTTCGACTTCCGAGGTCCTGAAGCTCGCGCCCGACGGCATCTTCCTCTCGAACGGCCCGGGAGATCCAGAGCCCTGCGACTACGCGATCGACGCGACGCGCGAATTCATTGCGCGCCGGCTGCCGACCTTCGGCATCTGCCTCGGCCACCAGATCATGGGGCTGGCGGTCGGTGGCCGCACGCTGAAGATGAAGTTCGGCCACCACGGCGCCAATCATCCAGTGCTCGATCTGGAGACCAGGAAGGTCTACATCACGAGCCAGAACCACGGGTTCGCGGTCGACGAGAAGTCGCTGCCCGCGAACGTGAGAGTGACGCACGTCTCACTTTTCGACAGTTCGCTGCAGGGGTTTGCGCTGACGGACGCTCCGGCGTTCTGCTTCCAGGGACATCCCGAAGCGAGCCCGGGCCCGCATGACATCCGTGAACTGTTCGACCGCTTCATCACCGCGATGGAGGAACGCGTGACCCGTGAGGCCTCCGCGTGAGCGATAGCGGGGTCGTTCAAGCGGCACTGCAGGAGGCGGCCGACAGCCTGGCGCGGCTGCTCGCGGATGCCACGACGATCGATGCCATCGCCGCGACCGGGTCGCTGCTCGCCGAAACCTTTGCCGCCGGCGGCCGCGCTTACTCGTGCGGCAACGGCGGGTCGATGTGCGACGCGATGCACTTCGCCGAGGAGCTGACCGGCCGCTTTCGCGAGAACCGGCCGGGGTACGCCGCGCAGGCGATCAGCGATCCCGGCCACCTGACCTGCGTCGGCAACGACTACGGCTACGAACGTGTTTTTGCGCGCTTTATCGAAGCGCACGGCCGCGCCGGCGACGTGCTGCTCGCGATCACGACCAGCGGCACCAGCCGCAACGTGGTCGCGGCGGCAAAGACGGCGCGGGAAGTCGGCATGAAGGTCATCGCGCTGACCGGCCGTGCCGGATCGCCGATTACCGGACTTGCCGACATCGCGATCGTCACGCCGGGCGGAAGGTTCGCGGACCGCGTGCAGGAACTGCACATCAAGGTCATCCACATCCTGATCGAGCTTGTCGAGCGCCGGCTTGCTCCCGCCAACTACAAGGCCACGAATGCCGCGTCGAAATGACCTGAAGAGCATCCTGATCATCGGCGCCGGCCCGATCGTCATCGGCCAGGCGTGCGAGTTTGACTACTCGGGTGCGCAGGCGTGCAAGGCACTGAAGCAGGAGGGCTTCAAGGTCATCCTGGTCAACAGCAATCCGGCGACGATCATGACCGACCCGGAGACGGCCGATGTCACCTTCATCGAGCCGATCACCTGGCAGGTCGTCGAACGCATCATCGCGAAGGAGAAGCCCGACGCGATCCTGCCGACCATGGGCGGGCAGACGGCGCTCAACTGCGCGATGGACCTCTACAAGAACGGCGCGCTGCACAAGCACGGCGTCGAACTGATCGGCGCGTCGCCGACGGCCATCGAAAAGGCCGAAGACCGGCTCAAGTTCAAGGAGGCGATGACACGCATCGGGCTCGCTTCGGCGCGCTCGGGCATCGCGCACACGGTCGACGAGGCGCTTGGTGTGCAGAAGACGATGGGCTTTCCGGTCGTCGTGCGGCCGAGCTTCACGCTCGGCGGCAGCGGCGGCGGCATCGCCTGGAACATGGAGGAGTTCGTTGCGATCTGCACGCGGGGACTGGATCTTTCGCCGACGCGCGAGCTGCTGATCGAGGAATCGCTGATCGGGTGGAAGGAATTCGAGATGGAGGTGGTCCGCGACAAGGCGGACAACTGCATCATCGTCTGCTCGATCGAGAACCTCGATCCGATGGGCATCCACACCGGCGACTCGATCACGGTGGCGCCGGCGCAGACGCTCACGGACAAGGAATACCAGTTGATGCGCGACGCCAGCATCGCGATCCTGCGCGAGATCGGCGTCGACACCGGCGGCAGCAACGTGCAGTTCGCGATCAATCCGCGCGACGGCCGGATGATCGTCATCGAGATGAACCCGCGCGTGTCACGCTCTTCGGCGCTCGCGTCGAAGGCAACGGGCTTTCCGATCGCGAAGGTGGCAGCAAAGCTCGCGATCGGCTACACGCTCGACGAACTGCGCAACGAGATCACCGGCGGTGCGACACCGGCGTCGTTCGAGCCGACGATCGACTACGTGGTGACGAAGGTCCCGCGTTTCGCGTTCGAGAAGTTCCCGGCTGCCGACAACCACCTGACGACACAGATGAAGTCGGTCGGCGAGGTGATGGCGATCGGGCGCACGTTCCAGGAGTCGTTCCAGAAGGCGCTGCGCGGGCTGGAGGTCGGCTCCGAGGGGCTCGACGAGCACTCCGCGGACCGCGACGAGATCATCGAGGAACTCGGCGAGCCGGGGCCGAACCGCATCTGGTTCGTCGGTGATGCCTTCCGCATCGGCATGACGCTGTCGGAAGTCTTCGAAGAGACATCGATCGATCCGTGGTTCCTGGCACAGATCGAGGAGCTGGTCCGGATCGAAGGAAGGTTGAAGGGTCGCGCGCTGTCGACCCTGACGGCCGAGGAACTGCGCTACCTCAAGCGCAAGGGATTTTCCGACCGTCGCATCGCGAAGCTGCTCGAGGCGGCGCCCGCCGACGTGCGCGCTGCGCGCGTAAGGCACGGCGTGCGGCCGGTCTTCAAGCGCGTCGACACCTGCGCGGCCGAGTTTGCGACGACGACGGCTTACATGTATTCGACCTACGAGGACGAGTGCGAGGCGGCGCCGACCGACCGCCGCAAGGTCATCGTGCTCGGCGGCGGCCCGAACCGTATCGGGCAGGGCATCGAGTTCGACTATTGCTGCGTCCATGCGGCATTCGCTCTGCGCGACCACGGGTTTGAGACCATCATGGTCAACTGCAACCCGGAGACGGTCTCCACTGACTACGACACCTCAGACCGCCTGTACTTCGAGCCGCTGACGCTCGAGGACGTGCTCGAAATCGTCGACAAGGAGCAGCCGTTCGGCGTCATCGTGCAGTACGGCGGGCAGACGCCACTCAAGCTCGCGCGCGATCTCGAGGCCAACGGCGTGCCGATCATCGGTACAACCCCGGACTCGATCGACGTCGCAGAGGATCGCGAGCGCTTCCAGCAGCTGCTGCACCGGCTGGGGCTCAGGCAGCCGCCCAACCGCACGGCGCGCACCGAGGCTGATGCGCTGCGGCTCGCCGAGGAGATCGGCTATCCACTGGTCGTGCGACCGAGCTACGTGCTGGGCGGACGTGCGATGGACATCGTGCACGAACCGCGTGACCTCGAACGCTACATGCGCGAGGCAGTCAAGGTCAGCAACGACTCGCCGGTGCTGCTCGACCACTTCCTCGACGATGCGATCGAGGTCGACGTCGACTGCCTGTCCGACGGCGAGCGCGTGCTGATCGGCGGTGTGATGGAGCACATCGAGCAGGCCGGCGTGCACTCGGGTGACTCGGCGTGCTCGCTGCCGCCGTATTCGCTGTCCGCGGCGACGATCGATGAACTCAAGCGCCAGACCGAACAGATGGCGCGCGCGCTCAACGTCGTCGGGCTGATGAACGTGCAGTTCGCGATCCAGTCGGCCAACGGGGTCGGCACCATCTACGTCCTCGAGGTGAACCCGCGCGCCTCGCGCACGGTGCCCTTCGTCTCGAAAGCCACCGGCATGCCGCTCGCCAAGTACGCAGCACTGGCCATGGCGGGCATCGGTTTCGACGAGCAGGGCGTGACGCGAGAGGTCGTGCCGCCGTACTTCTCGGTGAAGGAATCGGTGTTTCCCTTCGCCAAGTTCCCCGGCGTCGACCCGCTGCTCGGGCCTGAAATGCGCTCGACGGGCGAGGTGATGGGCGTCGGTGAGACCTTCGGCGAGGCGCTGTTCAAGTCACAGCTCGGTGCCGGCGCGGGTCTGCCGGAAAAGGGCACCGTCTTCCTCAGCGTCAAGGACTCGGACAAACCGAAGGCGATCGCGGTCGCGCAGCTGTTGCACGACATGGGCTACGAGCTGGTTGCCACCCGCGGCACGGCGCAGGCCGTGGAGCAGGCCGGCATTCCGGTGAAAGCGGTCAACAAGGTCAAGGACGGTCGTCCGCACGTCGTCGACCTGCTGAAAAATGGCGACATCCAGCTCGTGATCACGACGGTCAGCGAAGTGCGCAGCCAGATTGCAGACTCGCGCTCGATCCGCACGACCGCATTGGCTCAGCGTGTGACCTACTACACGACGATGGCGGGCGGGCGCGCGGCAATCGAGGGCATGAAGCACCTCGATCACCTCGAGGTCTGCGACCTGCAGACCTTGCACCGCTCGCTGCAATGACCGTCAGCGGCGCCGGCGGAGCGGGCGCTAGGCCGCGTGCCAGGTGTAGATCGCAGTGACCGCGTAGTTCCACACCGCGCTGATCACGATGCCGGCGAGGGCGGAAAGCGCCCACAACTCGACATTCTGCTCGAACAGGAATTCCGCGATACCGATGTTGGCTATTGCGCCGACGCTGCAGGCAAGCACGAAGCTCGCCCAGCCGCGCAGCCAGGCAAGGCCGCGCAGCTTGCGATCGCGGTAGGTGACGGCGTTGTTCAGGGCGAAGTTGAAGGTCATCGCGGTGAGCGTGGCCCAGCCCTGACCCCAGGCGAACGTGGTCGTGCCGGTCTTGAAGAGCAGCGCCAGCACGGCCATGTGTACGCCCACACCGAGTGCGCCGACCGCGGAGAAGACGATGAATCGCGTCGGTATGTAGCGGCCGACTGTCTTGTCGAGCAGCAGCGCCAGGTAATCCCACGCGGCCTTCGTATCCAGCTTGCTCGATCCTGCGTTGCGCTCGCCGAATCGGTACGGCAGCTCGCGCACGCGGATATCGTTCGGCGCCGATGCGAGCAGGTCCAGCAGGATCTTGAAGCCCGTCGCCGACAGGTCGCGGACGCACGCACGAAACAGCGGCGCCTTCAGCATGAAGAATCCGCTCATCGGATCGGCCACGTTGACGCGCGTCGCGGCCAGCGCGAGGCGCGTTGCCATGCGGCTGATCGCGACACGGTCATCGGGAAAATTGCCCGAGCTTCCGCCCTCGACATACCGGCTGCCGATGGCGAGGTCGGCCTCGTCCGCCCGCAGCAGGTCGAGCATCTGCGGCAGCAGACGTTCGTCGTGCTGCAGGTCGGCATCCATCACCGCCAGGAAGGGCGCCGAGCTGGCGAGCATTCCTTCGATGCACGCGGAAGAGAGGCCGCGCCGACCGAGTCGCTGCACGCAGCGCACGCGCCGGTTGCTCTGCGCGAGCGCGCGGACGGCATCAGCGGTGCCGTCAGGCGAGTCGTCGTCGACGAAGATCACCTCCCAGTCGATGTCAATCATCGCTGCGGAGATGCGTTCGACCAGCGGCCCGACGTTCAGAGCCTCGTTGAAGGTCGGAACGACGATCGACAGCTCCGGCGGTTGCATCGCCGCCGTCGCGGCGTTTGCAGTAGAACGCGGCGTCGGCAGATCCCGCGTGGGAGCCGCGGGTGTGGCTGTCGGCGTCCGTTGAAGCGAATCGATCGAGGCATTCATGATGATGTAAAGCCTGCGCGCGGGTGCCCGCGGTAGCCCTCACAGAGATAGAGATCAATGCGGCGCGTGGGTCGCTCCGGATTGCCGACCACCACCGAGTCGATCTTGCGCACCGATTCGAATTGGGCCAGCAGCGCGGCCGGCGGTCCGGCGGCGTCGCGCCGGTCGTCCATCGCGAGGATCGCGCTCTGTCCCGCCAGCGCTTCCGGCGGCCAGTAGTCGAACTGCAGGGCCGGCTCGCCGTAGATGTCCTGCGCGTACGTGCGCGGCTGGCCGCTGAGGTGAAACGCCAACAGCGCGCTGTTCTTGTAGTTGGTCGTGAACACGAACGAACGCGTCCCGGCAGCCGCAAGCTGCTGGCGCGCGGAGTCGACGCGTCGCGCCGCCTCGGCCCATCCGCTCCAGGTGTTGGCTTCCTGCAGCCGCGTATTCGGTATCGCCATCGCGGCGACCGCCGCGAGCAGCAGCGTGGCCGAAGTCGCAAGGCCGATCCTGAGGCCGCGCGGTATCAAGCCGCCCTGCAGCCGTGCCTGGACCGCGAGCGCTAGCAGCGGCGGATACGCCGGTGCCAGCCAGTTCGGCTTGACCATCGAGCGCAGGCTCGTGAACGTGAACAGCAGCAGCGGAATCGTGGCGCTCACGACCAACAGCAGCCGCGCATCGTCATCAAGGAGCTGACGCCAGCCACGCAGTGCAGACCACCAGGCCATCAGCGCAATCGCCAGCAGGTACGGTGTCGCCACGGCAAGCTGGGTACCGACCATTTGCAGCAGGTAGCGCGGACGCCAGGCTCCCATGCCGGCAGCCCGCTGGGTGCTCTGGAAGGCGAACGAAGCCCAGCTGTGCTCGGCGTTCCAGACGACCACGGGTGCAAAGACCGCCGCCGCGACGAAAGCCGCAAGCCACGGCCAGGGTCGTGCAAGCCAGGAGCGCTGGCGCGGACTGAGCAGCAGGAAGAGTCCGACCGCCGGCACCAGCAGGATGGCGGTGTACTTTGCAAGCAGCGCCAGTCCGAGGCAGGCACCACCGAGGATCCACCACCGGCCCTGTCCCGTCCTGGCTGCGCGCCACACTGCCCAGAGCGTTGCAACCCAGGCCGCCAGCAAGGGCGCATCGGGTGCGATCACGATGCCGTAGGCAGCGACGATCCCGACGAGATTGATCGCCAGCAACGACCAGAACGCGGTGCGCTGGCCCCAGCCGAAATCGAGGATCAACCGCGCCCAGAGCACACTCAGAACAAATGACCAGGCGACCGCCGCGCACTTGATTCCGAACGCCGTCGAACCGAGCAGTGCGGTGGTCAGCGCGATGCTGTAGGCGGCCAGCGGCGGATGGTCGAAGTACGACCACGCCAGTTCGCGGCTCCAGAGCCAGTAGTACGCCTCCTGCGGAGTCAGCGGCAACAAGGCGGCCAGCAGCAGGTGGCCCAGCGCGAACGCAACGATGAGCAGCCACAGGGGCCAGCCAGTGCGTTCGAAGTGGTCCGGCGGCGCGCCCTCGATCCCGGTCCGCGACGGCCGGGGCTGCAGCCCGGCAACTGCAACGGCCGACGATCCCATCGGCTGAGGATACGGGTTTGCCATTAGGTGAACTTTACTGCAGTGCAAGGATTGGCCAGAAGCCGCGTGGATGGCAAGAGGGGTGCGTCGCCTGCAGGCGGGTTGCCGCGGGCCGTCACCTTGCAGGGATCAGGACCTTTCGGATACAGTTTCCGCGCGGCCCCGGCTCTGCCGGGGCTTTGTTTTTCTCAAACGCTTTGCAGACCATGCCCGGCATACCCATCACGGCGCGCGGCGCCGAAAAGCTGAAGGCCGAATTGCAGCGGCTGAGGACAGTCGACCGGCCGACCGTGATCCAGGCGATCAAGGACGCGCGCGAAAAAGGCGACCTTTCCGAGAATGCGGAATACGACGCCGCGCGGGAGCGCCAAGGCTTCATCGAGGGCCGCATTCTCGAGCTCGAGGGCAAAGTTTCCAGTCTGCAGATCATCGATCCGGCAGCGGTCGACGCGGCGGGCCGCATCGTCTTCGGGGCAACCGTGGAGCTCGAAGACCAGGTCTCGGGCGAGGTGGTCAAGTACCAGATTGTCGGTGACGACGAGGCCGATATCCGGTCTGGCCTGATTTCCGTTTCCAGCCCCATCGCGCGCGCTTTGATCGGCAAGAGCGAGGGGGATATCGCCGAAGTCCTCGCGCCGGCCGGCCAGCGCGAGTACGCGGTCGTCTCGGTCGCCTACGAGTAGCTACCCGCGCGGGTCAGCGCGTTCGGCCGCCTCCCCGGCGGGGGGCGTTGCGCTTGCCCCCAGCGCGCGTGGAGGCACCGGGATCGCGGCGTGAGGGTGTGCCGCGATTCACGCGCTCTGCCTCGCGCCGGTCCGCCGTGGTGCGTTTAGGCGCCGAGGGCTTGCCGGGCCTGGCAGCGCTCGGGCTTCGCCTCGGCGCTGGTCGCACCGCACGGCGCGCGGCCTGCTCGGGCGATGGGGCCGGCGTTTCCATCGTCGCCTCCGGCGCGGGGCGGTACAGCACCAGGAGCTTGCCGATCGATTGCACGCGGGCGGCCGAGAGCGCTTCCGCGATCTCGGCGAACACGCTGTCACGCACATCGCGGTCGTCACCGGGGACCCGCACCTTGATCAACTCGTGTGCCAGCAGAGCCCGATCGATTTCCTTCATCACCGGCGCGTTCAGGCCGGACTGGCCGAGCAGCACGACCGGCTTGACGCCGTGTGCGCGTGCCTTGAGTGCCTGTCGTTCCTTCGGGGTCAGCGGGATCTCGGGCATAGTCAACTCCTCTTTTACGCCTCTGCAGTGTAGTCAGTGATGGCCGCACCGAAGAAGAAGCACCGCTCCAATCCGGACTGGATCCGGCGCCACGTCACCGATCCATTCGTCAGGCGGTCGGTCCAGGAGGGCTATCGGTCGCGCGCCGCGTACAAGCTCATCGAGATCGCCGACCAGGATCGGCTGCTGCGGCCCGGGATGACGGTCGTCGATCTTGGCGCCGCGCCAGGAAGCTGGACGCAGGTCGTGCGGCGACGGCTCTCCGCGGCGGATGGAACGCTGCGCGGTCGGGTCATCGCGCTGGATGTCCTGTCGATGGAGCCCGTCCCGGACGTGGCGTTTGTCGAGGGTGATTTCCGGGAGGAAGACGTCGAGGGGAACCTCGAGGGTTTGCTCTCGGGCAATCGCGTGGACGTGGTTCTCTCGGACATGGCACCGAACCTTTCGGGCATTGCCGCGGCGGATGCGGCCAGAAGCCTGCACCTGGCGGAGCTGGCCGCGGAATTTGCGTGCCGTCACCTAAAACCTGATGGCGCTCTGCTCGTCAAAGCCTTTCAGGGAAGTGGGTATAGCCAGTTCGTTGAGCGGCTGAAGCGGGATTTCCGCAGCGTTGTGACGCGCAAGCCTGAGGCTTCCCGGGAGTCGTCCGCGGAGATGTACCTGCTGGCGCGTGGATTGAAATCCGGCTGACCGGATACGGGAAATTTCGCTTGGATCAGCTGAAAGTCATTGAAATGCGAGGCCCTTCGCCCCCAACTTGGACTCCGTGGGTGAGTGTGGGGATTAGAATGTCTCATCCACGAAGTCATCCGATTTGCCCCCGGCCGAGGCGCCTGATTTCCGCGGCCAAGAGGAGTCTTCCTTGAACAACAATATGTTCGCGAAAGCCGCCATCTGGATGGTGATCGCGCTCGTCCTCTTCACGGTCTTCAAGCAGTTCGAGAGCCGCCAGAAGCCGGCCGAAACCGTCAGTTACACGCAGTTCCTGGAAGAGGCCAAGGCCGGCAAGATCAAGCGGGTCGAAGTCCAGGGCCGCACGCTGCAGGTCACGCCTGCGGACGGAGCGCGATATACGTTGACGTCGCCGGGCGACGCCTGGATGGTCAGCGACCTGATGAAGTACGGCGTCCAGGTCTTCGGCAAGCCCGAGGAAGAGCAGTCCCTGCTGACAACGATCTTCGTGTCCTGGTTCCCGATGCTGCTGCTGATCGGAGTCTGGATCTTCTTTATGCGCCAGATGCAGGGCGGCGGCCGCGGCGGCGCCTTCAGTTTCGGAAAGTCGCGCGCGCGCATGCTCGACGAGAGCAACAATTCGATCACCTTCGTCGACGTCGCCGGCTGCGACGAGGCGAAGGAGGAAGTGCAGGAATTGGTCGAGTTCCTGCGCGATCCGTCCAAGTTCCAGAAGCTCGGCGGGCGCATTCCGCGTGGCGTTCTGCTGGTCGGTTCGCCGGGCACCGGCAAGACCTTGCTCGCGAAGGCGATCGCGGGCGAAGCCAAGGTCCCGTTCTTCTCGATCTCCGGCTCCGACTTCGTTGAGATGTTTGTCGGGGTCGGCGCGGCGCGCGTGCGCGACATGTTCGAGCAGGCGAAGAAGCATGCGCCCTGCATCATCTTCATCGATGAAATCGACGCGGTCGGTCGCCAGCGCGGAGCGGGCCTGGGCGGCGGCAACGACGAGCGCGAGCAAACGCTGAACCAGATGCTGGTCGAGATGGATGGCTTCGAGACCGGCATGGGCGTGATCGTGATCGCCGCCACCAACCGTCCTGACGTGCTCGACCCGGCGCTGCTGCGTCCGGGCCGTTTCGACCGCCAGGTCGTCGTGCCGCTGCCGGACATTCGCGGGCGCGAGCAGATCCTCAACGTGCACATGCGCAAGGTGCCCATCGGCGCCGACGTCAAGGCCGACGTGATCGCGCGTGGCACGCCGGGCTTTTCCGGTGCCGATCTCGCCAACCTGGTCAATGAGGCGGCACTGTTCGCTGCGCGGCGCAGCGCGCGCGTGGTGGAGATGACCGACTTCGAGAAGGCCAAGGACAAGGTCATGATGGGCGCCGAGCGCAAATCGATGGTCATGTCCGACGAGGAGCGGCTCAACACCGCGTATCACGAGTCGGGCCACACGCTGGTCGCCAAGCTCGTGCCGAAGAGCGACCCGGTGCACAAGGTGACGATCATCCCGCGCGGTCGGGCGCTCGGCCTGACGATGCAGCTGCCCGAGCAGGATCGTTATGCCTACGACCGGCAGTACCTGCTGTCGCGTATCGCGGTGCTCTTTGGCGGCCGGATCGCCGAAGAGGTCTTTATGAATCAGATGACCACCGGCGCCGGCAACGACTTCGAGCGCGCGACGCAGCTGGCGCGCGATATGGTCACGCGCTACGGCATGAGCGACTCGCTCGGTCCGATGGTGTATGCCGAAAACGAGGGCGAAGTGTTCCTCGGCCGCTCGATCACGAAGACGACGCACGTCTCCGAGGAGACCATGCGCAAGGTCGACGGCGAGATCCGTCGCATCATCGACGAGCAGTACGCTCTTGCGCGCAAGCTGATCGAGGACAACCGCGACAAGGTCGAAACGATGGCCAAGGCGCTGATGGAGTGGGAAACGCTCGACTCCGAGCAGATTGACGACATCGTTACCGGCAAGCCGCCGCGGCCGCCGAAGTCGTCGGGCCCACTTCCACCGACCGGCGGCAAGTCGAGCGCCGGCGGAGTCGAGGGCGCAGCACAGCCGGCGTAAGCGACAGCCCGTCTTCCGAAGGCCGGTTTTCCGCCGGCCTTCTTCTTTTTGGCTCCTAGAATTGGCGGATGAATCCCGCGCCCGGGCCCACCGCCACGCCTGCCGATCAATGGAGCGTTGCCGGCCGCATGCTCGACTTCGAGCGGCCGCTGCTGATGGGTGTCGTCAACGTGACGCCGGATTCGTTTTCGGACGGTGGCCTCTTCCTGCAGCGGGCTGCGGCGATTGCGCACGCGCAGCGCCTCATCGACGAGGGTGCCGATATCCTCGACGTGGGCGGTGAATCGACCCGTCCCGGCGCGGCCGGTGTTTCCGAAGCCGAGGAAATCGATCGCGTCGTGCCGGTGCTCGAAACGCTGCGCGCGACCGGTGTTGTCCTCTCGGTCGACACCAGCAAGCCCGCGGTCATGCGCGCGGCGCTCGCGGCAGGCGCAGCGATCGTCAACGACGTGCGCGCGCTGAACGAACCGGGCGCCGTCGAAACGGTAGCGAAGTCGGACTGCGGAATCGTGATCATGCACATGCAGGGCACGCCGCGCACGATGCAGCACAACCCGCGCTACGCCGACGTCGTCATCGACGTGTGCAACTTCCTGCACGAGCGCATCATCGCTCTTGCCGCGCAGGGAATCGACGCCATGCGAGTCGCTGTCGACCCGGGCTTCGGCTTCGGCAAGTCGGTCGAGCACAACTTCCAGCTGCTTGGGCGGCTGTCGGAGTTGACAGTCGTGCGTCGGCCGATCCTGGCCGGTCTGTCGCGCAAGTCGATGCTCGGCGCAGTCACCGGGCGGCCGATCGGGGAACGCACGGCGGCGTCGGTCGCGGCGGCGCTGATCGCGGTCGAGCGCGGGGCGCGTATCGTGCGTGCGCATGAAGTCGCGGCGACCCGCGATGCATTGCGGGTCTGGAGCGCGACGCGAAAGGGAGAACAATGACGCGAAGGTATTTCGGCACCGACGGTGTGCGCGGCACTGTAGGCGAGGCGCCCATTACGCCGGAATTCGTGCTGAAGCTGGGGCAGGCTGCGGGCCGGGTGCTGGCCCGGCGCGGCGAGGGCGGGGCCAAGCGTCCAGCGGTGCTGATCGGCAAGGACACACGCATTTCGGGTTACATGCTGGAAGCCGCGCTTGAAGCGGGCTTCTCCAGCGCGGGTATCGACGTGTGGCTGTCGGGGCCGCTGCCGACGCCGGCGGTGGCGTATCTCACGCGCGCGCTGCGGCTCGATGCCGGCATCGTGATCAGCGCCTCGCACAATCCCTACCCGGACAACGGTATCAAGTTCTTCTCTGCGAGCGGCAAGAAGCTGCCCGATGCCGTCGAGGCCGAGATCGAGTCCGAGATTGACCAGCCGTGGCACTGCGTCGAGGCGCGCGGGCTCGGCAAGGTCAAGCGTCTGGATGACGCAGCCGGCCGCTACATTGAGTTCTGCAAGCGCACGTTCCCGACGGAACTCGATCTGAAAGGACTGAAGATCGTCGTCGACAGTGCGCACGGCGCGGCCTATCACGTTGCTCCGCACGTCTTCCACGAGCTCGGTGCCGAAGTGGTGTGGCACGGCGCCGCCCCCAACGGCATGAACATTAACGACGGTGTCGGCGCGCTGTACGGCGAGCAGCTCGCCCACGCTGTGCAGTCGAACGAGGCCGACTTCGGCATCGCGCTGGACGGCGATGCCGACCGCGTTCTGATCTGCGACAGCGAGGGCCGGCTCTACAACGGCGACGAGCTGCTCTACGTGATCGTGCGTGACCGCATGCGGCTCGGCAGGGTCGCCGGTGCGGTGGGGACGGTCATGACCAACTTCGCGCTTGAGCGGCGCTTCGCCGAACTCGGCATGCCGTTTGCACGCGCCAAGGTCGGCGACCGCTACGTCCTTGAGATGCTCGAGGAGCGCGGCTGGATCTACGGCGGGGAAGGTTCGGGGCACCTGCTGTGCCTCGACTGTCACACGACCGGGGACGGCACCGTGAGCGCGCTGCAGGTGCTCGCCGCGGTGCGCCGCAGCGGCAAGGCGCTCGCCGAGCTGACCGCGGATCTGGTGCTATTGCCGCAGGCGCTCGTCAACGCCCGCATCGAACGCGGCTTCGACTGGAAGAGCTACGCGCCTCTGGTCGATGAGATGACGGTGGTCGAGCGCGAACTCCGTGGCGCTGGCCGCATCCTGATCCGGCCGTCGGGCACCGAGCCCGTGCTGCGCGTGATGGTCGAGGCCGAGGAACCCGAGATCGCCGAGGCGATGGCGCAGCGTCTTGCAAATCGCGTCGCCGCCAGCGCGCACGGCTGAGCCGAAACGCGGCATCGAGAAACGCGAGCGTTCGCACGACGTGGGCGGGCTTCCCGGCTGCCGAATCCGAAACAGGCGCATGACGGCCGCCTCCGGGGCGGCGATCAGTGCGCCGAGCCCGGGGCGGCGTCTGCGAGGCTCGCCGGCGCGAACGGGTGCTGCAGGGCCAGGAACTGCACCGTCGCTGCGCGCCACGAGTGGCGCTCGGCGTACGCCCGACACGACGCACGGTCGATCCGTAATGCGTTCAAGGCGGCCTTGCGCAGATCCTCGTCGAGCACTGCGACCGAAGATTCGCCGACCACGTCGACTGGCCCCTGCACAGGAAACGCTGCAACCGGAGTTCCGCAGGCCAGAGCCTCAAGCATCACCAGCCCGAAGGTGTCGGTTCGGCTCGGAAACACGAACACGTCAGCCGAGCTGTAGAGCCGCGCGAGGTTGACCGCGTCGAGCACACCGACGAAGCGCACTTCCGGAAACCGCAGCTTCAGCGTTTCGAGCGCAGGCCCGACCCCGGCCACGATCTTCGTTCCTGGCAGATCGAGCGCCAGGAAAGCCTGGATGTTCTTTTCGACCGAGACACGCCCAACATTGAGGAACACCGGGTGTGGCGCATCGGCGATCAGCGGGTCGCGCGGCGTGAACATCTCGATATCGACGCCACGCGTCCACAGCGCCACGTTGTCCAGGCCGTGCTCGCGCAGTTCGCGCTCGACGGCCGGCGTCGGCGCCATCACCACGTCGGCCGGGCCATGAAAGTGCCGCAGGAAACCATATGTCCAGGGCGCCGGCACGCCGAACATCGCCTTCAGGTATTGCGGAAAGCGCGTGTGGTAGGCCGTCGAGTACGGCAGCTGACGCACACGGCAATACCGGCGCGCCGCATGACCGAGCGGGCCCTCGGTCGCGACATGGATCGCGATTTCGTGATGACCGGCGAGCGCGGAATCGAGCAGCCGCGCCAGGCTGCGGTAAGGCGCGAGCGAGAGCCGGATCTCGCCATAGCCGGGACAGGGGACCGAGCCGAAGGCCTGCGGCGAGATCACATCGGTCGTGTGGCCGGCCCGTTCGATTTCGCGGTTCGTCGCCTCGATTGTCCGCACGACGCCGTTGACCTGCGGGTGCCACGCGTCGGTGACGGTGATCAGCTTCATGCGAGGGCCTTCTCGTGCGTTGCCGCGGGATGCGGTGGATCTTCGGACTCTTCGTCCCAGCGCACCGCGGGCAGTGCGGGGGCATCATGGCGGTCCCATGTGACGATCCGCAGTTCGCCGGTTTCCGTCTCGACCAACGCGGTCAGGCTTTCGACCCAATCGCCGTCGTTGCAATAAATCATGCCGTCGACTTCGCGGATCTCAGCCTTGTGGATATGGCCGCAGACGACGCCGTCATACCCGTGCCGCCGCGCCTCGCGCAGCAGCAACTGCTCGAATCCGGTGATAAAGCTCACCGCATTCTTGACGCGATGCTTCAGATACTGCGAGAGGCTCCAGTAGGGCAGGCCGAATCCGACCCGAATCCGGTTCAGTTGATGGTTGAGCCAGAGGCTGAATGCATACGCGGTATCGCCGAGGTAAGCGAGCCAGCGCGCATGCAGGATGACTCCGTCGGCGAAGTCGCCGTGCAGCACCCACAGGCGACGGCCGTCGCGCAAGGTATGCACCGCGTCGCGGCGGATCGCAACCTGGCCGAAGTCGAGCCCGGCGAACTGCCGCCCGATTTCATCGTGATTGCCGGGGATGTAGACGACGTGCGTACCCTTGCGCGCCTTGCGCAGCACCTTCTGCACCACGTCGTTATGTGCCTGCGGCCAGTATGGGCTCTTCTTCAGGGCCCAGCCGTCGATGATGTCGCCAACCAGGTACAGGGTGTCCGACTCGTTGTGGCGCAGAAAGTCGAGTAGGTAGCTCGCCTTGCAGCCACGCGTACCCAGGTGCAGATCGGAGATGAAGATCGCGCGATGGCGATGGACGGTGCCGATCCGCTCCCGCGGTTCCGAATCAGAAGTGCTTGGATCTGGCGGCGCAGCCTCGGCTGGCATCGCCGCGGCACTGGCTGCGTCCCATAACGCGAACCTCGAGTGAAGCCATCGCATCATGGGGTTCGGAGGCTAGGGCGTCCCTGTGACCTGCCGATGAAACGCGGCTACGCGGAACGCTTGCGCCCCGCTGCGGTCGAATAGCCTTGTTTGGCAGCAAGCTCGACTTCGGGGCGCGGGACGCGCCCCATTTTTTTGAAAGTGCGCGAGCGTAAGGCGCTCCGCGCCGAGGGCCGCGACGAGGCGGCGCGTGCGACCGGCGCTTGCGCGAAGCCGGCTTCAGCGCTACGGCCGTGGCAGCGCCGGATCGACCACGGGATCAGACCGACACAGACACGCCAATCGCCGTCGGTGACGGAGGTATGACAGCCACGGAGCGTGCACCGGCCGACGGAAGCGAGAGTGGAACTGCACGTTGTCATCAAAATAGCCCAGGTCTGTCACTGAACTGTCATGCGCCGTTTCTAGACTCTGCCGGGTCTGAAGGGACGGCCGGACGGTCTCCCATATCCAATCCTCGAACTGTCCTGAGGTCTTATCCATGAGTCACTTTTCGATCAGATCACTGGCGGCCGCGTTCGCGCTCGCTGGTGCATTCTCGACAGCGATCGCGCAGGAAGTCACCGGCGCTGGCGCGACATTCCCGGCACCGCTCTACGCCAAATGGGCCGACGCCTACAACAAGGCCACCGGTGTTCGCATCAACTACCAGTCGGTGGGTTCCGGCGCCGGTCTGCGTCAGATCCGCGGCAAGACCGTGGATTTCGGCGCCTCGGACATGCCGCTGACGGACGAAGAGTTGAGCAAGGACGGATTGATGCAATTCCCGACGGTGATCGGCGGTGTGGTTCCGGTCATCAATATCGAGGGCATCGCCACCCGGCAGATGAAGCTCACCGGTCAGGTGCTCGGTGACATCTACCTCGGCAAGATCACGAAGTGGAACGACCCGGCGATCGTTGCGCTCAATCCGGGCCTGAAGCTGCCCGATGCACAGATTTCGCCGGTGCGTCGCGCCGACGGGTCGGGAACGACGTTCATCTTCACCAACTATCTGTCGAAGGTGAACGCGGAGTGGAAAGCCAAGGTCGGCGACGGTACGGCAGTGAACTGGCCGGTCGGTGCCGGCGGGAAGGGCAATGAGGGCGTTGCCGCATTCGTCCAGCGGCTGCCGAATTCGATCGGCTATGTCGAGTACGCATACGCGAAGCAGAACAAGTTGCCCTACACGCTGCTGCAGAACTCGGCGGGCAGCTTTGTCGCGCCTGAGGACGCTGCATTCAAGGCGGCGGCCGCCGGCGCGGACTGGAGCAAGACCTTTTATCAGATCCTGACCAACCAGCCGGGCAAGGACGCCTGGCCGATCACTGGCGCGACTTTCATCATGATGCAGCTGAAGCAGGATAAGCCCCAGCAGGCTGCGGCTGCGCTGAAGTTCTTCGACTGGGCCTACGCCAACGGCGACAAGATGGCCGACGACCTCGACTACGTGCCGCTGCCCGACAGCGTCGAGACGCTGATCCGCCAGCAGTGGGGCAAGATCACTGACGCGGGAGGCAAGCAAGTCTTCACCCGGTGAGTTCACACAGGCCGCCCGCCCTGCGCCAGGCGGGTGGTGACACCGACGAGACTTCGCGGGGACCGTGATCTCCGCCCGGAGGAGGCCCTATCATGGACGTCACCGTGAGTGAAACGTTCAGCCGCGATCTGTCCACGGCGCAGGAGCCGGAGCAGCCGCCGGTGCGCCGGTCCGGGCGCCTCGGCGATCTGATCTTCGAGAACCTGGCCCGCGGCGCGGCGATCCTGACGCTGCTGCTGCTGGCGGCGATCATCCTGTCGCTGGTGATCGGTGCCTGGCCCTCGATCAAGGCCTTCGGCCTCGGGTTCCTCTGGACCGCCGAATGGGATCCGGTCCAGGAGAAGTTCGGCGGGCTGGTCATGATCTACGGCACTCTGATGACCTCGCTCATCGCGCTCATCATCGCGGTGCCGGTGAGCTTCGGTATCGCGCTGTTCCTGACGGAGCTGTCGCCGCGCTGGCTCAAGCGCCCGCTCGGCACCGCGATCGAGCTGCTCGCGGCGATCCCCTCGATTGTCTACGGCATGTGGGGCCTGCTGGTGTTCGCGCCCATCCTAGCCGCCTACGTGCAGCAGCCGCTGCAGAAGATGTTTGGCGGGGTTCCGTTCCTCGGGCCGCTGTTCTCCGGGGCGCCGGTGGGCATCGGCATCCTGTCGGCCGGGATCATCCTGGCGATCATGATCATCCCGTTCATCGCCGCCGTGATGCGTGACGTGTTCGAGATCACGCCGTCGATGCTGAAGGAATCGGCCTACGGCGTTGGCGCGACGACCTGGGAAGTGGTTTGGCGGGTTGTACTGCCGTACACGAAGGCCGGAGTCATCGGCGGCATTATGCTCGGGCTCGGACGCGCGCTCGGCGAGACGATGGCGGTGACCTTCGTCATCGGCAACTTCAATCAGCTGAACAGCCTGTCGCTGTTCGAGGCCGCCAACTCGATCACCTCGGCACTGGCCAACGAGTTCGCCGAGGCCTCGCCCGGCCTACACGAGGCCTCGCTGATCTACCTCGGCCTGATCCTGTTCCTGATCACCCTGGTGGTGCTGTCGTTCAGCAAGTATCTGCTGCTGCGCCTAAAGAAGAACGAGGGATCAAAGACGTGAGCGCGCTTCCTCTGTCGTCCGGATCCGACTACCGGCTGCCGCTGCACCGGCGCCGCAAGGTGATCAACGCGATCGCGCTCTCGCTCGCGCTGGCGGCGATGGTCTTCGGCCTTGTGTGGCTGATCTGGATCCTGTGGGACACCCTGTGGCTCGGCGTGAAGGGACTCAACGCGGCCGTCTTCCTGCAGGACACTCCGCCGCCGAATGCCGACGCCGGCGGACTTCGCAACGCAATTGTCGGCTCCGTGGGTATGGTGTTCGCCGCGACCGCGATAGGAACCCCGGTGGGGATCCTGGCGGGCATCTACCTCGCCGAGTACGGGCAGAAGGGCTGGCTCGGCAGCGCCACCCGATTCATCAACGACATCCTGCTGTCGGCCCCGTCGATCGTCATCGGCCTGTTCGTCTACACCGTGATCGTCGCGCAGACACGGCAGTTCTCGGCCTTCGCCGGGATCGTCGCGCTCGGTCTGATCGTGATTCCCGTCGTCGTTCGGACGACCGAAAACATGCTGTCGCTGGTCCCCAATGCCCTGCGCGAGGCGACCTTCGCGCTCGGCGCACCCAAGTGGATCATGATCCGGCGCGTGACGCTGAAGGCGGCGCGCGCCGGCGTGGTCACCGGCGTGCTGCTGGCGCTGGCGCGAATCGCCGGCGAAACCGCGCCTCTGCTCTTTACCGCGCTGTCGAACCAGTTCTTCACCCTGAGCCTCGGCCAGCCGATGGCCAGCCTGCCGGTCACGATCTTCAAGTTCGCGATGAGCCCGTTCGCGAACTGGCAGGAGCTGGCCTGGGTCGGGGTTTTCATCATCACCGTGGGCGTGCTCGTGCTGAACATCCTGGCGCGGGTGCTGTTTCGCCATAAGCACTAGGAGCACACGATGGACGGCACCAAGAGCGCGCTCAAGCCGAGCGAGAAGGTCAAGATGACCGTGCGCCAGCTCAATTTCTACTACGGCAAGTTCCACGCACTGAAGAACATCAACCTCGAGGTCCCGGAGAAGAAGGTGACCGCTTTCATCGGTCCTTCGGGGTGCGGCAAGTCGACTCTGCTGCGGGTCTTCAACCGCATGTTCGAGCTGTATCCGGAGCAGCGGGCCGAGGGCGAGGTCAACGTCGACGGCGAGAACGTGCTGACCTCGAAGGAAGACGTCGCCCTGATCCGCGCGAAGATCGGCATGATCTTCCAGAAGCCGACGCCATTTCCGATGTCGATCTACGACAACATCGCCTTTGGCGTGAAGCTGTTCGAGGGTCTGCCGAAGTCGGCGCTCGACGACCGCGTCGAGTGGGCGCTGCGTAAGGCCGCGCTGTGGAACGAGGTCAAGGACAAGCTGGGCCAGAGCGGCACCAGCCTTTCGGGCGGGCAGCAGCAGCGGCTGTGCATCGCGCGCGGTATCGCCGTGCGGCCCGAGATCATCCTGTTCGATGAGCCGTGTTCCGCGCTCGACCCGATCTCGACCTCCAAGATCGAGGAACTCATTGACGAGCTGAAGTCCGACTACACGGTCGCGATCGTCACGCACAACATGCAGCAGGCGGCACGGGTGTCGGACTACACCGCGTATATGTACCTCGGCGATCTGGTGGAATTCGGTGAAACCGACCAGATCTTCATCAGGCCGAAGAAGAAGGAAACCGAGGACTACATCACCGGCCGCTTCGGCTGACCTTCGAGGCACAGGAGAACATCATGGGAACCGGCGACCACTCGATCAGGAAGTACGACGAGGAACTTGAGGCGATGCGCTCGCGCGTGCTCCAGATGGGCGGGCTGGTGGAGTCGCAGGTCCGCACGGCGCTCGACGCGCTGGAAACGGCGAACATCGAGCTGGCCCAGCAGACGATCGATGCGGACAAGCGAGTCAACGAACTCGAAACCGTGCTGGATCAGATGGTCAACAACGTGATTGCGCGCCGGCAGCCTACCGCCGGGGATCTGCGCATGATCATGGGCATCGCCCGGGCCACGACCGACATCGAGCGCATCGGCGACGAGGCGAGCAAGATTGGTCGCGCGGTCAAGTGGCTGCGCGAGAAGGACGGCAATACGCGCATCAATCGCATTCCGGACCTGCGCCACGCGGGCGACGCGGCCGTGGCGCTGCTGCGCCGCGCGCTCGACGCGTTCGCGCGCCTGGACGCCCAGGCCGCCGCTGCACTGATTAAGGATGACCGTGGTATCGACGAGCACTTTCGGGCGATCTTGCGACAGCTGATCACCTTCATGCTCGAAGACCCGCGCTCGATCACGGCCGCGCTGGACACCGTCTGGGCCGCCAAGGCGATCGAGCGCATCGGCGACCATTCCAAGAACATCGGGGAACATGTGATCTTCATCGCGGAAGGGGTCGACGCACGGCATCTGACCCCGGACGAGGTGGAGCGTGCGGTCGCAGGCAACTGAGGGACCCGATGAGTGCATCGATCCTCGTCGTCGAGGATGAGCCGGCGATCCAGGAACTGGTCGCCTATACCTGCAGCAGCAACGGCTACACCGTGCGGCGCGCCGAATCCGTCGGCGCCGCGCGCGATGCAATCGGCGAGGAGCTGCCGGACCTGGTGCTGCTCGACTGGATGCTGCCCGACAAGCCCGGCATCGAGCTGCTGAAGAACCTCCGCACGGAGGAGCGCACCCGCGAACTGCCGGTGATCATGCTGACGGCGCGCGGCAGCGAGGCCGATCGCGTCGTCGGGCTCGACACCGGCGCTGATGACTACGTGGTGAAGCCGTTCTCACCGCGCGAACTGGTGTCGCGCATCCGTGCTGTGTTTCGCCGCCGTGCGCCGCAGTTGAGCGGCGAAGCGCTGGCCTACGGGCCGCTTGCGATCGACTCTGCACGGCATGAGGTTACGGTCGCGGGCAAGGCGGTGAAGGTTGGCCTGACCGAATTCAGGCTCCTCAGCTTCTTCATCGGCCATCCGGAAAGGGTGTTCTCCCGCGCGCAGCTGCTCGATAATGTCTGGGGCGACCACGTGTTCATCGAGGAGCGGACGGTCGACGTGCATGTCCTGCGGCTGCGCAAGGCGCTCGCGCCGACCGGGGTGCAGCACCTGGTGCAGACGGTGCGCGGCATCGGCTACCGGCTGTCGACACAGCCTGAAAGTTGACCTCCGCCTTGGTCTGTAAGCGCGCAGAGCTCCGACCCGAGCGCGCCTGCCGGCTCGCGAGATAGACTAACTGGATGGCCGAGCGCCTGACCGCTCTCGTTGCGCTGCTTCTTCCGGCACTGCTGCGCCTGCTGCTGCTCGCTCTCGTCGCGCTGGGAGTCGGGCTGGTGTTCGGCACCGTCGCCGCGCTCTGGCTCGTGATCGCGGGTCTGGTGCTGCTGCTCGCGGTGCACATGAGCTACGCAACGCGACTGGCAGCCTGGCTCGACTCGCCGCGGCTCGACGAGATCCCGGAAGGCTGGGGTCTGTGGGCCAATGTCTTTGCGCGCCTTTACCGGCAGCGCCGCGGCACCGAGGCTAACGAGCGCCGGCTGGTCGAGAACGAGGAGCGGTTCCGCCGCACCATCAGTGCGCTGCCGGAGGGCATCGTGTTGATCGACGCGTCGCTGCAGATCGACTGGTGCAATCCCGTGGCCGAGGAGCATCTCGGCGTCCGGCTGTCGGCCGATCAGGGGTTGCGCATCACCAATCTCGTACGAGACCCGGACTTTGTCAGCTACATGACGTCGGCGAACTTCGAAGCGCCGCTGACGATCCGGCCGCTGGCGCGGCCGGGGCTCGCGCTCGAACTCCGCGTCGTCGATTTCGAACCGGCGCGCTCGATCATCATCACGCGCGACATCACCCAGCGCGAGCGCGTGGATGCGGTGCGACGCGATTTCATCGCCAACGTCTCGCACGAGTTGCGCACGCCGCTGACCGTCGTCACGGGCTTCCTCGAGGTTCTGCTCGATGCACGGCAGGAGGACGCCGCGACGCGGCAGCACCACCTGGCGCTGATGCGCGAGCAGGCGCAGCGCATGACGCGGCTCGTGGAGGACCTGCTGACACTGTCGCAGCTCGAGTCGCGCGAGAACGTCGTTCCCGACGATGTGATCGATGTGCGGCAGCTGGTCGGCGAAGTCGGCGACGAGGCAAGGGTGCTGTCGAATGGCCGCCATCGCATTCGCGTCGATGCGCCGCCGGCCTTCGTGCGGGGCAGCCGCGACGAACTGCGCAGTGCCTTCGGCAACCTCGTTTCCAACGCGATCCGCTATACGCCGGAGGGCGGCGAGATTGTGTTGCGCTGGGTCGAGTCGCCGACCGAGGGCCGCTTCGAGGTCGAGGACACCGGCATCGGCATCGCGCCGGAGCACATCTCGCGTCTCACTGAGCGCTTCTACCGCGTCGACAAGAGTCGCTCCCGCGAGACCGGCGGCACCGGACTGGGGCTGGCGATTGTCAAGCACATCCTGCTGCGGCACTCGGGTCGCCTCGAAATCGCATCCGAGATTGGACGCGGCAGCACCTTCAGCGCTGTCCTCCCGGCGGAGCGGCTGATCCGCGTCGGACCCATGCTCGAAAAGGCCGCCTGAAGGCGGACTCCGTCGACCCCGATGCTATGATCCATGGCCCTCGGGGTGTAGCGCAGTCTGGTAGCGCGCCTGCTTTGGGAGCAGGATGTCGGGAGTTCGAATCTCTCCACCCCGACCACGCGCCTTCAGGGGCGCACCCGGCGAGTTTCGATCTGCCCGTAGCTCAGTCGGATAGAGCATCAGCCTTCTAAGCTGAGGGTCACAGGTTCGATTCCTGTCGGGCAGGCCAAGTTTCTCGAGTGGTGGCTGTAGCTCAGTTGGTAGAGTCCCGGATTGTGATTCCGGTTGTCGTGGGTTCGAGTCCCATCAGCCACCCCAGCACCTCAATCTCGCGGTCTGATGAACTTCACGCCGTCGGCCCGATGCATCCCTTGGGGCCGATAGCGCACCGCGACGCGTATTGGCCTATGGCCCCTCCTCTCACAGTCGGGATCGCAACCGCGCTGCTACCAGACATCGCTCCGGGCGGAAGTATTCGGAGCGGGGCCTGAAGCTCTACTCGTCGTCCCAGCCGCGATCGCGGCCGTCGCGGTTCTTCGCGCCGATGATCTCGTAGGTCACGTTGTCTCCGTGCTGTTGCGTATAGAACACGCGCCAGCCGTCCCTGAAGGGGCGTGGAATCTTGGTGCCCAGAATGCCGCCGACACTGGGATCGCCGTCGGAGACGTGGATTCCGGTGATCTCGTTGTCTCCGTCGTTGATGAAGCCGGCAGAACCGAGCAGCGAAGCGTCGATCGTCGCGGACGGATCCCGACCCTGAGCGAGGAAGCGGGCCGGCCTGCTGCCCGGGTCGGCGTAGTTCTTGCGCGTGTCGATAAGCCACCCGGAATCGAGCGCTTTGCCGTCCGCGTGCAGGCTGTCGCCCCGGTCTTCCACTGCCGCGATTCGGTTGCGATCCCAGAACACGATGTTGTCGAAAGCCGCGTGCTCGAGGTCGCCCTTGAAGAAGAGCGTCAGCTTGCCGCCATCCGATGATGGATCTGCCTGCGTGAGCTTCTGGATCCCGCCGAAGCCACCATGATCCGGCGCGGCCGAGGTTGCTGCGTTCGTATCACCGGTTTCCGTGAAGTAGAACTCGCGGAAGTGTGTGCCCGGACGGAACACCCCGTTTTCCGGCCGCTTGAATGGCGTGCCCTTCGCGTCGCCAAAGTTGGGATTGCCGTTCTTTGCCAGCGCGTTGGCGCTAAAGGGGGTAAATCCATCGACGTCGGTATCGTGAATCGTCGCCCACTTCGTGTTGAAGACATTCCCGTACGTATGCAGGTCTTTGATGTCCTGCGTCAGGGCACTGGAGGACTGGAACACGATGGGCTGGCCCGTCACGTTGGAGATCACCTGGAGTACCTGAAGCTTGCCGCCCTTCGTAAGGTCATACCTGCTCTTCGGAACAAAGCGGTAAACGAAGCTGTTTGGAAGCCGTGCGCCGCCGACGGTTGCGCCGCCGATGTCCTCGACGATCCAGAGATTCCCCATGGAATCGGCCTGTATGCCCTCGTACCCGCCGCGTCCCATTACGCCGAGCAACGGTACGACTTCGGATGGATAACCCGGCGTGGCCTGCCACACGCCGCCTGTTGTACTGCCGTTGCCCTCGGCCGTGAACAGCAGCTTGCCCGACCACGGATACCAGGTCGAACCGTCGAACGTCGGCAGGTCCGTCACGCCATCGCTTTCCTTCGTAGCGATCACCGTGACGCGGTGCGCGGCATTGGCGTCGAGATTGATCCGGGTGATGTAACCCTTGCCGAGTGCAAATGGGCCCTCGTGTCCCTGAAAGAGGAAGCGCTGGCCATAGTCGTACGTCGAATCTGGACCTGTCAGGCGTTCAAGGACGAGGTACGTGTTCTTGTCAGGCTCCGTCTTGCTTGCTTCCACGTTGCTGAGTACGCCCGGTGCCGAGGGCAGCGGCATCAGGTTCGGCTGGTCGTCGCGGTAACCGTAATACTTCACACCGTTGCCTGGATTTTCGACCGGCATAGAGCCCTGGGCGCACACGAGCTGTGCCAGCTCCGGGGAAAGGATCGTCGGAAGAGAAACGCCCGGCAGCCGAGGATTGGCTCCGGGCACTGGGGTAACGTCGGCCAGTGCCACGCCTGCAAAGCACGCAGCGGCGGTACTGGCGCATAGGATCAAAGGCTTCAGCTTGAGACTCATCTTGCTCCCCTCGGCGTTGGCTACCTCGGCGCGGCCGAAGCGGACCGGTTCTGGGCGATCGCCCGACGCGATCCATACTGCTTGCCACTTGTTACAGCTTCATGCACCGGACGGTTAGCCTTTGATGCAATTGGTGTGACAGCTGACGCGCGCACTACCGTCCCTCGTATTTTCTTGCAGTCGGTTTGACGTGCACGATGGGTCATCGGTACTGCAACGCAGGTAAGAGGGGCCTAATGTCCCCCACGTAGCCCGGCGTTGCCGTGGGCAGGACACTCGAGAGGAACCGATGGATTCGAGACAGAGCGCGGCGCTAAGGCTCCTCCGCCTCTATGCCCTGCAGTTGGGCTACGAGTGGGATGACGTTTCGGATCAGGAACTGCTCGAAGGATTGCAGCAAATCGCGGAGCTATATCGGCGATCAGGCCTCATGGATAGACTGAAGTTCGCCGGTTGCTCGAAGGTCGGTCCACGCTTCGAGAACCTTTTCGCCGGCGTTCGGTAGTGGCTTGTCCGGGCACGGGCGCCCCGGCGTACTCGCACCGGCGACGCAGCACCGCACAGCCGTCAACCCAGCCGCGCGACGCTACCGGCAGAGCCCCTCTGAAGGGATTCGAACTGGATCGAGGAAGGCGCGCGCATCCGGATGGGCGAGGCGCTGCTGCGCCTTCCGCGACAGTGATCGAGGTGCTCGCCGGAGACCCGGTCAGGCTTCAGGGGCGAGCGCGTCGTCCGAAGCGAATGCTCGCGGCGCGCCGCGGACGACGCCGTCGAACAGGCGGATGTCTGCGGCGTAGTAGCGGTCGAGCCGCCAGTCCTTCATTAGTTCTATCGCCAGTTCGAATGCCTCGCCGTCGATCTCGTAGAGATCGCGCAGCGGAAACTTGCCTTCCTCGGCGAGTGTCGCGCTCAGGCGCGCGAGCACTTTGGACGACGGGCTGTCTGGATTCCCCTGCAGGTACCTGCGTACTTCACTGATGGCTTTCATGCAAAGACCGCTCCTTCAATCGGCCTGAAGTTTGGCATCCTCGGTGCGCGGCGATGATGACAAGCGGGTTCGACTGATCATCGCCGGCTGATCTGAATCAACCGCGTCATCAATGCGTCGTCGGATGTCACAGGGCTGAAACACGATGTGTCGAAACTGCACTCATAGGCTGGTCGGCCGTGGCATCCAAACAACAAATCATCGACACGCTGGGTGAGCAGCAATTGCTCCTGCCGGCGCGCGTCAATGCAGGCTTGGTGGCGAACGATCGCGCCAAGTACCTGCTCACCGTGCTGCAGACTGCGCGATCACGCGGCGAAAACCCGGCCCGATGGTGGCCCGATCTGCGTACCGAGCGTCTGGCCTGCGGAATCGCGGATGAACGGCTCGACGGTGTCGTGTCCACGGCCGAGATAGTTCGGGGAGATACGCTGCGAATCCCGGGCGCCGGCAGGGTCGTCGAGCAGCTCTATAACGAGGTCGAAGCCATGTTCGCGCCGCTCGATGGCGACGCCGAGGCGTTGCGAGCGCGGCTGAGCGCGCAGCGCGAGACCTTGGGTCCTGTCGATGGCGATCTGATCACCGGCCGGCAGGTGCAGCAGCTCACGCAGGGCGAGCGCGAGCGCGGCGACAGCGTCCACATCATCGTGATGGACGCGCACAAGGCGCTCAACCGCCTGCAGTCGCGCATCGCGACCGAGTCGATCGGTGGTGCGAGCAGCTACGGCATCACGGACGACGACCGCCCGCTCATCGCCGCCTTCATGGCCGGCGTCAACCGCACCGCACCGCTGAAGTTCGACCATCCTGGCTTGGGCACGACGGCCACGCGCACCGGTGACCGCCTGGTCATCCAGAACGACATCGGCACGACCGATGCACACGTCCTGGTCGTGCACGTTGAAGGGCTCAGCGTCACGCTGACCTACACCGACGTGCATCTGCAGCGGCTGCTCTTCCTGCAGCGCAGGTTCGCGCGCTGGAACGTGGCCTGGGACGACACGCGGTTGCGGCATGACGAGGACTTCGAGGACGGTGCTTACCATCTGTGCACCGGGAGCTACACGGCACCACAGCGAGAGGCGCTTGCCGACTATCTGGCCTTCCTCGGTTCGAGGCTCGTGTTTCTGATCGACTGGAACCGTGCCCGCAAGCGCCTGCGGACGTTCGTGTCAAAGTCTGCCGCGATCGAGTTGCTCGACTGGGCTGCTGACAACGACTTCGGGCACATGGGCTTCCTGCGCGCAGGCGGGGAGCAGCTGATCTACGATGCGATCGAATTCGCCCTCCGCGGGCAGGCGCTCGCCGGCCGTCCGCTGCAGGAACTGCTCGGCGAACCCGCCGCGACCGAGTACCTGCGCTACGTGCTGCGCACCTGCTCCCAGGCGCTGACACGCTCGGAGCCCGAATCGTTCCTGCAGGACGCCATACGTGCCGAGTTCCTGAACCATGTTCGCTCGGGGCAGCAGGGGCTGTTCGACGTGGCCTCGGAGCACGCTGCCTGGGTGGTCGAACTCGCCGCCGCCGTACGTGATGGCATCCTGCAGTGGCGGCTTCCGGACGCGGCGACGCGAATCAAGCACTGTTCGGGCAGAGCCAAGGAGTGGGAAACGCGCGCCGATGAGTTGGTCAACCGCGCCCGCAACGCCGAGCGTCCGGGTGACGCGAGCGTCTTCTTCCGCGAACTTCTCGAATCCGCCGATGACATCGCCGACGAACTCGAGGATGCGGTGTTTCATCTGACACTGCTGCCGCAGAACGCGAGTCAGCACGTGGCATACGCGCCGCTGCGCAATTTGAGCCAGCTGGTGGTGCAGGGTGCGCAGGAGTACCTCAAGGCGCTGGAGATCGCACGGCATGTGCGACGTGGGGGGCTGCGGGAGGACACGTCCGATTTCCTGGCGGCGATCCACCGCATCATGATCGTCGAGCGCCGCAGTGACGAGGCGCAGCGCGATGTCGAGCGCGCCCTCGCCCAGGTCGCCGGCGACTTCCGAGCGCTGTACATGACCGCGGAGGCTGCGAAGAATCTGGAGCAGGCCGCCGATGCGCTGATGCACTGCGGGCTGCGGATGCGCGACCACATGATGCGCGACGTGCTGGCGGCCTGACGGATGAACGCCTCCGCTTCTCCTGCAACCGGACCGACACGCGAGATCCTGTCGATTCGCTTCGGGGTGCAGCCACTGCACGCTCCGGACGCGGTGGCGCTCGGTTTCAAGGGCTACAACCTGTGGCGCATGGCAAGGCTGGGGCTTCCGGTGCCGCACGCGCTGGTCGTAGGTACCGGTTACTGTCGCGACTATCTGGCCGACGCGGTCGGCACCGCGGAACGGCTGCAGGCGGACCTGAACGGCCCGCTGCGGGAGCTCGAAGGCGCGACCGGCCTTCGCTTCGGGTCCAGCCGCAAGCCGTTGCTGGTATCCGTGCGATCGGGCGCTCCGGTGTCGATGCCAGGGATGATGCAGACCCTCCTGAACGTGGGCCTCTGCGACGCGACAGTGCACGGGCTCCTGCGGCTGACGGGGAATGCGAGGCTGGTGTGGGATCTATACCGTCGTTACGTCCAATCCTATGCGGAGGTGGTGCACCGCTGCAGCCCGGCGCCGTTTGACGAGATGCTGCGCCAGCAATTGCGACGGGCCGATGCGACCGACGTGCGCGAGCTCGACTTCCATGCGCTGCGGGACGTGACCTACGCCGCGCTCGGCATCTTCGAGTCGCAGACCGGTCAGCGTTTCCCGCAGCAGCCGGCCGACCAGCTGCGTGCGGCGATTCGCGCCGTGTTCGAGTCGTGGAACAGCGAGCGTGCGCGCGAGTACCGGCACCTGAGGGGTTTGCGCGAGGACTCCGGCACGGCGGTCACGATCCAGCGCATGGTCTACGGCAATGCGGGCGGTACGTCGGGCTCGGGCGTCGGCTTCACACGCGATCCGGCGCAGGGCGATCGCTCCCTGTACGTCGACTTCCTCTTCAACGCGCAAGGCGAAGACGTTGTCAGCGGCCGTCATCGTGCCGACGAAACTGCGTCCCTGGCTGCGCTGATGCCGGAGACTTACGCGGAGGTTGAGCGGGCCGCGCAGACGCTCGAGCAGGAGTTTCGCGATGCGCAGGAGTTCGAATTCACCGTCCAGGACGGGCAGCTGTTCATGCTGCAGACGCGCACCGCGAAGCGCAGCGCCTGGGCGGCTCTCCGCATGGCGCTGGATATGGAAGGCGAGGGCCTGATCACCCGGCCCGAGGCGCTCGCCCGCGTCGAGGGCATCGACCTCGCGCGGCTTGTGCTGGTGCGTGTCAGCGGTGGAGTGGCGCTCGCGCGCGGCGTTTCTGCAAGCTCCGGCGTCGCCATCGGCGAGATCGCCTTCGATGTCGGGACGGCATCACGCCGCGCAAGGGCCGGACACATTCCGATCCTGGTGCGAGAGACTCCATCGACCGAGGACATCGCGGGCATTGCCGCATGTGCCGGCCTGCTGTGTGCTTCCGGCGGGCGAACCTCCCACGCGGCCGTTGTGGCGCGTCATCTTGAGAAGGTCTGCGTCGTGGGCTGCAGCGATCTCGTGATCGATCCGGCGCAGCGTCGCTGCCGGATCGCGGGCCGCGAGTTCGTCGAAGGCGATGTCGTATCGCTTGATGGCAACAGCGGAGCCGTCTACGCAGGCGCAGTTGAGCTGGTCGAGGAGCGACCCGCGGCATGGATCGCGGCGATCCAGCGCTGGCGGGGCGAATCGGGTCCGGCAGAGGCGGCGGGACTTGTCACCGATCTGACGGTGACAGATTCCTAGATCAGTTTGCGCAGGCGCAGTAGCAGGAACGTCAGCGCGCCGGCGACCACGATCAGCAGCATGACCCACCAGAAAGATGCGGCGGGCGCGCCTTCGCCGACCCCCGGAACGCCCTGGACGTTCATGCCGAATATCCCGGTGAGCAGCGTCATCGGCAGGAAGACGATGGTCGCGATCGTCAACACGAACAGGTTGTGGCTGGTCGCCTCTGCCAGGCGCGACGCCAGTTCTTCCTGCAGCAGCTTGGCGCGCTCGTAGACGCTCGCAGCCTCGTCGACGGCAAACGCAAGATCCTCGTGCAGCGTGCGCCACGCGGCCGCCTCGATGTTTCCGTTCCGCTCGGGCGGCACCGCCAGCAGCTTCTGCAGCACGCCCCGCAGTGGACCGAAATGGCGTCGCAGGTGCATCGCCAGGCGCCGAGTCTTGCCGAGGGTTTCGCGCTGCCGCGTCACGTTGCCGATCAGGATCTGGTCTTCCGCGTGATCGAGTTCGTGCGCGGCATCGGCGATCCAGTCGCGCAGGACCTCGGCCTGGGCTTCGAGCAGACGCAGCAACAGGGCCTGCCCGCTGGTCGCCTCCAGCTGGACCCTCGCCAACTGGCGCAGGCGGTCCGCGGTTTTCGCGGCGTGGTTGCGCGCAGTCACGAGGATGCGCGACGCGGCAAAAGCCCACACTGTCACGATCTCAGAAGGGTCGACCGGTTCGCCATAGGCCAGGTCCGACAGCACGCCGATCAGACCCCAAGGTAGCGCCGTCAGCTGTATGCGGGTCTCGTGCTCCTCGATCAGCTGCATGTAGTCGGGGGGAATGAAGCTCTGCTGAGCGAGCCATCGCCGCGCGCCGGCGTTGGCGGCATTGAAGTGGAGCCAGACGACACGGTTGCCCGACGCGACGGCGGTCGCGACCTCGTCGATGCCGATGGAACGCGACTCGCCGTCCGGGCCCAGTTCGAACCCGCAGATCAGGCCATGTTCAGGGCCGACATAAGCATGCGTCTTTTGGGCCGTGGCCTGCAGCATCTGGCAGTTCAGTCCTATGGTCTACCGTGAACGGTCCATTGTCCTGCCGATCGGAGTATTGGCAGGGTCGCGGCGTTCATTTCGAATGGTTGCTGTCACGGAGGAAAAGTAATCTTTACCCTCCACCCGTACCCCTTCTACATCGTGCTTCGGTCCGTGCCTGACGGCCCGCACGAATCAGGAGTCGCCATGGACAGAATGAGCGAACCGCATTCGATGCTTTTCGGCGCACTGGTGGGCCAGCCGGGCGCGCTTTCGGGTGACCGTTCCGGCCCGCCGGCCGGTCGACGCTCGTACGTTGGTGCGCTGTTCGTCTGCATGGCCGTCGCCTCACTCGTCGTCGCCGCCCTGGCGTAACGCGACGTCACGGCGGCCAAACCGCTTGCGCACCGCTTCCGGGCGCGCGTCGCGCGCCCCAGCTACGAAGTGCGCGTGGCCTCGGGAATCTCGGTCAGCACAGCGTCGAAGAGCTTGATCCGGGCGGCATAGTAGCGGTCGAGCCGCCAGTCGCTCATCAATTCCATTGCAAGGTCGAAGGCCTCCGCGTTCAGGCCGTACAGTTCGCCCAGCGGGAACTCGGCTTCTTCCGCGATTGCTGCCGTGAGGCGCGCGAGGATTTTCGAGTTTGCGGTGCCCGGGTTCCTCTGCAGGTACTTCCGGACTTCCTTGATGGCGTTCATGGGAGAGATCACCGAAATAGATTAGTCATTCTCCCACCACGCCCGCCCGGGTTTTGTGACAGGGGACGCTGACCCGTCCGGCCTGTCATGTTTCTGACATCGAATCGTTGCGGTTCGGTCAATGGTTGCAGGGAGAAATCCGACTCCGCCCGCATGGGCACGGGAGCCGCGCGCAGTGCAGAGCACGGTTAGGTCTGGACGCCGGTACCGTACGGCGAGCCGACAGCGCTTTGGGGCTTTGCGATCGGCCTGCGCTCCGGCGGTGGAGTCAACGGCCTTTGGATTCCCTGCGCGGGCTCCCTCTCGCGGTGGAACACGCACCTCGGAAGCGAGGAGTACGAACCGGACGCCCGGTGTGCTGCCGAGCCGGGCTACGTTTCGCCTGTTTCCGGCGGCAGTGCTTGCAGCGTCGTGCCGAAACGATTCGAGTTCGCGACGCTATTCAAGCTGGATCCTTGCGCAGCAGTGAGGGCTCCAGTCATGTCCCCGCCCGGGCGAGAGGTACGAAAGCCCTAGGCGCGCTCGCGCTGGACAAACTCACTGTGGTGCGCTCGCCCTTGGCGCGGTGGCCATTGGGGGCCTGGTTACAGGTCGGGTCGGCATCCGGCGCGTAGACATCGATGAACCGGTCGTCAGCCGACTTCGCGTCACAGGGGAGTTGCAGGCGCCGACACTGCCTCACTCCAAGGGCCACGCGTGAGCGCCGTCGTCGCGTGAGACGACGTGGCCGGGTCTCTTCGCCTGGCGCTGCACAGGAACCCTTGATCCGACCCGTCGAGTCGAGGGGTGGCCATGCGCGAGTACATTCGATGTCGTGTGAGGCCGCGACGAACTTGAATGCCGGCCGGGAGGAGCGACTGTGTTTGCACGTCTAATGGGACTAAAGGCGATCTCGCCGGGTGAACTGCACGAGTTAATGCAAGAGCGACGGGTCGCGGTGGTGGATGTCAACTCCGAGGAGAGCTGGCGCCGCGCTCGTGTTCCCGGTGCGATGCATCTCGATCCGACCGGCTATGGCGTTGGGGACCTGCCGGCGGACAAGGCTGCCCCGCTGGTCTTCTATTGTTCCAACATGCTATGTCGGAAGGCGCCCAGTGCGGCCCGCCGCGCGCAGGGCATGGGCTACACCGACGTTCGGGTCATGTCGGCCGGAATCAGCGGGTGGCTGGGCGCTCGACTACCCACGGAGGCCGGCGCTTGAGCCGACCATGCACGGGCCGACATTTTTGCACTCGGCCGCGCGCTGGCTGACGTTGACTGAACTGGCACGGTCGGGCAAGCCGGTTCAGCATTTTCGGTTGTCGCTGCGATTGTGAAGCGGGAGTAGCTCGTGGCCGGTGTGCGTCGCCCTTTCAATTTTGAAGTGCGCTCTCGACGACCGCAGCGGCCTGCTCCGGCACCTGGCGACGACATCGTCGGCATGGCCACGCAGGACGTTTGTTGGGTTTACCCCTCCGGCTTCATTCCTTATGATCGCCGCGGAGGACGGGATGGTGATGGAACGCTTCGATGTGCAGCGGCATCTACTGGGACCGCTGCTGACCTACGGCCTGTGGTCCTGGAGCGCCAATGTGTTTCGCCCGGCGCAGCTCATGAAGAGCCTGGGCCTGTACCGGCCCAACACGCTCGGCCAGCCCCCAGCGCCACGGAGGCTCGCGGGCGGCGGGCCGGGTGTGTCCCGGACACTGGCGGCGCCACTACTTCTGGACAAGCCCCCGGGACACTACGACTCGGTCGTCGAATTCGATCATTGCTCGGATGACTACGAGGCGGCGGTCAGGCCTTTTTCGCAGCCTGTGTTCGACGAACTGGTCGGGCTGTTGCTGAATCATCTGGTGCCGGACGCGCGCATCCTCGATCCCAGCTGTGGCCCGGGAGTTGAGGCCATCACGCTCGCCAGGCTCGTGCCGGACGGCGAGGTGGTCGCCGCTGACTTATCGCGCGGCATGGTCGAGACCGCCTGGCGCAATGCGCGAAGCGCCGGCGTTTCCAACATGGCCTTCGTGCAGGCCGATGTCGGCGATCCGCCGGCGCTGTTCGACGGCTACTTCGATGCCATCTCGTGCTGCCTGGCTTTCCACCACTATCCCGACGGTGCCGCTGCCGTGCGCGCATTCCGCCGCATGCTGCGGCCGGGCGGCATGGCCTTCGTCGCCGACCCGGGGCCCAAGTGGTTCAATGACATGAGCAAGGCGTGGGCGAAGCTCGCTGATCCAGGCTTCGTCCAGCACCGTACGGGTGTCGATTTCCAGGCCTTGTTCCGCCAGGCTGGATTCGCGGACGTCTATTGGATTGAAGCGCTACCGGGAATTGGCATTACGGTCGCATCCACCTAGGCGCCGCGATGGGCATCGAACACGCCGATGCTCTGCAGTACGACCGCGACATCATCAACGATGCGCTGTCCTGCGTGCGCGCCGCCATTGCGGGAAAGATCGGCAGCTACCTCGACGCCCGGGCGGCCGAAGCCGGTGCGTACGGCCGGCTTTACCGGCTGCTGCGCGACTACCCGTTCCGGCAGGGCAAGATGCTGCGGCCGGCGATTTGCATCGCGGCCGCACGCGCGCTCGGTGCCATGGGCCATACGGCATTGACGGTGGCCACGGCGCTGGAGCTGTACCACAACGCATTCCTGATTCACGACGATATCGAGGACGGCTCCGAATCACGCCGCGGCGGCGACACGCTGCACCGCCAAGTCGGCATCGCGCGGGCGATAAACGCCGGGGACGCGACCAACGTCATGTCTGTTGGGTTGCTGCTTGAGAACCTCGCCGTGGTAGGCGTCGCGAAGGCGCTGCATCTGTTGCACGAGATCGAGCTGATGGCGCGGCAGAGTGCCGAGGGCCAGGCGATGGAACTCGATTGGGTCAACGAGAATGCGGCTGCTCTGACCGATGACGACTACTTCGCCATGTGCACGAAGAAGACTTGCTGGTACTCGTTCATCACGCCACTGAGAGCCGGGTTGATCGTGGGGTGGCCGATCGGGCGGGGCGGCGAGATCGGACCGGCGATTGCTGCGATCACCCGTTTTGGTGCGGCCATCGGAATCGCGTTCCAGGTGCAGGACGACTTGCTCAACCTGCGCGGCGAACAGCAGGCCTATGGCAAGGAGATCGGCGGCGACATGTACGAGGGCAAGCGAACGCTGATGTTGAACCACGTGCTGCGGGAAAGTCCGCGGGCGGCCGAGTTGCTGGAGATCCTCGCGACCCCGCGCGACCGCAAGACGCCGGCGCAAATCCGGCTGATCCTTGCTGAGATGAAACGCTGCGGCAGCATTGAGCACGGCTGGTCCATCGCGCGCACTCATGCGGAACTCGCCGCGCGGCTATTCGCCGACCTCGACTTCCTGGCCGAGCGCGCGCCCCTGCGCCCCGACGAGTCATGGACCTGCGAAGTGGCCGACGCGCGCTTCCTGCGCGAGTTGGTGAACTATGTGATTTACCGTAACCTCTGACCGCCTCGCTGATCACTGATGAGCCCGTCCGCCCGCGCCGACCTGGAAGCCCGCCCGGGCATGGTGGTGGCACTGCGGCTCGCGCTGCGTAATCGCATGATGGCCGCTGCACTGGTGCGGCCGACCATCGACGACTGGGTGGCGAGCGACGGTGAGATCCTGCCGGCTGCGGCCCGGATTGAGCCGGCCTACGCCTACCTGCTGCAGGGCTCGGAAGTGCGGCTGACGGCCACGCTGCGTGTGCCGACGCACTTGGCCGAGGGCACACAGCTCACCAGCGCGCTGCGCTTCCCCGGTATCGGCGAGGCCGCGGTGCCGATCACGCTGAAGCTGCTGCCGGCCGGCGAGCCGGGCGTGGCGCTGCCGGCGCTGGAATGCGCGCTCGAGGTGGCGTTGCCGATCGGCGAGGAGCGGTCGGCCGACGCAGGCGACGTGTTTGGCTCAGTGGCGCAGGCGAGCTACAGCCTGGTGGCTGGACTCGCGGGGCTTGACTTGCTGCCCGCGCGCTGGCTGGTGGCTGAACTGCTCACCGCCGTGTGCCGAATGGGTGAGGCGCAGCTCGCTACCGAAGCCGGTGCGCAGCGCCTCGAAAAGCTCGGCCGCACGCGCTTCTTCAAGAACGGAGTCGTGTCGTTTGCCTCGGCGCAGCTGCCGCGGTGGGTACTGTCAGGTCTATCAGCGACCTCTGGGCTCAGCGCGGCGCTGGGTGGTCCGCAGGCCCAGGGGCAACTGCTGACGATCTGGGAACGATGGCTGCTTGGCCTCGCCGACGCGGACATCGAACTCGGCGGACCGAGTGCCGAAGTACGGCTGCCCGACTCGCAGCTGCAGAGCTTCGCTGCGACGCTGGGCACGCATGCTGATCGCTGGTTCGCCAGTCTGCTGCTCGGTTTGGCGACGCTGTCGCCGCGGATCGACGCGGCGCTCGCGCAGATCGAGCAACTGGCCCCCGAGGTGCCACCGAAAGTGGGCGACGACGCCACCAGTGGTGGCAGCGTCGACGACGTACTGGGCGAAGGCGGCTCGCTCGGCCGATAAGGCAAGGTCTTGATAATGTCGAAGGCCGAACTCGTCGAGCGTGTCGAGGCCTTGCGCGTGCCAGCGATGCCTTCGGCGGCCGCGCGCGACTGGAAGGATTGGTATCACATTGTGCTGCTTCATGCAGCGAGTGGAACGCGCGCCATCGCAAATATCAACCTTGCCGGCGGCGGCGACCACGCGGTACTGGAGTGGACTTTTGTCGTGCATGCGCCGGGCGAGCCGTCCCGGTTATACGGCACGAGTCGCTCGCATCCGTGGCGCGCTGGCATGGTGCAGGCGCGACCGCTGGTGATTCTTGGACACGAGGCATCCTATAGCTTCGACGGTCGGCAGATCGCGCTGCGCATTGCGCCGCGCGACATCGACCTCCGTCTCGATCTGGTGGCGCGGTCCGCGGCCAAGCCGCTGCTGGTGACTGAAGGCGCACCGTTTGGCAGCGGCTTCATCGGCTGGGGGATCGTGCCCGTCCTGGAAGCCGAGGGGCAAATCGCCGCGTGCGGCACGTCATGGCAGATCGACAGCAGCTGGTTCTGCTACCACGACCACAACTTTGGCCGTTTTCGATGGGGCGAGGACTTCGGCTGGGAATGGCTGGTCGCGCATGTGCTCGGCGAGGGTGGTGAGCCGTTGACCATTGTCGTCGACTGGCGCACCGATCGTGCCCATACAACAGGCTCACTGCCCTATGTGTTCGTCGTTACCGGCGGACGATTGCGCAAGGTCTTCCTTGGTCCCGCCGTGCGCTTGCGCTGGCATTGGCATGAGCTGGCGGTGCTGCCGGCGCGCCTGCCCGGTGCCATGGCGACGCTGCTCGCCGACCGGCCGGCGCGCCGCCCGCGTGCGATCGTGCTGGAGGCCGCCGACGAACGCGACCGGTTGCAGCTGACGGTCGATGTGGATTCGTACTTCGAGATCATCGCACCCGACGCCGCTTCGACCGCGGTCACGCGCATCGGAGAAACTAGCGGACTGGCGACGGCGGAGCTTCGGCTGGCGGACAGCTGCTGCACCGGGCGGGGCCTCGCCTACGCGGAGTACACGCGGTGAGAGCCATGACGCCTGCAGAGGCGCAACTCGCCAGCTGGCTGCAGCGGCTGGTTGCGGTGCTGCTCGGAGTAGGCGGTGCGGTCGCGCGGCGCCTCGTGGTGACGGTGGCTGGACGTGGGGCGCTGTTCGTTCTCGATGAAGCACAGCTGCACCTGGTCGCCATGGGTTCCAATGCGGCGGATCTCTCGGTGCGGGTCACAGCGGCCGACGGCGAGTTGCCCGCCCGGCTCGCCACCACGGGCGACACGCTGCGCGCGGTCATCGACGGTCGCCACCTGCTGGATGCGGCCGTAGCGGACGGATCGATCGACCTGCGGGCGGATATGGATGCGCTGCTCGCGTTTCACGAACTCGTGCTATTCGCGATCGCGCTCGGTCCGCGCCGGCCCGAGTTGCGCGCGCTGTGGGCGGAGTTCGACGCTGCTTGGCCGCGGGGGCCGGCGGTCTGCGCTGCGATCGATGATCAGCCGGCCGCGCACGGTACCTTGTGCCGCTTCGTACCGCCCGTGGTACAGCTCGCGCGGAGCCCGCTCGGCGAGCAGCACTAAGGCGGCAACGCCTGCCCGCCGCGCCTTGACGGTCGAATCCCATCCGCCGAAAATTGATGTTGACCCGCGGCCTTTCGGCCGGGAGGAGCCGATGGGCTCGTTCCGCCGTACCTCGTTCGGACTCAAGCTTGCTGTGCGGCCGGAGATCGAGAAGGTCTTCGCGAGCCGACTCGTAGAGCACATTCGCGAGAACGATTTCGGCGTGGACCTTGGCACCCTTCAGTTGCGCCTGCCGCGCAGCTTCGGTCTGTGCCACGGCGTCGAGCGCGCCATCCAGCTGGCTCATGAGACGCGGTTGCAGTGGCCGCAGGCGCGTCTGTTCCTCACCGATGAGATCGTTCACAATCCCTCGGTCAACCGGCGGCTGCAGTCGATCGGTTATCGCTACCTCGGCGGGCGCTACGCCGACGGCACGACCATCGAGCAACTCTGCCCGGACGACGTGGTCGTGCTGCCGGCGTTTGGCATCGAGACGACGCTGCTCGAGCGGCTGCGTGATCGCGGCGTTCAGCTGATCGACACGACCTGTGGCGAAGTGATGACGGTGTGGAAGCGCGTGCGGGCATACGCACGGGATGGGTACACCACGGTGATTCACGGCGCGCCGAGCCATCAGGAGACACGCGCCACGGTGAGCCGGGTCGACCACGACGATCCGTTCCTGTCGGAACCGCTGCACGCCGGCGGCGCTTGGATCGTGTTGCGCGACGTTGCCGACGCGCGACTGATCGCACGCTTCGTTGTCGGCCGGGCCGAAGCAGGCGAGCTGCGCGCGCGGTTCGACGGCGCCCTGTCACCTGGCTTCGATGCCGCGCGCGATCTGCAGCGCATAGGCATCGCGAACCAGACGACGATGCTCGCACGCGAAACGCTGCAGCTTCAGGAAATCCTGTGGAGCGCCTTTGTGGAGCGCTACGGCCAGCTGGAAGCCTCGGCGCGCGTGCGCCGCGCCGATACGGTCTGCTCCGCGACACAGGACCGTCAAGACGCCCTGCGCGACCTGCTCGGTGAGTCGCTTGATCTGCTGCTCGTCGTGGGCGGCTACAACAGCGCGAACACGAGCCATCTGGTCGAGCTGGCGCGGGCGCAGGGCGTGCCGGCATTTCACCTGGAGGGCGCGCACTGCATCGTCAGCCGCGACATGCTGCGCCAATGGAACCCGGAGGCGCAGCGCGAACTGTCCGCTTCCGACTGGTGGCCCGAACGCGTTCCGTGCCGCATCGGGCTGGCCGCCGGCGCCTCGACGCCCGATGTGCGCATCGGCGAGATTGTTTTGCGAATTGCCGAGCTGGCGAACGTCGAGATCCCGCTCGATTTCGATCGGCAGCGCGACGTTGCCGTGCACTGAATCCGACCCGCGAGGAGCCATCCATGGGCAAGGGCATACCTGACAAGTTCGACTTGACGTTGCACGGCGGGGCAGACTTCGATCTCGACGAGATCCGCATCAAGGAGATTCCTCAGATCAACAGCGCGATCAAGGAGATCGCACCCATCGAACTCAAACCCGTGAGCCTGGCTATCACGCAGCTGCCGACGATCAGGCTCGACCTCGCGGTCAAGGAATTGCCAAAGATAGACATGGACATCGGCCTGAAGCCGACACGCGTATCGATGCCGATGAACACGCACGTATGCCTGAAGTTGCTGGGCATCAAGCTCATGGACTTGTCACTATGTGGCGAGAACATGGTGATCCTCGAGCCCTACGTCCCTCGGCAGGCCGAACTCGGCTGTCGCTGACGGGAGCCGGCGATGGCGATTACGCAAACGGTGCCCGGGCGGCTTGTCATCGGCACGGCGCGTCTCGTGTTGATCGGCCGGCCGCCGCAACTCGCCGGCATGTTGCGGCTGGCCAATCCCACGGCGGACAAGCTCAAACTCAAGTCCGGCCTCGTACGGCTCAAGGATCGCCAATGGGGCGATCCCCACCGACCGCTGACGCTCCAGGTGTCGGGTCGACTTCTGGGCGGCACTGCGGCGCAGGTGCCGGTTTCCCTCACCGTTGATCAGCGCATGCCGCCTGGCGAATACCCAGGCGAAGCGACCTTCGACGGCGAAGACAAGGCGCGTGAGGTGGTGCTGAAGGTGCTCGAGAGCCGCGATGTGACGGTCACGCCGGCCACCTTCGAGTTGTATGGAGCGCCCGGTGCGACGGTCGCGGTCCCGACAGTGGTGAGCAACCTGGGCAACGTTCCTTACGTTCTGCCGAAGGTCGCCCTGGTCGCACTCGGGCTCGACACCGCAGTGACCCAGCTGTTCCATGTTGCGATGGCGCGCAAAGGAGCGCAGGGTCATCAGGCGGCGCTCGACGCCTATGCCCAACTCGTGGGCGAATCCGAGGTGGAACCCGCCAAGGTACTCGTCGGTGCCGGCGCGGGTGAGCCGCTGGCTCCCGGCGAGAGTCTTGAAACCTCACTGCAGTTCGAGCTGCCGCAGCGTCTCGCGCGACACCGCTTGTACCGTGGGACGTTCTCGATCGGCAAGGCCGAGTGCGGCGTCGAGATCGAGGTGGCCGAGGGATCGACGATTCCGCCTGAGCCGGGCACCGCGCGCAGAGCCCGCGGCTAATTCTGAACTGAAGCGAGGAGCCCACGATGAGCCAAGCCTATGTGCGTGACCTGACTGGCAGCAAGGCCGAGCAGGGCATCGACGTGATGCTCGACGAGTTGCCGGGCATGCTGTCGTCGGCAACGAGTGTCTACCTGAAGTTGATACGCCGCGCCGGCCGCATGGTGGGAGACATGCTGCCGGCCGACATGCTGGCCGGTGCGAACGAATGCTGCGCCATACCGACCCAGGACTGTCCGCCGCACTGCGTGGCCGAGATCGTCTGGCACGCTTGCCCGGGCGAGACACAACGCGCAACGATCACCGTCAGGAACACGTCGGCTCAGGCACGCACGTTCACGTTTACAGCGGGCAACCTCGGGCCGGCACAGGTGCAGATCGCGCCAGCGGCGGCGCTGATCGACGCCGGGCAGTCGGTAACGTTGCAGGTTGCGGTGCCGGCCGCGGGGCTGAAGGAAGGGGAGACCTACACGACCGAGTTGCTGGTCCGCGGCGCCTATGAGCAGTGCGTGAGACTCAAGCTTTGCGTGGACCGCACGGTGGTGCCGCACCTCGATCTTGCCCAGGGCGACGTACCCAAGCGGATCACCGAACTCCAGTGGTATCGGCACTGGCAGTGCACGGATCCGTGTGCAGTACCGGCGCGGGCGACGGATAACACGTTCAACGGAGCCGAGGGCGGACCGCCGCCAGCCGGGACTGCCGCGGGCAGCGCCGCAGCGGCCGCGGTGCCTCCGGTTCCGCGGACGCGGAAGACGGTGCGCAAGGCAGTGTTACGGCGGAGCGCCGCGAAGAAGAGAAAGGCGTAGGGCCATGGCAGGTATCGGTGAAGAACTGAAACAGCTGTTCGACCGCAATCTGCAGGCGAACCTGAAGCTGCTCGATCGTGCTGGCAGCGTGCTGCGGGACGCCGGCCGTGCAACACGCGATCCGGAGCGCCTGCGCGGTGCCGACACACGCTCTCTAGTGAGCGAGCTGCTGCAGTTGCAGCTCGACTACTATGCGCGGCTGTCGGAGCAGAGTCTGCAGTACATGAATGCGGTCGTATCGCTCGCGGAGTCGGTGGTCAGCGCACCGGCGCGCGTGGCGAACACGACCGCCAGTGCGACACTGCTTTCGGGCAAGCCAGGCGAGACCGTCGTGTTTCAGTTCCGGCTCGACAACCCCAACGATCGACCTTTGAACGCGGCGATCGAAAGTCGGGAGTGGCTCAGCCGTGACGGCCAACGCGTGGGCGCCGATACCATGAGCTTCGACCCCGCGGCGACGGTCATCGAGCCGAAATCGAGTCGTACGGTCGTGGGTCGCGTCACGATTGACGATCGCTTTGCGCCTGGTGGCGCCTATGACACTCTGATCCGTGTCGCCGGCTTTCCCGGTCGCGAGGTGGCGATAACGCTCGCGGTGGCTGGGCTCGCCGCCCCGGTAGCGACACCGCCTCCAGGCGCCTGACATCCTTTCGACGTTGCGGCGAATCTGTCGCGGCAGACTTTCTGCTGCGTTGGCAACACGAGTTCGTATTCGGGCAGCCAGCCGAACTGACGGAACCCTTCTAGCCGGTCAGGCGTAGCGCGCGATCGTCAGTCCATTGAGCGGAATCTCGGGCCGACGGCCGCTGAGCAGGTCGGCGAGCACGCGCCCGGTGCCGGCGGCCATGGTCCAGCCGAGCGTGCCGTGGCCGGTCGCCAGATACAGGTTCCGATAGCGGGTGCCGCCGATGACCGGCGGACCGTCGGGCGTCATCGGGCGCAGACCGCACCAGAACTCGGCGCGCGCGATGTCGCCGCCGCGCGGAAACAGATCGGTCACGACGTGTTCCAGCGTTGCGCGGCGTGCCTCGCGCAACTTCAGGCTGTAGCCGGCCAGTTCGGCCGTGCCGCCCACGCGGATGCGGTCGCCGAGCCGCGTCACGGCCACCTTGTGCGTTTCATCCATGATCGTCGACTCCGGCGCCTTAGCCGCATCGACGATCGGGACCGTGATCGAATACCCCTTGACCGGATAGACAGGAAGGCCGATCCCGATCGGCCGCAGCAGCAGCGGCGAATAGCTGCCGAGCGCGCAGACGTAGGCGTCGGCGACGAACTCGCCGCGCCCGGTACGCACGCCGGTCACACGGCCGCCCGAGGCTACGATCGCCTCGATGCGGGTGTCGAAGCGGAAAGTCGCGCCGAGTCCCCGCGCCATGTCTGCCAGACGCTGTGTGAACTTGAAGCAGTCGCCAGTCTCGTCGTTGGGTAGCCGCAGCGCGCCGACGAACTTTTCCTGCGTGTCGGCCAGCGCGGGTTCGACGCGGCAGAAGCCGGCTCGATCCAGCACCTCGTACGGCACACCGTACGCCTTCAGGATCTCGATGTCCTTGCCGACGCCGTCGAGTTGCTTCTGAGTGCGGAAAAGCTGCAGCGTGCCCTGCATGCGCTCGTCGTAGGTGATGCCAGCCTCGGCGCGCAACTGCTTCAGGCAGTCACGGCTGTATTCGGCGATCGGCACCATGCGGCTCTTGTTCAACCGGTAGGCGCGCTCGGTGCAGTTCATCAGCATCGACCAGCCCCAGCGCCACATGGCGGCATCCAGCAGCGGCCAGATCACCAGCGGGCTGTGTGTCATCAGCATCCACTTGATCGCCTTGACCGGCACGCCGGGTCCGGCCCACGGCGCCGAGTAGCCCGGCGAGACCTCGCCCGCGTTGGCATAGCTGGTTTCCAGCGCCGGTCCCGATTGCCGGTCGACGACGGTGACCTCGTGTCCGTCGCGGGCCAAGTAGTAGGCGATCGTTGTGCCGATCACGCCGCTGCCGAGCACAGCGACTCGCATGCTTGTTCCTTGGGCCTCAGTGCTTCGGCTGTGCCCAATATTGCGGTCGACGGCTCAAAGCTGACCCTGGCACAGATACTTGAGCTGCATGTAGTCGTCGAGCCCGTGCACCGATCCTTCGCGCCCGTAACCCGATTCCTTCACGCCGCCGAACGGCGCGGCCTCGGTCGCCAGCGCGCCCTCATTGATGCCGACCAGCCCGGACTGCAGCGCCTCGGCCACGCGCCAGATCCGGCGCACGTCGGTCGAGTAGAAGTACGCGGCGAGTCCGTAAGGCGTGTCGTTGGCGGCGCTGATCACCTCGTCCTCCGTGTCGAAGCGCGTCACTGGTACGACCGGGCCGAAGGTCTCCTCGCAGGAGCAGGCCATGCGCGCGTCGGCGCCGACGAGGAGCGTGGGTGCAAAGTAGTTCGACCCAAGCGCCGTCAGGCGGCCGCCGCCCGTGACGACGCGCGCGCCGCGTTCGAGCGCGTCGCCAATGTGGCGCTCGATCTTCTCGATCGCCCGCGCATTGATCATCGGCCCGATCTGCGACGCCGGGTCGCTCGCCGGACCGACTTTCAGTGCGCCGATCCGCGCCGCCAGCTTCTCGACGAAGCGATCGTGCACGGCCGACTGCACGAACACCCGGTTCGGGCACACGCAGGTCTGGCCGCCGTTGCGGAACTTGGCGACCATCAGGCCATCGGCTGCGGCATCGAGGTCGGCGTCGTCGAAGACGATGAACGGCGCATTGCCGCCGAGTTCGAGGGACAGGCGCTTCAGTGTCTCGGCAGAGCGGCGTGCGAGGTGCTTGCCGACCGGAGTCGAGCCGGTGAAGGTGATCTTGCGTACCCGCGCATCGTCGAGCCATACATCGACGACTTCGGCGGCCTGCTGGCGAGAGGCGGTGACGATGTTCAGCACGCCGGGAGGCACGCCCGCCTCCTCGGCCAGCTTGACCAGCGCGAGTGACGTGAGCGGCGTGTCCTCGGCCGGCTTGCAGATCACGGTGCAGCCAGCCGCCAGCGCCGGGGCGATCTTGCGAGCGATCATCGCTGCCGGAAAATTCCACGGTGTAATCGCTGCGACGACGCCGACCGGCTCCTTCAGCGCGAACATCTTCCGGCCAGCGACGGGTGCCGGAATGATGTCGCCATTGGCACGGGTGGCTTGCTCCGCGAACCACTCCACGTAACTCGCCGCATAGGCAACCTCTCCCTTGCCTTCGGCGAACGGTTTGCCCTGCTCGCGCGAGATCAACCGACCGAGATCGTCCTGGTGGGCGATGATCAGATCGTTCCAGCGCTTCAGGATCGACGCGCGCTGTTTCGCCGGAACCGCGCGCCAGGCAGGGAAGGCTGCGTGGGCCGCGTCGACAGCCGCGCGTGCATCTTCGGCACCACTGTCCGGAACGCTTGCGAACGCGATGTCGGTCGCGGGGTCACTGACGTCGAAGCGACGGCCGCTGCGCGCGTCACGCCAGGCGCCGATCAGGTTCTTCCCGGGAAGCAGGTCGCGAGGCTGCGGGCTCAGGGGCATCGTGACTCCTTGCGCGTGGCGCAATGCATTGTTCGACAGGCCTATCTCAGCCGGTAACCAGCGCGGCGATAGCCCGCCCGAGGTCGGTCGTAGAGGCCTTGCCGCCGAGATCGGGCGTGCGTGGGCCGTTGGCGAGCACGGTCTCTATCGCCCGCAGGATTGCATCGTGCGCGGCGCGTCCGGCGCCCTGACCCTGGGTAAGGAAGTCGAGCATCAGCGCGCCAGACCAGATCATCGCGATCGGGTTGGCGATGTTCCTGCCGTAGATATCCGGCGCCGAACCGTGCACCGGCTCGAACAGCGACGGGAAGCCACGCTCAGGATTCAGATTGGCCGACGGCGCCAGGCCGATCGTGCCCGTGGTCGCCGGGCCGAGATCGGAGAGGATGTCACCGAAGAGATTGCTCGCGACGACGACGTCGAAGCGCCCGGGCTGCAGCACAAAGCGCGCCGACAGGATGTCGATGTGCTGCTTGTCGACGGTGACGTCGGGATACTCGCGCCCGATCGCATCGGCACGCGAGTCCCACCATGGCATGCTGATGGCGATGCCGTTGCTCTTGGTCGCCACCGTCAGGTGCCGGCGCCTGCGCGTGCGCGCGGCCTCGTATGCGAAACGCAGAACGCGGTCGGTACCGTGACGCGAGAACACTGACTCCTGGATGACGACCTCGCGCTCGGTGCCCTCGTACATCACGCCGCCCAGGGACGTGTATTCGCCTTCGGTGTTCTCGCGCACCACCAGGTAGTCGATGTCGCCCGGATTGCGACCGGTCAGCGGACAGGGCACTCCGTCGAACAGGCGCACCGGACGCAGGTTGATGTACTGGTCGAACTCGCGCCGGAACTTGAGCAGCGACCCCCACAGCGACACGTGGTCCGGAACGGTCGCCGGCCAGCCCACCGCGCCGAAATAGATCGCATCGATTCCCGCAAGCCGGGCCTTCCAGTCAGTCGGCATCATGCTGCCGTGCGACTGGTAGTAATCGCAGCTTGCCCATTCGATGTGGCGGATGTCGAGCTCGAAGTCGAAGCGCGCGGCCGCCGCCTGCAGCACGCGCAGGCCCTCAGGCAGCACTTCCTTGCCGATGCCGTCGCCGGCAATCGCGGCAATGCGGAAGGTGGGCGTCATGGTTGCTTCCCGGATCACGCTGCCGCGCGCTGCGCGTCGATCTCGTCGAGCCAGCCGCGGCGCAGTTCCGGCACGGCGCGCGCCAGCTGCTCGTAGTAGGGGTGATGCGGGCCGCGGTCGTAGTCTGCGCGCGCCACCTGCGCCAGCTTGCGACCGTGCTGCATGACGACGATCTCATCGCATACGGCGCGCACGGTGTGCAGGTCGTGGCTGATGAACAGATACGACACGCCGAGTTCGCGCCGCAGCTCGGAAATGAGGTCGAGCACGGCGGCGCCGACCACGGTATCGAGCGCCGAAGTCACTTCATCGCAGAGGATCAGGTCCGGTTCGGCGGCCAGTGCCCGCGCGAGGTTCACCCGCTGCTTCTGCCCGCCCGAGAGC
>DATKAJ010000085.1:0-96737 GCA_035498175.1 Burkholderiaceae bacterium
TTGAACACGGGTTGCCCACCGCGGCGGCCGGTCGGTTCGACGCAAGCGCCGACCGCCCGCCACCGTGGACAACCCTGCGCCGTGCTCGCACGACATTCAGTAGAAAGGTAGTCCAGTGAGCGCCGCACGGCCGCTCCGAAGCGCTCATCTCGCAGCGTCACGCGCGGAGGATTAACAAATGAGCAACGATCCGCTGGAATTCACGAAGTCGGCATCGCTAAGCCTGGGCGTCGAACTCGAGCTGCAGCTGGTCGAGCGGCGCAGCGGTGATCTGACGCGGGCGGCATCGGATCTGATTGCGCTGGTTACGCGCAAGCCGTTCCCGGGCGATGTCAAGCCCGAGATCACCGAGAGCATGCTCGAGGTGAGCACCGACGTGCACACGACGTTCGGCCCGCTGCGTGACCAACTGCTGGCGATGCGCGACACTCTGGTTGCCGGGGCGGATCGGCTCGACATCGAAGTGCTCGGCGGTGGTGCCCACCCTTTCCAGCGCTGGTATGACCGGCAGATCTACGACCGGCCGCGGTTTCGGCACGTCGCCGGCCTGTACGGCTATCTGGCGAAGCAGTTCACCGTGTTCGGCCAGCACGTGCACATCGGGTGCGAAGACGGCACGCAGGCGATGCGGCTGCTGCACCGCCTTTCGGCGTACATCCCGCAGTTCATCGCACTTGCCGCAAGCAGTCCGTACTACCAGGGCGTCGACACCTCGTTCGACTGTTCGCGACTCAACAGCATCTATGCGTTTCCGCTCTCGGGACGTGCGCCGTTCCTGACCGACTGGCCGGCGTTCGAGCGCTACTTCAACAAGCTGCGCGGCCTCGGCGTGGTCGAAAGCATGAAGGACTTTTACTGGGACATCCGCCCTAAACCCGAATATGGGACGATCGAGGTCCGAGTCTTCGACACGCCGCTGACGGTCGAGCGCGCCGCGGCGCTTGCGGCCTACCTGCAAGCCATCTGCGCGATGCTGCTCGAGCGCAACGACGAGATCAGCGAGGAGCTCTATCTCGCCTACAACTACAACCGCTTCCAGGCATGCCGCTTCGGGCTCGAAGGGCAGGTGCTCGACAGCATCACCGGCGAATCGGCAGCGCTGCACCTTGCGGTGCTGCGCACGCTCGACGCGTGCCGGCCGCACGCGCGTGAACTGGGTGCGGCTGATGCGCTTGACGAGATTGAGGGCTGGGTGCGGGCATCGGGAAACGACGCGCGCTGGCAGCGCGAGACGATGCAGCGGCATCACTCGCTGGCGCAGCTGGTGCTCGAGTCCGGCGATCGCTGGCGCGGCAAGGCGCCGAGTAGGTTGCCGAGCAGCGTGCCCGACTACGCCTGAGGCGCGTGCAGCAGGCGCAGCGCTTCGTCGTGGATCGGCCCCGCGCTCGCGATCAGCGATAGTTCGGCGATTGGATCTCCGCCGACCCAGCTCGTCACGACGCCTCCGGCGGATTCGACCACCGGGACGATTGCAGCGACGTCCCAGTGCGCCAGCGTCGGATCGAGCATCAGGTCGGCGCCGCCGGTCGCCAGCGCGAAGTATCCGAAGCAATCGCCCCACGTCCGGTAGAGCCGCGCGGTGCGGATCACCTGCTCGATCCGGTCGCTGTGCAGGCCGCGCTGCTCACCGGTGGTCCAGTGCGTCGTCGCCAGCACGGTGGCGTCCGCAAGTCGCTCGCAGTCGCGAACGCATACTTCACGCGTGCTGCCGTCCGCGGCATGCAGGGTGCATCGATCCCCATGGCCGATGAGCGAAAGTCCAGGCACCGGGTGCGAGATGACGCCGAGCACCGGTCGATATCCGCCGCCGTCGTCGCGCTCGAGCGCGATCAGCGTGCCGAACAGGAAGCAGTGGCTGATGAAGGCGCGCGTGCCATCGACCGGGTCCAGCACCCAGCGATACCGAGTGCCGGCCTTGGTGCCGTATTCCTCGCCGAGGATGCCGTGTCCGGGATAGCGACGCTCGATCAGCGCACGCATCTGCTCTTCGGCAGTGCGGTCCGCGAGCGTGACCGGCGACGCGTCTGACTTGGTCGCGACCGCGGTGCCGGACATGAAATAGCGGCGGATCGCTGTGGCCGCTGTGCCAAGCAGTTCCTGCGCAAACGGGACGAACTCGCGCACCTCTTCAGGAGCGAACGCGCCACTGTAGCGACGGCGGCCGCTCACGCGTGTTTACCGGGCTTGCCGGTGGTAAACAGTTGCTCGCATGCGGCGCGGTCGCCGGCCTCGACGACAGTTGATGTGCAGACGTCGGCCATCTTCTCGTGCAGCCGGACCAGGGTCGCGTCGTGGCGATGGTTGCCGTTCCACTTCTGCAGGCGTGTGCTGAGGCGCTCGAGCGAGCGGCGGCTGCGTCCGGAGAATCCGTCCGGCAGCTGCGCCGCTTCGTCGATGATGCCGGCGGAAGTCGACTCGATGCGGGCCGAGTCGGTGGGCGCCAGCTCGATCAGCGCATTGACGTAGATGCCCCCCCACTGCAGACGCGTCGCCGGACCTTGCGACGCCTGGTAGGCCTTGCGCGACCATTCGATCGCCGCGGCGTTGCCCTCGGGCGTCTTGCGCTTGCGCGCGTTCGCGGCAAGCTCGACCATATAATAGTAGGGCGAGTGCGAGCGCGTCAGCTCCGCAGCCAGCAGCGCGTCGGATTCGTCGAGTAGCCCGGCGTCCGCGAGCATCGATCCGGCCGCAGTGATCACCGACTGCCGCTCTTCGACGCCGGACGTGGATCGATCGGCCCAGGCCGCCTGCTCGCGTACCTGCGCCAGCAAGGCATCCGGCAGCGGTCCCGTCTTGTTGTCGATCCGTGCGATATCCACCTTCGCCGAGACGACCCACACGCGTGCCGCGTTCGGCAGCGTGGAGTCCTGCGCCAGCTGGTCGAGCGCGGCGTCGAGTGCATCGACCAGCTGTTTGCGCGCCGGAGATTTCGCGGCAGTCGTAAACGTGACCAGGGTGTCGGCGTACTGCGCGATCAGGTCGTAGTGCTCACGCATCAGGTCCGGTCGCGCCAGGATACTTTGCAGGCTCGCCAGCGCATCGGCGCGCGCGGCGGCGGAGACCGGCTTGCCCGGGTTCTTCTCTGCCACCTTCGCCGCGGCCGCGATCGCCAGCAGCGTCAGCCGCGAGGCCGACTCGCGCTGCGCCGGCGGACAGCTCTGCGCGAGCTTCAACATCGTTGCCGCAGCGGCATCGGATTTGATCAGCCCGTCGTCGTCGCCCTCCCACGAGTAATACGCGAGCAGGCGCCAGTCGTCGGGGGAGAGCGGCTGTCCCGCGAGCGCAGCTTCGAGCGCCTGCCGCGCCGACGCTCCGCCGGCCAGTCCGTGATCCAGTACCTGCATGTACTTGGCCGGATCGACCGAGCCCGCCAGCCGTGTGATTTCGCTGCCGTCGGGGCGCAGCAGCACCATCGTCGGATAGCCACTGACGCCGAAGCGCCGGCCGAGCGACTGCCCGCTCGGCGTGTCGCCATCGACGTACACCGGAACGAACGAGCGCGACCTCTCGATGAAGTCGGTCCGGGTAAAGATGGTGCTCTTGACCTGACTGCACGGAGGGCACCAGGCTGCGGTCCAGAAGAGGAAAACGGGGTGCGCCTCCTGGCGGGCGCGTCCGAACGCCCCGTCGATATCCGCTGGCGCGCTCGCGTGCACCCATTCGATTTCCGCCTTGCGCGCAGCGGGCGCGGGCGGCTGGACCTCGGGCGCCTTGGTGCAGGCGGCGATCAGCGGCAGCACGACGGCCGCGAGCGTCACTGCTCTCATGAGACCTCAAGAAACTGCGCCAGGGGCGGATGCCGCAATTATCGCCGCAGTCGGGCGGCGATCGCGAAGTAGTGCTCGGCCCCGGGCGTAACGGCGTCGGACGATTTAGCGAGATCGTCCCACAGCCGCACGCGGACCGCGTCGGCGGCGCGGGGCTGCGCAATGAACGCACCTGCCTCGGCATCGCTGAAGATGCCACCCTGCAATTCGAGGCTGCGTTTTGAGTCTGCCGAGAGTTGTGCCCAGTACTCGACGCCGCTGATGCGGCCATCGCCACGCGCACACAGGTAGCGCTTGGCATCGACGTGCAGGCGGATCGGCTGCAGCACCGCGTCGCCGAAGGCGTCGCGCAGAAAGGGCAGCGCAACGTACTCGTGGCGATCGTCGACGCCGCGCAGCGTCGGCGTCTCGCCCTGGTCGTTGATCAGGTGCCCGACGTCGTGCAGGAATGCGGCGACGACGAGCTCGTCCGACGCGCCATCCCGCTCGGCGAGTTGCGCACACTGCAGCGCATGCTGCAGTTGCGTGACCGGCTCGCCGCTGTACATGCGATGACCCTTGGCGGCAAAGAGCGCCGCGACTTCGTCGATGGAAAGTCCCATTCAGGTCGTGCGCGTTTCGTTGGTCGGGAACACCGGGGCCGCCTCGCCGAGCAGACGGGTCTTGGACAGGACCCCCGCGGATTCGAGGATCGGGTAAGCGACCGAACAGAACAGTGAATTGATCCGCTTGAAGTCCGCCAGCAGGTCGAGGTGCAGTGAACTGGTCTCGATCGACTGGCGCGTGTTGTCCGACAGCCGCAGCAGGTGCTGATCCGCATAGCGCATCTCGAGCTCGCGGAAAGCAACCTTCTCGGACATCAGCGACTGGGCCGATTTCAGGTCGCCGTTCAGGAACACCGCCACCGTGAGCTGCAGATTGGCAACCAGGCGCGCGTGCAGGTCGGTGATCTCGGCGATGCCGGCATCCGAAAACGACAGGCCGTGCCGGATCTTGCGCTCGGCCACGTCGAGCAACCCACGCTCGATGATGTCGCCGACGTGTTCCATGTTGATCGTGAACTGGATCACCTCGGTCCAGCGGCGCGACTCGCCGGCGTCCAGCGCTTCGCGGCTCACCTGCGCCAGGTAGCGCTTGATCGCCGAATACAGGCGGTCGATCTCGTCATCGCGTCGACGGAGAGCATCGGCGAGCTGCGCGTCGTTGTTGCGCAGCACGGTCAGCAGCCCCGCCAGCATGTCCTGCACCGTGTCGGCCAGCCGGATCGCCTCGCGCGCGGCGTTGCCGAGCGCCAGTGCCGGGGTGGCGAGCGCAACCGGGTCGAGGTAGCGCGGCTGCGCGCCGTTTTCAGTGGACCGGCTGTCGGGCAGCCATTTCTCGGCCAGTTCCGCCACCTTACCGGTGAAGTGCATGAAGGCCAGCGCCAGCACGACGTTGAAGCCCAGGTGGAAGATCACCACGAGGTCGCGCGCGTTCATCTCCACCTGGCGCAACCACGGCGTCACAAACGGCAGCAGCGCCAGCGCCAGCGCGACGCCGGCGGCCTTGAAGATGAAATTGCCGAGCGGCGCGCGGCGGGTGACGGCATCCGAGCGCCAGGTTGTCAGCATCGCCAGCACGCCGCTGCCGAGATTTGCCCCGAGGACGAGCGAGATCGCGACGTGAGCCGGCAGCACGTTCGAGCCGGCCAGCGTGGCGACCAGCAGCACGACGGCGAGGCTCGAGTAGCACAGGATCGCGAAGACGGCGCCGATCACGACGTCGAGCAGAATGTCGCCCGAAATCTGCGCGAAGAGCGTCTTCACGCCTGCGCCGTGCGCCAGGGGTGCGGTGGCTGCGCTGATCAGCTGCAACGCAAGGATCATCACGCCGAAGCCGAGGACGATCCGGCCGATCTGGCCTGCGCGCTCGTTACGGCGTGACAGGTAGACGACGACGCCGACCGTGATCGCCAGCGGCGCCAGCCACTTCAGGTTGAGCGACAGGACCTGAACCATGGCGGCCGTGCCGACGTCTGCGCCGAGCATGACCGCGAGCGCGGCCGCAGTCGTCAGCAGTCCCTGCGCAACGAAGGATGAGGTCAGCAGTGCGGTCGCGGTAGAGCTCTGCAGCAGCCCCGTGACCGCGAGGCCGGCGAGGAAGGCAGTGCTCTGGCCGTTCATGCTGCGTCGAAGCACCTGGCGCAGGCCCGCCCCGTAGACGCGTAACACTCCGGTGCGCACGATGTTCGTGCCCCAGACCAGCAGCGCAATCGCCGCAATCAGGTTCAGCAAGGTCGTCAATTGCGGTTGTTACCTCCTGCGTGCCCGGCCCGCGTTGCAAGCGTGCCGAGCGGCAAATTCGGGCGCGGTGGTCACCATGGCAACGAATACGTCTTCACGTTCGTGAAGCTCTTCATTGCCTCCTGTACGCCTTCCTTGTACCCGAGCCCCGAGTCCTTGATTCCGCCGAAAGGCGTCACTTCCAGCCGGTAACCCGGGACTTCACGCACGTTCACGGTGCCGACGCTCAGCTCCGAGATGCAGCGCGTGATCACGTCGAGGCGGTTCGTGCACACCGCCGATGAAAGACCGTACGCCGTCGAGTTTGCGATCGCGATCGCTTCGTCGAGCGACCCGAAACGGATGACCGGCGAGACCGGACCGAAGGTCTCCTCCTTCACCAGCTGCATCTCCCGGTCGACCCGATCCAGGACCGTCGGCGAATACAGTGCGCCGCGGCGCCGATTGCCGATCAGCAGCCGTGCCCCAGCCGTGATCGCCGCATTGACGCGGCGCTCGAACTCCACGGCCGCAGCCTCGTCGATTACGGTACCCATGTCGGTGGCCGGATCGAGCGGGTCGCCATACTTCACCGCGCGGGTGCGCTCGACCAGTTTCCCGACGAATTCGTCGGCCACCGCGGCGTGCACCAGCATGCGCTTGACCGCGGTGCAGCGCTGGCCCGAGTTCCTGTATGAGCCGCTCGCGGCCAGCGTCGCCGCCTCGTCGAGGTCGGCGTCGTCCATCACGATGATCGGGTCGTTACCTCCGAGTTCCAGCACCTGGCGCTTGTAGACCGCCTTGGCCGCGATGTATTTGCCGACCGCCACGCCGCCGGTGAAGGTGACGAGGTCGACATCGGGGTGGGTCAGCAGCTCGTCCGCGATCTCGCGCGGATCGCCCGTCACGACTGACAGCATCGGCGGCGGCAGGCCGGCCTCGTACAGCACGTCGGCGAGCAGGTAGGCCGCCAGCGGCGTCTTCTCGCTCGGCTTCAGCACGACCCGGTTGTTGGTCGCCACGGCCGGCGCCACCTTGTGGATCACCTGGTTGAGCGGGTGGTTGAACGGCGTGATCGCCGTGATGACGCCTTGCAGCGGCTCGCGCAGCGTGTAGACCTTGCGGCTCTTGCCATGCGGCGTCAGGTCGCAGGAAAAGACCTGGCCGTCGTCGACCAGCGTCTGGTTGGCAGCGAACAGCAGCACGTCCGATGCGCGCCCGACTTCGTAGAGGGTGTCCTTCAGGCACAGGCCGGACTCGAGGGTGACGCGGCGGGCGATCTCGTCGCGGCGAGCGGCGATGATCTCGCCGGCCTTCATCAGGATGCGGTAGCGCTCGTGGCGCGTCAGCCGTGCGCGGTAGCCGCGCGCTGCGGCGATCGCGCGGCGCACGTCGTCGACGCCGGCTTTGGGCACCGTCGCGACCACCTCGCCGGTGTACGGGAAGTGCACCTCGAAGCTGCGCGGCGTGACGACGCGCTCGCCGGCGATGCGCAGCGCTTCGTTCCTGAGTGGACTCGCCGGCGCGTTCATCGAGTCCTCATTGCGCGTGATTCAGCACGAGATCGAACACGTCGAAATTGCGCCAGCGGCGATTCGCATCGAGCCCGGCGATTGCGCGGTTCAGGATGATCGGCACGCGCTGCTCCGAGATGCCTCCGTGCGAGCGCAGCGGCAGTTCGAGTTGCGTCAGGTCGTGGCGTGCACGTCCGGTACCGAGCACGACGCTGCGCTCCGATATGACGACGAGGTCGCCAATGCGGTCCGCGGGCAGTTCGAAGCGCGCGGCAGCCGCCTCACGCTCGAGCACCAGCTCGATACCGAGCAGTCCGCGCAGCCTTGACGCGACGTCGGCGATGCCTTCCGCGGGAAGGTAGATCGTCGCGAACGAACCGAGCGCGCCGTGGTGGACGACGTACGGGTCAGTGATCGGCAGGATGACGCGCGCCCGTTCGCGGCCGAGCCAGCCGTCCAGAAGGTCCTGCAGGAAGATGACGTTCGGGCTGGCGTCGAGCCGTGTCTTTGCGTTCATGCCGTGATCGGCGGTCAGCGCGACCACTGCACCGAGCGCATCGAGCCTCGTCAGATGGCGGTCGAGCATCGCGTAGAAGCGGTTCGCCTCCGGATCGCCCGGCGCGTGCTTGTGCTGCACGTAGTCCGTGGTCGACAGGTACATGACGTCGGGCCGCTGCGTCTCGAGCAGCCGGACTCCGGCGGCGAAGATGAACTCCGAGAGCTCGGCGCTGTACACATCGGGCACCGGCATCCCGACCAGCGACAGCACATCGTCGATGCCGTTTTCAGCGACAGTGGCTTCGCCGGCCTTTTCCGACGAGAAGCAGATACCCTTCATCCGATGTCCGAGCAGCCGGCGCAGCTTGTCCTTGGCCGTGACCACCGCAACGCGGGCGCCGGCGTCGGCGAGCCCGGCGAGAATGCTCGGCGCGCGCAGCCACTTCGGGTCGTTCATCATCACTTCGGCGCCGCTCACGGCATCGAACAGGTAGTTGCCGCAAATGCCGTGCACCGAGGGCGGCGCACCCGTGACGATCGACAGGTTGTTCGGGTTGGTGAAGCTCGGCACGACGCAGTCGCCGATCAGCGCGGTGCCTTCGGCGAGAAAGCGCTTCGTGGTCGGCATCTGGCCGGCAGCGACTGCCTGCGCGATGTAATCCGGCTCGCATCCGTCGACGCAGACCACGACGGTGGGTTGCTTCGGCTGCGCGTACCGGCGGCCGTTGACTTCGATAGTCCCCATGGATCCTATCCCTTGCGAGCGGCCCGCGCTCGTACGGGCCGTGGAGTGCTGGCGGCGCGCAGGGCGCGCTCCTTGCTTTCGATGACGTGGTCGTACATCGCCTTGCCGGCTTGTTCGGGATCGCCCGAGGCGATCGCCTTGAGAATGACCCGGTGCTCGGCGACCGAATGTGGCAGTACGGAGCCGTCGACGAGGTTGCGCCGCCGATAGAGCGCCAGTTCCTTGACGAGCTTGCCGTAGATCGCCTGCATCTTGCGGTTGCCCGCGAACTCGACCATGCGGTCGTGAAACTGAAGGTTCAGCAGGTGGTACTGGTCGCGATCGTCGGCCTTCACGGCCTGCTCCATGCGTTCGGCAATGCTGCGCAAGGTCTTCAGTTGCGCCGGCGTGATCGTTTCGGCAAGTCGTCGACCGACGAGTTCGTCCATCGCCGCGCGCAGGTCGTAGATATCAGCCGCTTCCTCGTGCGGGATGTCGCGGACGAAGACGCCCCGGTTTTTTTCCTGGCGCACGAGACCCGCTTCCTCGAGCATCCGGAACGCTTCGCGGATCGGGCCTCGCGAGACGCCCAGCCGCTCGGAAAGCCACGCTTCGGTGAGTTTTGCACCCGGGCCGATCTCCCCCGCGAGGATCATTCGCTCGATCTCCTGCTGCGCCGCGGTCGCGAGCGAGTTCGAGCGCAGCAGCGCGATCGTCGGATGGGGCACTACGTTCGATTCGGCCATAGGCGAGAGCCTAGCAGATTGTCGACAATCTGCAAAAAACAATTGACACCCGTTTTTGTCGCTGCGTAGACTGCCCGCGCCCGGACGCCGAGACAGAGCCGTGCAAGCGCGTCACCGAAGTGTCAACGACATACGCTAGTTTTGCCGGCTGTTCGTTTCCGTCCTGTGACGAACTGCCAGAGAAGATTTCGAACGGGGCTCTCAAGGAGGAGTCGATGAAACCGCTATCTCACGCCGTGCGCCTGCTGGCCGGGGTCGTGCTGGCTGCTGTCGCGTTCAGCGCCAGCGCACAGAAGACCCAGTTGACCGTCTACACGGCGCTCGAGACCGATCAGTTGAAGGCCTACCAGGCCGGGTTCGAGAAGGCCAACCCCAACATCGAGATCGTCTGGGTGCGCGACTCCACCGGCATCATCACGGCCAAGCTGCTGGCCGAAAAGGCCAATCCGAAGGCCGACGTGATCATGGGCGTGGCCGCTACCAGCATGGCGATCTTCGACAAGGAAGGCATGCTGCAGCCGTACGCACCGGCCGGTCTCGCCCGCATCGCGCCGCAGTACCGCGATCCGAAGAACCCGCCGGCCTGGGTCGGCATGGACGTCTGGGGCGCGACGATCTGCTTCAACACGGCCGAGGCAGCCAAACGCAACATCCCGAAGCCAGAGACCTGGAAGGACCTGACCAAGCCGGTCTACAAGGGTCAGATCGTGATGCCGCACCCAGCGTCGTCGGGCACGGGTTTCTTCGACGTCAGCGCATGGTTGCAGCTGTGGGGCGAGAAAGACGGCTGGGCCTACATGGACGGGCTGCACGAGAACATCGCGCAGTACATGCATTCGGGGTCGCGGCCCTGCGCCGCCGCGGCGGCCGGTGAGTACGTCGTCGGCATCTCCTTCGAGTACCGGGCCAACCGCGAGAAGGCGCGCGGAGCGCCGATCGACCTGGTGTTTCCGAAGGAAGGACTCGGCTGGGACCTCGAGGCGATCGGCATCGTCAAGGGCACCAAGAACCTCGATGCTGCGAAGAAGCTTTCGGACTGGGCCGCCTCGGACGACGCGATGGCACTTTACGCGGCCAACTTCGCGATCGTGGCGGTGCCGGCACTGTCGAAGCCGCTGCCCAACGTGCCGGCCGACTATGCCAGCCGGCTGGTGAAGAACGATTTTGGCTGGGCTGCGACGAACCGTGACAAGATCCTCGCGGAGTGGAGCAAGCGCTACGAATCGAAGGCCGCGCCCAAGTAAACATTCGAACGGCGTAGCACCGCCGGGTACGGGCGCCCGCCGCGTTCGACCCGGCGTGTTTTTTTTGGAGCAGCGATGAATAGCCAGGCGCCTGCCGAAGCACTGCGCCTCGAGGGCATCCACAAGGCCTTTGGCGACTTCGTCGCGCTGAAATCGATCGACCTCGTGGTACCGCCCGGCGAACTGGTCTGCTTCCTTGGTCCCTCCGGCTGTGGCAAGACAACGCTGCTTCGGATCATTGCCGGCCTCGAGCAGCAATCGCGCGGTCGCATCCTGCAGAGCGGGCGCGATGTCTCGCTGGCGCCACCAGCGGCGCGCGATTACGGCATCGTCTTTCAGTCATACGCGCTGTTTCCCAACCTGACGGTCGCGCAGAACGTCGGATACGGGCTCGTCAATCGCCGCAAGTCCCGCAGCGACATCGCGGCGCGCGTACTGGAGCTGCTGACGCTGGTGGGTCTTCCCGATGCGGGCCGGAAGTATCCGAGCCAGATGTCGGGCGGACAGCAGCAGCGTGTCGCGCTCGCGCGTGCGCTGGCAACTTCGCCCAGCCTGCTGCTGCTCGACGAGCCGCTGTCTGCACTGGATGCGAAGGTGCGAGAGCGGCTGCGTGGAGAGATCCGTCAGCTGCAGCGGCGCCTGCGCGTGACGACGATCATGGTGACCCATGACCAGGAAGAGGCGTTGTCAATGGCCGACCGCGTGGTCGTGATGAACGAAGGCCACATCGAGCAGGTCGGTTCGCCCAGCGATGTTTACGAACGGCCGGCCACGCCCTTTGTTGCCGACTTTCTGGGCAAGGTGAACGTTCTAAGAGGCGTGTCGCTAGGCGGAGGACGCTACCGTGTTGGAGCGATCGAGCTGTCGCTGCCGATGACCGAACACCGCGACGGGGAGGACGTGCGCATTTACGTTCGGCCCGAGGACCGCCACGTCGAGGGCAACGTGGCCGCGATGCCGAACCGGCTGCGCGGGCGGATCGCGCGCATCGATTACCTCGGCACCTTCTGTCTGGCCGAGCTGCGCTGTGAGGGCCTGGGGCAGCCGATGCTGATCTCGTACTCACTGAACCAGGTGCACGACCTCGGTGTGTGCGAAGGCGGCGAGGTGGAGTTCGCGCTGCGCGTCGACCGCGTGCGGGTGTTCGTCACAGAGGCGCGGCCGGCATGAAACCGGAGGGCTGGTGAGCGCCACGGTCCTGCCGGTTGCAGCTGGACGCGCGCCGTCGCGCCTGGCGCTGGCGGGCGAGGCGCTGGCGGCGCGGGGCGGGCTGCTGCTGCTGGCGCTCGGGCTGCTGGTATTCCTGACCATTCCGCTGGCGGTGATCCTGGTGCGCAGTGTCGAGGGAAAAGCCGGCGGCGAGTTCGTCGGCGTTGCCAACTTCGTCCAGTACGTGCGCTCGCCGGCACTGGCGCAGTCGACCCTGAACACGCTCACCTTCGCCGCCCTGACGACGCTGGTGACCGTCCCGCTCGCGTTCGCGTTCGCCTACGCGATGCAGCGCAGCTGCGTTCCGTTCAAAGGGGTGTGGCGGAACATCGCGATGATCCCGATCCTCGCCCCGTCACTGCTGGCCGCGATCGCTTTCATCTACCTGTTCGGCAATCAGGGCGCCTTCAAGTTCGCCCTCGAGTGGGTCGGACTCAAATCGATCTATGGCATGCCGGGCATGGTGCTCGCAATGACATTCGCCTCTTTTCCGCATGCGGCGATGATCCTGATGGCTGCACTGGCGCTCTCGGACGCCCGTCTGTACGAAGCCGCGGATTCGCTCGGGACCAGCGAGCTCCGCAAGTTCATGACGATCACACTGCCCGGGGCGAAGTACGGACTCATATCGGCCAGCATGGTCGTGTTCACGATGGCGGTATCGGAGTTCGGCGTGCCCAAGGTGATCGGCGGCAACACCAGCGTGCTTGCGGTCGATATCTACAAGCAGGTCATTGGCCAGCAGAACTTCTCCATGGGTGCGGTCGTTGGACTGGTGCTGCTGCTGCCCGCGGTGGCCGCCTTCGTCATGGACCATGTCGTGCAACGGAAGCAGCAGGCCCTGCTGACGGCGCGCAGCGTCCCGTATCAGGCGCGGCCCGCGCGCGGGCGCGACGTTGCGCTGCTGCTCCTCGTGGTCGTCATGTCGTCGTTGATGCTTCTCGTGGTCGGCATGGCCGCCTTCGGTTCGGTGGTGAAGTTCTGGCCGTACAACCTGTCGCTGACGCTGAACCACTACACCTATGGACTGGAAGAGGCGGGTCTGGAGCACGCGTATTGGAACAGCCTGGTCATGGCGGGCTGGTGCGCGGTTCTCGGTGCGACTATCACCTTCGCCGGGGCCTACTGGCTGGAAAAGACGCGCGGGGCGGATGTGCTCAGGCCGCTGATCCGATTCCAGGCGATGCTGCCGATGGCCGTGCCGGGCATGGTGCTCGGGATCGGTTACATCCTGTTCTTCAATGCGCCGGGCAATCCGCTCAATTTTCTGTACGGAACGATGGGGATCCTGGTGCTTTCGACCCTCGTGCATTTCTACTCGTCGAGCCATCTGACCGCGGTCACGGCGCTGAAGCAGATCGACAGTGAATTCGAGTCCGTGTCGGCCTCGCTGAAGGTGCCGTTTTACAAAACGTTCTGGCGGGTCACGGTGCCGGTGTGCCTCCCGTCGATCCTCGACATCGGTCGGTATTATTTCGTCAACGCAATGACGACGATCTCGGCGGTTGTGTTCTTGTATTCGCCGAGGACCACGCTGGCGTCGATTTCGATCCTGCAACTGGATGAGGCCGGTGCGATCGGCTCCGCTGCAGCGATGGCGACGCTGATCGTGGCGACGTCTGCGGTGGTGACCGGTGCGCTGTTCGTGGTCGAGTGGTGGCTGATCCGCCGCACGCAGTCCTGGCGCAATACGGCCAGAACCTGAAGGAGATTCCATGATCGTCGGAAACGACCCGATCCTGCTGACGCCGGGGCCACTGACCACGTCTCTGGCCACCAAGCAGGCGATGCTGCGCGACTGGGGCTCGTGGGATGCCGCCTTCAATTCGATCACGGCCAGCCTGCGCAAGGATCTGGTCGACATCGTCGGCGGCGGCAGTGACTACACCTGCGTGCCGCTGCAAGGCAGCGGGACGTTCTCCGTCGAGGCGGCCATCGGCACCATCGTCCCGCGCGGTGGCAAGGTGCTGGTGCCCAACAACGGCGCCTACTGCGCGCGCATCATCCGGATCTGCGGGTACCTCGGGCGCGCCGTCGTCGAGCTTCCGGTGGCCGAGGACCAACCTGCGACCGCCGCGATCATCGACGCCGCACTGTCCGCCGATCCAACGATCACGCATGTCGCGCAGGTGCACTGCGAGACCGGGGCGGGCGTCATCAACGACCTCGCCGGCATCGCCGAGGTCTGCGCGCGGCGCGGCAAGGGCCTGATCGTCGATGCGATGAGTTCGTTCGCGGCATTGCCGATCGACGTCGCCCGCGTGCCGTTCGACGCGCTGGTGGCGGCGAGCGGCAAGTGTCTCGAAGGCGTACCCGGCATGGGATTCGTCATCGCGCGCAAGGCCGTTCTTGAGGCGCGGGCCGGCAATGCGCATTCGCTGGCGATGGACCTGCACGACCAGTACGTCTACATGGAGAAGACGACGCAGTGGCGCTATACGCCGCCGACGCACGTCGTCGCCGCGCTGCGCGCCGCGGTCGACCAGTTTCTCGTCGAAGGCGGTCAGCCGGCGCGGCTCGCACGCTATCGCGACAACTGTGACACCCTGATCGGCGGCATGGCGGAACTGGGGTTCCGGCCGTTCCTGCGGCCCGAGGTGCAGGCGCCGATCATCGTTACGTTCCATGCGCCGGCCGATCCGGCCTATGAGTTCAAGTCCTTCTACGTAAAGGCGCGCGAGCGCGGCTACATCCTCTATCCGGGCAAGCTGACGCAGGTAGAGACTTTCCGCGTCGGCTGCATCGGCGCGATCGACGCCAACGAGATGCGCAATGTCGTCTCGGCCGTCGCGCAGACGCTCAAGGAAATGGGCATCAAGCGCGTCGCGCCGCAGGAGCCGCGCAAGGCGGCATAGGAGGGCGGCCCGCCGCGCAGCGTTACTTCCTGAGTGCGGCGAGGCGTTGTCGAGCGTCTTCGGCGGGCTCGCCGCTCAGTCCATCCTTCAGCGCCTGCTCGAAGGACTCGATGGCCTTTGCGCGCGCTCCCTGTTCGGACCGCACGATCCCGAGCCGGTACTCGATCGTCGGCGACTTGGGGGCGAGGGTGAGCGCCTGATTCAGCGTGCTCTCGGCCTTCGCAAGATCGCCGCGCGCCCGCTGAACCCAGCCCAGCGTGTCGAGGTATGTCGCATCGCGCGGCTGCAGCTCAGCGGCGCGCTGAGCCCAGGCCTGCGCATTGCCGAGATCGCCCTTGGCTTCGACTTCGAGCCAGGCCGCGTTGTTCAAGACCTGTGGATCGTCGCGGTTCAGCTTCAGCGCCCGCCCGTAGGCTTGCCGGGCGCCGGCCTTGTCACCGACCGCCACAAGCAGGTTGCCGTAACGCCCCAAAGCGACGGCGTCGTCGGGATGCGCCTTTACCACCGCTTCTGCGGCGGCCAGCGCCCCCTTCTTATCGCCGCTTGCCAGCATCAAGCCGGCACGGTCCATCTGCAGGGACGTCGATTTCGGCGCAATCTTGAGCGCCCGGTCGAGCGCCGTGTTCGCCTCGGGATAGCGCTTCGCGTCAGCGTAGATCCGCGCAAGCATCCGCAGGGGCTCCGGGTCCTTCGGTGCGAGTTTGGCCGATCTCTCAAAGGCTACGATCGCATCGCTGGTGCGCCCGGCCCCGGACAGAGCTACTCCGAGGCCGAAGTTTGCGGCGGCGTCGTCCGGCCGGGCTTTGACGGCGCGCTCGTACTGCTGGACGGCCCGCGCTGGATCGCCGAGTCGCAGGTAGATATCGCCCAGTTCCATTTGCGCCGGCACCAACGCCGGGTTGAGGCGCAACGCGTTCTCGAACTCCCCTTTAGCGCGATCGAAGTCACCGCGGCCGCGATACAGGCGGCCTAGTGCAACGTGAACTCCGGCGCTGTCGGGCGCCAGCGCCTGTGCCTGCTGCAGCAACGATTCGGCGCCGGCGGGATTGCGCCGGCGTACCTCGATGTCGGCCAACGCGATCAGCGGCTGGGGCGACTTGGGAGCCAGTTTCTGTGCCTTGCGAAAGGCCGCTTCGGCGGCCTTGAGGTCGCCGTTGATCAGCTTCTGCATGCCAGCCCGAAGCTCTGCCGCCGCCGGAGACTCCTTGGGCATCTGCAGTTCATCACGATGCAGGGTTTCGGTGACGGCTGCCATGGCGGGCAGACCGACAAGCACGAGCGCGGCGACGGCCAGCGCGAGCAGGTAGAAATTCGGCTTCATCGGGTTCGCGGTGCGTGGATGGGGCGAGTGTAGGGCCCGGGGCGGCACGGCAGGCGAGAATGCACTCACAAAAAGAAAGCGGCGCCCGAAGGCGCCGCCATTTTTGATATTGCGGCCCGACTAGTCGCGCCGACGGCGCAGCGCAGCGAGCCCGAGCGCTCCGAGGCCCAGCAGGGTCAGCGTCGCAGGCTCGGGAACCGGATTCGGGTTCTCGATGCTGAACGTCGACGTGATGAACATGCCGAAGACATTGTCGTCGTTGCTCGGATTGAGCGTCAGCAGCCGCAGGAAGTTATCACCCGCGGTAATGAACGGCGAGGCGTTGGCCGAGTTGCCGAGCGCCAGGTTGTAGAGCTCGTCGTCCTGGTTGGCGACCGTACAGTTCGGATCGGGGTTCGTCGGGCTGTCGCCTTCGCCGCCGGCCGTGATCAGCTGACCGTTGACCGCTGCGAAAGGCGGCACGGAGTCGTCATTGCCGCCGGCGCAGCTGGTCAGCCGGCGCGACGACGGATTGCTGCTGGTCTGCACGTCGACCGTCGTGACCTGGCCGGTTGGCGGCGGGCCGTTGTAGCTGAAGCTGTCCGCGAGCGACATGATGAAGTCACCACTCGTGTACGGGCCGACGAAGTTCAGCTGAGTCGTGTCGCCGGTGGTCGACAGTTCGCCATCCAGCACGATCGCAGCACCGCCCATCGTCGCTGCGTTCTGGTACACGACCACGAGGACCGAGCCGTCGTTGTCGCCCATTTCCTGAAGGCGGAAGTTGTAGGTGCCGCCCGGGCCACCGTCAATGATCGGCTTGACGATGCTGGTCACGTCATACATGACCGTCGTCGCCGGATTGACGTTCGGCGCCAGCGTGATTCCGGACGCCGGATTGAGCAACACGCCTTCGAAGGTCACGGGCTGGACCGGACTGAAATTCCAGATGCTCGGCGTGTACAGGTAGGCCTTGAGGACCGTCGAGCCCGACGCGACAGTCGACTGCAACGTCCCCGAACCGGCGCCCTGGACGCCCAGGCCGTCGACCGTCAGCGCCGCGTCGGCAAAAAAGTCGCGCACGCTCAGCGAGGCCGAAGCCGAAGTGGCCGCCGCGGCCACTGCTGTTGCTACCAGAAGCTTCTTTAGGTTCATCGTCGACACCCCCTTGAGTGCCTGAGGAAATGGAATGGAAAGGACTTGCGGGCGTCATAGCGTGCATCGATCGTGCCAGTCCTCGGATTCGATTGACAATCAATGGCTTGGACGCGCGGCTAAAAGGCGCCGTCGCGTCACTGGAAAGAAAATCGACAGCGACGTCGGCTCGAGGGCACGTCAGGCGGCCTTGAGGCTGATGACGCCGAGGACCACCGCCGCAACGCCCAGCCAGCGCCGCGGCGTCAGGTGCTCTTTGAGGAGGCGGGCGCCGATCAGGGTCGCAAACAGTACCGAGGTCTCACGCAGGGACGCGACCAATGCGACTGGCGCCCGGGTCATCGCCCAGACCGAAATGGCGTAGGCGGCCGCCGAAAGGCTGCCCCCGATCAGGCCACGCCGATGCCGTTGCGCCAGCGCAGCCATGAATTCACGCCGGCGGGTGACAAAGAGGAAGGCCGAAAACGGCAGCGCATCGAGCGCGAACAGCCACACGATGTAGGACCACGCGTTGCCGGAAAGCCGCGCTCCGCTGCCATCGATAATCGTGTAAATGGCGATGACCACGGCATTGGAAAGCGCGTAAGTCACTGCACGGCCATGGCCATGAAGTGCGGGCCCGAGCCGGCCGGGACGGAACGCCAGGGCGACCACGCCGAGCGAGATCAGCAGCATGCCAGTCCAGCCGAGCGTTCCCGGCCATTCGCGCATCCAGACGATGGCGAGCAAACCGGTCAGCAGCGGCGCCACGCCGCGCATCAGTGGATACACCAGCGACAGGTCGCCGGATCGATAGGCACTCACCATGAAGAAGTAGTAGGCGAGGTGCGTGACGATCGAGGCGACGATGTATGGCCAGCTTGCAGGCGCCGGCAAGGGCACCAGAAGCAGGAACGGAATGGCGACGACGCCGGCGCCGACGACGATCGCAGCCGTGTCCATCAGCACGTCCTGTCCACCCTTGATCATCGCGTTCCAGGACGCGTGCAACAGCGCCGCCAGCAAGACGGCGAGCGAGACCTCGAGCGTCACTGCGTCGGACTTTCGGACTTCGCTGCTGTCGGGTGAGCGGCGCGGTGAACGGGACTGACCCGCCGATCAGGGTGGCAATATCGAGTCCGCCGGCGCGTAGGGCAGCTTCAAAGCCTTCGCCACGGCCTTGTAGGTCACCTTGCCGAGCGCAACGTTTAGGCCTTCCTTGAGGTGCGGATTCTCGGACAGCGCGCGGCGCCAGCCCTTGTCGGCGATCTGAAGCCCGAACGGCAGCGTCGCGTTGTTCAGCGCGTAGGTCGACGTCCGTGGGACCGCGCCCGGCATGTTCGCGACCATGTAATGGACGACGCCGTCGACCACGTAGGTCGGATCGGCGTGCGTGGTCGCCCGGCTGGTCTCGACACTGCCGCCCTGGTCAATGGCCACGTCCACGATGACCGAGCCGGGCTTCATCTTCGGCAGCATCGCCTTGGTGATCAGCTTCGGCGCCTCGGCGCCCGGAATCAGCACGCCGGAGATGACGAGGTCGGCGCGCAGCACCTCCCGCTCGACGTTGTCCTGGTTCGAGAAGACGGTCATCGCGCGGCCGTTGAACATCGCGTCGATGCGTCGCAGGGCGTCGATCGACCGGTCGATCACGATCACCTGGGCGCCGGTGCCGACCGCCATCTGCGCGGCGTTCGTGCCCACGACGCCTGCGCCGAGAATGACGATGCGGCCGGGCGCAACGCCGGCGACACCGCCGAGAAGCATCCCCATTCCGCCCGCGGATTTCTCGAGGCAGCGCGCGCCGGCCTGGACAGCGAGCCGACCCGCGACTTCCGACATCGGTGCCAGCAGCGGCAGCCCGCCGTGTGGTGCAGTGACGGTTTCGTAGGCGATGCAGATCGCTCCACTCCGGACAAGATCGGCGGCCTGCTCGGGATCGGGCGCGAGGTGCAGGTAGGTGAAGAGGATCTGGCCCTCTCGCAGCATCGAGCGCTCGATTGCCTGCGGCTCCTTGACCTTGACGATCATCTCGGCACGCCGGAACACCTCTTCGGCACCTGCCGCGATCTCCGCGCCCGCGCGACGGTAGTCGTCGTCGCTGGCACCGATGCCGGTCCCGGCATCGGTCTGCACCAGCACCTTGTGCCCATGCGCGATCATTTCCCGCACGGACGACGGCGTCAGACCGACGCGGTACTCGTGAACCTTGATCTCCTTCGGAACGCCGACCAGCATCGTGAGCCCCTAGGCTTTTGTTCTCGATGAGGTCGGATCGTACGGCGCTTTGAGCGAGGCCGTTGCTGCATAGCGTTCGCCGGCAAGGTCGATCGCGTAGCGGCCGGCGTCAATCCACGCCGCGTCCGCCGGCTGATCGCCATTGCTGACGATGCCGAGGGCGACGGGTCGGCCGATCGTGTGGCCGAAGGCAGCCGACGTGACGAAGCCGACCGGGCGGTCGTCGCGCAGGATCAATTCGCCGCCCCAGAGGTTGGTGTGCGCGGCATCGACGACCAGCGAAACGACGCGACGCCGGACCGCCGCCGCGCCCCCCGCGTCCTTCAGGGCCTGCAGCGCTGACCGGCCGCGGAACTCGGGCTTGTCGAGCCGTACCGCGAAGGCAAGCCCGGCCTCGTAGGGATTGATGTCGGGCGTGAGCTCACGCCCCCAGGCGCGATATCCCTTCTCGAGGCGCAGCGAATCGATCGCGTAGTAGCCCGCATCGATCAGCCCGAGGTCGCGGCCCGCAGCCTGCAGCCGCTCGTAGACGTCGACGGTGAATTCGACCGGCACATAGAGCTCCCAGCCGAGTTCGCCGACGTAGGTCAGGCGGGTCGCACGCACCGTCGCGTACCCGAGATCGATCTCCTGCGAGGTGCCGAACGGAAAGGAAGCGCTGTCGAAGCGCGCGGTCGATACGCGCTGCAGCAGCTCACGCGAACGCGGGCCCATCACGGCGAGCATCGAATACATCGATGTAATGTCGGTCACCGTGGAGCGAAGACCGCGGCTTCGAAGAGCGCGCTCGATGACGTCCCCGTCGCGCACCGCTGAGCCGGAGCTGGTGACGATCATGAACTGCTCGGGCCCGAGGCAGGTGATCGTGAAGTCGCTCTCGTAGCCGCCCCGGTCGTTGAGCATCCCCGTATAGACCGTGGCGCCGGCGCTCGACGGCACGTCGTTGGCAACCAGCCACTGCAACGCCGCGTGCGAGTCCGGTCCCTGCACGAGCAGCTTCGCGAACGAACCCATGTCGAAGACTGCAACAGCCTCGCGGCAGGCGCGGTGCTCGGCCGCGACCCAGGGGTGCCAGTTCTGGTGCCTCCAGCCGTATTCGATGCGCGCTTCGGCGGGCGAGGGTGCGAAGAAATTCGCGCGTTCCCATCCCATCTTCGAGCCGAAGCAGGCGCCGCGCTGCCGCAGGTGCTCGTAGAGTGCCGGGCGGCGGAACGGTCGCGCGCTTTCGAGTTCGCGATTCGGCCATGGCATCTTGTAGTGCATGCCGAGCACCTCGGCGATGCGGTCGGGCAGCCAGGTTTCGTTGCCGTTGAAGCGCGCAAAGCGCCTGATGTCGACCGGCCACAGGTCGAGCGTGGGTTCGCCGGCGAGGATCCACTCGGCGAGTGCCTTGCCCGCTCCGCCGCCGGACGCGATGCCCATCGAATTGAAGCCGCAGCCGACATAGAGGTTGTCGATCCCCGGCGCCGGCCCAACGACGAAGTTGTTGTCAGCGGTGAACGATTCGGGCCCGTTGTAGAACTGCTTCACGCGCGCTTCCTGCAGCGCAGGCACGCGCAGCATCGCGTTGTCGAGCAGGACCTGGAACGCATCCCAGTTGTCGTGCAGCAGCTGGAACTCGAAGTTGTCAGGAATTCCGCCGCGGTGTTCCGCGCTCTGCAGCCACGGGGTTGCCTGCGGCTCGAAACCGCCCATCAGCAGCCCGCCGACCTCTTCCTTGAAGTAGATGTAGCCATCGGGGTCACGCATGACCGGCAGATCGCGATGCACACCTCCGATGACGTCGGTGACGATGTAGTAGTGCTCGCAGGAGAACAGCGGCACGGTCACTCCGAGCTTGCGACCGAGCGCTCGCGACCACTGGCCGCCGCAGAGCACGACGATGTCGGCGCCGATGCGGCCGCTGCCGCCCGACTTGTCGCTCCATTCGAGGTGGGTCAGACGTCGGCCCGAGCCAGCCAGCGTCGTCGCGCCAGTCACCCGTACGCCTTCGCAGACGCGCACACCACGGTTGCGCGCACCCTTGGCCAGCGCGAGCGTCAGGTCAGCCGGATTGGCCTTGCCATCGCCCGGCAGCCAGACCGCGCCCTGCAGGTCGGCAGTTTCCATGATCGGATAGCGCTGACCCGCTTCGGCCGCTGAAATCACGTCGCAGGTCACGCCGAAGGCCTGCGCCACGGCCGCGGTGCGCTTCAGTTGCACCATGCGGTCGGCTGTACGCGCCACTGCCAGCGAGCCGCACTGCTTCCAGCCGGTCGACAACCCGGTTTCCGCCTCGAGCCGCGAATACAGGTCGGTCGAGTAGCGGATCAGCCGCGTCATGCTCTCGTGATTGCGCAGCTGGCCCACGAGCCCGGCCGCGTGCCAGGTCGTGCCCGACGTCAACCGTCCCTGCTCCAGCAGCACCACATCGCGCTCGCCGAGCAGGCTCAGGTGATAGGCGACCGAACACCCCATGATCCCGCCGCCGATCACAACGATCCGCGCCGCCGGCGGTGGCACCGCCTGAGTTCTCAGAGCTACTTCCGCCACATTGGCTCCATCATTGCTTGTAGCCGTTTTGCGCGCAGCGCGCGGCCGCTCCGGAGCGAGCCCGCCGAATCCGACGTCGCGGCCGCGCAGCGGCCGTGCAGTTTCGTGAGCGATGCATGTGCGACGCGCAGCGTCGCGTACGTCGCGAGCGCTACGAGCGCAGGTGCCACGCCTTCGGCCGGGTGAAGGTCTCGATGCCGTAGGTCGACAGAGTGAGGCCGATGCCGGAGCTCTTCACTCCGCTCCAGGGCAGCCGCGGGCTCACGCGGTCGCAGCAGTTCCAGTACACCGACCCGGCGTTGACCCGCGCGAGGATGCGGCGTGCACGCGCCTCTTCGCGTGTGTAGACCCCCGCGGTGAGCCCGTATTCCGTGTCGTTCATCAGCTCCACCGCCTCAGCATCGCTGCCGACCTTCTGGATGCCGATAATCGGACCGAAGCTCTCCTCGCGCATCAGCGCCATCGTGTGGTCGACCTGCGTCAGCACGGTCGGCGCAAACCAGTTTCCGGGCCCGGCGAGCCGCTGTCCTCCGTGCAACAGCTTCGCCCCCTTCGACACCGCATCCGTCACCTGGCGCTCCAGCACATCGACCTGCTGCGCGCGGGTCAGCGGGCCGATGTAGGCCGCTTCGTCGGTCGGATCGCTGATCGTGAAGCCGCGCACTTCGCGCACGAAGGCCTCGACGAAGGCGTCATGGATCGCCGCATGGACGTAGATGCGCTCGACCGAGCAGCAGCTCTGGCCCGTGTTGTACATCGCGCCGTCGGCCAGCGATGCAGCGGCGGAGGGCACATCGACGTCCTCGCAGACGTAGGTCGGATCCTTGCCGCCGAGCTCCAGCTGCAGCTTCACCATGCGCGGGCCGACTGCTTTGGCGATGCGCGCACCGGTGCCGTATGAACCCGTGAAGAAGACGCCATCGACGGGCTGATCCACCAATGCGGCGCCGACGGCGCCGGCGCCTACGATCACCTGGAACGCGTCCTGCGGGACCCCGGACAGGTGCAGCAGCTTGCCGATCTCCAGTCCGGTCAGCGTCGCGTATTCCGAAGGCTTGTACAGCACCGCGTTGCCGGTGATCAGCGCCGGCACGAAGACGTTGGCGCCGACGAAGTACGGGTAGTTCCACGCCGAGATGTTGGCGACGACGCCGAGCGGCTCGTGCGTGATCGTTTCGCGCATGCCGTCCTGGTCGAAGACCTCGCGTGGCGCCAGCGTGCGTTCGGATTCCGCCAGGAAGAAATCGATGCGACCGAGCAGGCCGTTGATCTCGTTGCGCGATTGCCGGATCGGCTTGCCGACCTCGGAAGTCAGCACGGCCGCGAGCCGCTCGGCCTCGCGCACCAGCTCGCCGCGGAAGCGCCGGATCACTTCGAGGCGCGCGGCCAGCACTTCGGCGGCCCAGCGCGGTTGCGCGGCGCGTGCGCCCGCGCAGGCGGCCGCCACCGATTCGGCGGTGTCGTCGGGCAACTCGGCGATGACGCGGCCGTTCGCGGGGTTGATGACGGTCAGCATGCGGCAGCGGATTCGCGCCGGATGGCGCGCGTGGCGTTCAGGAAATCGGCGAGCAAGGCGTCACCCGACAGGATCGACGGGTTCTTCCAGTCGTGAAACTCGGGGTGCCACTGCACCGCCGCCAGATAGGACTTCACCGGACCGCGCGCGGCGTCATAGCGAATGGCTTCGATGACCCCGTCGTTCGGGCACCGTGCTTCGATGGTGAAGAAAGGCGCGACGTCCCTGATGCCCTGATGGTGCACGCTGTTGACGACATGATGCGGTAGCGGACGGTCGGGCGCCGCGAACCCGGGATGTGGATAGAGCTCGGCCAGTCGCGTCCCGGGAACGATCTCGATCGTGTGGAAGTTCTGGTCGTAGAGGCGGGCGTTGCGATGCTCGATTGCCCCGGGCAACTGTGTCGCGATGTCCTGGTACAGCGTGCCGCCGAACGCGACATTGATCACCTGCAGGCCGCGGCAGATTCCGAGCACCGGTTTGCCTGCCGCGACGAAGGCGCGCAGCAAGGCGATTTCATATTCGTCCCGGATGCGATCGCCGCGCCACTCTGGCCGCATCGCCTCCTCACCATAACTGCCGGGCCACATGTCGGAGCCGCCTTCGAGCACGAGTCCGTCGAGCAGGTCGGCATAGTCGGCGAGCGTCACGTCGCCGCGTTGAGTCGATCCCTCGGGCGAGGGAATCACCAGCGCCAGCGCACCCGAGGACTGCACCCAGTGCACGATCGACTGCTCGACGTACTGCAGTGTCTTCCCGGTGAAAATGGGGCGCCCCGGATCCGCGTGGAAGAAACACGCCGAGATGCCGACTTTGGGTCTGGCGCTCATCAGTACGCCTGCTCGAAGAACCGCTCGAAATCGGTGGCTGCGCACGGGCGCGGATTGGTCTGGTGGCAGACATCCTTGACCGCGAGCTCGACCAGCCGCGGGAATTGATCACGCTGGACGCCGACTGCGGCCAGCGACGGCGGGATCCCGATCTCGCGCTTCAGCCGGGCCAGCCACGGCACGAAGTCTGCAGCGTCGGGGAGGTCCGCGACGTGCGCGAGTTCAGCGAACTTCGCCGGCGTGGCTTCGGTGTTGAAGCGCATGACGGGCTCGAGCATCAGCGCGTTGGCCAGACCGTGATGCAGGTCGCACACAGCGCCGAGCGCGTGGGCGCATGAGTGAACGGCGCCGAGGTCCTTCTGGAACGCGATCGCGCCCATCATCGACGCCATCATCATGTCCGAGCGCGCCTGCAGGTCACGGCCGTTGCGTACTGCGCGCGGCAGCGCCCGTGCGGCGATGCGCACGCCTTCGAGCGCGATGCCGTCACACAGCGGGTGGTATGCCGGGGACAGGTAGCTCTCGATGTTGTGCGTCAGCGCGTCGATTCCGGTGGCCGCCGTCACCGCCGGCGGCAGCCCGAGGGTCAGCTCCGGATCGGCGAACACCTCTCGCGCGAGCAGCTTCGGCGAGAAGATCACGCGCTTGACGTGCGTGTCGTCCTCGCTCACGACACTCGACCGGCCGACCTCGGAGCCGGTCCCGCTCGTCGTCGGTAGTGCGAAGAAGGGCGGCAGCGTGTGCACCAGCGGTCTTACGTTGGGATGATCCCAGGCGTACTCGATGACGTCGCCATCGTGCACTGCCATCGCCGCGACCACCTTGGCGATGTCGAGCGCGGCGCCGCCGCCGAAGCCCACGACGCAGTCGGCGCGATGCGCCTTGAATGCAGCAACGCCCGCGCCGACCTGCGCGGCGGTCGGGTTGCCGTGAACTCCGGAGAAGACGCTCGCGTCGACGGCGGTCGCGAGTAGCTGGACGAACTCGGCCAGCAGCGGCAGCGCCGCGAGCCCCCGGTCCGTGACCACCAGCGGGCGTCGCAGTTCATGTTCCTTCAGGTGATCGGCAACGAGGCGGCGCGCGCCGGGACCGAAGTGGATGGTCGTTGGAAACGAGAAACGATGGATCGTCATGATCTCTGCCTGAACCTCCGCCGTTCCGTGCTGTCGCATGGCGACAGGCCTTTTCGGGACAGCGGTACGGTGACTATAGGGCATGGCGGCTGCCTGCCGAGTAGTCGGCGCGGCCGGTGGCAGTAAGGACCCGCGCGTCGCTGCGACCAAGGTGCGAACACCCGAAAGGAGGCGGTGATGACACGACGCGGATTGCTTTCCAGGCTGGCGTTGGGTGGCGTGGCGACATGGGTCGGCCCAAATCGGTCCGAAGCGGCGCCCGCGGTTCAGGGAGAGATGAAACTCGGTGACGACGAGTGGCGGAAGCGCCTGACGGCGGATCAGTACCGTGTCCTGCGTCGCGAGGGCACCGAGCGGCCCTTCTCCAGCGTCTTGAACGCCGAGAAGCGTGCCGGATCCTTCAGTTGCGTGGCCTGTGGCCAGCTGCTGTTCACGAGCGCGATGAAATTCGACAGCGGCACGGGCTGGCCAAGTTTCTTCGAGAGCCTGCCGGGGGCGTTCGGCTTCAGGACGGATTACGCACTGATATTGCCGCGGACCGAATACCATTGCGCCCGCTGCGGCGGACACCACGGTCACGTCTTTGACGACGGACCGGCGCCGACGTACAAGCGTTACTGCAACAACGGCGTGTGCCTGAAGTTCGAACCGGAGACCGCCTGATGGTGCGGTGGGTCGCGTGCCTGCTGGCGCTGGCAGTGCCAGCGACATGGTCGCAGCCCACGCCGCCAGCCGAGACGGCTATCTTCGCCGGCGGCTGCTTCTGGAGCGTCGAGTCGGACTTCGACAGGATCGACGGCGTCATTTCGACCACCGCGGGCTACGTCGGGGGACGCAAGGAAAACCCGACGTACAGGGAGGTCTCGGCCGGCTGGACCGGTCACGTCGAAGCCGTGCGGGTTGAGTTCGACCCGGCACGCATCAGCTACGGGCAGTTACTGGAGAGGTTCTGGCCCACGATCGATCCCACGGTCAAGGGCCAGCAGTTCTGCGATGTCGGATCGCAGTACCGCACCGGCATTTACCCGCTGAACGAGAAGCAGATGAAGGCCGCGCTTGCATCAAGGACTGCGCTCGAGCAGGCCAAGCCGTTCCCACAGCCGATCGTGACCGAGGTATTGATGGCGGGGCCGTTCTATCCGGCCGAGGAATATCACCAGAACTACTACCTGAAGAACCCCGTCGGCTACGCCATCTACCGCCGCAACTGCGGTCGCGATGCGCGCCTGAAGCAGCTCTGGGGCGAGAAAGCCGCGCGTCACTAGGTCGGCGCAAGCCGCCGCTTCAGGCGTGCCGCGCGTCGATGAAACGGACGGGGTTGAAGCGGCCACGCAGCGCACGCGATGCGTCCAGCCCCCACCAGTCGGCGATGATCGCCGCGTATATCGAGCGGAAATCGAGCGTGTGCTGCAGGTTGCCGTTGGCGTCGAGACGGTCGAGCGGCGGCGGTTCGCCGTAGACACCGCCGCGAATGCTGCGGCCGAAAGCAAAGTGGACGTTTGCCGTGCCGTGGTCGGTTCCGCCGCTGCCGTTCTCGCGCGGCCGGCGTCCGAACTCGGAGTAGGTCAGGAGCAGCGTGTCATCCCACACGCCAGCCTCGACCAGCGCGCCGCGCAGCGCCACGATGCCTTCCGCGAGCTGGCGCAGCAAGTTGGCCTGGACCCCGAGCTGATTCTGGTGGGTATCGAAGCCGCTTAGCGTGACGCGGATCACCGGCACGCGCCGCGATGACCCCAGTGCGGCCGCCTGCTGCACCGCCTGCCCAAGCGGCGTGCGCGGAAACTCGGTGGAGAACGCCGGCACCGGGCCGAGCTCGGTTCCGGCTCGGACGATCTCGTTCTCGACACGCAGCAGATGCGCCAATGCACCCTGCGCGGGCGCCGTGGAGGTCAATGCCAGCCGCGCCATCGCGGTGAAGCGCCTGACGTCGGAGAGGGCGATCGCGCGCGCGCCACCGGTGAATGGCCCGAGGTCCGCCGCGCCGAGAATGACGCCGTCAGCCGCGCACCGGCGGAACGCGGCCGCGTTCTCCGCGACGCGCGTCAGCCAGCCAGTCTGAACAATTTCGCTGCTCGCCGACGCGGTATCCCAGATCTCGATCGAGCGGAAATGCGACAGGTCGGATTGCGGATAGCCGACGCCCTGTAGCACGGCCATCTCGCTGGTGTTCCAGAGTGGCAGCCAGGGCGCGAGAGACCCATGCAGATGCAGGTTCGGGGCGAGCGCGACCAGGTCGCTCTCGGCCAGCGCAAGCCTGGGCCTCAGGTCGCGATATCGGCCGTCGTGGACCGGAACCAGCGTGTTCAGGCCGTCGTTGCCGCCGCGCAGCTCAAACAGGACCAACAGCCGCGGCGGCGCATCCCGAGTCGCTGCGCGCGCCCAGCCCGAGAAGCAGGCCGCGCCGACCGCGGCGGACTGCAGGAAGCGGCGGCGGTTCATCGGTGCCGTGCTCCCCGGAGGGCGGCAGTTGTTCATTTGAGCTGGTAGGCGGGATCCAGCAACAACGCGCGCAGCGCGTCGTAGGCCAGGGTCCCGGGTACGGGCTGCGACACGGGAGCGACGACCAGGAGGCCGCCCGCGAGCCGCTGGATGTCATCGGCGGCGAGTGGCCGCTCCGGCTGCAGGCGGTATGACTTCAGCATCGCCGCGGGATCGACCTCGGCCGCCATCACCTGGGCGGCCTCGAGAAGTTGCTTTGGGTTGCCCGCGGGGGGCGCATCGGCGCTCGGGAGCATCGCGCGCGCTTCTCGGGCAGCCGCCTCCGGTCTGGCGAGCGCACGCTCGATCGATTGCTTGCGCACCAGCAGCGACTGCGTGTTGATCCAGGCTTCTCCCCCGGGCCAGCCGCGGACGTTCGGCGCGGAGAACAGGTTCTGGCCCATCGCTGCGACCGCGACGGCAGCGCCGGTTGCATTGGGCAGGCGTCCGTCGCCCTGGCGGACCAGCCCGACCAGCAATTCCACGGGGGACTTGACCAGCAGGTCGTCCTCACCGGCGGCAACGAGCTCCGGCTGCATCAGGACCCCGCGCAACGCTGTGCGGATGTCGTAGCCGCTGCTGCGAAAGCGGGTCGCGATCACGGCGACGCGCACCGGATCGGGTCGCGGCGAAACGAATTCGAGCCACAGCTTGCCGACGATGAATTCGGCCGCAGCCGGCTCCTCGAGCAGGGCGTCGAGCACCCGATCGCCATCGAGCGGCCCGCGGACGCCGAGGACGGACTTCGTGCCGTCGTCGTGGATGCCCGGGCGATAGACGAAGGCGAGCGTGTCGGGGTCGAGGCTGAATCCCGTGAACGCGCGCGCAGCCTCCTTGATGTCCTGCTCGGTGTAGTGGCCCCGGCCGAGGACGAAGAGTTCCATTACCTCGCGAGCGAAATTCTCGTTCGGCCGGCCGCGCCGATTCGTAGCCGAGTCGAGGTAGACGATCATCGCCGGGTCGCGCGCGATCGCATGCAGCAGCACGCGGAAGTTGCCGACGGCGTTCTGCCGCAGCAGCACGTTCTGCCGGTACATCAGTTGCGGCCAGCGAACCTTCGGCTGTGCGGAGACGAAGCGGTTGTGCCAGAACAGCGTCATGCGTTCGGTGAGTGGCGAGGGCGTGCCCACCATCTCCTCCAGCCACCAGCGGCGCAGGTCGAGGCTCCGCCGCACATTGCGCTGGCGCTCCGCCTTCTGGCTCTCCTCGGGCAGCGACCGGAACTCGCGCGGCCCGATCACCGGATCGCCGATCCATTGCGGTGGCGGCGCGCTCGCTGTCGTGCGCACGCCGGCCAGAAGCCGGTCCACCGCCTGCGTCTGGGTCAGAGGCGCGAAGGCCAGGACCTCGGCGGGTGACGGCGCGAAGCCTGCGCGTGTCAGCAGGTGCTGCGCGCCCTCCGGACCGAGTGGGACGGCGGCGGTCGCCTCGGCGGCAGCCAGTGTGATGACGATCAGCGCCTGCGCGATGCGGGCAATCAGGCGCGGCGTGAATCGGAGGTCGACCATGGAATGATCCTACGGCGCACCGCACTGACATCGGATGCCTGCGCGCCGGAAAATCCGGTGCGAACTCGAAAGATCTGTAACCGTGTGTTGCGGAAGGCCCTGAGGCCTATTGCGCGCGCTCCGCCGGATTGGCGTCTTGGCCGCCGTGTTCGGGCGCCTCCGCGGGCAGATCCCTGATCGCGCGTGCATAGCGATGGATACCCGGGACTGCGCTGATCCCGTGCGCGACGATGCTGAGCAGCACCGTTGCCATCACCGCGTGCCGGATGATCGGCTCGTTCGGGAGGCGGGCCTGCTGCTCCAGATATACCAGTCCGAGCACGATCGACGCCAGCCCGCGCGGACCGAACCATCCGATGAAGAGCACCGTCGCGCGGCTCATGTGGGTGCCGATCAGCGAGATCGCGACCGGCACCATCCGCACGACGGTGAGACTGAGGACCGCATAGACGATGGTCGCCGGCGCGAATTCGCCGACAGCCAGCGCGACGAACAGGCCGAAGACGAAGAAGACGAAGAAATTGAACAGCTGGCCCCAGTTTTCCGAGAATTCGACGCTGTGACGCGCTACATGGGGAAATCCGCGCTGCACCGCGAGCCCGGCGACATAGGCAGCGATGAACATGCTGGCGCCCGTTTCCTCGGAGGCGACTACGCAGATGAGCGGCAGGGCCACGACGGCGGTCTGGGTCAGCGCCGTCGCGATCCAGCGCCTGCGCTGCGCGAAGCCGATCAGCGCGCCGCCGATGAGACCGACCGCCAGCCCGATCGCCGCGCCGTAGCCGAGTTGTTCGAGCAGGTAGCGGCCGAGGACCGTGTGCGCGCCGCCGCTTTCGCGCGCCGCGGCAAAGGCAATGAACAGCATCAGGAAGGGCACCGAGAGGCCATCGTTCAATCCGGCCTCGACGTTGAGCGCCTGGCGGATGTGCAGCGGCGCCTCGCGGCTGTTCACGATGACCTGGCCGAGGCCGGCGTCCGTCGGCGCGAGGATCGCTGCGATGATCCCGGCCTCCCACACGCTGAGTCCGCCGAAGCACACCAGCGCCGCAGCGGCCCCTAGCGCGATGGTCAGCAGCATGCCGACGCTCAACAGCCTGACCGGCAGGTTGCGGTCGCCGCGCAGCGACTGCAGCGGGATTCGCGACGCATCGGTGAACAGTGTCATCACGAGGCCCACCTCGGCGATCAGCAGGACCGACTTGCGATCGACCAGCAGCTGGATCTCGGCACCCGGAATCAGCAGCAGCAGCGCACCGGCCGCCGTGAAGATCATCGGTGCAGTGAGCAGCGTGCCGTCGATGCGGCGTGAGATGAGGCTGTAGGCGAAGACGGCCAGCAGGAAGGCGGCGGTGACCAGCATGGCTCAGAGCGCGAGGACCGCCGGTCCGCCCTTTGCGAGCGCGCGCTGATAGGCGGGGCGCACCACGATGCGCTGGTGATAGGCCGTGACGTGCGGAATCCTGTGCTCGCTGCCGCCGCGTGTGAGCAGTGCCTCGATCGGATAGCTCATCTGGAAATCGGCGAGCGTCAGCGCGTCGCCGGCGAACCAGGGGTTCTGCTTCAGATGGGCATCGATGAATTCGCTGGCGGCGGACAGGTTGGGATCGATCAGCTGCGCCTGGACCGTCGCCGAGATCGCGCGCGCCACCGGCCGTGCGAAAAATGGCATGCGCTGCTTCGGCATCGCAACGAAGACGAGCTTCATGAGCAGCCAGTTCATCAGCGAGCCCTCGGCGTAATGCATCCAGTAGCGGCATTGCCGATGCGCGGCGGTCCCGACGGCCGGCTGCAGACGGGCAAGCTCGCCGCGGGCCCGGTCGCCGTGCACTTCGGCGAGGTACTCGAGGATCGCCCCGGACTCGGCAACAACCTCGTCTCCTTCAGTGATCACCGGCGACTTGCCGAGCGGATGGACGCGCCGCAGTTCAGGCGGCGCGAGGCGGGTGCGGGGGTGGCGCTTGTAGACCTTCAGCTTGTATTCGATGCCGAGTTCCTCCAGCAGCCACAGCACGCGTTGCGAGCGCGAAGTCTCAAGGTGATGGACGGTCAGCATCCGCGCATCATAGGTGACGCCGTTGCGCGAAAAATGGGAATGCATCCCATCCGACGGCGCTCGAAACGTCGTACACCGTCCACTCGGCCGATGCGAAACAACCCAAGACAGGCGAGGCGCGATGCTTCGCACGCTCCGAAAAGCCCGTTAACTTGCATCCGCTCGGCCGACCGGCGGCGGCCCAACGACAACCTGCGCGCGCCTTCTCTGCTCTCTTGATGCTGGAACTCGGAACGTTCGAAGACGCTCGCCGCAGGGTGCTGTCCAACGCGGAGCGGATGCTGCTCGGAGTCAAGCGCGTCGTCGCGGAGCCGATCGATTCGGTCGAGGGCGGCATCGCACTCCTCTCCAGCGTGCGCAAGCAGGCGCACGAACACCTGAACCAGATCCAGCACGAGCAGATGATTGTGTGCGCGGCGGAATGGCTGCTGCAGCACGGGGTTGCGACCGCCGCAACGCGCTGGCTGTGGAATCCGCGCCACGGCGCCGACCACGCCGCGCCGGGCCTGCTCGGCAAGGAAGGCGACACGGTCCGGGTCTGCGCCGAGGTCAATGCGCTCGAGGAGCCGGTCGGCGTCATTGATGCGCAGATGCGGCGCGGGCTGGCGCGACTGGCCGCAATCGAGGGTCGACGGTTCTACTTCGTGCGCACCGCGTCGATGAAGCGCCGTGCGGTGACCAAGGTGGTCAAGACCGGCTGGGATATCGCTGTCGTGCAGCTGTCGTTGCGGTCCGCCGGCCCAACCTTGGCTCTTGGCGCTCCGTTGACCTCACTCGCGGTCGCTCCGCACGATTCACAGCCCTGATCGGGCCTCCGTAGCCGTGCCCGACGGTCAGGCGACGAACCGGCCGAGGAGGACGCCGACCGCGAGCAGCGCGGCGAACGCGAGTTCGAGCTTGAAGGTGCGCACCAGAATGCGGTTGTAGGCGAGGCCGGGCGGGCAGCGGGCGAAATCGCGCTGCAGCCGCAGGGCAACGGGCGCCAGCAGGACCGGGGCCAGCACCGCGGGGGACGAGAGCCACGCCATCGGTGCCAGCAGCGCGAACGCACCGAACACGCTCAACGTGTACATCGCGAGCGAGGCCTGGGCTCCGAACACGACGGCGAACGTGCGGCGACCGACGCTGCGGTCGTGCGCAACGTCGCGATGATTGTTTACGGCGAGGGCCGACGCAGCGAGGCCGCCGAGCGCGATCGCCGCGAGCCAGGTCGTGAGGCCGACGCTGCCAGTCTGCACGTAATCGGAGCCCGCAACGGCGCACAACCCGAAGAAGACAAACACGACCAGTTCACCGAACGGCGTGTAGGCGATCGGCCGCGGTCCGCCCATGTAAGCCAGTGCGGCCACCAGCGAGCCGAGCCCGATCACCAGCACCGGTATGCCGCGCTCGATCACCAGTGGCAGGCCGAGCGCAACAGTCAGCGCACAGCACACGGCGATTGCCGTGCGCACGTGCTCCACCGTCAGCCAGCCATTCGCGGTGGCGCGAGGCAGGCCGGTGCGGTTGCCGGTCCGCTCGGCGCCACGCACCGTGTAACCGACGTCGTTCTGCAGGTTCGAAATCACCTGGAGCAACACTGCGCAGCCGAGCGCGAGCAGCATGGTCATCGCGTCGAATTGGCCGGTGCGGTCCCAGGCCAGCGCGGTTCCGACCAGGACCGGGCTGACCGCGACCAGCAGGCTGGGCAGTCGGCAGGCGATGCCCCAGGCGGCCAGCGAGCCGGGCTCGATGACGGGTGTCGATGCTGCAGTGGGCGACATGCGCGGTCAGGTGGGCGAAGACCAGCGCATTATCGCGAACGCCAGCCGCCCGGTGGGGGCCGAAAGCGCCCGAAGCCCCGGTCTGGTCAAACGCCAGACGGCCGGGGCCCTGAATTCGAGGCAGGCAGCGGCTGCAGCAGTGGAGAAAGCGCCGCGAGCGCCACGCGATCGAGCTTGCCGGCTGGTGTCAGCGGCAGAGTAGGCACCCAGGCGACCCGGCGCGGCCGCTTGAACGGAGCGATTCGCGTGGCGAGGAACTCGGCGAGGCCGCCGCTGCTCCGCAAGTCGTCGCTCGTTGCTGCCGTCGACCGATCGGCAACGAGTAGCGCCGCGACGATCTGGCCCCACGTTTCGTCGGGCACGCCGAATACCGCCGCTGCCGCAACACCCGGGCAATCCTCGAGCACGCGCTCGACCTCGGCCGGATAGACGTTTTCACCGCCGCTGACGATCAGGTCGGTACGACGCGCATGCAGATGCAGGCAGCCGTCGGGGTCGATCTCACCCAGGTCGCCCGTGTCGAACCAATCCGCCGAGGTCAGCGGCGGCCCACCAAGGTAGCCCGACATGCACATGGGCCCGCGGACGAGAATGCGGTCCTGGTCGATGCGAACCTCCGCCCCTTTGAGCGGACGGCCGGCGCCGAACGCGGCCGAGTTGAAGCGCTGCGCGTAGGGCGTTGCGACGACCTGCGCGCAGGTCTCGGTGCAACCGTAGGTGATGACGATCGGCACGCGGCGCGCGGCCGCGCGCGCCAGCAGCTTGGACGACGCCGCGGCGCCGCCGACCAGCACCGCACGTAGATGGGCCGGAGGTCGCCAGTCCGGGTGTGCGTCGAACAGTTGCGCGAGCATTGTCGGCACCAGCGACACCAGCGTTGCGCGCTGCTCGGCGATCCACCGGGGTAGCAGCGTGGCGTCGAATGCCGGCGCCAGCGCCACAGCATGCCGCGCCGCCAGGCAACGCGTCAGGATCGAGAGTCCGCCGACGCGCGCGAGCGGCAGTGTGAGCAGCCAGCAGTCATCTTCGTGCCATCCGAGATTGACCGCGCTCGCGCGCGCCGAGGCGAGCAGGGCTGCGCGCGTCAGAACGGCGCCGCGCGCGCGTCCGGTCGTGCCCGACGTGTGCAGGATCGCGGCCGCGTCCGCAGGCAGCGCCGCGACGCTGCGACGGGCTTCCTCGACCTGTTCGGCCCTTTCCGTTGCGGTCAGGCGCGGGTGCAAAAGTAAAGCCGGCCGCCGGATTTCGAGCAGCCCATAGAGATCGAGCACCGTATCCAGCGTGTTGACGCCCACGACCGCCGCGGGCTCGGTCGCGTGCAGGCCATCCATGCGAGCCTCGACCAATGCCGCGACCTCGGCAAAGCTGAGGGAGCGGCCCTCGGCGCGCAACGCCGTGCGCGCGCCAGCCTCGCGCGCCGCCGCGCGGATCGACAGCAGATCGCTCACCGGGCCTTCGCTGGATCGAATAGCCGGAGTTCAGGGCAGCCGCGGAAAGCGCCGAAAGTCAGGCTTGCGCTTCTCGACGTAGGCATTGCGCCCTTCCTGTCCCTCTTCGGTAAGGTAAAACAGCAGCGTCGCATTGCCCGCCAGTTCCTGCAGTCCGGCCTGGCCGTCGCAGTCCGCGTTCAGCGCGGATTTCAGGCAGCGCAGTGCAATCGGGCTCAGGGCCAGCATTTCCCGGCACCACTGCACCGTTTCAGCTTCGAGGCGCTCGTAGGGAACGACGCGGTTGACCAGACCCATGTCGAGGGCCTGCTGCGCGTCGTACTGGCGGCACAGGAACCAGATCTCGCGCGCCTTCTTCTGGCCGACGATCCGCGCCATGTACGAGGCCCCGTAGCCACCGTCGAAGCTGCCGACGCGCGGGCCGGTCTGTCCGAAGCGAGCATTGTCGGCCGCGATCGTCAGATCGCAGACCAGGTGCAGCACGTGACCGCCGCCGATCGCGTATCCGGCCACCATCGCCACCACGGGCTTCGGCAGCGTGCGGATCTGACGCTGCAGGTCGAGCACGTTGAGCCGCGGCACGCGGTCGGCGCCGACGTAGCCGCCGTGGCCGCGCACGCGCTGGTCGCCGCCGGAGCAGAACGCGTCCCTGCCCTGGCCGGTGAGGACGATGGCGCCGATGCCGGCGTCATCGCGCGCGTCGGCGAAGGCGGCCTGCAGTTGCTGCACGGTCTCGGGCCGGAATGCATTGCGCACTTCGGGCCGATTGATCGTGATCTTCGCGATCCCCTCTTCGCACTTGTCGTAAAGGACGTCGCTGAAGTCACCGACGCGCGTCCACGCGGGGACCGGGGGCAGGGAAATGCTGTTCATCGTTGCTCTCTGCTGGAAGTTGACTGCGCAGTCCGAATGACGCGCAGCGGTCGCTCAGTCGATCTTCGCGCCGGACGACCGCACGGCCGAGGCCCAGCGCTCGGCGCTGCTCGCAATGAACCGCGCGAAGGCATCGGTCGAAACCGGTGCGGGCCGCGCCCCGCGGGAAAGCAGCGCGGCCGTGAGTTCCGGATCATCCAGTGCCTGGCGGATGGCCGCGTTGAGCCGGGCCACGATTGCGGCCGGCGTGCCGGCAGGGACGAAGATCCCGTCCCACGCACTCGCCTCGAACCCGGGCAGGCCCGATTCGGCGATCGTCGGCAGTTCCGGTGCCCCAGGAAAGCGGCTCGCAGTGGCGACCGCGAGTCCACGCACTCGGCCTTCGCGCGCCTGCGGGTACGCGTTCGGCATCACCTCGACCATCATCTGCACCTGCCCGCCGATCAGGTCAGTCATGGCCAGTGCGCCGCCGCGATACGGGATGTGCACGATGTCGATGCCCGCCTGCGTCTTGAAGAGTTCGCCCGCGAGGTGAGAGGTGGTGCCGTTGCCGGCCGACCCGAAGTTGAGCTCGCCCGGGTGTGCGCGCGCGTACTGGATCAGCTCGGCGACCGACTTGACCGGCACCTGCGGATTCACGACCAGCATCGTCGCGATTTCGGTCATGCGCGACACCGGGATGAAGTCCTTGAACGGGTCGAATCGCAGCTCGCGATACAGGCTCGCGTTGATCGCGTGCGTGCCATTCGTGCCGTAGAGCAGCGTGTAGCCGTCGGGTACCGAACGCGCCACGTATTCCGCGCCGACATTGCCGCCCGCTCCCGGCTTGTTCTCGATCACGATCGGCTGGCCGAGCGCCTTCGAGACACGCGGCATGATGAGTCGCGCGAGACTGTCGGCACCGCCGCCGGCCGGGAACGGAACGACCAGATGCACGGGTCGGTCCGGATAGGCCGCGGACGGCTCCGCCGCGATCGCCGGCGCGATGGTGCAGAGCGCAGCAAGCGCGGCAACGAAACGCAGCATGCACTGCTGCATCAGCCTTGCTCCCGCCGCGTCGTGCCCGCAGCGCGGCTGCGCATCATGGTCATCGCCTTCACGGTCATCACGATTTCGCCGCGCTGGTTCATCAGTTCATTGAAGGTCTGCACCGTGCCACGGTCGGGCTTCGAACGCGAAGGCCGCGCGTCGATGACCTGGATGCGCAGCGAAAGCTGGTCGCCGGGCCGCACCGGCGCCAGCCAGCGCAGTTCGTCGATCCCGGGTGAGGCGAGGCCCGCCTTGCGCGGCAGAAAGTGATCGACCAGCAGGCGCATCATCAGGCTGGCGGTATGCCAGCCGCTCGCGATCACGCCGCCAAGTGCGAGTGCGGGGGCGCTTTGCGGATCGACATGGAACGGCTGCGGATCGAACTGCCGCCCGAACGCGATGATCGCCGGCTCGTCAACTCCGATCGGCCCGTACTGGACCGACAGGCCCGGCGGGTAGTCCTCGAGGTAGCGCGCGTCGGGGTCGCGAGGGAAGTCGTCCGCTGTCACGGTCGTGCGGTCAGCTGCCGGAATGCGATTCAGGGCTCGAATGCATCCGCGTTCTGTTGAATCGGCGAACGGAATGTAGCGCAGGAGGCGAAGTGGCAAGACCGCCGCGAAGATTATCGTCCTGCTTCATCGTGGCGCGTTCAGATGATCTCGAAGTAACGCTTTAGTTCCCAGTCAGTGACCGCGTCCTGCCACTGGCGCCACTCCCATTCGCGCGTCGCGGCGTAATGATCGACGAAGAGGTCACCGAACCAGTTGCGGGCAAGATCGGAGCGGCGAAAGATCTCGGTCGTTTCCTTCAGCGATCGCGGGGCGCGGGCGATGTTCTCGGCGCCTCGATTGGTGCCGGTGATGGGCTTGGCGGTCAGCTTCAGGTTCTTCTCGACGCCGTGCAACCCTGCAGCGAGCAGCGCGGCGACGGCCAGATAGGGATTGACGTCTGCGCCGGGGCACCGGGTTTCGAGCCGCGTGCTTTTCGGCGACCCCGGGATCACCCGGAAGCTTGCCGTGCGGTTATCGATGCCCCAGGTGGGCTTCACCGGCGCCCAGAAGCCGTCCACCAGCCGCTTGTAGCTATTGATGGTTGGCCAGAACATCGGCGCGAACTGCATCAGCGCGGCCACCTGTCCCGCGAGAAAGCTCTCGAACAGCCTGCTCATGCCGGCGCGGCCCTTTGCGTCGTAGAAGAGATTGTTCTTTCCGTCGGACAGGGACTGGTGCAGGTGGCCGCTGCAGCCCGGATACTGCTGGCTCCACTTCGCCATGAAGCTCGGCATGATTCCGTACTGTGCGCCGATCTCCTTGGCGCCGGTCTTGAACAGCACGCCGCGGTCGGCGCATTCGAGCGCGCCGGAGAACTGGATCGCGGCTTCGTACACCCCGGGGCCGGTCTCGGTGTGCAGGCCTTCGATCGGCACGCCGAACTGCAGCAGCTGATCCATCAACGCATTGAAGAAGCCGCGGTTGGCGTTGGCACGCAGCAGCGAGTAGCCGAACATGCCGGGCGTGAGCGGTGTCGGATCGACACCCTTCTTCTGCGCCCAGGAGTGCGGCGTCTCGGCGAAGTTGAACCACTCGAACTCGAGCCCGCACATCGGCGCGAAGCCGAGCTTCTCGGCCCGCGCCAGCACGCGCTTCAGGGTCTGCCGTGGACAGACCGGGTGCGGCTTGCCGTCGGCGGTGACGAAGTCGCCGAGAAAAAAGGGCACCTGGTCGTCCCAGGGCACGCGCCGCGCCGTGGCGGGGTCGAGGCGCACCATCGCGTCCGGGAAGCCGTGCTGCCAACCGGTGACCGTGGTGTTGTCGTAGACCGCGTCGGTCATGTCCCAGCCGAACACGACGTCACAGAAGCCGAAGCCGCCTTCGACGGCCGATCCGAACTTGTCGATGTGCAGATACTTGCCGCGCAGCACGCCGTCGATGTCCGTGACGGCCACCTTGACTTTCGTGGCGTCGCCGGCGCCGAGTGCCGCCAGCGCAGCGCGCGGATCCGTCGTGCGTTCGTTCTTCTTCGCGGCCATGCCTGTCTCCTCCGAAGCCGCGGCAGTGTGCAACAGCGATGGGCAAAGTCCAAGCGACCAAGGCCTTGATCAGCCGCGGATGCGCCCTTATCTCCGGCGTCGGGCCTGAGGACGGTCCCTTACAATTCAAGCAATTAGCTCTTGAGATCGCCATGCCTATCTATGCCTACCGCTGCGCCGGATGCGGCCACGAACTCGACGCGCTGCAGAAGATCTCCGATGCGCCGCTGACCGAGTGCCCGGCATGCCATCAGCCGCTGCTGACAAAGAAACTCACCGCCGCAGGCTTTCAGTTGAAGGGCAGCGGCTGGTACGCCACGGATTTTCGTGACAAGGCGGGTGCCAGGAAGGAAGGCAAGGCAGAAGCGGCAGGCAACGGCGAGTCCAGGACCGAAGCCAAGACCGACACCAAGGCGACGGGCGACGGCGCAGCCAAGCCGGCTGAATCGACCCCGACGCCGGCTCCGGCCGCGGCTCCGCCGCCACCGTCCTCCACCAGCTAGCCGGGGCGTCGCCCGCGATCTCCGAAGCTCGATGTTCACGCGCGCAAGCGCACAATCCGCCGACAGTTGCGCGCTCCCATGTTGAGAAAGTATTTCATCGCCGGCCTGCTGATCTGGCTGCCGCTCGCCGCCACGCTGTGGGTGCTGGATTTCATCGTCTCGACGATGGATCGCACGCTGCTGCTGCTGCCCCAGGGCTGGCGCCCAGACGCGCTGTTCGGCGTACACATTCCCGGCTTCGGCCTGGTGCTGTCGGTCACCGTTCTGCTGCTGACCGGCATGCTCGCGGCGAACTTTCTCGGTGCGCAGCTGCTGCGCGGCTGGGAGACGCTGCTGACGCGCATTCCGATCGTGCGATCAATCTACTCGAGCGTGAAGCAGGTTTCGGACACGCTGTTCTCGCAGAAAGGGCAGTCGTTCCGCAAGGTCGTCCTCATCGAGTTTCCACAGCGCGGCCAGTGGACGATGGGCTTCGTCGTTGGCGCGCCCGGTGCGCAGATCGAGGCGAGGACCGGCGTGACACTGGTTACGGTGTACGTGCCGACCGCGCCGAATCCGACTTCCGGATATGTCCTGATGGTGCCGCCGGAAGAACTGCGCGAGATCGACGTCAGCGTCGACGACGCATTCAAGTTCCATGTATCGCTCGGCGTCGTCGTGCCCAGCGCGCGTGCGCAGCGCGCCGCGTTGACCAGCGAATCGCCCGGAGCGGGTTGAGGCGCAGGGATATCCGCTTTATCCTTGCGGCCATGTTCAGGTCCCTCGTCGCAACCCATGCGGTCCGCGCCCTGCTCGCGCAACCGGAAGCCGCGCTTGCCGCGGGCCGTGCCGGTGACCGCAATCCGGCGCGAAACCGCTAGGGCCGGCGGCTGGCGACCGCGCGGCCCCGCCGTCGGGTGCCCCGGCGGACAGCGCTGAAGACAACCACGAACAGCAACCGCGCGGCGTGTGCCGCGACCAACTGCGGAGCAATTATGCGTACCGAATATGCCGGCCGGGTGGACGAAAAGTTCATCGGCCAGTCCGTGACTCTGTTCGGCTGGGTGCATCGCCGCCGTGACCACGGTGGTGTGATCTTCATTGACCTGCGCGACCGCGAGGGGCTCGTGCAGGTCGTCTGTGATCCGGACCGGCCCGACGTCTTCGCGACGGCGGAGAAGATCCGGAACGAGTACTGCCTGAAGCTCGTCGGCAAGGTGCGCGCACGTCCGGAAGGCACGACCAATGAGTCGCTGGTGTCCGGGCGTATCGAGGTGCTGTGCACGGAGCTGGCGATCCTGAATGCCTCGGTGCCAGTTCCGTTCCAGCTCGACGACGACAACCTCTCGGAGACGACGAGGCTCACGCACCGCGTGCTCGATCTGCGCCGTGTTCCGATGCAGAAGAACATGATGCTGCGCTACCGGGTCGCAATGGCGGTACGCCGCTATCTCGACGCACACGGCTTCGTCGACATCGAAACCCCGATGCTGACCAAGAGCACGCCGGAGGGCGCGCGCGACTATCTGGTGCCGTCGCGCGTGCACGCCGGGGAGTTCTATGCGCTGCCGCAGTCGCCGCAGCTGTTCAAGCAGCTGCTGATGATTGCGGGCTTCGACCGCTACTACCAGATCGTCAAGTGCTTCCGCGACGAAGACCTGCGGGCCGACCGGCAGCCGGAGTTCACGCAGATCGACGTCGAGACCTCGTTCCTGGACGAGACCGGGATCCGGACGCTGATGGAAGACATGATCCGCACCGTCTTCGGCGAGGTGCTCGGCGTCAAGCTGCCGCAGCCGTTCCCGGTGATGACCTATGCCGAGGCGATGTCACGCTATGGCTCGGACAAGCCGGACCTGCGCGTGAACCTGGAGCTCACCGATGTCACCGACCTGATGCGCGACGTCGAGTTCAAGGTCTTCCGTGGCGCGACCGAGATGAAGGACGGCAAGGTGGTCGCACTTCGCGTGCCCGCCGGCGGAGAAATGGCGCGCTCGGAGATCGACGGCTACACCGAGTTCGTCAAGATCTACGGCGCGAAGGGGCTCGCCTACATCAAGGTCAACGAGAAGGGGAAGGGGCGTGATGGCCTGCAGAGCCCGATCGTCAAGAACCTGCACGATGCGGCGCTTGCGGCCGTGCTGCAGAAGACCGGTGCGGCCGACGGCGACGTGATCTTCTTCGGCGCCGACCGTGCCAAGGTCGTCTTCGACTCGCTTGGTGCGCTGCGCACGAAGATCGGCCACAGCGAGTTCGGCCGCGCGCACGGGCTCTCGGCGGAAGGCTGGAAGCCGCTGTGGGTGATCGATTTCCCGATGTTCGAGTTCGACGAGGACGAACAGCGCTTTGTCGCTGCGCATCACCCGTTCACGAGTCCGAAGGACGGCCACGAGGACTTTCTGCAGACCGACCCGTCGAAAGCGCTCGCGAAGGCCTATGACATGGCGTTGAATGGTTGGGAGATCGGTGGTGGCTCGGTGCGGATCCATCGCGAGGAAGTGCAGAGCAAGGTCTTCCGCGCGCTGAAGATTGGCGCCGAGGAGGCGCGCGAGAAATTCGGCTTCCTGCTGGATGCGCTGCAGTACGGTGCGCCGCCGCACGGAGGCATCGCGTTCGGGCTTGACCGGATCGTCACGATGATGACGGGCGCGGAGTCGATCCGCGACGTCATCGCGTTCCCGAAGACACAGCGCGCGCAGTGCCTTCTGACAAAGGCGCCATCGCCGGTCGACGAGAAGCAGTTGAGGGAGCTGCACATCCGCATCCGCGGTGACAGTGTGGACGCGGGCGCGACTGCGGCCGCGCCGGCCCGACACGCGGGCGAGCTTCAGCAGAAATAGCGGGAGGCTGGCAGTGCGAGGCCGCGACCCCGCGGCGCGAGCGGCGCAGCGCGTTCTTCACCCGGTGCGGGCCGCCTGACCCGCGCCGGCCGCATCGGACTGTGCGCGTGCGGTGAGCCCTGCCTTCAAGATTCCGGAGTCCGTGCTCGTTGTGATCCACACGCCGGCGCTGGACGTGCTTCTGCTGGAACGCGCGGACCATCCGGGCTTCTGGCAGTCTGTGACTGGCAGCCTCGACGCGGTGGGTGAGGACCTGCGCGCAGCCTGCGCGCGCGAAGTCGAGGAAGAGACTGGGTACGCGGCAATTCCGCAGCGCTTCGTCGACTGGAACCTCGAGCACCGTTATCCGATCTACGTCGAGTGGCGCCATCGCTACGCAACGGGCGTTACGCATAATACGGAGCATGTTTTCGGACTTTGTGTCGACGAGCGCTACCCGCCGCAACTGGCGCCGGACGAACACCGGGCCAGTCGCTGGCTGCCGTGGCGCCAAGCGGCCGACGCGTGCTTTTCCTGGACCAATGCCGGCGCGATCCGTCAGTTGCCGCAGCGCGTTCGTCGCTAGCCTCGTTGCCGCGGCCCTGCTCGCGGGTTGCGCCGTCTCCGATCCGTACGCGGGCGATCCGGCGGCCCGGCAGATGAGCGCCGATGATGCGCAGGCTGCCTGTCTGCGGCGGCTGCAGACGCTGGACTCCCGTGTCGATGCCGCCGGCGTCCGCGACGCGCAGACGGTGCGCGTCGACGGCTACCCCTTTCTGCGCGCAGACCGCTACACGGTGCTCGTCGCTCCGGCGGGGGTCGACCCGGCCCGGCTGGCGCGCGCCAAGGTCGATCGCATGGCGGCGCTGGACTCCGAAGCGCGACGCTACGAGGCGGCCAACCTGCGCGTCGGCGCCGACGAACTCGCCGCAATCGACCGCTGCCGTGATCAGCTGTTGGCGGCGGTCCAACCGCAGGCCGAGGCGGTGATCGGGCACGCCCGCCCGCCGGCCGCATACAGCGATGCGCTGCGCGTGGTCGGTCTGTATCCCCTGGCGCAGATTCCGTTCTCGTGGGCACAGGCCGCGTGGGAGCAGACAACGCGCGACCTCTACGCAACGCCGTTTCCCGACTTACCGGTCACTGGCAAGCGCGTGCGGTATGTGCCGGGAGATGCATCTGGGGGAGGTATCGCGGGTTGGGTGCCGGTGTCTGCCCACGCCGCGGCGGCGCTGAGGCAACCGCCGTTGTCGCCGGAGCGGGCATGGCAGCTCGTGCGCCAGCATGCGCCAGTGATGGTTGTGCAGACCGCAGGCGACGACGATCGCATCGGCACGCTCGCGTGGCGGACCAGCGGGGGCGATCTGTTCGTCGGCGCCGACTCGGGGCTGCCCGCGAGCTATGCCCGCATCGCGTGGTCGGAGGTCAACGGCGTCGCGGTGACGCAGATCGTCTACAGCTTCTGGTTCCCGGCGCGCCCGGCGAGCCATCCGCTCGATGCGTTCTCCGGCCGGCTCGACGCGATCCTGTGGCGCGTGACGCTGGACAGCGCGGGCCGACCGCTTGTCTACGACTCGATCCATGCCGACGGCGGCTTCCACATGTTCTTTCCGACGGAGAACGTGCGGGAGCGCCCGGGACCTCTCGAGGGGGGGCTGGATCAGACGATGTTCGCGCCGCAGGTGGTGCACTCGCCTGCACCCGGTGAGCGAGTCGTGGTCTACGTCGGTGCCGGCGACCACAATATCGAGCGCGTGGCGATCGACGCTCCGCGCCCCGCACCGGGCGAGGCCTACGCCATCCTGGACGAGAATCAACTGCGGGCCCTGCCGCTGCCCGCGGCGTCGGGCGGCGGGACGCGAAGCATTTACGGCCCGGACGGACTGGTCGCGGGAACGGAGCGTGCCCAGCGCTTCATCTACTGGCCTACGGGCGTGCCGGCTGCCGGCCAGATGCGCCAGTGGGGACATCACGCGACCGCTTATGTCGGTCGCCGGCATTTTGACGATCCACGGCTGATCGACCGCTATTTCACCCTTGCGCCGGCGATCGACTAGAGGATGATCGGCGCAATGAAACTGCGCGTCGCCACCTACAACATCCACAAGGGCGTCATGGGGCTGCGCAAGCGCTCGCGCGTCCACGACCTGCGGCTGGGGCTGCACGCCATCGACGCCGACATCTGTTTCCTGCAGGAGGTGCAGGAACGCAACGAACGTCTCGCCCGTCGGCCGGGTCACCACAACGGCACGCAACTCGACGTGCTGTGCACCGGCAGCTACCTGCATCGCGCCTATGGCATGAACGCGGTCTATCCGCATGGCCACCACGGCAATGCGATCGTGTCGCGGCACACGATCGGGCAGTATCTGAACCACGATATTTCCGACCACGTGCTCGAGAACCGCGGACTGCTGCACGCGATCTCGCACATCGAGACCACGCGCGGGTCGGTGGACATTCATCTGATCAATACGCATTTCGGGCTGATCAAGCGCAGCCGCGTGCGTCAGGCGGAATTCCTGATCGACTTTGTGCGTGCTGAAGTGCCGGCCGGTGCTCCGCTGATCATCGCCGGCGACTTCAACGACTGGCAGCGGGGCGTCGACGAGGTCCTGCATCGCGATCTCGACGTCGTCGAGGCGGCCGCGGATTTCAATCGCCGCCAGCAGCGCCGGCGTCGCTTCGACCGACTGATGCCGTGGCGCGAACGGCGTCCGCTTGTGGCCCGGACCTACCCGAGCGTGATGCCGTGGCTCACCCTGGACCGCATCTACGTGCGCGGCTTCCGCGTGCGCGAGGTGCGCGTGCCCCGCGGCATCGAGTGGGCGCAGCGGTCCGACCATATGCCGTTGATCGCAGATCTCGAGGTCGCATGACGCAGCGGGCGCGTCCGGTGCGCCGGCGCCCGCGACTGCCGATCACCACCCGTCCGTTGATCTACGGCGGAAACCGCCTGCAGCTCCTGGAGGGCGGCGAGCAGCTCTTTCCGCGCCTGATCGCGGCGATCGAAACTGCGCAGCATTCGGTTCGGCTCGAGACCTATATCTTTGCCGAGGACAACGTCGGGTTGCGCGTCGCGGATGCGCTGGCCGCGGCCGCGGGGCGCGGTGTGGCGGTGCAGGTGGTCGTCGACGCCTTCGGCACCGGCCCATGGGCACTCGAACTGAGGGCGCGGCTCGAAGCCGCCGGCGCGCACCTCGTCGTTTTTCGGCCGGCCCAGTGGTGGCGCCTGGAGCGACGCCTGCTCCGACGCCTGCACCGGAAGCTGACCCTGGTCGATGAGCGCGTCGCCTTCGTCGGCGGCATCAACATCATCGATGACCATCATTACCCCGACGCCGATCCGGTGCCGGGGCCACGCTTCGATTTCGCGGTCCAATGCGAGGGGCCGGTCGTGGCACCGATTGCGCTGGCGATGCGGAAGTTGTGGCGCTCGCTCGAGCCTCTGCGCGTAGCGTCGGTTGCGCGGGCGGACCTTCAGCCTGTCGAAATGCCACCGCCGTTTACTGACGGCGTGCGCGCCGCGTTCCTGCTGCGCGACAACCTGCGCAACCGCCGCACCATCGAAGACGCGTACCTCGAGGCGATCCGCGCAGCGCGATTCAAGGTCGTGCTGGCCAGCGCCTATTTCTTCCCCGGGCGAGCGTTCCGGCGCGCGCTGGTGGATTGCGCCCGCCGGGGCGTGCGCGTCTCGCTGCTGGTACAGGGGCGCGTCGAATATGCGCTGCAGCACTACGCGCAGGAGGCGCTCTATTCGCGACTGCTGGACGCCGGCATCGAGATTCACGAGTACGACAGCAGTTACCTGCACGCGAAGGTGGCGCTTGTCGATGATGCGTGGGCGACCGTAGGCTCGAGCAACATCGACCCCTATAGCCTGCTGCTCGCGCGCGAGGCCAATGTCGTCGTGCTCGATGCCCGGTTTGCCCAGGCCCTTGCGGCGGCGTTGCAGCGGGCGATCGAGCGGCACTCACGTCCTCTGCGTGCGGCCGATTTCGCTGAGCGAAGCCTGCTGCGGCGCCTGGTCAACTGGGTCGCGTACAGGCTCGTACGATTTGGCGCGATTGCTTTGGCCGGTGGGCGCGACTACTGACCGCCAGTCTCCTAGCTGCCAATAGGAGCCCCCGGCTCTGCCGGAGAGGCGGTAGCGGTTTAAGTGGGGTCGCGTTGGCGACCCCGATAGCCGCTTTGAGCGGCTCACAAACCAAAGCCTCCGACTTTGCCGGGGCATGCTTACGCTTTCCGTGGACGTCGTTGTCACGATCGCGCGCGGCCATTGTGGGACGCGTGATCCGGCGAGTGCCGCGGGCACGCTGCGGCACAATGCCGTTCGCGATGAAAGCAGCGATACCGCCGCCCGGTACAACGCAGGCTTGCGCCTTTTTGACCGCGCGATGACTGCTCCCGGAGACCTGCTCTGCCAGCGGCCGGAGGGCATGTACTGCCCCGTCGGGGACTTCCATATCGATCCGTGGCGGCCGGTGCGGCGGGCCGTGATCACGCACGCGCACGGCGACCATGCGCGTCCGGGGCACGCGGACTACCTCGCCGTCCAGGAGGCGCACGAGGTGTTGCATGCGCGCCTCGGTGCCATCCGCCTTCAGAGCGTGCGCTACGGCGAAGGCGTGGTGATCAACGGTGTGCGCGTCTCGCTGCATCCGGCCGGTCACGTGCTCGGCTCGGCGCAGGTCCGCCTGGAGCACGCGGGCCGCGTCTGGGTGGCCAGCGGCGACTACAAAATGGGGGCGGATCCGACCTGCGCCCCGTTCGAGGGGGTGCGGTGCGATGTGTTCGTCACCGAATCGACTTTCGGCCTGCCGATCTACCGGTGGCCGTCGGCTGTCGAGGTCTTCGCCGAGATCGATGCGTGGTGGGCTGCGAACGCCGCAGAGGGCCGCACCTCCGTGCTCTTCGGCTACGCCTTCGGCAAGTCGCAGCGCATCCTGCGCGGTGTCGATCGGGCGATCGGTCCGATCGTCGTGCACGGCGCGATCGAAGTGCTCAACGCGGCCTACCGGGCGAGCGGAGTCGAACTGCCCGCGACGCGGCGTGTGCAAGAGGTGTCGCGCGATGAACTCGCGCGCGCTCTCGTTCTGGCGCCGCCTTCGGCTGCAGGCTCGCCCTGGCTGCGGCGCTTCGGCAACTACTCGGACGCGTTTGCCTCGGGCTGGATGCAGGTGCGCGGTGCGCGGCGGCGGCGCGCGCTCGATCGCGGCTTCGTGCTGTCGGACCATGCCGACTGGCCGGGCTTGCAGCAGGCGATCGAAGCCACCGGTGCGTCACGCATCATCGTCACGCACGGCCAGTCCGGTGCGATGGTGCGCTGGCTCGACGAGCGCGGATTCCAGGCGGAATCTTTTGCGACGGAGTTCGGTGACGAGCAGGCGGAAGGCTCCGCCGCTTCGACGCTTCCGGAAAACGAACAACAATCACACCGAGAGGGGAGTCGCGGCGATGACGATCGCACTGAATGAACTGTGGACCGGCATCGCCGCACTCGCGACGATCCTGTTCGGCGTGCGCCTCAATCGTCGTGTGTCGGTCTTTGCCCGATACAGCATTCCGCCCGCGGTGACCGGCGGGCTGTTGATCGCGATCACGCTGGCGGTTCTGCACCTCGTCTTCGATTTCAAGGTGACCTTCGGGGACACCTTGCGCAACGCCTTGCTGCTGATCTTCTTCGCCTCGCTGGGGCTGACGGCCAAGTTCGCGCGGCTGAAGTCCGGGGGTGGCGCCGTCATTGCGCTCTGTGTGCTGATCGCGGTGCTCGCGGCAGGCCAGTCCGCGCTCGGCATCGCAATCGCCAGTGCGTTCGGCCGGCCGCCTGCGCTCGGCGTGTTCCTCGGCAGCGTGCCGTTTCTCGGCGGACACGGCACTACGGTGGCCTGGGCCGAGGCGGAGCAGGCGGTGCACTTGCCACACGCACTCGAGATCGGCATGGTGTGTGCAACGCTCGGACTGGTGCTCGGCGCGATTGTTTCCGGCGTCGTCGGGACCTGGCTCGCGAGCCGCGCGGCGCGCGCTCCCGGCGCGGCTGCAGCGCCGGCGGCTCCGGAGCCCGATTGGCCGCAGCAGCCCTTCAATTCCGACCGCTGGATCACAGTGATGCTCTGGCTCTCGGTGTCGATCGGACTCGGCCTTGCGGTGCGGCCGGTCGCGGCGGCCGCACTCGGCAGTACCGTCCCGGCGTTCCTCGCGGTGCTGCTGTCTGCCGTCGTCGTCACGAACGTCTGCGATCTGTTCCGTCTGCGCATCGATCTCGCTGGGGCCGATCTGATCGGAACGCTGGCGCTGCGGGTATTCCTGGCGATCGCGATGCTGGGACTGCAGCTCGCTGCCGTCGGCGACGCGGTTAGCATGATCGCCACGGCGGTGGCGGTCCAGGTGGTCTTCACCAGCCTGCTCGCGGCGCTGTTCGTCTACCCGGTGCTGAAGGGACGCGAGGGCGCGATTGGCGCGGCGGGATTCGTGGGTTTCGGTCTGGGCGCGATGCCTGTCGGGCTCGCGGCGATGAAGCGGCTCGTCATGACCTATGGCGATGCGCCGCGCGCATTTCTCGTAATCACGCTCGCGGCGTCGCTGTTCACCGATACGGCGAACGCGCTGGTGGTGCAGGCGCTGCTGACCTGGTTCCGATAGACGCAGGATGCGCGAGTTCGTCGAGCTCTTCCACGCTCTCGATGTCTCGACCTCCACCGCGGCGAAAGTCGCCGCGCTCCGCCGATACCTCGCGACCGCGGATGAGCGCGACGCCGCCTGGGTCGTGTACTTCCTCGCAGGCGGCAAGCCGCGCCAGTCGGTCGGATCGCGCGCGCTGCGCGAGTACGCGATTGGCGCGAGCGGCATCCCGGCGTGGCTGTTCGACGAGTGTTATGACGCGGTGGGCGATCTCGCGGAGACCATCGCGCTGCTGCTGCCGCCGCCGACGCGCCCGCTCGCCGGTTCCCTCGCCGAATGGATCGAGGAGCGGCTTCTGCCGCTGCGAGGACAGCCACCCGACGAGGTGGCAGCTGCGCTGCAGTCCGCCTTCGGACAGCTCGATGCGCGCGGGCGTTTCGTGTTCGTCAAGCTGATCGGCGGCGGTTTCCGGGTCGGCGTCTCCAAGTTGCTGGTCATCCGTGCGGTTGCCGAGCACGCCGGCATCGACGCGAGGGTCATCGCCCAGCGGATGATGGGGTTCACTGACAATGCGGTCCGCCCCGATCCCGCGCGCTATCGCGCGCTCATCGGGCGCGACGAGGGCAGTGCGATGGCTGCCCATCCGTATCCGTTCTTCCTGGCGCATGCGCTGCAGCTGCCGCTCGCAGAATTCGGTCGCGAGCTCGGACAACCGGACGACTGGCTGATCGAGTGGAAGTACGACGGCATCCGCGCCCAGCTCGTGCGGCGCGCGGGCCAAAGCTGGCTGTGGTCGCGGGGGGAAGAATTGATCGGCGAAAACTTCCCAGACGTGCTCGCGGCCTTCGCGGGTCTACCCGACGGCACGGTCCTCGATGGCGAGATCGTGGTCTGGCTTGATGAGCGCCCCGCGCCCTTTGCGCTGCTGCAGAAGCGGATCGCCCGCAGGCGCCTCAACGAGCGCGTGCTCAAGGAAATACCGGCGCTGTTCATCGCGTTCGACCTGCTTGAGTCCGGCGGCGAAGACTGGCGCGCGCGGCCGCAGCATGAGCGGCGCGCAGTCCTGCAGACACTTGCGCGCGAGCACGGATTGATGGTCGCACCACTCGTGGAAGGCGCGACGTGGCACGAACTTGCGATCAGGCGCACCGAATCGCGGGCACGCGCCGTCGAAGGCCTGATGTTGAAGCATCGGGCCGCGACCTATCGCGTCGGCCGCACCAAGGATCCCGACGGGGCGAACTGGTGGAAGTGGAAGATCGACCCCTTTTCGGTCGATGCAGTACTCGTCTATGCGCAACCCGGTCACGGCCGGCGTGCGAGCCTGTTCACCGACTACACGTTTGCGGTATGGGATCGAGCGCCGCGCGATGCCGCGGAAGCGCAGGCATACGTTGCCGCGCTGCGTGATGGCCTGGCGCCGGCAGACGCGCAGGCGCAAGGCCTTCCGGCACTGGTGCCGTTCGCCAAGGCCTATTCGGGGCTGACGGACACGGAGATCCGCCAGGTCGATGCCACGGTTCGCCGGAGTACGATCGGGCGCTTCGGACCGGTCCGCAGCGTCGTGCCTGTGATGATTTTCGAACTCGGCTTCGAGGGCATCCAGCGCAGTCCGCGGCACCGCAGCGGCATCGCAGTGCGGTTCCCGCGGATGCTGCGCTGGCGCACTGACAAGCCACTGCACGAGGCCGACACGCTGGAAACGCTGGAGCGCCTGTTGGCCGGCCGCTGACTACCGGCGACGCGACACCACGGTGCGCGCCGCGGCCGGGAACGTAGCTACACTGCGGCCTGCTTTGCCACCGCGCAAGGCTTGTGACCATCCTCCAAGGAGACGAGCCGATGAAGCGAATCACCGTTGTCCTTGCCGCGCTGCTGATGTCCGCCGGCGCGTTGGCCTTTCATTGCCCGCAGGATATGAAGAAGATCGACGACGCGCTCGCGAAGAACCCGCAACTGACCACGGCACAGATGGCCGACGTCAAGAAGTACCGCGAAGAAGGCGAGGCCCTGCACAAGGCGGGCAAGCACCAGGAGTCGATCGATACGCTTGCCAAGGCGATGAAGATCCTGAACATCCAGTAGCTGCCTCACACCGTCGAACGCCGCCTGCGGGCGGCGTTCGCATTTCTGCCCCGACATGCGTCCAACTGGACGACCGGCTCCTGTAGGCCGCCGGTCGCTGAAGTAAGTGACTTCCGAGCGCCGCGGCCTGCCGCGCGGATCCAATGTGGGCACGCAGCTGCGCGCAAGGCGCGCGCGGCAGGCGCGCGAGCAGCGGCAGGCGCAGATCTGCGCCGAGCAGGCGACGGCGCCGGTTGCACCGCAGACGCGTCAACTGGCGTTGCCGAGCGCCGAGGGCTGGTTCGCAGCGCAGGGATGGCACGCCTTCGACTTCCAGCGCGAGGTCTGGGAGCACATTGCGGCCGGCCGCTCGGGCCTGCTGCACGCGACGACCGGGAGCGGCAAGACCTACGCAGTCTGGTTCGGCCTGCTCAACCGCGCGCTGGCGGGCGAGGTCCGCGGCGGCGGCCTGCGCCTGCTGTGGCTGACGCCGATGCGGGCGCTCTCGGCGGACACCGCGCGTGCGCTCGAAGCTCCGCTGGCGCAGCTCGGGCTCGACTGGAAAGTCGGTGTGCGCACCGGCGACACCGAGGTGGCCGAGCGCGCCCGGCAGTCGGAGCGACTGCCCGAGGCGCTGGTCACGACGCCCGAGAGCCTCAGCCTCATGCTGACGCGGGCCGATTCGCCCGCGGCACTTGCGGGCATCGAACTCGTCGTCGTCGATGAGTGGCACGAACTGATGGGCAGCAAGCGTGGCGTGCAGGTGCAACTTGCGCTTGCGCGCCTGCGCCGCTTCGCGAGCCCGCACGCTCCCCTCCTTGAGGAGGGGCGGGTGGGAGGTGGGTCATATGCGGGCCTTGGGCCCCAGCCACGAGCGGAGCTCGTGGTCTGGGGCCTCTCGGCAACGCTTGGCAACACCGAGCATGCGATGGAAGTGCTGCTGGCCGGCACGCCCGGGGTGCTGGTTCGGGGTGCAGTGCCGAAGCGGATCGTGGTCGACACGCTGCTGCCGGACGAGCCGGGTCGTTTCCCATGGGGCGGCCATCTCGGCATCCGGATGCTGCAGCCGGTAGTGCGCGAGATCGAAAGTGCCTCCAGCACGATCGTCTTCACGAACACGCGTTCGCAAGCCGAGATCTGGTACCGGTCGTTGCTGGATGCGCGTCCGGCATGGGCCGGACTGATCGCGCTGCATCACGGTTCGCTCGACAAGGCGGTGCGCGACTGGGTCGAGCGCGGCCTGAAGGAGGGCCGGCTGAAGGCGGTCGTCGCGACTTCGAGTCTCGACCTCGGGGTCGACTTCCTGCCGGTCGAACGCGTGCTTCAGGTGGGCAGCCCGAAGGGTGTAGCGCGACTGCTGCAGCGCGCGGGCCGCAGTGGCCACGCGCCGGGCCGGCCGTCACGGGTCACGATCGTGCCGACCCATACGCTCGAGCTGGTCGAAGCCGCAGCTGCGCGTACAGCCATCGCAGCCGGTCGGGTCGAGCAGCGCATGGCGCCCGACAGGCCGCTCGACGTTCTCGTGCAACACCTGGTGACGCTCGCGCTCGGTACCGGCTTCCGCGAAGACGAAGCGCTGGCCGAGGTCCGCAGCACCTGGAGCTACCGCGCGCTGGCAGACGAGGAGTTTGCGTGGGTGCTTGACTTTGTCGGCCGCGGCGGCGAAGCGCTGCGCGCGTACCCTGAATATCACCGCGTGGTGCGCGGCGACGACGGCGTCTGGCGCGTGCCCGACCGCCGCATCGCGCAGCGCCACCGTATGTCGGTCGGCACCATCGTGGCCGAAGCGGCGATGCTGGTGAAGATGCTGAACGGGCGCAACGTCGGCACGATCGAAGAGTCGTTCATCGCGCGCCTGCGCAAGGGAGACACCTTTGTCTTCGGGGGGCGCCTGCTCGAGCTGGTACGCATCCACGAGATGACGGCCTATGTGCAGCCGGCCCGGCACCGCAGCGGGGCTGTGCCGCGGTGGTCGGGCACGAAGATGCCGCTTTCGACCGAAATGGCCGACGCGGCGCTGAGCGAGCTCGAGGGCGCCATCGCCGGGCATTACGAGGCGGACGAGATGCGCCTCGCGCGGCCGCTGATCGAGCTGCAGGAGCGCTGGTCTGCGGTCCCGACCCGCGACACGCTGGTGGTCGAATCCATGCGGTCGGCCGAAGGGCGGCATCTCTTCGTCTACCCGTTCGCCGGGCGCCACGTCCACCTCGGACTCGCGTCGCTGATCGCATGCCGCATCGGTCGCGTCCAGCCCGCGACGTTCTCAATCGCAATCAACGACTACGGCTTCGAGCTGCTGTCGCCGGTGGACGTCGACTGGATGGGCGCGTGGCAGCGGCGCGGCGATGCCCTGCTGGGAGAGGCCGCGCTGCTCGAGGACGTCCTCGCCAGCCTCAATGCGGGAGAGCTCGCGCAGCGTCGCTTTCGCGAGGTGGCGCGTGTCGCCGGACTCGTGTTCCAGGGGTTCCCCGGCGCGCCGAAGTCCGTCAGGCAGCTCCAGGCAAGTTCGAGCCTCTTCTACGAGGTGTTCCGCAAGTACGACGCCGGCAACCGCCTGCTCGGACAGGCCGAGCGCGAGGTGCTCGAGCAGGAACTCGATCTGCAACGGCTGCGCGCGGCGCTGGGCCGCATGCGCGGCCAGCGGCTCGCGTACCGCCTCCTCGCGCGCCCGACGCCGTTCGCCTTTCCGCTGATGGTCGAGCGGCTGCGGGAGCAGGTGACGACCGAAAAGCTGAGTGCGCGGATCGAGCGCATACTTGCGGAGGTCGAAACTGTGGCCGGATAGGGGTACAAGATGTTGTGTCGAAGAGCGTGAGTGGCCAACATCTAGTGCACCTGTCGTGGTGTCCCATACATTTCCGGATCGCATCGTCAGAGGGAAAATGGCGTTGCGCGACCGCAATTTCCCTCTGAAAAATTGAATTCTCCTCTTGTAATTCGTCGCGTTTCCTCTAGGATCGCGCTCACCCAACGAGAGCGCTCTTGCAATCTTCATTCGAGAACGCTGTCGCTGTGGCATCCGAAATCCCTTAAAGGAGAAGTCGATGGCAACAAAGAAGGCGAAGAAGGCTGCGAAGAAGCCCGCGAAGAAGGCGGCGAAGAAGACCGTAAAGAAGGCCGCCAAGAAGACTGCAAAGAAGACCGCGAAGAAGGCCGCCAAGAAGAAGGTTGCCCGCAAGCCGAATGCGGCATTCATGAAGCCGCTGATGCCGAGCGGCCCGCTGGCAGCAATCGTCGGCTCTTCGCCGATGCCGCGCACCGAAGTGACGAGCAAGATCTGGGCGTACATCAAGAAGAACAAGCTGCAGGACGCCGTCAACCGCCGCATGATCAATGCGGACGACAAGCTCAAGGCGCTGTTCGGCAAGGCCCAGGCCTCGATGTTCGAGCTGACCAAGTACGTCAGCAAGCACCTGAAGTAGTCGCCGCGCGGGATCTCCCGCGACCGATCAGATCGCCCGACGCCGCACCAGCGGCCCGGGCGATTTTCTTTTGGACTGAGGGCGGATCCGCCCGTTCGGCCGCGGAATTGCGCGCCGATCCGCCTGCAATCCGTCGTCGACACCCGGCGGCAGCACTGGCATGCTCGATGCATAAGGAGTCTGTCGATGGCCTGGCAGAGCGTGGAGACGATCCCCATCAGCGTGGACTCGGCGATCACGCCGCGGTGCGCGGACGCCGTTCGCTCTGCGCTGCTCAGCCGCGCACTGCCGCTGGCACGTCTGGTCGACGGTCGCGCCGAGCCTCTCGCTACGGCCTCCCTGCTGGTCGACGGATCCTCGCTCGCGCTGCTGACGGCTGCGCACGTCTTCGATCACGCCAATGCCGGCGACCTTGCCGTGCCGCTGCCTCGCGAGGGCAGGTGGGCGTGCCTTCGATCGGCGCGAACACGGGTCCTAGCTCAGCCGGAACGTGACATCGCGCTGGTCATGATCGGCGATGGCGCGACAGCGCGCCGTTTGCGTGCCAACTGGACTGCGGTCGCGCGGTCACACCTGACGCACAGGCCCGTGAGCGGCGCCGTGCCGTGCGTTTACGCCGTGGCCGGTTACCCGGTGTCGCAGGTGCGCAGGATCGACGGATCCGTCTACATGAAGCCACTGGTGCTGTTCACGACGCTGCTCGACGCCGACCGACTGGCCTATGCGCACACCGCGACGCGCGTCGACGGTCTGCACATCCACACGCCTGAACTCGATGGCGTTTCGGGTGCGCTGATCTGGGCGGTGCACGAGGATCGCGGGGGCGAGTGCCTGCTGCTCGGTGCGGCCGTGCAGGTGGCGTTCATGCACGGGCGCTACGTGCGCACCGAGCCGCTGTCGCAGGCGGCGCTGTCGGGCCACCTGCGGCCGCACTGACGCGTTCTCAGGCGAACACGTCGATCGTTACCTGCACGTGGGGATCGATGTGCACGCCCCGGGAAAAGGATGTCGACGCCGTCCCGGCTGTCGGCTCGAAGGACGGCGGCGTCCCCTCGGAACTTGCGGTGGAGACGAGCGCATTCACGACATCGGCAAACTGGCGCGGTGTGTCGGCGATGGCAAACGCGCCGGCGAGTGCGATGACGACGATGACGGCGCCGAACAGCGCGCCCGCGATCGCGCGCTCGGCGCCGGGGCGACCGGAACGAATGTGCTGGCTCATTTTCGGATCTCCTGGATGGCCCGGGACCTCCGGGCCGCGATGCGCCACGCATCGCTTGATCCGAACTCTAGGGAGCAGCCCCGCCGCGGACGACGGATCAGTCCACAGGCATCGCGTCGACTATTCGACAAGCGGCGACCCGGCCGCGCCGCTCACTGGTGCGCCCAGCGCGAATGACGCGGCAATGTGGCCTGCAAAAAGGCCATCTGGTCGGCGAGGATGCGTCGATTGCTGAGGATGAAACCCTCGTTGCGGCAGACCGCATAGGGCACGTACAGCAGCGGCATGTGCGCTTCTTCGGGTCGGCGGTTGCCCTTGCGGGTATTGCAGGAGCGGCACGCGGTCACGACGTTGGTCCATTCGTGGCGCCCGCCGCGCGACACCGGCAGGATGTGCTCGACCGTCAGCTCGAGCTCGTGGAAGTGGCCGCCGCAGTACGCGCAGACGTTGCGGTCGCGTGCAAACAGGCGGTGCTTGGTCAGCCCGACGTGGGCGTGACCGTGCGGTATCCGGTGCCTGCCGCGGATCATCACGATCGAACTCGTGATGAATTCGGACCTCAGCCCGGTGGCCTCCTGAAGGCCGCCCGCCATTCCGAACAGGTTGTCGCCGAGTTCGGTCACGACCTTGCCCGACGCGTAATAGCGCGCAGCACGCTGCATCAACGCCCAGCGGACCGGCTGGCCCTGAGAGTCGATGATCAGGATCTTCGGTATGGACTCCAGCACATAAGCCATGGCTGCGCGGATTGTGCCACGCGTGCCGTGACCGCGGTCTGGCTCAGGGTGCCTAGGGTCGGGGTGCCCAGTCCTCCGGGCGGAAGGCGAGCTGCTGTCCGTCCTCAAGAATCACGACGGCTTCGGGTTCGGTCGCAGTCCGGATGACCGTCACGCGGCCGCGGGAGCCGTCGATCCGGTGCTGCACGAGGTCGCCCTCATGCAGTCCCCCGCGCATCAGCGCTCGCAGGACGTCGAGCACCTTGCGATCGTGCGAGATGCGGTCCAGCTTGTCCTGCAAGGACAGTGGTGCAGCGGACTGCGGTGCTAGATCTCTTGTGCGGCCCATGTCTGCACGGATTCTCTGCGCTCGGCCGAGCGCGCGGAATTCGGTCAAACCCGGGGCGTGAAAACGTCATTGGCGCCCACCGTCTCCGCCGCGCAAACGCCACGGATCCATGCCGGTTTCGGTGCGCGTGACGATGCCCGCAGGGTTGAAGTACACGAACATCGCCGCGTACCAGCCGGCGTCATCGAAATAGCGGTACATGTACGCCGTCTCGTTCTTCAGTGGAAAGGAGAAGGCCTCGGCAGGTGGCCCGAAATCGCGCAGCACGTCCAAGCGCGAGTCCTGACCGCTGCGGATCTTCGCGAAGGCGGTGTCGCTCATCATCTGCTCGGTGCGCACCACCTTTCCGGACGCGTCGAAATCGATGTTCCATACGAGCTGGTTGAACGGCTGGCCGGAGTATTGCCAGCGCGTGCCTCCGCCCTGCAGCGGAATCACGGCGGACGGCGTGCCGGCCTTCGAGCGTACGGCCGGCTCGGTCGCGCCGGGAGCCACCGAGCCTGGCGTTCCGCAGGCGGCCAGAACAAGGACGACGAAAGCGGGGATCAACGGGATCAGTCGGCGAGGGCTCATCTGCACAACTCCTGGCGGCACGGCTACGCTTCCCGATCTTAGACAGGGAGACCGGCATGAAGTGGCTGAAGCGCATTCTCCTGACCCTGGTGGTGCTGGTGGTGCTCGTCCTGGTCGTCGGCATGATCCTGCCGTCCGGGTTCAAGGTGCAGCGCTCCATCGTCGTTAACGCTCCGGCCGACCGGATCTTTCCGTTGCTCGCGGATCCACGCGAATGGAAGCGCTGGGCCATCTGGAACCAGCGCGATCCTGCGATGACGGTCGAGTACTCCGGTGCGGCGAGCGGTGCCGGCGCGCGCTGGAGCTGGCAGAGCAGGACCGAGGGCAACGGCGCGATGGAGTTCACCGCCGCGGTGCCCTACCGGCATGTCGACTATGCGCTCAGTTTCCCGGACATGGGGATGAATTCACGTGGTGTCCTGACGCTGGCGCCCGACGGCGACGGAACGCGCGTGACCTGGACCAATGAAGGCGACATGGGCAGCAACCCGCTGAACCGTTACTTCGGCCTGATGATGGACTCGATGGTCGGGCCGGACTTCGACGCGGGTCTGAAGAACCTGAAGGCCCTGGCCGAGCGCGGCTGATGCCGCGGTCCGGTTCCGCGGCCAAAGTGGCGCGCCGCGAGCGATGCTGAGCCTGGCGACCCGGGCCCTGGTTGCGACGACCGCGATCCAGGCCGCTGCTGCCTGCGCGCTGCTCACGGTGCCCTCGATCGCGCCGGTCGTTGCAAGCGAACTGGACGTCCCGGCCTCGACGATCGGCACCTACATCTCGCTGCTGTACGTCGGCGCGTCGACCGCCGCGCTTGCGGGTGGGGGCGTCGTGTTGCGCTATGGCGCGCTGCGCCTCTCGCAGGCCTGTCTGCTCGGCTGTGCGGCCGGATTGCTGCTGACGCTGGCCGCGGGCCGCGGCGGCAGCGCAATCGGGCTTGCGACGATCGCGCTTGGGGCGATTGTCCTCGGCATCGGCTACGGGCCGATCACTCCGGCATCGAGCCACGTGCTCGCGCAAACCACCTCGCGCGAGAACATGGCCCTGGTGTTTTCCATCAAGCAAACCGGTGTTCCGGCCGGCACCGCACTGGCCGGCCTTCTGGTGCCGCCACTCACGGTCGCGTTCGGCTGGCACAGCGCGATCGTGGTCATCGCCATTGGATGCCTCGCCATCGCCTGGGCCGCGCAGCCGCTGCGCGCGCCGCTCGATGCCGACCGCGACCGCGGCGCGCGACTGTCGCCGGCTGCGCTCGTCAGCGGACTGGCCGTCGTCGCGCGATCGCCCGCGCTGCGTACGATGGCCCTCGTCTCGTTCGTCTACGCTGGAATGCAGATGTCGGTCTCCGGCTTCATCGTCGCCTACCTGCACACCGAGATCGGCCTGGGACTGGTAGCGGCCGGGACGGCGCTGACGGTTGCGAACGTGGCGGGCGTGATCGCGCGCATCAGCTGGGGTTCGTTTTCGGACCGCACCGGGGCGCCACGGGCGACGCTGGCGCTGATCGGATTTCTGATGGCCGGAGCCTCGGTGGCGGCGGCGTGCTTCACGTCGTCGTGGCCGATGATCGCGTTGCTCACCGTGGCTGCGGCACTCGGCGCCACGGCTATCGGATGGAACGGCGTCTATCTGTCCGAGGTCGCGCGCCTGGCACCCGTAGGGGAAGCGGGGAAGGCGACCGGGGGATGCCTGTTCTTCACCTACGTCGGTGTCGTCGTGCTGCCTTTCCTCTTCGGGTGGTTGCAGCGGAACAGCGGCAGCTACGCGGCGTGCTTCGTCGCGACCGCAATCGTGTGCGGGGCGGTCGCGACCCTGCTGGCGTGGAGCGGGCGCCGATCGCCCGGACGGCGCGAATGACGCCGGGTACCACGGGCCCGCGGACGATGCGTGCGATGATCGTTTCGATGAAACACATCAAGTTGGTCGCCGCAACGCTGTGCGCCGCGCCCGCGCTTGCCTCCGGGGCCACGGCGCTGCTTGGTCCGTTTCGCATCGATGTGCCGGCACGCGGATTCGAGGAACATTGCGTCAAACTCGAATCCGGCGAGGCTGCGCACTACCGTTTCCGCGCCAGCGGCGCAGTCGACTTCAACGTGCATCACCACCCGGGCAACGAGGCGGTCTATCTGATCCGGACGGCAGCGATCCAGACGGCCGAGGGTGAATTCGCCGCGCCACGCGCCGACACCTACTGCCTGATGTGGGAGCGCAAGGCCGACGGCGCTGTGCGTATCGACGGCGTGCTGGAGCGGCAGCGGCGCTGAAACCCGCGCGGCAGAGGCACGCGGCTCGATAGACTGCCGCGATGGCCGAAGAAACCGAACTCAAGCTGCACCTCCCGGATGACGCCTTGGCGCAACTCGAGCGCCGGCCGTTGCTGCGAAATGTCCACGCACAAGTTCAGCGCCTCGAGGCCATCTACTACGACACGCCGGAGCGGCACCTGCAGCGCAACGGCCTTGCGCTGCGACTGCGCCGATCAGGGCGCCGCTGGGTTCAAACGCTCAAGGCGGCTGATGTCGCGCAGTCCGGCCTGAGCACGCGCCGCGAATGGGAAGGACCGGCGCGCGTGCAGCGAGGCAAGCCGCGCATTGACCTCGCGCGCCTGCGCGACACACCGCTGCCGGCGCTGCTGGCGGAGGCGGGTCATCCGCAGCTGCGGGAGGTCTTTCGCGTCAAGGTCCGGCGTAGCCTGCGAGTGATCGAATTTCGGCGCAGCCGGATCGAAGTCGCAATCGACGTCGGCAGGATCGAGGCGCGGCGCGCGGGGCGCCGGGGTGACCCGGTGGCCGAGGTCGAGCTCGAGCTCAAGGCTGGAGACGTCGGCGACCTGATCGCCGCCGCGCTGGCGCTGGTCGGCCGCGGCCGGTCGGCGCTCGGGCTCGTGCCCTTGCTGGCGGGCAAGGCCGAGCGCGGCTACCGGCTCGCCGCGGGCGCGCCGGCGCCGCTCGCCAAGGCGTCCGCTCCGGGCTTCATCGAGCATCTGCAGAGCGACATGAGTGCGGGCGCAGCGCTACGCGCAATCGTAGGCCACGGGCTCCAGGTGTTACTCGTGAACACCGAGGCGATGCGCTCGGTGCGGGAGATCGAGCAGGTGCACCAGGCCCGGGTTGCGATCCGCCGCATGCGGTCCGCGATCCGCCTGCTCGACCATCACGGCGATGACCTGCCGCAAGGGCCGGTGCGTGAACTCCGCTGGATCGGCCGACTGCTCGGACAGACACGCGACTGGGACGTTCTGGTCGCCGAGACGCTGCCGGCGTTAACCGCCGCGGCGCCGCGCGCGGTGCATCGTGATCTCGGTCGCCTGCTTGCGCGGGCGACCGAACGGCGTGATGCCTCGCGTGCGGGCACGGCTGCGGCGCTCGCGAGCGGCCGCTTTGCGCGGCTCGCGCTGCGACTGCAGCGATGGTCGTTGAGTCCGGCGCCCGCGCGCCGCCCGCTCGGGAAGTGCGCGGCGAAAGCACTCGACCAGGCGCATCGGCGCCTCTTCGGCGCGGCGCAGTTCTTCGCGGCGCTGGCACCGGAACGCCGCCACCGCGCGCGCATCCTCGCCAAGCGATTGCGCTATGCGCTTGACGTCTTCTCGGTGGATCTGCCCGAGCGGGCCACCGACGAGTACGTGCGGGCGCTAGCGGAGCTGCAGGATGTGCTGGGGGTGCTGAACGACCTCACGGTAGCTCGCGGGGCGCTCAGGTCCATTGCAGGTGGTCGCGCGGCAAGCACGCTGGTCCGGGCGCTGATCCAGCGGCGCGAAGCGGATGGCATCGTGGCCACAGAGCGATTGCTGCTCGCGCTGTCGGAGCGAAAGGTGCCGTGGAAGTAAGCGTTGAAGGTCACCGCATCCGCTGTGCGGCGACGTCGACATAGATGGTGCCTCGGACGGGCACGTCGAATTCGGTCCGCCCGTCGTTGATCAGCATCCATGGCAGCGGCAGGTTGTCCGGCATGACGACAATCGTGTGGTGTCCCGACGCCACAGCGGGGAACTCGAATCGTCCTTGCCCGTCGGTCCGGACCGAGTAGCGGCCATCGAGAACGACTGTCATGTTCGCTGCTCCGGCCTCGCCGGCCGCGAAGCGCCCGTCCTCGTTCGCGTCCAGGAAGACAACTCCGCTCACACGGCCGGAGCCGCCGCCGACGCTCCCACCTAGGGGTGCCGCCATGCTGCCGGCCCGACGTTCATAGCGCAGGATGACGTACGCGCCGCGATCGTTGACCCGTTCCTCCAGGGGCGCGGTGATCGCGGCGATTGGCGAGATGATCTGCAGTTGCTGGGACTGTGTCTGGCTTCGGTAGAGCGTCGCAAGCAGCCCCAGATTCGGCGCGAACCGCCAGGTCACGCCGAGGTTGCCGATCAGCGTTGTGGGCTGGGCGTCGCCAGTGCTGTGCAGCCACTGGACGTTGGCATCCAGGGAGATGTTGTTGGCGACGTCCCCGCCGCCGTTCAGCGCGAGGCCGTATTGGTTCGAACTGTTGGAGCCATCGTCGAACCGCCCGACCAACAGGCTCGTACTCAGCCGGGTACCAGCGGGAACGGACCAGGTCTGGTTTGCCGTCGCCGTGACATCGCGCTTCGGATCGTTGCGCGCGGTATAAATCTGCGTCCGGTTGATCAGCAGCGAATTGCTGTTCTCGACAAACGCATAGGCCGACCATGCGGTGGTTCCGTCGAATCGGGCGTTGCCTCCGCCGCCGACCGCGAGGTCCTGCCAGACCTGATAGCGTGTATTGCCCGAAACGAAAGTCGTCGTGTCGAACCCGGTGTTGGCCAACGGCGCGGCGTAGTCCGCCTGGGCGTCCCACAACCACTGCCGGCTCGAATAGTTCAGGCGGTAGTACGCGCCGCGGACGTCGCTGCCGACCAGCTGGTTGCCCCACGCCAGCGACGAACCGAGCCAGAACGCCCCAAACCCTTGTCCATAGCGGCCGCTCTGAACCGTAGCGTCCGCCCAGGCGCCGCTGTGGTTGCCGTCGACGCTGTTCCCGCTTCCCAGCACATTGACCTGGGCACGCGCGTTGCGATCCTGCCATGCGGTGGCTCCAAAGACCGAGCGCGAATTGAAACGCGCCGCGTCGGCAGGGTCCGTCTGAAACGGGCTGGTGACTTCGCTCGCGCCCGCATACTGGAAGCCGCCGCTCCAGTTGCGGTCCCATGCCCACTGGCCACCGCCCGTGAAGAGGCTGCCGCCGAGGCGCCGGAAGCCCGGCACGTACAGGCCCGTGTAGGCCCCGGGTTCGCCCAGTCCGGCCGTCAATTGCGTGCCGTCCTGATTGCGCCACTCGCTAAGGCCGCCAACGATCGGCGTGCTCGGCAGCGCCCAGCGCGGCTGAAAGCGCAGCAGGTCTATCGATGGCGAGTTGACATTGCCGCCCGCGTTTGACAGGCGCCAGCCGTCATCGAACGGCATGTCGCGCTGCCAGACGGTTGCGACCCAGGCATCGCTGGTCTTGCCGAAGACCCCGTCGACGGTCCAGGCGCCATAAAGCTCCGTCGCGAGAAATCCACTGACGCCCGTACCATAGTGAGTCTCGCTCGCGCCGCCCCGCTCGACACGCGAATAGATGCCGTCGAGACGCACTCCGCGGGGCGGGCCGGCCGCGTCCCGCTCGGGCACATCGCCGTTCCAGATGTCGGGCTCCAGCTGCCCGCCGTCGATCAGCACATCCTGGTAGGCGGGGGCTTCAGTCTTGTCGCCGTTCTTATGGCCGTTCGCCGCACCGCTCTGCGCGGCGACCGGCGCGACGATGACCAGGCCGGCCAGGAGGAGCAGGCAAGCCGCGGCGATGCAGCGCATCGCGGATCACTCGAAGCGGTGCTCGAACGGCACACGCGCTCCGGGCCACTCGAGCATCCCCTGCACAGTCACCGGGAACGCCGGATCCACGGGCTCGTTCGGACCGGCCTGCGCAGCCAGCGAGAGGGCGCGCGTTTCCCCGGGCAGGACAGGAAACGACGAAGGACTGAATTCGAGCTCGCGCCCCCTGGCATCCGTGCCGGACAGGAACCCGCCGACTCGACCGTGGGCGTTGCCCGTGTTTCGTACCCACACGGTCGGCACCCGGCGGTCGCCGACGCGGTCGAACCCGACCTTGACGACTTCGAGCTTCGGCGCGGCGTCCCCGACGGCCACGTACACAATGACGCCGAGGCGCCCGCGCACCGGAATCCGGAACACGTCGCCGCCCGCGACGACTGGCTCGTCGCCCTCGATGAGCAACGCAAAGCGACACTCGCCTGACTGGGCATCGGCCGGTGGCGCGACCTCGAAACGGAAGCGCGCCCGCCCGCCGCCGGGAATGAGAAGCTCGCTGCGCTCGATCGCCACCCAGGGACGACAGCTGCCGGGCTGCAGCGCGTCGTAGAACATGACGCTCGCGTCCGGAGCAAACGACCAGTCGGCGGTCTTGATCCTGTACTTCGCCGGCTGCAGCCCCGCGTTGGTGATCTCCAGCACGTTGCGCGAGCGTGACCCGGGCGCCGAGCTCAGTTCGAAACGCGGCGGCGACGCCAGCGCGCTGAACCCTTGCGCCTCGACCGCGCCAGCGAGCAAGAGTCCGCCCGCAAGCAGGGCGAGCGAGAGCGACGTGCTTTTGAGCAGATCAGTCAACATCGATTTCGAAGTGGAAGGCGAGTCGGTAGGTACTTGCGAGACGCGTGCCGTCGGTCTCGATGCGTAGGGCGAGCGTTTCCTCGATCATTGGTGCGGTGATCGGACCGGCGTAGACCAGGGCCCGCTGGCCGGATACGAGCTGGCCCGGGAGCAGCCTTCCCTGCGTCGTCCAGCGCACGCTGACGCGACCTGGCGGCTGCTCGGGCAGCACGAGGAACACGCGCCCATTGCGCTTCAGCCAAGGGGCGAGATTCAAGCGCACCTGCACCGCGGTCGAGCCTTCGACCGTGTTGTCCATCGTGCGCGACGGTGCTACCTGGCGCCAGCGCAGGACCGCGTTCGATTCCAGCGGAATGGTCGCGCTGTCGTCGACCCGATAGGTCGCAGGACTGGCCAGTGCCGGGCACAGGCCCAGCGACATGCACAGAGCGCGAACGAGGACCTCGAGCGGCTTCACGGTGCGGTCAACGTGTATGTCACCGTGCCGGTGAATGTGCCCGACGCGACGATCGCGGAGTTCAGGTACGAAAAGGTCATGCAGCTTTCCGCCCACTGGTTGCGGGCGATCGTGCCGATCGTCTGAGTGCCGCCGTTGAAGGTTCCGGCGGGAAAGGGCTGCGCGCCAGAATCGCCGTTGCCGCTGCTCGTCCAGCTGATCTGCGTGAACGGAATGGTCTCGCCGGTCGCGTTCACGAGCGGCGTCGACGAATTGGCAGTCAAGGTTGCAGCCGCACCACCTGCATTGCTGGTGAATCGATAAAACCCGCCGACGTAGAGCTGCCCCGAATTGCAGAAGGCGTAGTTGTCGTAAAAGCTGTTGGTAGCTCCGGTGTTCGATGACATTGCCTGCGCCGCGCCGGAGCCGACCGCCGCAGCCGGCACGTTTGCAGAAACGACGTTGACTGTCGGATTGGCGCCAGGAGTTCCGCCGCTGTTATAGAGGCCCGTAAAGGAGCCGACCCCGACCTGCAGATAGATCGCGCGCGGGCTTCCGGCGCTGATGGTGACGGTGAAGGCCTGTGCAGTCGAGGCGCACCACAGGCTCGCGACGATCGCGATGCCCCTGATCCGCACTACCGCGCTTCGATGCATGCCGTCCCCATTTGCCGATCGGTGGCGCGCAGCGGCAGTTCCCGGCGCGGCCCTCGGCGGCTAAGGCGTCGTTGCCGTGTAAAGCACCTGTCCCGTGTAGGTGCCCGACGCACGCGCCGCCGTGTTCAGAAATGTGTAGGTCCAGGTGCCGTTGACGTTGACAACCTTGTTCACCGCCGTAAACGTCGCATTGCCGCCATTGATGGTCGGATGCGTCGCACCGCCGGTGATTGCCGTGCCGATTTCAGTCCACGGGATCGTGTCGGTGCCGCTCACCAGCGTCGCTGCTGCGGTGGCCCCCAGCGTCATGTTGCCGTTGTTGCCGATCACGCGGACCGTGACGACACCGTTGCCGAGGTTGCCGCTCCCGGCCGTTGCCGCAACGGGAACGCCGTTGCCCACACTTGCGGCCGGCACGTTGAACGCGATCGTGTCGATCGTGGCATTCGCCGCCATGAAGGTTCCCGTCCCGACCTGGAGGAACACGAACTTCGGAATGACAACGCTGAAGTTCAGACGCGCGGTCGCGGTGATGTTGGCGCCGCCACCCGTCGTGATGTTTGACTCGGCCAGAACGGGAAGCGGCAGCGTCGCCGCTGCCGCCACCGCCGTTGCAACTACCGCCCTTTGTAGTCTCATGGCATCGACACCCCTAGGAAGAATCGGTTTGCGGCACGAAGTGAGTCACCGCAAACTGGATTCTGCCGGAATGTCAGGGGGTGGTCGCGGTGTAGAGCACTTGGCCGGTGTAGGTGCCGGATGCCAGCGGGGCGGCATTCAGGTACGTGTACGTCCAGGTGCCGTTCACGTTGACAACCTTGTTGGTCGCCGTGTAGGTCACGGCGGCGCCGTTGACTGGCGGGTGTGTCGCGCCGCCGGTGACGGCGGTTGCGATCTGGGTCCAGGCCAGGGTGTCGGTTCCGCTCGTGAGTGTCGCGGGGCCCGTCGCACCGAGCGTCATGTTGCCGTTGTTGCCGACCACGCGAACCGTGACGGCACCATTGCCGAGGTTGCCGCTGCCGGCGGTTGCGTTAATGACCGTTCCATCACCGACATTGGCGGCCGGAACGTTGAACGTGATCGTGTCGATCGTCGCGTTGGCGCTCATCGCCGGAAAAACGGGGCCGGTACCGACTTGCAGGAACACGAACTTCGGAATCACGACGCTGAAGTTGACGCGCGCGGTCGCCGTGATATTGGCGCCGCCACCGGTCGTGAAATTCGACTCTGCGTGCGCGGCGAACGGAACGGCCAGCGCGACGGCGGCGGCTAGGGTACTGAGCTTCATTGCCTTCATCATGTGTCCTCGGATCGTTTCGCTTCGTTGGTCCGGCCGGCGAGATTCGGCTAGGTCGTTGATGCTGAAGCGAAGGCTACCGAGTACGCGGTATGCGGATTGGCCGAATTGCGCCGACCGCAACGCGCAATTCCGCACGGGCGTACGGCGAGGCCGGCGAGGCTCGTAGGAAATTGCCCTACATGCGGACGCGCGGCGTTTTAGTGGCGCTGAACGGCCCCGCCTCGGCTCGCCCCGCTTTCGGGCTCAGCGCGGGCTTCGTGGAGCCAGTTTCTAGCGCGGCCGCATCACCCGCGGCGGGAAGTACGGTTTTTTCAGGGCCCGTCCCTGGCCGAGCACGAAGCCGGTCTGCTTGGCGAGCCGCAGCTGCTCCTCGCGCTCGATACCGGCCAGCACGAAGGACTCGCGCGTCAGGCCGAGCGCGTTGACTTCGCGCGACATTTCGAACCAGGTCTCCTCGCGCACCGAGATCGGCGCAAGCATCTTGGCGAAGTCGGGCGCGACGAAGTCGATCGCGCTCATTTCCATGCTGGCGCGCGGCTCGGCGAAGCGGTAACCGACCGGGACCTGGTAGCTGCGCAGCAGGTCGATGAACTCGCGCACGCGGTACGGCCAGCGCAGCCGCTCCATCGCGCCGCGCAGCAGGATCGAAAGCCGATGCGTCGTCAGACGGTGCGAGTCGAGCGTGCGCACCAGCGCTTCGAGCGAGCGCTCGATCGATCCGAAAGAGACCGTCACTGCGATGCGCTCGACGCGCTCATGTTCGATCATCGTGAAGGCATGCTCGAGCGCGGCGAGCTGGATCTGCGCGCGCAGCGAGCGGTCCGGTTCGAAGTCCGCGGTCCAGACGTAGAGTTCGTCGAACCAGCGTTCGGACCCCACCAGCGTGCGCGTCGGCCACACGAGGGCACGCACGCGTGAGCCGAAGCGGCTCAGCGGATCGAGCGTGGGATCGAGTTCGACGTGATGCGTACCGAGTTCCGGACGAGGTTCCGTATTGGCCATGTGGCGGTCGCGCCCCCTGTTGCGCGAACCAGCGCGGTCATTCACCGGATTCTCGGGCAAATCCGTGATCACAGCCAAGGGTCAGCTCTTCGTGGGTAGCGTCGGTGGCGGGTACGGCAGGCGTACCGCACGGCCCTGGCCGAGTTCGAATCCGGCCTTCACCGCGCAGTCGCGCTGGAACGCCGTCTCGAGCGCGCCGACGATTGTCGTGCGCGTGTCGAGGCCGAGGGCGCGGATCTCGAGCGCGAGGTCGCTCCACGCCTCGGGGCGCGTCGCGTTCGGCGCAAGCACCTTTGCGAAGATCGGCTGCACCAGGTCGACGCCGGTGAGTTCCATGCTGACCCGCGGTGCGGTCAGCCGGTATCCGACCGCGATCCGCAGTCCGCGCAGCATGTCGGCAAAGGCGCGCAGCCGATAGCGCGAACGCAGGCGCTGCGGTGCGCCACGCAGCAGGACGAACATCCGATGCGCGAGCAGCGCGTTCTTCTCGAAGAGCTCGGTCAGCGGGTCGAGCGCGCGCTCGATCGTGCCGAACGAGATCGTCAGGCCGATCTGCCCGACAAGGTCGTAGTCCAGCCACTGGAAGGCATCGTTCATCGCCTCGATCTGGATCTGCGCCCGCTGCGTCGTGCTCGCCGCGCCGCCTTCGGTCCAGATGTAAAGCTCGTCGAACCAGCGCTCCGTCGATACCAGGGAGCGCGTCGGCCAGAGTGTCGCGCGCACGGCACCGCGAAAGCTGCCGGCGTGTTCGGCATGGCCCGATCCGGAGGCGCTCTGAGGCGTCATGCCCCAAGCATGCCATCAATGCGGTACGCGTTGCGAAAATCCATGCGACCGTCCGGCCCGCTGGCGCCGGCGCGGCGCCGGGCGGCCGATTCAGCGGCGGGTTCGGTCGGTCGTGAACGGCCGGTAGCTCGCGAAACGCTCGATCACACGCGCCATCTCTTCGGCATCGAGCCTCGGCGGCTCGCCCAGCGTGCAGGCGGCGAGGTATATGCGGGCCAGGTGTTCGATCTCGACCGCCAGAGCCAGTGCCTCGTCGAGGCCTGCGCCACAGGCAACCACGCCGTGGTGCGCGAGCAGGCAGGCCCGGCGCTCGACCAACGCCTGCACGGCCTGATCGGAGAGCTCCTGCGTGCCGAAGGTCGCATACGGTGCGCAGCGGACGTCACCGCCGGCGACCGCAACCATGTAATGAAAGGCGGGCAAGCCGCGGCCGTGGCAGGCGAGCGCTGTCGCATGCGCTGAATGGGTGTGCACGATCGCCCCGAACTCCGGGCGTGCCAGGTAGATGTCGCGATGGAAGCGCCATTCGGACGAGGGAGCCTGTTGTCCCGCGGGGTCGCCGGATGCGCTGACGAAGACCAGGTCGCCGGGTTCGAGATCGCTGTACGGCACCGCCGTCGGTGTGACGACGAATCCCCGCGTCGAGCCCCGAGTGCAGCGGGCGGAGACGTTGCCCGACTTGTTCACGTTGATGCCCGCAGCGTTCATCGCCAGCGCCGCCGCGATCACGGTGGCGCGCAGCGCGGGGCCGTCCTCCGAGGGCGGCACTGCCTGCTGCGCGTTGCGGGCAGATCGGGTCATGGTCGGCCTGACGGCGGCGGCCTCATGCCGCGTGCCGCTGCTCTGGAAAGAGATCGCGCAGCCGCCCCGGGTCGGCGACGCCACGCTCCGTAATGATCCCGGTGACCAGTCGCGCAGGTGTGACATCGAACGCCGGGTTGGCGACCGGTGTCACTGCGGGCATCAGCTGGATACGCGCCGGCGATTCCCGATCGTCGAGGCCGGTGACCTGCAGCACCTCGCTCGCCGCGCGCTCTTCGATCGGGATGGTCCGACCGTCGGCGACCTGCCAGTCGATCGTCGGAGACGGCACCGCGACGTAGAAGGGCACACCGCAGTCGAACGCGGCCACCGCTTTCAGGTAGGTGCCGATCTTGTTTGCGACGTCGCCGCGGGCCGACACGCGGTCGGCGCCAACGATCACGACATCGACCTCACCTCGCTGCATCAGATGGCCGCCAGCGTTGTCGACGATCAGCGAGTGCGGGACGCCGTGCGCCGCGAGTTCCCACACCGTCAGCAGTCCCTGATTGCGTGGCCGTGTCTCATCGACCCAGACGTGGACCGGCACGCCGGCGTCGTGTGCGGTGTAGACCGCGGACAATGCCGTACCGAGATCCACGGCTGCGAGCCAGCCGGTATTGCAGTGGGTCAGCACGTTCACGGTCCGGCCGCTGCGCTGGTGCAGAGCGCCCAACAGCCCCGCGCCGTGCCCGCCGAGTGCGCGATTCAGGGCCACGTCCTCCTCGGCAATGCGTTGAGCCTCCTGCCAGGAGGCAGCCGCGCGCCGATCCGCCGGCAGCCCGGCCACGACGGCGCGCACGCGGTCGAGCGCCCAGCGCAGGTTGACCGCAGTCGGCCGCGCCTCGAGCAGGCGGGCATGGGCCGCAGCCAGCGCTGCGTCCGAAGGGTCGGTGCGCAGAGCGAGTGCCAGTCCGTAGGCGCCGCTGACGCCGATCAGTGGCGCACCGCGCACCGTCATCGTGCGAATGGCGTCTTCCACCGCGCCGACGCTGCGGAGCTCGCGCGTCTCCAAGCGATGCGGCAGCAGCCGCTGGTCGATCACTCCGACCGCGGCATCGCCGACCGGCCAGATCGAGCGCATCGCGGTGCCATCGACCTTCATGCGCTGATTCTATCGAGCGCTGGCGCGCGACCTCGCAGCTCCCCCGAGTGTCTGCGATGCGGGCGTGCGAGCCTCAGGCCCGCGTTCGACGCGCCACCAGCGTAGCGCGCTCGTTGCGCTCCTGGCACTCGGTGCAGCGCGAAGCGGCCGGATTCGCGGTGAGCCGCTGCGGCGCGATATCGTCGCCGCAGTCCTGGCAGTAGCCGTAGTCGCCGGCAGCCATCCGCGCGAGTGCGGCGTCAAGGGTCGCGAGCTCCTCCGCGTCGCGTGCGACGTGCGCGATGTCAAGAGAGGTCGCCGACTCGGCGGCGGCGTCGTCGTCGGTGTCGAGGCGGCGGTTCGGCAGCGCAGCGTCCTCGTGCTGATCGAGCCCGTGACGGTGCAGTCGGTCCGATACGGCTCCGCCCACCTCGCTGCGTAGCGTGCGCAGACGCGCGTGCAGCGCCTCAAGCTCCTGCGCCGTCAAGGTCATCTTCTTCTCCCCTCGCGGCGAGCCTACGGACGGACGTCAGGGGACGCGTTGACGGTCGTCAACGGGCTTTTCGAGGGTTTGATCGCTCGGCGAGGAGGCCCGAATCTGTTAACGTTGCGCTGCATGTTGCGTTGCCGCAACCACAATGCGGAGCGCGACTTCGCCCACGGAGATGCCGCCGATGAGCATGGACTCGGTCCATTACCTCAGGCCCGCGATGGTGCCGCGGTCGATCGCCGTTGTCGGCGCGAGCCCGCGCCACGAGTCGCTGGGCCGGTTCGTCTGGGCCAACGTGATGGCCGCGGGCTTCAAGGGCGATGTTCACGCCGTCAATCCGCGTCATCGAACGATCGAGGGACATCCGTGCCTCGCGTCGATCGCGGCGCTGCCGGCGAAAGTCGATCTTGCGATCGTCGTGACCGGGGCGCAGAACGTGCCCGGCATCGTCGACGAGGCAGGCAAGAAGGGAATTCCGGCGATGCTGGTGCTCTCGCCGGGTCTGTGCGAAGAGGGCCCGGAACGGCGGGCACTCGAGCACGAGGTCATCGCGCGGGCGCGCGCGGCGCGCGTGCGGGTGCTCGGGCCGAACTGTCTCGGTCTGATGCGGCCCGACATCGGACTGAATGCGAGCTGGGCGCGGACGATGGCGCGCCCCGGCGCGCTGGCGCTGGTGTCGCAGTCGGGCGCCGTCACCACCTCTCTGCTGGACTACGCCTGGACCGCCGGATTCGGCTTCTCTTCGGTGGTGGCGACAGGCGCAGAGTCAGATGTCTCGCTCGCCGAGATCCTGGATTACCTGGCCGGCGATTCCGCGACGCGCTCGATCCTGCTCTACCTCGAAGGGATCCACGATGCGCGGCCGTTGATGTCGAGCATCCGCGTCGCGGCGAGTGTGAAGCCTGTCATCGTGCTCAAGGCGGGCCGGCACGCGGCCGGGGCGCGTGTCGTGATGAGCCACACGGGTGCCCTCGTCGGCAACGATGCCGTCTTCGACGCAGCTCTGCGCCGGGTCGGCGCAGTTCGCGTGCCGAAGATCGGGCACCTGTTTGCTGCGGCCGAGGCGCTGGCGAATGGCCGCCTGCCGCGCGGCAACCGTCTGGCAATCGTGTCCAACGGCTCGGGTCCCGGAGCGCTGGCGGCCGACGCGACCGAGGACAACCACGTCGAACTGGCGCGCCTGTCCGAGGAAACGCGCGCCGCGCTCGACGCCGCGCTGCCGCCCACCTGGTCGCATGCCAATCCGGTGGATGTGCGTGCCGATGGCGACGCTGGTCGCATGGCGACCGCGTTGCAGCTGCTGATCGACGATCGCGCCAACGATGGCGTCCTGGTGTTGTTTGCGCCGACCCCACGCGTCGGCGCCGAACAGGCGGCGAAAGCAATGCTGCCGATCGCCGCCGCAGCCGAGAAGCCCGTCGTCAGTGCGTGGCTCGGTGAGAAGGATGCCGGCCGCGGCCGCGCCGCGTTCAAGGCCGCGTCACTGCCGGCGCTGCAGAATCCGGAGCGCGGCGTCGAATGCTTTGGCTACCTCGCGCAATACATCCGCAACCGCGAGCTGCGCCTGCAGGTTCCGCCACCGAGGGTCGATGACCTGAAATTCGACGTGCAGGCGGCGCGTCGCATCATCGACGCGGCGCGCAACGCCGGTCGGCACACGCTCGATGAGCAGGATTCGAAGGCGCTCCTTGCATCGTTCGGGATCGAGACCGCGATGGGGCTGTTTGCCCGCAGCGCGATGGAAGCGCGCCAGGCCGCGCAGCAGCTCGGCTTTCCGGTGGTGCTGAAGGTTCGCGCCGACGGCATCACCCACAAGAGCGATGTCGGCGGCGTGATCCTCGGAGTGCAGACGCCGGACGAGGTCGAGCGCGGCTTCGAGGCCATTGCGCAGCGACTGGCAGAGCGCGCGCCGAGCGCGCGCTTCGTCGGCGTGCTGGTGCAGAAGATGGTGGCGCGGCCGCAGGGCCGCGAACTGATCGTCGGCCTCGCACGCGACCCCAACTTCGGCCCGGTCGTGAGCTTCGGCATGGGGGGAATCGCGGTCGACATCTTCAAGGACTCGGCGGTCGCATTGCCGCCGCTCAATGGCTTCCTCGCGCGCGACCTGATCTCGCGCACGCGCGTGGCGCGCATGCTCGACGCGTTCCGCGGTGCGCCGGCCGTGGATCTCGACAAGCTGATCGAAGTCCTGCTGCGCGTCTCGGAGCTCGCGTGCGAAATCCCCGCGGTGCGCGAACTGGACATCAATCCGCTGCTCGCCGACGAGCACGGTGTGATCGCGCTCGACGCACGCGTGCTCGTCAGCGATGCGCCGCTGGCGGCCGACGCGACGTTTTCGCATCTGGCGATCCACCCATATCCGCGCGCGCTGGTGCGCGAGGTCGGGGTCAGGGGCGGCCGCATCCTCCTGCGGCCGATCCGGCCCGAGGACGCCGAAGCCGAGAGGCGTTTCATCAGCCGGCTCTCGCCGCGGACGTCGTACTTGCGCTTCCATGCGCCGATCCGCGAACTCACGATGGAGCGCCTGGTGCGCTATACGCAGATCGACTACGACCGCGAGATGGCGTTCGTTGCGATCGACATGGCCGACGAGCAGCACGAGATCCGAGGCATTTCGCGCTACACATGCAATCCTGACGGGCGCACTGCGGAATTCGGCGTCATCGTCGAGGACGCGTGGCAGGGTCGCGGCGTGGGGCACGTGCTGATGCAGGCACTCGAGGAAACGGCACGCGCACGCGGCCTCGCTGAACTGATCGGCCTCGTGCTGAAGGAGAACGACGAAATGGGCGACCTGATGCGCAAGCGCGGCTATGCGCCCCATCGTGACGAGGAGGACCCGGGCGTGCTCCGCTATATCAAGTCGTTGATGGAGGCGGCTCCGGGCCCGCTGGAGGCGGTCGAACCGGCCTGATCGCGGCCCGTCAGGGGGCGTGTCTCCCGTCCTCTTACAATCGGCGCTTCAATCCTCTCCGCGCTGTAGATCCCGATGTTCAAGTTCATGCGTGCGCGCCGCCTCTGGGTGGCGGGCTGCATCGCCAGCCTGTTGTTCGGCGCCGTGCAGGCGCAGCCCGACAACAGCAGGCGCGGCTTCCTCTACGAGATCCGCAAGGGCAACCAGACCGCGCTGCTGATGGGAACCATCCATGTCGGACGGCCTGAGTTCTATCCGTTGCCGGCCGCAACCTTGGCACGCATCGAGGGCGCCGAGCGCATCGTGCTCGAGGCCGATGTCAGCGATTCCGCGCGTGCAATCGCAGCCACGCAGAAGTACGCGGTGTACGCGAACGGTGATCCGGGGCTCGACACCCGCCTGTCGCCGGCACTGAAGGCGCGCATTGAGACGATCGCCGCGCGTAACGGACTCGAGATGGCGCCGCTCTGGCGCATGAAACCGTGGATGCTGGGCAACGTGCTGACCCTTTTCGAGGCGGCGCAAGCCGGCTACATGCCGGCGCTGTCGGTCGAGGCATATCTCATACGGACCGCCAGGCAGGGTGGCAAACCCATCCTCGAACTTGAGGGCATCGAGCAGCAGTTCGAACTCTTCGAGCGTGCACCGTTTGCGACTCAGGTGGCCTTTCTCGAGGACACGGTCAAGGCCGTCGAAACGAATTCGGCGCGGCGCGAGATCAACCGCATCTCGCAGGCCTGGGAGACCGGCGACCAGGCCGCGCTCGATCGGCTGCTGGCGGAGATGCGGGCGCAGACCAGCCTCGGCGCGCGCTTCACTGTCGACACGATCCTGCTCGGGCGCCACCCAGCGATGCTCAAGCGCATCGAGGCGCTGATGGGCGAGGGGCGCGGCACGCTGATCGCGGTTGGCTCGCTTCACCTGGCCGGTCCCGAGGGCCTCGTTGCGATGCTCCGCGCGCGCGGCTACACGGTCACAGCGCTGTAATTTGCGATGCGGATGCCAAAGGTGCGCGGGTCGCGGCTGCGCCTCGATACCGAGGGCGCGAGCATCGACCTGCTGGCACAGCGCGCGCTCTTCTGGCGGGAACGCGGCTGGCTGGTCGTCGCCGATGCACATTTCGGTAAGGCGGCGACCTTTCGCGCACACGGCGTACCCGTGCCGCAGGGAACGACGAGCGATAACCTGGCGCGGCTGGACGCTCTCGTCGCGGAATTGCAGCCGAGTGCGGTCGTGTTCCTCGGCGACCTGTTCCACGCGCGCGAAGCGCACGCCGCCGCGACGATCGCCGCGTTCCGTGCGTGGCGGGAGCGCCGTGCCGCACTCGAACTGATCCTCGTCGAAGGCAACCACGATCGTGCCGCAGGCCGTCCGCCCGCGGAACTCGGGATACGACTCGAATCCGAACCCCATCGGGTCGAGCGCATCGCCTTCTGCCATCACCCGCAATGGGTCGACCGCGCGATGACCTTTGCCGGTCACCTGCATCCGGCCATCACGCTGCACGGGCGGGCGGGCGAAAGCTTGCGGTTGCCATGCTTCTGGATCAGGGAACGACTCGCGGTGCTGCCGGCGTTCGGCTCGTTCACCGGCGGCGCGTCGATTCAGCGCAACGCGGGCGATCGGGTCGTTGCGCTCGCCGACGACGCCCTGTTCGAGGTCCCCGCGCTGCGCCCGGCCGCATGAGCGCGGTCCGCTAGTTCGTACTCGACTGGAACAGATACGCGTCCATCGCGAGCACGCCGCTGTCGACGCCGGCGTCGATGTGTTCGACGACCGGTCCGGGACCGGCAGCGCCGAACGCAACCATCAGCGGCAGGAAGTGCTCGGGCGTCGGGTGTGCACGCCGCGCATGCGGCGCCTGTTCGAGCCAGCCGGCCAGCGCGGCGCGGTCGTCTGAACGCAGCGCTCGGTCGACCCACATGCTGAATTCGCGCACGTACTGCTCGGGTTCACGCTCGTCGATCGACATCGAGCCGCGCCGCCGCGCGTCGGTGATCCATTCGCGCAGGTTGTGTGTCATGTGACCGGACCCGATGATCAGCGCGCCCTCGCGCGTCAGCGGCGCCAGTGCGGCGCCGACCCGGAGGTGATGATCGGCCCCGAGCGAGGGCTGGACCGAAATCTGCGCTGCCGGCACGTCGGCCTCGGGGTACAGGCGCAGCAGCGGAACCCAGGCGCCGTGGTCCAGTCCGCGGCAGCCGTTGGCGGTGGCGCTGATTCCGGCATTCCGCAGCAGCTCGAGCGCGCGCTCCGCGGTCTCAGGGGCTCCCGGGGCCGGATAGCGGATGCGGTACAGCTCCGCCGGAAAGCCACCGAAGTCGTGAATCGTTTCGGGCTGCTTCGACGTCGCCAGCATCGGCAACTCGGTTTCCCAGTGCGCGGACGCGATCAGGATCGATCGTGGCCGTGGCAGGCGCTGGCCAAGTGCCGCCCATGCTTCGCCGGCGCGCCCGGCGGCGACCGCGTGCATTGGCGATCCATGCGAGAGAAACAGTGTCGGCAGGGCAGTCATCAGTGTGCTCAGAGAGCCGGCGTGGAGCGCGCCACGCCGGTTCGGGGTGTCAATGCTTCAACAGTCCTTCTTCCTTGAGTGCGACCTGCACGTCGGGCCGCGCGGCGACGCGGGCCAGGTAGGCCTGGAGCTTCGGCCAGCGCGCCAGATCGATGCCCGTGTACTTCGACCAGTTGGCCACTGTGAACAGGTAAGCGTCCGCGACCGTGAAGTCGTCCCCCGTGAGGTACGGCTTGTCGCCCAACTGTTCGACGATCCAGTCGAAGCGGCCGGCGATCTTGCCGCGGAACCTGTCCTTGGCGTCGTCGGGCATCGACGGATCGAACAGTGGCGAGAACTGCTTATGCAGCTCCGATGTGATGAAGTTGAGCCACTCCTGCAACTGATAGCGCGCAAACGTGCCGTTGGCCGGCGCGAGTTTCTTCTGCGGGGCGCGGTCGGCGAGGTATTGCACGATCGCCGGACCTTCGGTCAGGCGCGTGCCGTCATCGAGCTCGAGCAGCGGGACATAGCCCTTGCCGTTGATCGACCAGTAGTCATCGCCGGTGATGGTCTTCTTGCCCTTGGTGTCGACGCGCACCAGGGTCAGAGGCAGGCCCGCTTCGCGCGCAACGATGTGCGGTGACAGCGAGCAGGCGCCGGGCGAGTAGTAAAGCTTCATCGTTCTTCCTCTCGAATCGTCTCGAATGTCGTCAGGCTGCGCTCAATGCGAGGGGCCGCCGTGCCCGACGGCCGCTCAGGGCGTAGGCACCGTCTCCGAGCAATATCTGCGCCGCAGCGGCAACCGTCAGGAACGCCGGGTACTCCCAGCCGCCCTTGGCGGCGGTGAAGAGCCAGCCGTTGCCTGAATGGACCCACAGCGCGCCAAGCAGCACCGGAATCAGCGCCGCCGCGATCCAGCGCGTTCCAACGCCGAGGATCAGCAGCACACCACCGCCGAGTTCGGCGGCGATCGTCGCGTAGGCGAACACTGCCGGCAGACCCAGTGACTCGAAGAACTGGACCGTGCCAGGCAGGCTGAAAACCAGCACTTTCAACAGCGCATGGGCAACGAACATCGTGCCGAGCGCGAGCCGCAGCACCAGCGCGGCATACGGGGCGGTTCTCGTATCGATCATTCTTGATCTCCGTATCGGTTCCCGGCAGGCGCCGGACGGATCACACTTTAGTTGTCCCGGATAGCGCGATAAATATGTAAAAGCGAAAAACATCATCCCGTAATATGGGATAATTGAGCCATGGACCGCTGGCTTGCGATGGACGCGTTTGTGCGCGTCGTCGAGTCCGGCAGCTTTGTCGCCGCGGCGGAGCGCCTTGGACTCTCGACCTCGTCGCTATCGCGCCTCGTGGCCGAACTCGAGCAGCACCTCGGTGCGCGGCTGCTCAACCGCACGACCCGGCGGCTGTCATTGACGGAAAGCGGGCAGTCGTACTACGAGCGCTGCGTCACCTTGCTCGCCGACCTCGCCGAGGCCGAGGCTATCGCCGGCCAGGCTGCGGCCGAACCGCGCGGAACGATCCGGCTGACGTGTTCTTTCAGCATGGCCGAGCAACGCGTCGCGCCGGCGATCGCGACGTTCTCGGAAACGCATGCCCTGGTGAAGTTCGAACTCGTGGTTTCGGATCGCATGGTCGATCTCGTCGAGGAAGGCTTCGACCTCGCGATTCGGGTCGGCCCGGTCGGCAGCGATCGGCTCGTCGCACGCCGGCTGGGGTCAATGCAGGGACTGCTGTGCGCTGCGCCGTCCTATCTTGCGCGGCACGGTACACCCGCCGCGCCGGGGGATCTGGTTCGGTTCAACACGCTGACGTATGCGTATGCCAGCGCGCCGCGACAATGGACCTTCACGGATCGGGACGGGCGCCCGCATGAGGTCCGCGTCAGCGGCACGCTGCACGCCAACAGCGGCGATGCGTTGCGCTCGGCCGCGATCCGCGGGCTCGGGATCATCTATGAGCCCGACTTTCTTCTGCAGGATGCGTTGCGGCAGGGCGAACTGGTGCGCCTGCTGCCCGACTACGAAGGCAGCCGCGGCGACATCTGGGCGGTCTATCCCAGTCGACGCCACCTGTCGCTGAAGGTGCGACTGTTCGTCGACCACATCGCGGCGGCCTTTACGGCCGCGGCCATCGCGGATTCTGCGCTGCAGCAATAGGGTGGGCCCTCTAGTGCTGCTGGTTGACGTGCGGCCGGCAAATCGAAATAGTACGAACGTTCGTTTTTCTTGGGTGCCCCCGCGCCCGCGTTCACGGCATGCCCATCTCTAGCGCGCTGAGTTCGATCGCGACGGCCCTGCGCCCCCGCAAGGGCGATCAGACGCGCGCTGCAATCGTCGACGCGGCGCTCGCGATGGCGAGCAGCGAAGGGCTCGAGGGACTGACGATCGGCACACTGGCCGACCGGATGCGGATGAGCAAGAGCGGCGTGTTCGCGCATTTCGGCTCGCGCGAGGATCTGCAACTGGCGGTCCTGAAGGAATACGTGCGCCGCTTCGTCGACGAGGTGCTGCGGCCTGCGGTCAGAAAGCAGCGCGGCCTGCCACGCCTCGAGGCGATCCTCGAGCGGTGGGTCGCGTTTCTCGCACGGGAGTTGACGCAGGGCTGCATCATGATTGCCGGCGCAGTCGAGTACGACGATCGTCCCGGTCCGCAGCGTGATGCGATGGTCGAGATCATCGCCGGCTGGCAGGCCGAGGTGCTGCGTGCGATCCGCCAGGCGGTTGAAGAAGGCCATTTGAAGCGCAACGTCGACGCGGCGCAGATGGTCTTCGAGATCTACGGCGTGATGCTGGCGATGCACCAGGACGCGCGTCTGCTGCGTTCCGCCGACAGTGCCAGGCGCGCCCGCATTGGGCTGCGCCGCCTGATCGATGACTCACGCGTCGGTCCGCGTCCCGATTCCCGAAACCCACCACGCACGACGGCCCGGAAAACCGGGCGCAACACGAAGTAAGGAGATCCCGCAATGCCGTCCTACAAGGCCCCGTTACGCGACCAACAGTTCGTCCTGCACGAAGTGCTGGGAGCAGTCGACGCGCTCAGGGAGATGCCGCGCTACGCAGATCTCGACGTCGACACAGTGAACCAGGTGATCGAGGAAGCCGGCAGGTTCTGCGAGGAAGAACTGCTGCCCATCAACCTCAGCGGCGACGAGGAGGGCTGCACCTACGATGCGGCGACCAAGTCGGTACGGACGCCGAGGGGCTTCAAGGAAGCCTATGACGCATTCCGCGAGGCAGGCTGGCAGGGGCTCGCGGCCGAGATCGAGTACGGCGGCCAGGGGCTGCCGCACCTGCTGCAGATCGCCTTCTATGAAATGCAGTATTCAACCAACCAGGCCTGGGCAATGTATCCGGGCCTCACGATCGGCGCCTACGAGTGCCTGCTGAAGCACGCTTCGCCAGCCCAGAAGAATCTTTACCTGCCGAAGCTCACCTCGGGCCAGTGGACCGGCACCATGTGCCTGACCGAGCCGCACTGCGGTACCGACCTCGGCATGCTGCGCACCCGCGCCGAGCCGCAGGCCGACGGCAGCTACAAGCTCACGGGCGAGAAGATCTTCATCTCCTCCGGCGAGCACGACATGGCCGAAAACATCATCCACCTGGTACTGGCCCGGCTGCCTGACGCGCCACACGGCACGAAAGGGATCTCGCTTTTCATCGTGCCGAAGTTCATCCCCGAAGGAAGCGGCGTGTCCGCCAAAGTGGGTGCGCGCAATGGGCTGTACTGCGGCGGTATCGAGCACAAGATGGGCATCCACGGCAATGCCACGTGCCAGATGCTCCTCGATGGCGCAACTGGCTGGCTCGTCGGAGAGCCGAACAAGGGGCTCAACGCGATGTTCGTGATGATGAACGGCGCGCGGCTCGGCGTTGGCGTTCAGGGGCTCGGCCTCACCGAGATCGCGTATCAGAACGCGGTGGCCTACGCGCGCGACCGCATCCAGGGACGCTCGCTCGCGGGTCCGACCAACCCGGAAAAACCCGCCGACCCGATCATCGTGCACCCGGACGTTCGCCGGATGTTGCTCACCGCGCGCGCCTATGCCGAGGGCGGGCGCGCGTTCGGGTACTGGGTTGCGCTGATGGCCGACACGCAGATCTCGCATCCCGACGAGGAGCAGCGCAGGTTCGGCGCCGACATGATGTCGCTGATGACGCCGATCGTGAAGGCCTTCATGACCGACAACGGCTTCCAGTGTGCGTCGGAGTGCCTGCAGGTCTTCGGCGGCCATGGCTACATCAGCGCCAACGGCATGGAGCAGTTCGTGCGCGACGCCCGCATCAACATGATCTACGAGGGCACGAACACGATCCAGGCGCTCGACCTGATCGGCCGCAAGATCCTGCTCGACAACGGTGCGCGGCTGCGCGCGTTCGGGAAGATGGTGACCGAGTTCATCGAGGAAAATGGCACGCATCCCGACATGGACGAGTTCGTGACGCCGCTGGCCGACATCGGCAACAAGGTGCAGAAGCTGACGATGGACCTGGGCATGCGCGCGATGGCGAACCGCGATGAGGTCGGCGCGGCGGCGGTGCCGTACCTGCGCGTCGTCGGGCATTTGATCTACTCATACTTCTGGGCCCGCATGGCCAAGGTCGCGGTCGAGCGCGTGCGCGCTGACGGCGGCGGCGTCGACCCGTTCTACAAGAACAAGCTGATGGTGGCGCGCTTCTACTTCCAGCGGCTGTTGCCCGAGACCGCTGCGCTGATCCGCAGCGCCGCCGCGGGCCCGACTACCCTGATGGAACTTCCGGCCGAGGCCTTCTGAGGGGCGCGCCGCCGGCAACAACGAGAACAATTCAGATTCAACCGGAGAATTCGATGAGCAATTTCGTCGTACGCAAGGTCGCCGTGCTGGGCGCCGGCGTGATGGGCGCGCAGATTGCCGCGCACTGCGTGAACGCGCGCGTGCCGGTCGCCCTTTTCGACCTGCCCGCAAAGGAGGGGCCGAAGAACGGCATCGTGCTGAAGGCGATCGACAACCTGAAGAAGCTCAATCCTGCACCGCTCGGCGTCAGGGACGATGCGCAGTACATCCAGGCCGCGAACTACGAGGAGCACCTGGAGCTGCTGAAGGGCTGCGACGTCGTCATCGAGGCGATCGCCGAGCGCATGGACTGGAAGCACGACCTGTACCGCAAGGTCGCTCCCTTCATCCGCGAGGATGCGATCTTTGCGTCGAACACGTCAGGCCTGCCGATCGCGAAGCTCTCGGAGGCGATGGATGCCGGCCTGAAGGCGCGCTTCTGCGGCGTGCACTTCTTCAATCCACCACGCTACATGCACCTCGTCGAGCTGATCCCGACCCCGGCGACGAAGCCAGCAATCCTCGACGACCTCGAAACCTTCCTAACATCGACGCTCGGCAAGGGCGTGGTGCGGGCGAAGGACACGCCGAATTTCATTGCCAACCGCGTCGGCATCTTCGGCATGCTGGCGACCATCAAGGAGGCCGAGAAGTACGGCCTCGCCTATGACGTGGTCGACGACCTGACCGGCAGCAAGCTCGGCCGTGCCAAGAGCGCGACCTTCCGCACTGCCGACGTCGTCGGGCTCGACACGATGGCGCACGTCATCAAGACGATGCAGGACACTCTGCCGGCGTCGGTCGACCCGTTTTCCACGCACTTCGCCACGCCGCCGGTGCTGAAGGCGCTGGTGGAGAAGGGTGCGCTGGGGCAGAAGGCCGGAGCGGGCTTCTATCGCAAGGAAGGCAAGGCCATCAAGGTCCTCGACCCGAAGAAGGCGGCGTACGTCGAGAGCACCGGCAAGGCCGACGAGCTGATCATCCGCATCCTGAAGAAGAAGGGTCCCGCCGAGCGGCTCAAGCTGCTGCGCGAGACCGATCACCCGCAGGCGAAATTCCTGTGGGCGATCTTCCGCGACGCGTTCCATTACGTCGCGGTGCACCTGGATTCGATCGCCGATACCGCGCGCGACGTCGACTTCGCGCTGCGCTGGGGATTCGGCTGGACCACGGGTCCATTTGAGACCTGGCAGGCCGCCGGCTGGAAGCAGATCGCCGAATGGGTTCAGGCGGACATCGATGCCGGCGAGGCGCTCGCCAAGGCGCCGCTGCCGAAATGGGTGTTCGAGGGCGCCGTGGCAAAGGCCAACGGCGTGCACACGCCAGAAGGCTCGTGGTCGCCGGCGAAGAAGAAGTTCGTTGCGCGCTCGACGCTCCCCGTCTATGCGCGCCAGATCTTCCGCGCCCCACTGCTCGGAGAAGGTGCGCCGACCGGGGCGAGCGGCGGCAAGACGGTGTTCGAGGACGATTCGGTGCGCCTCTGGACGCTGGAGTCCGGCCTCGGCGCCGAAGTGCTCGTCCTGTCGATCAAGACCAAGGTGCACGCAATCGGCCCGGGCGTGATCAACGGGCTGCTGAAGGCGGTCGACCTCGCAGAGAGCCAGTACCGCGGCCTCGTCATCTGGTCGCCTGACGATCCATTTTCGGTCGGCGCCGACCTGCAGGCGATGATGCCGGTCTTCATGTCAGGCGGCGCCAAAGCGATCGGCGCCGAGGAAAAGAAGATGCAGGACGCCTACATGCGGCTGAAGTACGCGCAGGTGCCGACGGTCGCAGCAGTCAGCGGCATGGCCCTGGGCGGCGGCTGCGAACTGATCCTGCACTGCTCGAAGGCAGTGGCGTCGCTCGAGAGCTACATCGGCCTGGTCGAGATCGGGGTCGGGCTGGTGCCAGGTGCCGGCGGGCTGAAGGAAGGCGCGCTGCGTGCCGCCCAGGCCGCGCAGGCGGCAGGCATGAACGACGTGTTCCCGTTCATGCGCGGCTGGTTCCTCAACGTCGCGATGGCCAACGTATCGAAGTCGGCGCTCGAAGCCAGGACCATGGGATACCTGCGGCCGTCCGACACGATCGTCTTCAACAATTATGAAGTGCTGTGGACTGCGATCGGCGAGGCCTTTGCGCTGCATGCAACCGGCTATCGGCCGCCGCTCAGGCCGATCGGCTTCCCGGTGGCGGGGCGCACCGGCGTCGCAACGATCAAGGCTCAACTCGTCAACATGCGCGACGGCGGCTTCATCAGCGCGCACGATTTCTTCATCGCTGGCGGCATCGCCGATGTGATGTGCGGTGGCGATGTCGAGGCCGGCGCGATCGCCGACGAGCAGTGGCTGCTCGACCTTGAACGTAAATTCTTCATGACGCTCGTGAACCACCCGAAGTCGCAGGAACGCATGATGGGAATGATGTCCACGGGCAAGCCGGTCAGGAATTGACCGGCTTGTCCTGGAAATCCTTTCTTGAGGACGCAAGAGGGACCTGCCTGCCCCTCTTGGATCTCCCCGGCAACTGAATCCAGGTCTGGAGTGAATATGACCCGACAAGTTCAAGACGCTTACATCGTCGCGGCGACGCGCACGCCGATCGGCAAGGCCCCGAAGGGATCGTTCCGCAACCTCCGGCCCGACGACCTGCTCGTCACGGCCATCCGCTCGGCGCTGAAGCAGGTGCCGACGCTCGATCCCGCGGCAGTCGAGGACGCGATCATCGGCTGTGCAATGCCGGAAGCCGAGCAGGGACTGAACGTCGCGCGCGTCGCCGTGCTGCTTGCCGGGCTGCCCAACACGACCGGCGGCATGACGATCAACCGCTTCTGCTCGTCCGGCCTCAACGCGGTCGCGATCGCGGCCGACCGCATCCGCGTCGGCGAGGCCGACGTGATGATCGCCGGCGGGACCGAATCTATGAGCATGGTGCCGATGAGTGGCAACAAGCCATCGTTCAACACGCACATCTTCGAGAAGGACGAGAACGTCGGCATCGCCTACGGCATGGGCATCACGGCCGAGAAGGTCGCCGCGCAATGGAAGATCACGCGTGAGATGCAGGATGAGTTCGCGCTGCGCTCGCACCGCAATGCCATCAAAGGCATCGAGTCGGGCGACTTCAATGACGAGATCACGCCAGTGGAGGTGGTCGAGAAGTTTCCGAACCTGGCGAGCGGCGAACTCGATGTCCGCACGCGTACGGTCAGGCAGGACGAAGGTCCGCGCGCCGACACCACGCTCGAGGCGCTGGCGAAGCTCAAGCCTGTGTTCGCCGCCAAGGGCAGCGTTACCGCGGGCAACAGTTCGCAGACCTCCGATGGCGCCGGCGCGCTGATCGTCGCATCCGAACGCGCCATCAAGCAGTACAACCTCACACCGCTCGCGCGCTTCGTCAGTTTCGCGATCAGGGGTGTGCCGCCGGCGATCATGGGCATCGGCCCGAAGGAGGCGATCCCCGTGGCGCTGAAGCTCGCCGGGCTGAAGCAGGACGATCTCGGCTGGATCGAGTTGAACGAGGCATTTGCCGCGCAGGCCCTAGCGGTCGTCAAGGACCTCGGCCTGAACCCGGATGTCGTCAATCCGATCGGTGGTGCGATCGCGCGCGGGCATCCGCTTGGGGCGACCGGCGCGATCCGCTCGGCCACGCTGGTGCACGCCATGCGCCGCAGGAACATCAAGCACGGCATGGTGACGATGTGCGTCGGCACCGGGATGGGGGCGGCGGGAGTTTTCGAACTGGTTTAGGCACAAGACGTGTAGGCGAGCCCTGCCGGGCTCGCACATGCACGGCTTGCGATGGAAGTCAGGCGGGCCGCCTTCGGGCGGCCGGGCGGCGGCCCGCAGATCAATGGCAAGCGTGCGCCTGTCGGCGCGGTGCGCGCGCCCCGTGCATCGGTCGCAGAACGTGCAGAGGATGAAACACTCGACAGTCGTCACCAGCGACGGCGTGAAGCTGTCGGCGCACACCTTCGGTGAGGCGGAGTCCGCGCGCGCCGGTGTGCTGATCGTGCCGGCGATGGGCGTCGAGCAGCAGTACTACGCGCCGTTCGCGCATTGGCTCGTCGAGCAGGGATATTTCGCGGTGACTTTCGACTACCGCGGGGTCGGGCACTCGCGCCACGGTTCGTTGCGCAACGAAAGGGCCGATGTAATGACCTGGGCGCAGCAGGATGCGGCGGGCCTGGTCGACTGGGTCGCGCCTCGCATCGACGGCAAGCCGCTCGCGTGGGTGGGCCACAGCCTCGGCGGCCAGATCCTGGGACTGCTGCCCAATGCGAACCGCGTCGCGGCGATGGCCACAGTGGCGACCGGCAGCGGCTACTGGCGCGAGTACACGCCGGGCCTCAGGCGCATCGCGCCACTGCTGTGGTATGCAATCGTGCCGACGCTGCTGCCGGTCTTCGGGTATTTCCCGGGTCGGCGCCTGAACATGATCGGCGATGTGCCGGCCGGAGTGATGCGACAGTGGCGATCGTGGTGCCTCGATCCGCAATACCTGTTCGGCGTCGAGGATCCACGCTGGCGCGTCACCTACGCGACGCTGCAACAGCCTATCCTCTCGCTTTCGTTCACGGACGACGAATACATGTCGGCACGCAACACCGAATCGCTGCACGCGTTCTACGCCGGCGCACCGCGGACGATGCGGCGGATCGAGCCGCGGGAAATCGGCGTGGACCGCATCGGCCACTTCGGCTACTTCCGGAAACGGCACGGCGATGTGCTCTGGCCGATGATCGGCGACTGGCTGTCCGCCACACTGCACTGAGGTCGCGATGGGAGTTGCACAACGCTTCTACGACGCCTTCATGGTGCGGGACCACTACACCATGGGCCTTTTGTACGCCAATCACGCGACGTTCCGGGACCCGGTGTTCCCGCGGCTGACGGCGCAGGGCGCACGGCTGATGTGGCAGATGCTGCTGTCGGAGGCTGAGGACCTCGAGGTCAACGCCAACATCCTCGAGGACGGGCCGGAGCGTGCGCGGGTCGACTGGACTGCCCGCTACACGTTCACGCCGACCAAGCGTGTTGTGGTCAACCGCGTGCACACCGACATGGTCGTCGCCGCCGGCAAGATCGTGCAGCAGGTCGACGATTTCAGCTTCTGGCGCTGGGCGGGGCAGGCGCTGGGGTGGAAGGGATGGCTGCTCGGGGCGACGCCGCTGGTTCGTGACAAGGTGCAGCAGCAGGCCGCGAAGTCGCTGAAGGAATTCGCGCAGTTCGTCGCGCTGACGAGTCGCGACGGCAAGTAGGCCTTGCAACAGGAGAACCCGTGAGCATTGCAGTGTCCACCGCAAACGGCGTCGCGCGCATTGGCATCGCGCGCCCGGAAAAGAAGAACGCGATCACGGTCGCGATGTACCAGGCGATGGCCGATGCGATCGGCGCGGCGCACGACGACGGCAGCGTCCGCGCGATCCTGATCCACGGTGAGCCCGACGTCTTCACCGCCGGCAACGATCTCGAGGACTTCATGAAGAATCCGCCGGCGGGCATGGATGCGCCGGTGTTCCAGTTCATGCAGGCGCTCGGGCTGTCCGAGAAGCCGGTGGTGGCCGCCGTCAACGGCGCCGCGGTCGGCATCGGCACGACGATGCTGATGCACTGCGATCTCGTCTACTGCGCCGACAACGCGATGTTCTCGATGCCGTTCGTGTCGCTCGGACTCTGCTCCGAGTTCGCGTCGAGCCTGACGATTCCGCTCGCGGCCGGCTATCACAAGGCCGCGGAGAAACTGCTGCTCGCCGAACCGATCAGCGCGGAAGAGGCGCTGGACATGAAGATCGTCAACCGCATCCTGCCGCCGGCGGAGGTGCTCGAGCATGCGGTCCGGCAGGCGGAGCGTTTCAATGCGCTGCCGCCGACGTCGATCCGCGAGACGAAGCGACTGATGAAGTCGTCGTGGCGCGCGATGACGGAGAAACTGATCGTCGAGGAGGCGAAGACCTTCGAAAAGCTGCTGCGCGGCGCCGAGGCGAAGGAGGCGTTCACGGCCTTCTTCGAGCGGCGCAAAGCGGACTTCTCGCGATTCAGCTAGGACCGCGAAGAGTTCGGGAGCGACCATGCCGCTGCGCCATGGGATGACGATCGAGAAACTGAACAGCCGCTCGGGCGACAACCTGCCGGGCTGGTTCAGCATGAAGGTGGTCGATGTGCGCGAAGGCAGCCTCGCGATGGAATACGTGATCCGGCCGCAGTACCTCGCTCCCAACGGCTTCCTGCACGCCGCCTCCGTCATCGCACTGGCCGACACCTCGGCGGGCTACGCCACCATTTCGCACCTGCCGGAGGGCGCGACCAACTTCACAACGATCGAACTGAAGTCCAACTTCATCGGTACCGCCACCGAAGGCTCGCTGCGGTCGGTCGCGACGGCGGCTCATCAGGGTCGGACGACGCAGATCTGGGACGCGGTCGTGACACATGTGGAAAGTGGCAAGACGATCGCTCTGTTCCGGTGCACGCAGATGATCCTCTGGCCCAAGGGGTGATGCGCGGCACCGATGCTTGATATCGCAACGCGCATCGCGCTCGGGCCGATTCTGCTGGCGCAGGCGGCACGCGTACGGCGCACGGCGGTGCAACTGCCGGAACCGCATGGGCCCAGGCGGGGCGTCGTCGGCGCGGGCGAGAACACGCTCGGCCTGCTGGTGACAGGTGATTCGAGCGCCGCGGGCGTGGGTGCGCGCACCCAGCGCGAGGCGTTCGCACAGCCGCTGGCCGAACGGCTCGCGCGGCGTCTTCGTGGCCGGGTCCGCTGGCAACTGATCGCGGCATCCGGACTCACCTCCGAGGGCGTGCTTCAGCGCGTGATGCGCGACCGGCCGCGGCCGGCGGACATCGCGGTCGTGATCGTCGGCGTCAACGACATCAGCAAGGACGTGCCGCTGGCGCAGGCGCTGCGCAATCGCCAGCACATCGCCGACTGGCTGCGCGTGCACTCCGGCGTGCGCCATGTGGTTTTTCCGGCGGTTCCGGAGATGGAAGTCTTTCCCGCGCTGCCGAGGCCGCTCGCGTGGTACGCCGGTCAGGCAGCCCGCCGCAACAACCGGGCGCAGCGGCGCTGGGCCGCGTCGCTCGAGGGAATAACGCACATCGAAATGGACGGCATCGCGCATGCGGCCCTCTTCTGTGACGACGGGTTTCATCCGGCGCCGGCGCTGTATGCGCGCGTCGCCGACCGCATTGCCGAGCACCTCGTCGCGCTGCTGCAAGCGGACGATCCAAACGGATTCAAACGGGAGAACTCATGAGCCTCAAAGGAAGGACGATCTTCATCTCCGGCGCCTCGCGCGGCATCGGACTCGCCATCGTCAAGCGTGCGGCGGCCGATGGCGCGAACGTCGCGATTGCCGCGAAAACCACGGACCCGAATCCGAAGCTGCCGGGAACGATCCATACCGCGGCAGCCGAGATCGAAGCCGCGGGGGGCAGGGCGCTGGCGATCCAGTGCGACATCCGCGAGGAGGCCCAGGTTGCCGCAGCCGCGGCGAAGGCGGCTGAAACCTTCGGCGGCATCGACATCCTAATCAACAACGCGAGCGCGATCAACCTGACACCGACCGAGGCGACGCCGATCAGACGCTTCGACCTGATGTTCGGCGTCAACGTGCGCGGCACCTTCCTGTGCACGCAGATGTGCCTGCCGTACCTGAAGCAGTCGGGCGAGCGCAGGCGCAACCCGCACATCCTGACGCTATCGCCGCCGCTGAACATGGAAGCGCGCTGGTTCGCGCCGCACGTCGCCTACACGATGGCCAAGTACGGCATGAGCATGTGCGTCCTGGGTCACGCCGAAGAGTTCCGCGCGTACGGCATCGGCGTCAACGCGCTATGGCCACGCACGGTGATCCAGACCGCGGCGCTGCAGATGATTCCCGGCGTGCGCCCGGAACACTGCCGCACGCCGGAGATCATGGCCGATGCCGCCTACGCGGTGCTGACTTCGGACGCGACGAGCACGACCGGCAACTTCTTCATCGACGAGGAGGTGCTGAAGAAGTCCGGCGTCAGCGACTTCGGGAAGTATTCGGTCGTCCCGGGCAGTCGCCAGTTGCTGCCGGACCTGTTCCTCTGAACCTCGCGTCCGCACCGGTAAGGCGATGGTGCAGCGGTTGCGACGGCGAGGAATTCATAAGGGCGGGCACAGCCGCCCTTTTTTGTTGACTGCCGGCAGCCGCGTGCGGAGGGTGCTGCGGTAGATTCTGGGCAACGGGGACCGACATGAAGACGCCGCTGAACCGACTGCCCGCGACAAGGCTCGCACGCATGATCGCCGCCGATGAGGTGACCTGCGAGGCGGTTACGCATTCTTTCCTCGACGTGGTGCGCGAGCGCGAACGTGAAATCAGGGCGTTCGCGTGGTTCGATGCGGGCCGCGCGCTGGAAACCGCGCGCGAGCTCGATCGTGTCGACTGGCGCGGCGCGCTCCACGGCCTGCCGGTGGCCGTCAAGGACAACATCGACACCGCGGATATCCCGAGCGAGTACGGCTCGGCGGTGTTCATCGGCCACGTGCCACACGCCGACGCAGCCTGCGTCGCGGCATTGCGCAGCGTCGGTGCCTACGTATATGGCAAGACGGTCACCGCCGAACTCGCCAACTTCACGCCGGGCCCGACGCGCAATCCGCATGGTCCCGAGCACACGCCGGGCGGATCGTCGAGCGGCTCCGCGGCTGCGGTGGCGGCGCACATGGTGCCCTTCGCCATCGGCACGCAGACGGCCGGCTCGGTGATCCGGCCGGCGGCGTTCTGCGGCGTCGTGGGCTTCGTTCCGACACGCGGCGCCGTGCCGCGCTCGGGCGCGAAGGCGGTTTCCGACACGCTCGACGTGGTCGGCGCCTTCGCGCGCAGCGTCGAGGATGTCGCACTGGTGGCAGCCAGCCTGGCGTTGCAGCCGCAGTGGCAGCACGCGCCGGCACAGGCGCATGCGCCGGCGATCGCGTGGACCGCGACACCGTGGTCTGCCCAGCTGGCGCCGTCGATGCTGGCGGCGCTCGAGCGAGTGTCGCGACTGCTAGGCGCGCGTGGTGCGCGCGTGCGCGAGCTCGCGTGGCCCTATGAATCCACGGGGCAGGGCACGCCGTTTGCGCGGCTGGCCGACGCGCAGCGGACTGTGCAGCTGTTCGAGACGGCCCGCGCCCTCGGGCCGGAGGCACAGTACCGGCGCGAACTGCTGTCGGCGCGCCTCGCGGCGTTGATCGACGAGGGGCGTGCAGTGAGTGCCCCCGACTACGTCGAGGCGCTCCAGGTCGGACGGCAATGCGTGGCTGCGGGCGACCGTCTCTTCGGCGAAGCCGACGTGCTGCTGACGCCGAGCGCACCCGGTGAGGCGCCACACGGTCTCGGCGCCACCGGTGACCCGCAGTTCAATCGTGCCTGGCACTTTCTCGGCGGCCCGCAGATCAGCGTGCCGGTGCCGCATGACCTCGCGCATGGGGAAAGCGGTCTGCCGCTCGGCCTCCAGGTGGTCGCGCGGCCAGGCGACGACGAGCGCGCGCTGGCTGCCGCGGCTTGGATCGAAGCCCAGTTCGCCGCCTACTGATCCGATCCGACGTGCCTGTCATCCGCGACCGTCTGCCGGCCTTTTCGACCTCGGTGCCGGTGGTCGTCATTGGCGCCGGCGCCGCCGGTGCTGTCGCGGCACTCGCGGCGCGCGACACCGGCGCCAAGGTACTGATCCTCGATCGCGACGCTGCGCCGGCGGGAGCGACTGGAGCGTCGTCGGGAATGATCCCGGCGGCGGGAACGCGGGCGCAGCAGGCACGCGAGGTCGAAGATTCGGCCGAAGGGTTTGCCGAAGACATCCAGGCGAAATCCAACGGCCGGTCGGCGCGGCACCTGGTCGACGCCTACACACGCGCGTCGGCCGAAACGCTGGCCTGGCTCGAGGCAGGCTGCAACATCCGGTTCGAACTGGTCGAAGGCGTGGCGCCCGGACATCGCATCAGCCGCATGCACTCGCTGGCCGAGCGCGGCGGCAACGCCCTGCTGTCGGTGCTGTACCGCGCGCTCGCGACGCGCGGTGTGCGCCTGCAGCCGGGTGCGCGCGTCACTGACCTGTACGTCGACGGCGATCAGCGTGTCCTCGGCGTCCGCTACGTGCGTGGTGAACGCGAAGCGGTCGACATCGGCTGCTCGGCGGTGATCCTCGCGACGAACGGCTTCGCCGCCAACGACGAGCGGGTCAGGCGCCACCTTCCCGATGTGCGCGCACTGCCCTTCGCCGGGCACGACGGCAGCCGGGGTGATGCGCTCGCTTGGGGCGAAGAACTCGGCGCGGCTGTCGAAGACATGGACGGATTCCTGGCGCACAGCTCGGTCGTGATGCCCAATCGCCTGCAGCTGCCCTGGGCGCTGATGACCGAGGGCGCGATTCAGGTCAACCGCCAGGGCGAGCGCTTCGGCAACGAGCACGAGGGCTATTCGGAGAGCGCGCTTTTCGTTCTGGCGCAACCCGAGGGCATCGCCTTCAACATCTACGACGAGCGCGTCCACGAGGTCGGGCTGACGATGCCCAATTATCCCGAGGCGGTCGCGAAGGGGCTGATCAAGCGTGGCGCGACGCTGCGTGACCTCGCCGAGGCGCTGGGCATCGATCGTGCGGGGCTCGAGAACACCGTGGCGCTGGTGAACGCACTCGCCTTCGAGGACGACGTCGACGACTTCGGCCGTCCGTTTCACGCGTCACAGATGCTGCTCGGGCCCTACTACGGCGTGCAGGTCACCGGCGCGCTGCTGGGCAGCGAAGGCGGGCTGGCGATAGACGTCGACGGGCGCGTTCTGCGTCCCGATGGCAGCGCGCTGCCGAATGTGCTTGCTGCCGGCGGCGCGGCGCGCGGCCTGTCCGGCGACGGCGGCGGCGGATATCTCGAGGGCAACGGACTGCTGGCCGCGGTCGTCGGCGGAAGAATCGCCGGCCGGGCTGCCGCGCAGATCGCTTACTGACGCAGCGGGCGGCGCCCGCGGCGCTCAGACCGCCGGCAACTCGCGCGGCTGTCTTTTTTCGTCGGTCGCTACGTACACCAGCGTGGCTTCGGTGACCTTGATCACTTCCTTCTGCAGCCGGTTGCGCTCGGCGTAGACCTCGACTTCGACGGTCACCGAAGTGCGGCCGGTCTTCAGGACATTCGCGTAGAAGCTCACCAGGTCGCCGACGAACACCGGCTGCTTGAACAGGAACGACGTGACCGCCACCGTGGCCACGCGTCCCGATGCGCGCCGCGCGGCGGGAACGGCGCCGGCGATATCGACGTGCGCCATGATCCAGCCGCCGAACACGTCGCCGTGGATGTTGGCGTCCGCGGGCATCGGCATCATGCGCAGGACCGGTACCTGGTCGGCAGGCAGCGTCGTGTTCATTTCGCTTTCTCCATGGCGCTGGTCGAGGATGGGCGCGCCAGCGCCGCCTTCGCCATGCGATCGACGATCTTCGGTGCGACGAGCTTCAGCCAGACGCCGACCCGGTCGCGCGCAGTCATGATGACCTCGCGACGGCGCGCACGCATGCCGGCAATGATCCGCCGCGCGCACTCGGCGACCGGCATCGCGTTCTCTTCCGACAGTCCGGATACACCCGCCGGCGCGCCGCTCCCGTTCCAGCCGCGGCGCCGGAGCTCGGTGGCGACCACTCCGGGATACGCCACCATGACGTCGATCCCATGATCAGCGGCCTCGACCCGCAGCGCGTCGAGGAAGCCGGTCTGCGCAAACTTGCTGGCGCAGTATGTGGTCCGCTCCGGGACTCCCACCCGGCCAGCCAGAGAGGAGACGCCGACGATGAGGCCGCGCGAGCGCTGCAGGTGCGGATAGGCGTGGCGCACGCACCAGACCGTGCCCATGGTGTTGATGCGAAAGAGTTTCTCGAAGGTCGAAAAATCCTCGATCGCGTCGAAGCGCGCATGCATCGACACTCCGGCGTTGGCAACCAGCACGTCAATGCCGCCGAAAGCCTCGATGGCGCGCTCGATCAGCCGGCGGCAATCCTCTTCCGAGGTCACGTCGGCCGGCACCGCGAGCGCTTCGGTGCCGGCTGAGCGACACTCGGCAGCCACCCGCTCCAACGCTTCGTGCGTGCGCGCCGACAGCACCAGCCGCGCCTTCTCCCGCGCCAGCTGTCGCGCCAGTTCGGCACCGATGCCGTCACTCGCGCCGGTAATGACGATGACCTTGCCCTCAAACCGCATGTCTGCGAGTGGATAATCGCGCAATGAACTCGAATCGCTGCAAGTGTACGCACCACTTCGTCACCCTCCCTCGGGGAGGGAGGGCAGGGCGGGAGCCGTGCAGTTGGCGATCGGCGGCGCGCGCGGCCGCTCCGGAGCAGAGCCGACTGACTAGTGTTGAACGCACGCGCAGCGTGGGTGCCGCTCCGCGCGCACGTGCGACCGCGCGGCGGGCGCCTACGCGAGGAGCGACCGCGTGAGGTGGTCCCCTCCCCGCGAAGCCCTGCCATCTGCCGGACAGCGCAACGACTGGCAGACGTTGCGCATGCTGCTGCCGTACCTCTGGGCCTACAAGGGCCGGGTGCTGTTCGCCCTCGGCTGCCTGGTCGCAGCGAAGCTGGCGACGGTCAGCGTCCCGATCCTTCTGAAGAACATCGTCGACACGCTGTCGCCGGCCGCAGGCCGCGCCGGGGTGCTGGCCGTGCCGGTCGCGCTCGTCGCCGGCTACGGCCTGCTGCGCCTGTCGACTTCGTTCTTCACCGAACTGCGCGAATTCTTCTTCGTCAACGTCACGCAGGCGGCGATGCGGACGCTGGCGCTGAAGACCTTCAGGCACCTGCATTCGCTGTCGCTGCGATATCACCTCGAGCGCCGCACGGGAGCGGTCACGCGCGAAATCGACCACGGCATCCGCGGCATCTCGTCACTGATCAGCTTCACGCTGTATTCGATCCTGCCGACCCTGATCGAGATCACGCTGGTGGTGGCCTACCTCGTGTGGCACTACGAGAAGTGGTTCGCGGTGATCGTGGGAGTCAGCCTGTCGATCTACATCGTGTTCACGGTGGTCGTGACGAACTGGCGCACCGTGGTGCGGCGCCGCTGGAACGAACTGGAGACCAGGGCACAGTCGCGCGCGGTCGATTCGCTGCTGAACTTCGAAACCGTCAAGTACTTCGGCAACGAGGACTATGAGGCGCGGCGCTACGACGAGACGCTGGCGGCGAGCCAGCGCACCGCGGTGATGTCGCAGCAGTCGCTCAATGTGCTGAACGCCGGCCAGCAGCTGATCATCGCGATCGCGCTGACTCTGATCCTGTGGCGCGCCGCGGTGGGTGTGGTCGAGGGCCGCATGACGATCGGCGACCTCGTGCTGGTCAACGCCTTCATGATCCAGCTGTACATCCCGCTCAACTTCCTCGGCGTGATCTACCGCGAGATCAAGCAGAGCCTCACGGACATGGACCGCATGTTCTCGCTGCTCGATCAGAACCGCGAGATCGCCGATGCGCCGGACGCCCGCCCTCTGGCGGTGCATCGCGCGGAGGTGCGCTTCGAGCACGTCGATTTCGCCTACGACCGTCGCCGGCAGGTGCTGCACGACGTCGACTTCACCATCGCCGGCGGAACGACGACCGCCGTCGTCGGCGCTACCGGCTCGGGCAAGTCGACGCTGGCGCGGTTGCTCTTCCGCTTCTACGAGGTGGATGCCGGCGTGGTGCGGATCGACGGGCAGGACGTGCGCACGGTGACGCAGGCGAGCCTGCGGGCGGCGATCGGCATCGTGCCGCAGGACACGGTCCTGTTCAACGACACGATCGAATACAACATCGCCTACGGCCGGCCCGGCGCCGCACGCGAGGACGTGATCGGCGCGGCGCGGGCCGCGCACATCCACGATTTCATCGAGTCACTGCCCGATGGATACGCCACGATGGTCGGAGAGCGCGGGTTGAAACTTTCCGGCGGCGAGAAGCAGCGCGTCGCCATCGCCCGCACGCTGCTGAAGAACCCGGCGATCCTGGTGTTCGACGAGGCGACCTCGGCGCTCGACTCGCGCACGGAGCGTGTGATCCAGCAGGAGCTCGAAACGATCGCCCGCAGCCGGACGACCCTGGTCATCGCGCACCGCCTCTCGACCGTCGTGCATGCAGATCAGATCCTGGTGATGGACCACGGCCGCATTGCCGAGCGCGGCACGCATGCCGAGCTGCTGCAGCGGCGCGGCACGTACGCGGCGATGTGGGAAATCCAGAGCCGGGAACGCGCTCGGGCAGAGGCGTCCGCTGAACGGGCGCAAGCCGCCTGAATTGGCCTGTTAACGAGCGCTTGACTTCCTGGGCCGGGTCTACACTCGCGCCGCATCACGGACGAGGATCGACGATGACGATCTCCTGGATCGGCCGTACTACGGCCATGCTTCTTGTGCTGGGTGCGGTGGGGCTGAGCGCGCCGCTGCGGGCGCAGACGCCGGCGGAGACTCCCAAGCAGCCCCCCACGTTGCAGAAGGTCCGCGAGACCGGCGTTATCACGCTGGCTCACCGTGAGTCGTCAATTCCGTTTTCCTACCTCGACGCGAACAAGCGCCCCGTCGGCTATGCGCTCGATCTGTGCCTGCGGGTGGTCGAGGCGATGAAGCGGGACTACAAGATGCCCAACCTCCGGGTCGAGTACCTGGCGGTGACGCCGGCGCAGCGGATCCCGTCGATTGCCGAGGGCAAGGCCGACCTCGAGTGCGGCAACACGACCAATACCGCGGCGCGGCGCAAGCAGGCGGCGTTCACGATCACGCACTATTTTGCGGGCGGGCGGCTGCTGGTCCGCTCGGATTCGGGCATCCAGCGCCTCGCCGACATGCGCGGCAAGACGATCGTCGTCAACGCTGGGTCGACCCACGCCGCGTTCCTCGACAAGGCGCAGCAAAAGGGCCTGTTCGCGGGCCGGATCATCGAGGCCAAGGACGCCGATGCGGCGTTTGCGGAGCTCGAGGCCAAGCGGGCCGACGCCTACCTGCATGACGACATCGTGCTCTTCGCCCTGCGCGCCAACAGCAAGGATCCGAAGCAGTGGAGCGTCGTCGGTGAATTCACCACGGTCGAGCCGTTGGCGATCATGCTGCGGCTCAACGACCCGGACTTCAAGAAATACGTCGATTTCGTGCTGTCCCGGGCGATGATCGATGGCGATGTTGCAGTGCTTTATCGTAAGTGGTTCCAGTCGCCGATCCCCCCCAAGGGCGTCACGCTGGCAATTCCCGTCAACCCGCTGCTGCGGGAGCAGTTCTCCTTCCCAACCGACAAGGTCGGCGACGAAGTCGGCGGCTGAGGCCCGGCCGCCGGAGCGCCGCCACCGGCAAAGGTCGGGGTTCTCCGCATCCACCCGGTGTGGCATGGAAGGTGCGTTCTGCGCCTGGGTACGCTAGATTAGGCATTCGGGCGTTTCCAGCGCAGGTAGAGGGTGCGGAACGCACAGCCCCGCGCGGCGGGATTCTCGACGAGGAAGGAGCAACTGATGATCAAGAATGCAGGCAGGATCCTGGCCGGCGGGGTGGTGGCGGCTGCAGTACTGGCATCCGCTCCGGCGCATGCAGGCAAGACCCTCGATGCAATCAAGGCGCGCGGCAGCGTCGTCTGTGGGGTGAACACGGGGCTGGCGGGCTTTTCGGAGGCCAACAGCCAGGGCAACTGGACCGGGCTCGACGTCGACATCTGCCGCGCGATCGCGGCGGCGGTGCTCGGCGATGGCAACAAGGTCAAGTTCGTGCCGCTGAACGCGCAGCAGCGCTTTACGGCGCTGCAGTCGGGCGAGGTCGACATCCTGTCGCGCAACACCACCTGGACGCTGACCCGCGACGCGTCCCTGGGCATGTTCTTCACCGGTGTGACCTACTATGACGGCCAGGGCTTCATGGTCCCGGTCAAGGGCAAGATCAAGAACGCCAAGGACCTGAAGGGCGCGACGGTCTGCGTGCAATCCGGTACGACCACCGAGAAAAACCTGACCGACTTTTCGCGCGCGAACAATCTGGGCATCAAGCCTGTCGTGTTCGAGAAGGTCGAAGCCGCCACCGGCGCGTACTTCACCGGCCGCTGCCAGGCGTATACGACCGACGCTTCCGGGCTTGCCTCGGTGCGCAACAAGGAGGCGAAGGACCCGAACGAGCACGTCATCCTGCCGACGCTGATCTCGAAGGAGCCGCTCGGTCCGGTGGTGCGCCGTGGCGACGACGAGTGGTTCACGATCGTCAAGTGGGTGGTCTTTGGTCTTGTCGAGGCCGAGGAATATGGACTGACACAGAAAAACGTCGACGAACAGGTCAAGACCAGCCAGGATCCGGTCGTGATGCGGATCGTCGGCACGTCGGAGGACACCGGCAAGCTGATGGGCCTCGACAAGAACTGGATGGTCAACGCGCTGAAGGCGACCGGCAATTACGGCGAGATCTT
>DATKAJ010000086.1:0-44884 GCA_035498175.1 Burkholderiaceae bacterium
GGCATTGCCGACGAAGGGCTGCCATTGCGACGGCAGCACGACGCCGTTGCCGCCCGCCATGCCATTGAGAATGCTTGCCGCAGAAGTGAAGTCGCTCGCCCGGAAGAAAACCCACGCGACGACGACGGCGACGAAGGTCACCAGCGTCGCCAGCGCCCGTTCGCCGCGGCCGACTGCCGTAGATACGCGGCCGCGCAGCGATCGCCAGCCGTGGTTGATGACCAGATACGCCCCGTGAAGGCCGCCCCAGAACACGAACGTCCATTCGGCGCCGTGCCACAGGCCGCCGATCAGCATCGTCAGCATCAGGTTGCGGTAACGGCCGAGCTTCGAGGTCCGGTTGCCGCCGAGCGAGATATAGACGTAGTCGCGCAGGAAGCGCGAAAGCGTGATGTGCCAGCGCCGCCAGAACTCGATGATGCTGCTCGCCTTGTACGGTGAGCCGAAGTTGAGCGGCAGAGTGATGCCGAACATGCGCGAGGCGCCGAGCGCCATGTCCGTGTAGCCGGAGAAGTCGAAGTAGATCTGGAACGTGTACGCCAGCGCCGCGCCCCACGCCTCGAGCAGCGACAGATGCGTCCCGGCGGCCGCGCTGTCGAACGCCGGCGTGGCGAAGCCGGCCATCTCGTCCGCGATCACGGTCTTCTTGAAGAGGCCGAAGATGAACATCGTCAGGCCGACCGCGATGCTGTCCCAGTTGAGCCTGTAGGTCTCGCGCTGCCCGAACTGCGGCATCATTTCCTTGTGATGCAGGATCGGACCTGCGATCAGGTGCGGGAAGTAGGTCACGAACAGCATGTAGTGCACGAAGTTGTATTCGCGCGCCTGCCCGCGATGCGCGTCGACGAGGAACGCGATCTGCGTGATCGTGAAGAATGAGATGCCGAGCGGCAGGATGATCTGCGGCAGCGGACCCGACGCAATGCCCAGCTTGTGCATGCTGGACAGAAAGAAGATCGCGTACTTGAAGTAGCCGAGCAGCGCGAGGTTGGCGACGATCGCGACGGTCAGCAGGCGCCGGCCGTGGGCCGCCTGCCCCGCTTCATGCATCCGTGCGATCCGCGAGCCCAGTGCATAGTTGAAGAGAACCGACGCCAGCAGCAGCGCGATGTAGCGCGGATCCCACCAGCCGTAGAACGCCAGGGATGCTGCAGTCAGCCAGCCCGCCGCCAGCCGGTGGCTGACTCGCGCCAGCGCGAAGAAGCCCACCAGCACGATGGGCAGGAAACCGAAGATGAAGGGAAATGAGTTGAAGAGCAAGAAGCGCTCCGGCCGCGGTCAGTTCCGGTCGCGGTTGCGAGTGACGACGGAACTTTTTCCGCGATAGGCGGGCGGAGTGTAGCGATCCCGGTTCTCGCGTCGCGACCCTCGCACCGACTACGGTCTTCAGAGCGTGCTGCGCCGTCCCCTAGCGCTTGAACGGCGGTCGATGTCCGCATGCCGTGCGACCCGCGCTCAAGTCGTCCCTGCAGGCAGCGCCACCGCGAGCCGCTCCGCCCACGGCGAGAGCACGGGCAGGATGTCCGGTTGCAACGCCACACCGCGCTCGAGCTGCTCGCGACGCAGACTGATTCCCCGGTGCCCGGGCAGCCGCACGGCCTCGACGCCCGGCCGCGGCGGATTGCTGCGACAAGCCTCCACGAGCCAGTCCGCCTGTCGGAGAAATCCTTCGGCGCCGCCGAAGGCCGCGGGATCCCACACCTGCACCATGACCGTCGCACCCCATCCCTCGGGCGGATCCGCGCGTCCATAGCCGGCCAGCGCACCGGTGAGCATCTCGACGATCAGCGCGAGTGCGTAACCCTTGTGCCCCGCCTCGAGCCCGCCTGTCGGCAGGATCGTGCCCTTGGGTTCGCGGAACAGCACAGCAGGATCGTTCGTCGCGCAGCCATCGGCGTCGAGCAGCCACGAGTGTTCGAACTTCCTGCCAGACCGATGCAGGCGCGCCGTCATGCCGTTCGTCGTCAGCGACGCGGAGAGGTCGATCAGCACGGGATTGGTCGAGGTCGGGACGCCGAAAGCGAGCGGGTCCGGAGTGAACACCGGCCGGAGGCCGCCGTGCGGCGCGACGCTCGCCGCAGTCGGGTCCGAACACGTCAGCAGCAGCACGAAGCCCCGATCAGTGGCGCGCCTGAGGTACGCGGCCAGGCATGCGATGTGATGGCTGCGTCGCACGACGACCGTGCCGCTGCCGAATCGCTGCGCCTTGCCGATCGCGTCTTCGATTGCGCGCAGCGTCAGCCACGGACCGGGCAGCCGTTCGCCGTCCCACAGCGCGGTGCTGCTGCGCTCGCTAACGACACGGAAACTGCCGCGCGGGTTCATGCGCCCCGCCTCGAGCTCGGCGAGGTACGGCGCCAGCAGCGCGAGGCCGTGTGTGTCGTGACCGAGCAGGTCGCCCTCGACAAGCACCTCGGCGACGTCGCCGGCCAGCGCGGGATCGAGCCGTGCCGCAACGAGCAGGTCCCGTGCGAACCCGCGCAACTCCGCGGCCGGGTAACGCATCAGTAGACGGCGCGCCCGCCCGACAGGTCGAACACCGCCCCGGTCGAGAACGAGCACTCTTCGGTCGCGAGCCATGCCACGAGCGCGGCAATCTCCTCCACCTCGCCAAAGCGCCCCATCGGAATCTTCGACAGCATGAAGTCGATGTGCGCCTGCGTCATCTGCGCGAACATCCCGGTCTTCACGGCCGCCGGCGTCACGCAGTTCACGCGGATGCCCGTCTTCGCGAGCTCCTTGCCAAGCGACTTCGTCAGCGCGATCACGGCGGCCTTGGAGGCGCTGTACGCCGAGGCGTTCGGATTGCCCTCCTTGCCGGCGATCGACGCGATGTTCACGATCCGGCCGTAGTTGTTCGCGGTCATGTGCGAAATCGCGGCACGGTTGCACAGGAACAGTCCCGTGAGGTTGATGTCGATAACCTCGCGCCACGCGGCCAGCGCGTATTTCTCGACCGTCGTGTTCGGTCCGGTGATCCCGGCGCTGCACACCAGCGCGTCGACGCGCCCGTGCGCCGCAATCGAGGCATCGAACGCGGCGGCGACCTCGGCCTCGCTCGTCACGTCGACCCGCACCACGTGGGCGCCCAGTTCGCGCGCCGCCGCGTCAAGTGCGCTTGCGTCGCGATCCCACAGGCTGACACGTGCTCCGGACGCGCGGAGGCGACGCGCGATGGCGTGCCCGATTCCGGCCGCGCCGCCGGTCACGATCGCAGCCCGTCCCTGCATGTCGAGTTGATTCATGGATTCGTCCCCGCCGGCATGCGGCGCCGCGGCAGCACTATATCGCGCGCGGCTAAATTGGTCTGACCACTTGACCGGTTTCCGTTGACCCTCCCCGGACCCGTCGATACACTCGCCGCTCCTCACGCTGCAGAAGTCCATGGCACGCAAGCCCCGCCGCAGCCAGGCCTGGTTCGGTCGCCTCGACCGCGACGGCTTCATCTACCGCTCGTGGACGAAGAACCGCGGCATCCCGCACGACCAGTTCGACGGCCGTCCGGTCATCGGCATCTGCAATACCTGGTCGGAACTCACCCCGTGCAACACGCACTTCCGCGTGCTGGCCGACCAGGTGCGGCACGGAGTGCTCGAGGCCGGCGGCTTTCCGCTCGAGTTTCCGGTGATGTCGCTCGGCGAGACTTTGATGCGACCGACGACGATGCTCTTCCGCAACCTGGTCAGCATGGACGTCGAGGAATCGATTCGCGCCAACCCGCTCGACGGCGTCGTGCTGCTGATGGGATGCGACAAGACGACGCCGGCGCTGCTGATGGGCGCGGCGAGCGTCGACCTGCCGACGATCGGGGTCTCCGGCGGGCCGATGCTGTCGGGCAAGTACCGTGGCGGCGAACTCGGCTCCGGCACTGGCGTGTGGCAGATGAGCGAGGCGGTACGCGCGGGCACGATGAGCCAGACCGACTTCTTCGAGGCCGAGAGCTGCATGCATCGGTCGCACGGCCACTGCATGACGATGGGGACCGCGTCCACGATGGCGTGCATGGTTGAATCGCTGGGTGTCGGCCTGCCGGGCAATGCCGCGATTCCTGCGGTCGACGGGCGACGCAATGTGCTGGCGCGCATGGCGGGTCGCCGGATCGTGCAGATGGTCGAAGAGGATCTCGTGATGTCGAAGATCCTGACCCGCGCCGCATTCGAGAACGCGATCCGCGCAAATGCCGCGATCGGCGGATCCACGAATGCCGTCGTCCACCTGCTCGCGCTGGCGGGTCGCGCCGGTGTGTCGCTGGCGCTCGAAGACTGGGATCGCTTCGGCCACGACCTGCCCTGCCTGGTCGACCTCCAGCCCTCGGGCGAGTTCCTGATGGAAGATTTCTACTACGCGGGGGGCTTGCCCGCCGTGTTGCGCGAACTCGGCGACGCGCTCAATCGCGACGCGCTGACCGCCAACGGTCAGACGATCTGGGACAACGTCAAGGACGCGCCGCGCTACGACCTCGAAACGGGGGGCAGTACCCGCAAGCGCGTGATCCGGCCGCTGAACGATCCCTTCAAGGCGAAAGCGGGCATCGCGGTTCTTCGCGGCAACCTCGCCCCCGATGGCGCTGTCATCAAGCCGTCGGCCGCGACGCCGGCGCTGATGAAGCATCGCGGGCGCGCGGTGGTGTTCGAAGACAGCGCGGACATGCACGCCAAGGTCGAGGACCCCGCGCTCGACGTGAAGCCGGACGACATCCTCGTCCTGAAGAACTGCGGGCCGCGCGGCTACCCGGGCATGGCCGAGGTCGGCAACATGCCGATCCCCGTCAAGCTGGTGCAGCAGGGAATCACCGACATGGTCCGCATCTCGGACGCGCGCATGAGCGGAACGGCCTACGGCACGGTCGTGCTGCACACGGCGCCCGAAGCGGCCGCCGGCGGCAACCTGGCGCTGGTTCAGAACGGCGACTTCATCGAACTGGACGTCGAGCGACGCAGCCTGCATCTCGAAGTCACTGACGAGGAGCTCGCACGCCGGCGCGCGGCGTGGACTCCACCGGCCGCACCGATGCCGCGCGGGTATACGAAGCTCTACTTCGATCACGTGCAGCAGGCCGACAAGGGCGCCGACCTCGACTTCCTCGTCGGCCGCAGCGGCTCGGCGGTTCCCAAAGACAATCACTGAGTCGATGGGCGGCACTTCAATTTCGCCGGCAACACGGCGCCGCTGTGGCTGGGCCGGCGAGGATCCGCTGATGGTCGCCTACCACGACGACGAATGGGGCGTGCCGTCGCACGACGACCGGCACCTGTTCGAAATGTTGATCCTCGAAGGCGCCCAGGCCGGGCTGTCGTGGAGCACGATCCTGAAGAAGCGTGAAGCCTATCGCGAGGCCTTCGATGGCTTCGACCCCGACCGCATCGCGCGCTATACGCCGGCACGGGTCGAGAAGCTGCTGAAGAATCCCGGAATCGTACGCAACCGCATGAAGGTCGAAGCGGCGGTCGCCAACGCGCGCGCGGTGCGGTTGGTGCGCGACGAATTCGGAACGCTCCGCCGCTTCCTGTGGTCCTTCACCGGCGGCAAACCCATCGTCAACCGCTGGAAAAGCTATCGCGACGCCCCTGCCACGAGCGCGGAATCCGATGCGATGAGCAAGGCGTTGAAGGCGCGCGGCTTCAAGTTCGTCGGCTCGACGATCTGCTATGCCTTCATGCAGGCCACTGGCATGGTCGACGATCACCAGGTCGACTGCTGGCGCAGGACGGGCCGATGAAGGCGCTGATTACGGACTTCGACTTTCCCGACATCCGCCTTGAGCAGCGGCTGTTCACCGAGGCCGGTGTCGAAGTCCGTCATGCCCAGTGCCGGACCGAGGAGCAACTGATCGAGGCCGGCCGCGAGTGCGACGCGCTGCTGGTCCAGTACGCGCCGGTTACCGATCGCGTTCTGTGCGCCCTGCCGCGGGTCGGAATCGTCAGCCGCTACGGCGCGGGATTCGATACCGTCGACACGCGGGCCTGCGCCCGCCACGGCGTCTGGGTCGCCAACTCCCCCGACTACGGTGTCGGGGAGGTGGCCACGCACGCGCTCGCCATGGCGCTCGCGCTGCTGCGACACCTGGTCATTTATGACCGCGACGTGCGCGCGGGTCGTTGGAGCTATCTGTCGCCCGGCACGATTCGCCGCGCCAGCGACATGACAGTGGGCATCCTCGGGCTGGGCCGCATCGGCAAGCGCTTTGCGCACCTCTCACGCAACTGCTTCGCGCGCGTCATCGCCTGCGATCCGTACATCATCGACGGCGACTTTCCCGCGTACGTCGAACGCGTCGCGCTCGAGGAGCTGTTCGGCCGCAGCGACATCGTGTCGCTGCACGTGCCGCTCAACGACGAGACGCGCGGCATGGTGGGGCAATCCCTGCTCGGACGAATGCAGCGCGGCAGCCTGTTGGTCAACACTGCCCGCGGTGCGGTCGTCGACATCGAAGCGGTCCGGGCGCGGCTCGATGACGGTACGCTCGACGGCGCCGCCCTTGACGTGCTGCCCGTGGAACCGCCGCCGGCCGGCCATCCACTGGCGCAGCACCCGCGCGTGTTGCTGACGCCGCACGCTGCCTTCTATTCCCAGGCGGCAGAGATCGAACTGCGGCGCAAGGCGGCGCAGAACATCGTGCAGTGGGCGCGGACGGGACGTCCCATGTATCCTGTGATTCAAGGGACGAAGATCCCGGCGTAGTTGGCGGACGCGCCTCCTCCGGCGCGCCAGGAGACAGAAACCAGATGGCACAGGTCGCAATCCGCGGCGTGCGCAAGCGGTTCGGTGCAGCGACCGTGATCCACGGCGTCAACATCGACATCAGCGACGGCGAGTTCGCAGTGTTGGTCGGTCCGTCGGGCTGCGGCAAGACCACGCTGCTCCGGATGATCGCCGGACTGGAGGAAATCACCGAAGGCGAGATCCTGATCGGCGACCGCGTCGTCAACCGCGTGCCGCCGAAAGAGCGCGACATCGCAATGGTGTTCCAGAACTACGCGCTGTATCCGCACATGACAGTGCGCGACAACATGTCGTTCAGCCTGCGCCTGGCCAATGCGACCAAGGCGACGATCGATCAGCACGTTGCGCGTGCCGCCGACATCCTCGGACTCGGCAAGCTGCTCGACCGGTACCCCCGCCAGCTCTCGGGCGGCCAACGCCAGCGCGTCGCGATGGGACGCGCGATCGTTCGGGATCCTCAGGTTTTCCTGTTTGACGAGCCGCTCTCGAACCTGGACGCGAAGCTGCGCGTGCAGATGCGCACCGAGATCAAGGAACTGCACCAGCGCCTGAAGACGACGTCGGTGTACGTGACGCACGATCAGATCGAGGCCATGACGATGGCCGACAAGATCGTCGTGATGCACGACGGCGTCGTCGAGCAGGTCGGCAGCCCGCTGGATCTTTACGACCATCCGGCCAACACCTTCGTCGCGGCTTTCATTGGCTCGCCGGCGATGAACCTTCTGCCGGGCGTCGTGCAGGCGAAGAACGGCTCCGTGCAGATCCAACTGCCGGACGGCGGCGCACTGCCGCTGCCACAGGGCGCGTCTGCACAGGACGGCCAGCAGGTGCTGTTCGGCGTCCGGCCGGAGCATTTCACCGTCAACAGCGGCGCCGGAATCGGCACCGAGGTCATCGTGGTGGAACCGACCGGTGCCGACACGCAGCTGTACTGCAAATTCCTAGAACAGGAAGTCACCGCGACCGTGCGCGACCGCACGGTGTGCCGTCCCGGCGACCGGATCACGCTGGCGCCCGACCTGGCGCGCGCGCACCTGTTCGATGCCGCTTCCGGAAAACGTCTGGTTTCCTGATTCCAGACTTCACTCAGTGCCATTGACAAGGAGCTACGCATGAGCAATTTCAAACGCCGCGATGTCCTGAAGGCCGGCGCGGCGACCGCGGCGGTCGGGCCGATGATCTGGGTCAAGGACGCCAGCGCGCAGTGGAGCAACCAGCCCGAGAAGGGCGCCAAGCTGCGCGTGCTCCGCTGGAGCCAGTTCGTTCAGGGCGACATCGACCAGTACCTGGCCAACGTCAAGAAGTTTCAGGACAAGTACGACGTCGAAGTCCGGGTCGACCGCGAACTGTGGAATGATGTCACGCCGAAGGCCGCGGTGGCGGCCAACACCGGCGCCGGTCCCGACATCATCCTGTCGACCAATGACGATGCGAACCTGTATCCGGAGAAACTGGTCGACGTCACCGACCTCTGTACATATCTCGGCAAGAAGTACGGCGGCTTCTATCCGGTTTGCGATCCGTATCTGCGCCCGGACGGCAAGAAATGGATCGGCGTTCCGCTCGGCGTCGCCGGTGTCTGCATGGTCTATCGGATCAGCCACATCAAAGCGGCCGGATTCGATACCTTCCCGCGCGACACCGACGGTTTCATGAAGCTGTGCAAGGCGCTGAAGGACAAAGGAACGCCACCCGGCTTCGCGCTCGGCCACGCAACCGGGGACGCGAACACGTGGGTGCAACCACTGATGTGGGGCTTCGGAGGCAAGGTTGTCGACACCAGCAACAAGGTCGTCCTCGACAGTCCCGAGACGCTGCGCGCGCTCGAGTTCGTCAAGGAGCTGTATCCGACCTTCGTCCCAGGGACGCTCTCGTGGCTCGATCCGAACAACAACAAGGCGTTCCTCGACGGCCAGATCTCGCTGACGAACAACGGCATCTCGATCTACTACGCGGCGAAGACATCGAAGGACCCGAAGATCGCCGAGATGGCGGCCGACATCAACCACGCCAACATGCCCATCGGCCCGATCGGCAAGCCGAGCGAGTTCCAGCTCTTCTTCAACCAGATGATCTTCAAGTACACCAAGTACCCGAAGGCCGCAAAGGAATTCCTGCGCTTCATGATGGAAGAAGAGCAGATGAATCCGTGGGTGCAGGCGGCGATCGGTTACGTGACGCCTGCGCTGACGGCCTACGAGAAGCATCCGATCTGGACCTCGGATCCGAAGCACACGCCGTATCGTGATTCGATGAGGAACATGTGGCCGAGTGGCTATTCCGGCAAGATGGGCTACGCCTCGGCCGGAACCCTCGCCGACTTCGTCGTCGTCGACATGTTTGCGGAGGCCGCGTCGGGCCAGCGGTCGCCGAAGGAAGCGCTGGAGCGCGGGCAGAAGCGGGCCGAGCGCTACTACAAGGTCTGACCCGGCATTTTTCACCCGGTTGCAGCCAGCCGTGCTGCAATCGGGCGCAGCCGCAACCACCACGCACCTGTCGAACCCCCAACGCATGTCGAATCGCACCGGACTCGCCCGGGCTCTCGACAACCGCAACGTACTCGGGCTGCTGTTCCTGCTGCCCGCAGCGGTGCTGTTGCTGCTGTTCCTGACCTATCCGCTCGGGCTCGGCACGTATCTCGGTTTTACCGATGCGAAGATCGGGCGGCCGGGCGAGTGGGTTGGGCTCGAGAACTACGAGTTCCTGTTCGGCGACAGCGTTGCGCGCCTGTCGCTGTTCAACACGCTGTTCTATACGGTCGTGGCCAGTGTGCTGAAGTTCGTCCTCGGGCTGTGGCTGGCATTGCTGCTCAACAAGCACCTGCCCTTCAAGGCGATGCTCCGGGCGATCGTGCTGCTGCCGTACATCGTGCCGACCGCGCTCTCGGCGATCGCATTCTGGTGGATCTTCGACTCGCAGTTCTCGATCATCAGCTGGACGTTGATGAAACTCGGCCTGATCGATCGCTACATCGACTTTCTCGGCGATCCGTGGAACGCGAGGCTGTCGACGATCGCCGCGAACGTCTGGCGTGGCGTGCCCTTCGTCGCGATCTGCCTGCTGGCGGGTCTGCAGACGATATCCCCGTCGTTCTACGAGGCCGCGAGCCTCGACGGCGCCAGCCCGTGGCAGCAGTTCCGCTATGTCACGCTGCCGTTGCTGACGCCGATCATCGCCGTCGTGATGACGTTCTCGGTGCTGTTCACGTTCACCGACTTCCAGCTGATCTACGTGCTGACGCGCGGCGGCCCGCTCAACGCGACGCACCTGATGGCCACCCTCTCCTTCCAGCGCGCGATTTCGGGCGGCGCGCTCGGCGAAGGCGCTGCACTCGCCACAGCGATGGTGCCGTTCCTGCTTGCGGCGATCCTGTTCAGCTACTTCGGGCTGCAACGGCGTGCGTGGCAGCAGGGAGGCAGGGACTGATGAGCAGCGCCGCAGCCGAGCAGACAGTCGACACGCAAGGCATGAACTACCTCGTGTCGCTGCCGCGACGCGTGGTGACGATCTACGTGCCCCTCGCGGCGTTCCTGTTCATCCTGCTGTTTCCGTTCTACTGGATGGCGGTCACGACCTTCAAGCCGAACGAGGAGCTGCTGACGCACGAGGGCAATCCGTTCTGGGTGCAGAACCCGACACTCGCTCACATCAGGAAGCTGCTTTTCGAAACGTCGTACCCGGAGTGGCTGTGGAACACGATGCTGGTCGCGGTGTCGTCGACCCTGATCTCGATCGTCTGCAGCGTGCTTGCGGCATACGCGATCGAGCGCCTGCGCTTCAAGGGCTCGCGCTACATCGGCATGGCCATCTTTCTCGCGTACCTGGTGCCGCCGTCGATCCTGTTCATTCCGCTGGCGACGATGGTCTTCAAGCTCGGGCTGTTCGACACGCGCTTCGCGCTGATCCTGACGTACCCGACCTTCCTGATCCCGTTCTGCACCTGGCTGCTGATGGGCTACTTCCGATCGATCCCGTATGAACTCGAGGAATGCGCGCTGATCGACGGCGCCTCGCGCTGGCAGATCCTGACGCGGATCGTGCTGCCGCTGGCGGTGCCCGGGCTGATCTCGGCGGGGATCTTTGCGTTCACGCTCTCCTGGAACGAATTCATCTACGCACTGACCTTCGTTTCGTCGTCCGAGATCAAGACCGTACCGGTCGCGGTGGTGACCGAACTCGTCGAGGGCGACGTCTATCACTGGGGCTCGCTGATGGCCGGAGCACTCTTTGGCTCGCTGCCGGTCGCGATTCTGTATTCGTTCTTCGTCGAGCACTACGTCTCGGGCATGACCGGAGCGGTCAAGGAGTAAGGGCGCTCGCACTACACGGCCACCGATGCCCGACACGCCGCTGACCGCCAGCCAGATCACGGTCCAGGTGTGCCTGTTCCTGGCCGGCACCATCGCGGTCGTCGGCGGCACGCTGCAGATGATGCTCGGGCAGCCGGAGACCAATCCGCGGCTGGACAACGTGCACCGCTTCATGGCCGGCGTGTACCTGTCGACCGGGCTGATCTGCCTCTGGGCCGCAGTGACTGTCCGCCAGCAGGACGTGCTCGTGTACCTGCTCGCACTGGGCGTGCTGCTCGCCGGCGTCGGGCGCCTGATCTCGATCCGCAGGGTCGGATTGCCGCAGCCAACCAAGGTCTGGCTCGCCTACCTCGTGCCTGAGCTGGTTATCCCCTTTGTCATGGCCGGCGCGCACTACGCGAGCCACTAGGATTGGAGCTCCGGGCGGGCCATCCTCACCGCCGCGGCGTGCAGACGTGGACTCGGTCAGGTCTGCGATACGCCACGGCCGATCCGGGCTACATCTGTCGAAACAGGTGCAGATAGCTCCGGCTCACCGGCAGCACTTCGGGACGGCCCTTCAGGTGGATGTCCGCTGTCTCGTTGAGGCCGCGCGTCACATGGCTGATCGCGCGCAGGTTCACGACGACGGACCGGTGCACCTGCGCGAACTGCTGCGGGTCGAGCTGCGGCACGAGTTCCTTCAGCGGCGTGCGGATCAGCGCCTCGCCCGGTTTGCCCTGGTCGCCGCGCCACGCGATCAGCGTGTATTTCTCATCGGAACGGAGGAAATCGATCTCGTCGACCGCGATCAGCCGGACGACCTGGCCCACGGTTGCCCGTATCCACCGCAGCGGCACCGGCGCCGTGTCCTCCCTGAGCCGCGCGGCAAGTTGCTGCAGCAGCGCCTCCGTGTTCGTCGCCGGCTGCGCAGCGTCGAGCCGTTCCTTGATCCGGCTCACCGTGTCGGCGAGGCGCTCCGGCTCGACCGGTTTCACCAGGTAGTCGAGCGCGCCGTGCGCAAAGGCCTGCGCCGCGTACTGATCGAAGGCCGTCACGAAGACGAGATGAGCGCGCCGGCCGATGAGATGCGCCGCCTGCACACCCGACAGTCCGGGCATGTGTACGTCGAGGAAGCAGACGTCCGGCTTCTGGGCCTCGAACAGCTCGACGGCTTCACGGCCGTTGCGCGCCAGCGCAACGACATCGAGTTCGGGCCACGCCTGCCCCAGCAGGCGAACCAGCTTGTCGCGCAGCAGCGGCTCGTCGTCGGCCACCAGCGCCGTTGGGCGGCGGTTCGTCACGAGGCCATCTTCGGCGCTGTCTCTTCCCGGCGCAACGGGAACGAGACCTCGGCGCACGTGCCGCGCGGTTCGCGCGCCAGCAACCGCAGCTCGGCGTCGGCGCCAAAGAAGAGCCGCAGCCGCTCGCGCAGGTTCGCGAGTCCGGTGCCGAGCCCGTTGCCCGTGGATTTCAGAACGGCACCGCTGTCGGTCACCCGCACGCTGCATCGGTCGCCGCGGAGTTGCACGTCGACCTCGATGCGGCCGCCCTCCTCGCTCGGATCGATCCCGTGGCGCACCGCGTTCTCGACCAGCGTCATCAGCGTCATCGGCGGGCAGTAGGCCGCGAGCGCCTCGGCGTCGGCCTGCAGCCCGAACTGCAGCCGGTCCGGCATGCGCATGTGCATCAGCTCGAGGTACGCGCGCACGAGCTCGAGTTCCTGTCTGAGCGTCGTCGTCGGCTCGTCGAGCCGCGGCACTGCGGCGCGCAGATAGGCGATCAGGCTGTCCAGCACCTTCGACGCCTGCGGCGAGCCGGTCTCGACCAGTGCCTGCACGTTGGCCAGCGTATTGAACAGGAAGTGCGGCTGCACCTGGGCCTGCAACAGTTGCATCCGCGCGTCGAGCGCCTGTCGCGCCAGCTCGCTGCGCTCGAGCTCGAACGCCAGCGCCTGGTCGCGCGCCAGCGCCTCGCGCTGCCGCACCATCGCCCCGAGCGCGATCCACAGCGCCACCATGCCGCCGAGCACCGTCAGGCTCAGGTAGCCGTTGACCCGCGCGGGATTCTGGCTGAACTGAGGGTCGCCACCGAGCGTGATCCAGTACGCGGCAAGCGCGCCAAGCGGCACCGCGATCACCACCGCAATGAGCTGCAGGGCCCAGCGCTCCAGCCAGGGCGGCAACCGCCCGGGCCACTGTTCGAAGACACCGTAAGCGAGCATCGCGCACAGCCCGACCAGCATGCCGCGCGCAACGACGACAAGCGTCGGCGACAACGATGACAGTCCGAGCAACAGCCCGAACGGCACGACCACCGCGAGCGTGAACAACACGCGACGGCGCGGAAAGAGCTTCGCGAAGCTGAAAGCAGGTGGCGCGGCAGAACTCGACATGGGCGGCACGATAGCGGCATCCGCCGCGGACGGCCCGGCAACCCGCGCGCCGGTGCGACGAGCTGCGGTTTCCGGGGGCCGGGCCGCGGCGGACGCGAGCCCCGTTTAAGACGCCGCCGCCTCGCAGGCGTGCGCCAGGCGTCCTACCGCTGCGACCGCGCCCAGCCCGAGCACAGCCGATGAAGCTCTTCGACTCCGTCGGTCAGTGCAGCCGGTCCAGGCTGCAGGATGTCGCTGGACTTGATCTCGTACAGTTGCGCTTCGAGGACGGCCGGCACCTGCGACCAGCCTGCGCGCGCGGCCACGCGCTCCGGCCTGAACTTCTTGCCACACCAGGAACCGATAATCAGGTCCGGCGCACGCCGCGCCGGCTCCAGCGGGTCCGTGATCACCCGGTCGCGCCCCATCTTCTGCCGCGCGAGTTCCGGGAAGATATCGTCGCCCCCGGCGACGGCGATCAGTTCGGAGACCCAGCGGATCGCGCTGATCATCGGGTTGTCCCATTCCTCGAAATAGACGCGCGGCCGCCTCGGCCACCCAGCGGCGGTCGCGCCCAGTTCGCGATGCTTCTGTCGACACGCGCCGATCCACGCGCCCGCCCGGTCGGCTGCGCCGACGATCGAGGCGACCAGGCTCAGTGTTGCGAAGATCTCGTCGACGCTGCGCTGGTTGGTGACCAGCACGTCCAGGCCGGCGCGGATCAGCTTGTCGGCGAGCTCGGCCTGCATATCCGAGAAGCCAACCACGAGATCGGGCTGCAGCCCGACGATCCGGTCGATGCGGCCGTCGAGAAAGGCGCTGACCCGCGGTTTCTCCTGCCGGGCGCGGCGCGGCCGCACCGTGTAGCCGCTGATGCCGACGATGCGGTCCTGCTCGCCGAGCAGGTACAGCCACTCGGTCGTCTCCTCGGTCAGGCACACGATGCGGCGCGGTCCCACACGACCATTCTCCGTCCGTCCGGCCTGCGCGACAATTCGCACTGGTTCCATCGAAAGGGCAGCGATGGCCGGCGACCCGACCGAGCGCGCGGTAGACGAAGTCGTACAGGGCTTCCGCGACCTGCTCCACTACGACTCCGTGACCTGTGCGATTTCCGATTGCATGGGCCGCTTCGGCGCGATGACAGGCGACCTGCGTCCGCTGTTCGACGGAATCCGGATCGCGGGTCGGGCCGTCACCGCGCTGACGCTGGCGAGCGACCTCGCCGCGGTGTTCAAGGCGATCGATGTCAGCCAACCCGGGGACATCGTCGTGGTCGACGCCCATGGCTCGCGCGACACCGCGTTCTGGGGCGAGAACATGACGATTTCGGCCCGCAACCGAGGCGTCGCCGGCGCGATCATCGATGGCGCCTGCCGCGACGTCGTCGAGATCAGGCGCCTGCGATTTCCGATCTTCAGCCGTGGTGCGGTGCCGAACGTGGCCGCGATCGCGGGTTATGGGCAGGTCAACGTTCGCGTGCAGTGTGCCGGGCAGCCCGTTGAACCGGGCGATATCGTGGTCGCGGATGAAAACGGCGTCGTCGTGATTCCGAGCGAGACAGCCGCCGACGTGCTGGCCCGCACGCGCGGTCTGCTCGAGACCGAGCATGTCTTGCAGCAAAAACTGCAAAGTGGCGCGACGATCGGCGAACTCATCGAGGTCGACAAGGTCTTCGCGTCGACCTTCGACTATCAGATGCGCGCGCTGAAGAAGGAGCGCTGAAGCCGTCCCAGGGCATATCCGGTACGCGACCAACGCCGGCCCCGCGGAGCGACGCAGCCGGCCGCGCGTGGCCCTCTCCATTGCCGAGTGTCCGGGTCCCGGCTACAGTCGGTGCGCCTGGGAGGGACGGGGTCAGCGGAGCGATCTGCATGGACGACGCTAACTCAGCTCACTGGACCACCGCATCAGGCACTGGAAGCGGGCGGCACTGGCTTCGACTCGGTGCGATCGTCATCGTCTACTTCCTTGCCGGAAGACTCGGTCTGCACTTTGCGTTCGTCCACGCCAGTGCCTCGGCGGTCTGGCCGCCGACCGGCATTGCGCTGGCGGCACTGCTGCTGTTTGGACACCGGGTCTGGCCGGCCATCCTGGTCGGCGCCTTTCTGGTCAATGTCACGACCGCTGCCTCGATCGCGAGCTCGATCGGCATCGCCGCGGGAAACACCCTCGAAGCGGTCGTGGGTGCGCTTCTCGTCGAACGCTACGCGAACGGCCGATACGCATTCGAACGCGCCCGCGATTTCCTCCTGTTCGCGCTGCTGGCCGGCCTGCTCAGCACGGCCATCAGCGCAACGATCGGCGTTACCTCGCTGGTGCTCACCGACGAGGCACCCTGGAACGCGTTCGGAATGATCTGGCTGACCTGGTGGCTCGGCGACGCCGCGGGCGCGCTGATCGTCACTCCGCTTCTCGTGTTGTGGGGGACGATGCGGAGCGCGGGGCTGCTGCGCCAGCGCCCTCTGGAGGCGGTGGGACTGTTGCTGGTGGCGACGGTCACGGGTGCACTCGTCCTGGCGCATCCCGCACTGGCCCGGTATCCGCTGCCGTTCCTGTGCATTCCGCCGTTGATCTGGGCGGCCTTTCGCTTCGGGCAGCGCGAAGTCGCGACGCTGGTGGCGGTGCTGGCGCTGATCGCCACCTGGTCGACCGTGCGTGGCATCGGCCCCTTCGTGATGTCGAGCGATAACGAGTCGCTGCTGCTGTTGCAGGCCTTCATGGCAACCATCGTTGCGCTGACGATGCCGGTGGCGGCACTCGTGTGGGAACGCAAGGCCGCCGAGGACGAGCGCATCCACCTGCTCCAGGGCGAGCAGGCCGCCCGCGCCGAGGCCGAAGCCGCGAACCAGGCGAAGGATGAGTTTTTTGCAATGCTCAGCCACGAGTTGCGCAATCCGCTTGCGGCCATCGCCAACGCGGGCCAGGTGCTGCATGCCGGGCCGGAACTGGCCTTCGCGCGGCGCGCGGTGGACATCATCAACCGGCAGGCGCGTCATCTGGCGCGCCTGGTCGACGACCTTCTCGACGTGGCGCGGGTGGGCAGCGGCAAGATCCTGCTCGCACGCGAGAGGATCAACCTGGCGGACGCCGTTCGCGGCAGCCTCGCCATGCTGACCAGCAGTGGCCGTCTCGACCAGCACCGGATCGAAGTCGTGCTCAACCCGGTGTGGGTCAACGCCGATCCCTCGCGGCTGATGCAGATCATCGATAACCTCCTGATGAACGCGCTGCGCTATACGCCAGCCGGAGGGCGCATCGAAGTGCAAACCCTGCGTGCGGGCGGCGACGCGCTGCTGCGCGTGCGCGACGACGGTGCCGGGATCGCAGCGGAACTGCTGCCGCGGATCTTCGACCTGTTCATGCAGGGGCCGCGACCGCCGGATCGTGTCCAGGGCGGTCTGGGAGTCGGCCTGACGCTTGCGCATCGGCTGACGCTCGCGCATGGCGGGCGCATCACCGCAGAGAGCCCCGGAGCGTCCCGCGGGAGCGTTTTCACGGTCACGCTGCCATGCGTCGAACCGTCAGCGCCAGAAACCGCGTCGCGCCCCGCAGCAGCCGCCGACACTGCGGCATCTCGCCGGATCCTGATCATCGAGGACGATGCCGACGGGCGCGAGGCCCTCAGAATGCAACTGACGACGGCCGGCCACGAAGTGTTCGAGGCGGCCACGGGTACAGATGGCGTTGAAGTCGCCGCGCGCATCCGGCCGGAAATCGTCCTGCTCGACCTGGGCCTTCCCGGGCTCGACGGATATCAGGTGGCCCGCCGTCTGCGCGCCGCGGAGGGATGTCCGCGGCTGATCGCGATCACTGGTTTCGGCCAGCCGGAAGATCGACGCCGCGCCAGGGATGCCGGCATCGACCAGCACCTCGTCAAACCCGTCGACGCGGCCGAGCTGCTACGTCTGCTCGCCTGAAGACTGCACGCCCTGCCTCGACAGATCCCCGAGCCTTCGCATGACGAAGAACGGCGTCGCAACCACCCAGCCGAGGCAGCAACTCCTTTCTCTGCAGCTCAGCCCGGAGCGCCGCACGGCGTTGCGACGGTTGCGGTTCTTCATGCACCTGGCCTGGGTGCTGCCCTTGCTCAGCTTCATCGTCGCCGCGGCGTTGCTGTATCGCGATGCCTTCAACGACGCCAAGCGCGCGATCGACCACGGTTCACGCGTCGCGCAGGAGCAGGCGCTCAAGCTGTTCGAGACCAATGTGATGGTGCTGCAACGCATGCTCGACATCCTCGGCGACTCCAGGGACGAAGAGGTGCTCGCACGCGGTGAGCAACTGCACGAGCGCTTGAAGCGGATGGCTGACGAATTGCCGCAGGTGCAAGGCCTGTTCATCAACGGCAGCGATGCGAAAGCCCTGGTCACGAGCCTCGTCTACCCCCCGCCGCGAGGCATCGACTACTCCGACCGCGAGTTCTTCACGGTCCACCGGGTCGATCAGCAACCGGTGTTCTTCACCGAGCAGCTGACCAGCCGCATCACCGGAGAGGCCTTCTTCGACATGAGCCGCCGCCGGGTTTACCGGGACGGAACCTTTGCGGGCAGCGTCCACGTCAGCCTGAAGCCCGGTTACCTCACCGATTTCTACGCGGAACTTGCGAGCTCGGAACCGGGTTTGCGCTTCGCCGTATTCCGATCCGACGGGAAATTCCTGGCCCGCTGGCCGGACGGCGTTCCCCCCGGAGCGCGCGTGCCGGACGCGATACTGGATACGCTCGCCTCCTCCGCCGGGAACAGTCTCGTGCGGCGCGGTCCGGCGGCCGTCGACGGCGCCGAGCGACTCCAGATGTTCCGCCGGCTGTCACCATATCCCCTGTGGGTCGTCACCAGCATCAGCGTTGCGGATATCCGGGCCGATTGGCTCGCGAACGTCGGCTGGTTGGCGCTGCTGACTTCGCTGGTCACGCTGACACTGGTCGGAGTCGTGCGACTGGCCCTGCTCAGGACGCGGCGCGAGTTCGATGCGGCACAAAGGCTCGACGACGAGACCGCTCTGCGGCAGCGGACGGAGATGGCGCTCGTGCAGGCGCAGAAGCTCGAGGCGCTCGGGCGCCTCACAGGCGGCGTGGCGCACGACTTCAACAACCTGCTGATGGTCATCAACAACAACCTGTACGTTCTTCGCAATTTGCACGAGGCCTTGCGCGGCAGCCCCCACCTCGCGGCGATCGAGCGGTCGGTTGCGGGAGGCACGAAACTCACGCGGCAGCTCCTCTCTTTCTCGCGACGCCAGCCGCTGATGGCCGAGCGAATCGACCTGAAGGATCGCCTGCCGATGATCGTCGACCTTCTGAGGCCGGTGCTGGGAAAGGACATCCAGCTCGACGCGCGCGTCGAGCAGCCCGTGGTGATCCGGGTCGATCCGGCAGAACTTGAACTGGCGCTGATCAATCTGGCCGTGAATGCGAAGGATGCCATGCCGCGTGGCGGCCTCCTTCGCCTGGTCGCACGCAGCGCTGCAGACGGCGAACTGGATCGCCCGGGCCGGCATGTCGTGATCGAGATGATCGACACGGGGGCGGGAATCGCACCGGACCTGCTCGAGCATGTATTCGAACCGTTCTTCACCACGAAGACCACCGGTCAGGGCACCGGCCTCGGCTTGAGCCAGGTCGAAGCTTTGTGCGCGTCCGCGGGAGGCCAGGCACTGATCGAATCGAACCCCGGCCTAGGCACGCGCGTCCGGCTGTTCTTCCCCGCGCAGGACCGCGCCGCAAGCGTGACTCCCGGACCGGCAGACCGCCCCGGCATCGGGCGTCTGGATTGCAGTGTCCTTCTCGTCGAGGACAACGACGCGGTCGCAAGGACTTCGGCCGCGGTCCTCGAATCGATGGGCTGCACGGTAGAGCACGTCGCGAATGCCGACGACGCACTGTTGCGCCTTGCGCAACCGGATGCAGTCTTCGACATCGTCCTCAGTGACATCGAGATGCCGGGCGCCGTCGACGGCATCGGGCTCGCAGAGCACGCCGCGCTTCTTTGTCCCGCAACACCTGTGATTCTGATGACGGGATATGCCGCACGTCTCCAGCAAGCGGAGCGTCTGGGTTTGCACGTGCTGCCGAAGCCGGTCAATCCAGAAATGCTCTTCGACACCATTGCCGCAATGCTGGAGGACACCCGCCCGCAGGCGTCGCGGGCCGCCTGACTGGACCGAGACTCAGGTCCGCCTTCTGGCGATGGCAGCCTCGAGGGCCTCGATCAAGACCGGCTTGGTCATGTGCTCGTCGAAGCCGGCCTCACGCGCTCGCTCGTGATCGCCCTCCTTGCCCCAGCCCGTGACCGCGATCAGCACCAGCCTGTCGCCATCGCGCAGGGACCGGACCCGCCGCGCCAGTTGATAGCCATCCAGGCCGGGCAGGTCGATATCAAGGAGCAGTACATCGGGGGCGAACGGCTCGATCGCGGCCAGCAAAGCATCGGCGTCGAAGGCAACCTCGACCGTATGGCCGTTCATCTCCAGCACCGCACGCAGGCTCTCGGCCGCATCGACATTGTCGTCGACGATGATCACGCGTCGCGGCGCGACCTCGGCCGCACCGACTACCGGCGGGTCGTCGTTGGCATCGCCAAGAGCGCCACGGGCCACGGCGTCAACTTGGACTTCGCACGCGCGCTTGTCAAATCAGGTTGGCGCCGCGGCGGACTTTCAGGAGGCTGTTTCGACGTCTACTGCGCCGCGGGCCCTGATGCGCCGCGGGCTGGCGCAATGCACCCGTCTCCGCAACATGCCCGTGGTCCTCCATGCCGGGCGGCAGCTGCTACCTAAGGCATCAGCTGCCCGCCGTTGACTTCGATGATCTGCCCGGTCACGTAACTGCTCAGCGCGTCCGACGCGAGGTAGACGAATGCGCCGGCGCACTCGTCGGCGCTCCCGAGCCGACCCATCGGGACCGTGCCCTTCAGCGCGTCCAGCGTCGCCTGTGTCGTGTGGCGATCATGCAGCGGCGTCAGGATCACCCCGGGTGCCACGCCGTTGACACGGACACGGTCAGCAACGAACTCCTTCGCGAGGCCGCGCGTCAGCGTGCTGATGAAGCCCTTGGTCGCGGCGTACAACACCACTCCCGGGCCGCCGCCATTGCGCGCAGCGATCGAGGTGACGTTGATGATGTTGCCGCCGCCCTGCGCACGGAATACGCCGATGATCGCCTGGCACATCGCGACGACCGAGCGCACGTTGAGCTGCAGCATCGCGTCGAACTCCGCCGGAGTCCACTCGCTGAACGGCTTGCGGTCGAAGACGTTGCCGGCGTTGTTGACGAGCACGTCGATGCGTCCGAAGTGCTTCCGAACGGCCTGCACCAGGTGCGCTGGCTCGTTGGGCTGCATCAGGTCCCCGCGGAAGATCTCCGCGGCGCCGCCGGCAACGGCAACGTCGCCGGCCACCTGCCGCGCCGCAGCCTCGCTGGCGTTGTAATGCACGGCGACCCGGGCCCCTGCGTGGCCGAACGCGCGCGCCGCAGCCGCGCCGATCCCGGTGCTCGATCCGGTGACCAGGATGACTTTGCCCTTCAGGTCCGTACTCATCGCGATCCTCACACGGGTGTCAGCAAGGTGCGTCCCGCCATGTGGGCGGCGACGTTATCGAGGACGAGCTGCCCCATCGCCGCCCTGGTCTCGTGGGTTGCGCTCGCCTGATGCGGCTGCAGCACGACGTGGTCGAGCGCAAATAGCTGCTCAGGCACCTGGGGCTCGCTGGCGAACACGTCGAGTCCGGCGCCGCCGAGCTGGTGGGTCGTGAGAAGTTCGACCAGCGCCTCCTGGTCAACGATCGAGCCCCGCGCGATGTTGATGAATACCCCTTTCGCGCCAAGCGCCTGCAGAACGGCGCGGCTGATCAATCCGCGCGTACCGGCCCCGCCCGGGCAGGCGGCGACGAGTACGTCAACAGCGCCCGCCAGCGCGACGAGATCGGTCTCGTAGCGCCACGGCACGTCCTTCGGCCGCGGCCCGTTCCACGCGATCGACATGTTGAACGCCGCGGCGCGGGCGGCGATCGACTGGCCAATCCGGCCCATGCCGACAATGCCCAGGCGCTTGCCGCTGACCTTGGTCTGCAGCGGCATGCCACCGCGCAGCCAGCGGCCGGCGCGCACGAAGCGGTCGGCAGCTGCGATGCCGCGCAATGCCGCGAGCATCAGCCCGATCGCGAGGTCCGCGACGTCCTCGGTCAGCACGTCGGGCGTGTTGGTGACCGCGATCCCGCGTGCGCGCGCGGCTTCGAGATCGATCGCGTCGACACCGACACCGAAGCAGGCGATCAGGCGCAGCCGCGGCAGCCGTTCGATCAGCTCGCGAGCGATGCCGGCACCACCGCTCGTGACGACGACCTCCAGCCGCGGTGCGATGCCCGCGATCATCTCGTCGCGGTTCTCCGCCTCCCAGAGCCGGTGCACCGTGTAGCCCGCTTCCAGGCGCGCCTGGCTCGCCGCGTAGATCGGCGCGACCAACAGGACATCGGGCTTCATCGCACCTCCGGCAACGGCACGCCGAGTCGTTGCGACCACTCCGCAAACTCGGCCCACAGTCCGTCCTCGATCGGGATGCCGTTGCGTGCGCGTTCTGCAGCGCGACGGACCTCCGGTTCTCCCGGGTACTGCACCTCGCCCGGCTGACGCCGCATGGCTGCAATCAGTTCGCGAACGCTATCGGCCAGGCCCGGCCCGCCGGCGAACCGCATCGGATCGAGCGCCATCACCAGCGAACCCAGGTGCCGCTGCGCGTGCAGGTCGCCGAACATCGGCGCAATGCGGTCGGCGAACGGCATTGCGTTGAGCGGCCCGCACAGCAGCTCGATCATCAGTGCCAGCGCGTATCCCTTGTGGCCGTAGTCGCTGCCCCCGAGCGGCAGCAGCGCCGCGGCGGACTGCGCATCGCGCGTGGCCGCGCCACCTGCGTCCACCGCCACGCCGTCCGGCAGGGTCCAGCCTTCGCGCCGCGCATTCATCACGCGGTTCCACGGGATCGAGCTGGTCGCCATGTCGAGGCAGATCGCCGGGCCGTCCGGATTCGGGAAGGCGATCGATATCGGATTCGTGCCGAGCCACTTCTGTGTGCCGCCGAACGGAGCGACGATCGAGTCCGCGTGGGTGAACGCAAAGCCGACAAGTCCGTGAGCCGCGGCGCGCCGCGTGTAGAGTCCGATCGCTCCGCAATGCGATGACTCGCCGATGCCGACGACACCGACGCCCGATGCCCCCGCCATTGCGACAGCCTCGTCCGTGGCGGCGGTGCAGACGAGGATGCCCAGGCCATGGCCGCCATCCATCTCCGCGGTGCACGGTCCCGTGCGCCGGATCTGGATCCTTGGCAGCGCCGCGATCGATCCAGCACGGATGCGCGCGAGATAGTGGCCCAGCCGTGCGACCCCGTGCGAGTCGATGCCCCAGAGGCTGGTCTGCACCAGCGCGTCGGCCACGGTAGCGGCATCGGCCGCCGGCACCCCGACCGCGGCGAGGCAGTGACGGCCCCACCGGGCCAGGGTGTCCGCATCGACGCTGCGGGCTGGAACCGCCGCCACCGCCTGCACGCAGCTAGGCGTGCGCGCGCACGTGCTGGCGCTGCTCGCCGAGTCCGGCGATGCCGAGCGTGACCACGTCCCCGGCCTTCAGGTACTCGGGCGGCTTGCGGCCCATGCCGACACCCGGAGGCGTGCCGGTCGTGATGATGTCCCCGGGCAGCAGCGTCATGAACTGGCTGACGTAGCTCACCAGATGCGCAACGTCGAAGATCATCGTGCGCGTGTTGCCACGCTGCATCGGCCGGCCGTTCACATCGAGCCACATCTCGAGGTTCTGCGGATCCGGCACCTCGTCGCGCGTGACGAGCCACGGACCGATCGGCCCGAACGTGTCGCAGCCCTTGCCCTTGTCCCACTGGCTGCCACGCTCCAGTTGGAAATTGCGCTCCGACACGTCGTTGATGACGCAGTATCCGGCCACGCAATCGAGCGCCTTGTCCTTTGCAACATACTGCGCCTTCGAACCGAGCACGACGCCGAGTTCGACCTCCCAGTCGGTCTTGGTCGAGGCGCGCGGGATGACGATGTCGTCATTCGGTCCGTTGATGCAGGTTGTCGCCTTGCTGAACACAATCGGTTCGGTCGGAATCGGCGCGTTTGATTCCGCGGCGTGATCGGCGTAGTTCAGCCCGATCGCGATGAACTTGCTGATGCCCAGATATGGCACGCCCAGCCTCGGCTTGCCCTCGACCTTCGGGAGGGTCTCGGCGCGGATCCGCGCCAGTTTCGCGAGGCCCTTGGGCGACAGGTGCTCCCTGGTCACATGCTCGACGATTCCCGAAAGGTCGCGGATCGCACCGCTCGCGTCGAGCAGCCCCGGTTTCTCGAATCCTGCCGGGCCATAGCGCAGAAGTTTCATATCGGTCCCCGCCTGCAGTTGTGATGAAGAAAATCGTCCGGCTCTGCCAGCGATCTTTCAAACTCAAACCGGGCAAAAGTGGGTTTCAGTTTTGCCCGCCCGCTATAGACTCATGCCGCCGTCCACGAAGATCGCCTGTCCGGTCATGAAAGACGACTCGTCTGATACGAGATAAACGAAGGTTTCGGCGATCTCCTCGGCCGTCGCCAACCGCCCCATCGGTTGCCGCGCCACGAAGTCCTTGCGCGCCTGCACCGGATCCGCAAACGCATTGATGCGATCGCCCAGCGAAGGCGTATCGACCGTCCCGGGACACACGCAGTTGACGCGGATGCCCTGCTTCACATGGTCGATCGCCAGCGCCCGCGTGAAGCCGGCCACCGCGGCCTTGCTGGCTGCGTAGGCGAGCCGGTTCGGTGCCGCCTTGTGCGCGCCAAGCACCGAGGCCATGTTCAGGATGACGCCACCACCGGCTGCGATCATCTTCGGCAGCATTGCCTTGGTCAGGACGAACATGCTGCGCACGTTCAGGTCAAAACTGAAGTCCCAGTCCCGCACAGTGCAGTCGAGGATCGTGCCCTGGTGCACGTAGCCCGCGCAGTTGAACAGGATGTCGACGGCACCGAGTCTCTCGGCAAACGCCTGCACAGCTTCGTCGTCGAGCACGTCGAGCCGCTCGGTCCTGACGCTTGCCGGCAGTTCCTTCAGGTGTTCCGGCTTGACGTCAGTCGCGATCACGCGAGCGCCTTCGCGTGCGAACGCGAGCACCGCCGCACGACCCATGCCCTGTCCGGCGGCCGTGACCAGCGCCAACTTCCCCTGCAAACGCCCTGTCATCGCCCCTCCGCCGGCGGACCGCGGCTTGACACTCCAAGGTGTGCGTGTGAAGCTAGCCGCGATTGGTCTGACCACTTGACCAGTGCGGGCCAGTGTAAGCGTCGCCCCAACGCACTGTCCAGCCAGCCAGCCGGCCCTCGGCCTCGATTCCGGAGTTACACCGCCATCATGCCGATCAAGGCCGTTGAACCGCAGCGCCTGTATCGACGCATTGCCGAACAGATCGCGCAGTTGATCCGCCGCGGCGAGTACAAGCCTGGGCAAAGGCTGCCGCCGGAGCGCGATCTCGCGAAGATGCTGCAGGTGAGCCGTCCTTCGGTCCGCGAAGCGCTGATCGCCCTGGAGGTCGAAGGCTATGTCGAGGTGCGCGTCGGCTCGGGCGTCTACGTCACGCTGAAGCGGCCATCGGCCCGGGCGGCACGGCTGCCGCCGGATTCGGGGCCGTTCGAACTCATCGCGGCGCGTCGCCTGCTCGAGTCCGAGTGCGCAGCACTGGCTGCGCGCCTTGCGGGCCCAGCGCAGATCCGCCGCATGAAGGCCGCCCTCGCCGCCATGGAGCGCGACCGCCGGCGCGCCGTGATGCCGCTCGACAACGATCGCCGCTTTCATCTCGAGATTGCAGAGGCCAGCGGCAACAGCGCGCTCGCGCTGGCCGTGCGCACGCTGTGGGACCAGCGCACCGGGCCGCTCTTCACGCGCCTCGAGCACCATTTCGACACCCCGGACCTGTGGGCGGCCGCGATCTCCGAGCACATGTCGGTGATGGACTCCATCGAATCGCGCGATGCCACCGGCGCGAGGGCGGCGATGCGCCGCCACATGGATGCCGCGGCGCGCCGCTTCCAGCGCGGCTGGAGCAGCGGTTCGCCGCGGCGCTGAGCATCGACGAATGACGACTGCCGAGCCGCAGAACGAAGAGCACGTCCTGACCGCCGCGGGCGAGTTCGACGTCCACGACGCGCCGATCGATCTCGGCATCTACCGTTTCGAGGACTGGATCGCGTTCGCCTTCTTCTGGCTGCTCGCTGCCACTGTCTTCCTGCAGTTTTTCACGCGCTATGCGTTGAACGACTCGGCCGGCTGGACCGAAGAGATCTCACGTTACCTGCTGATCTGCACGGTCTTCGTCGGCGCTGCGATCAGCGTGCGCAAGAACAACCACATCCACGTGGACTTCTTCTACCGCCTGCTGCCGAAGCCGCTGACCCGCGTGATGTCCACCTTCGTCGATCTCGTCCGCATCGCGTTCTTCGCATACGCAGCGTGGCTCACGTTTCTGCTGATGCAGCGAATCGGCGGCCAGCGCATGGCCGTGGTCGACCTGCCGATCGGGTTGATGTATGGCGTCGTGCTCGCCGGCTTCGTCCTGATGACGTGGCGCGCGCTCGGCGTGGCACGGGCCAACTGGCGCCGCGGTGCCTCTGTGCTCGAGCGACCCGAACTGGCGGACGGACCCGCGCCGGTGCCGGAGGCCGAGGCCGCCGAATGAGCCCCGGTGCTTTCAAGCTGCTTTTCCTCGGCCTGATGGGCACGGGGATTCCCGTGGCCATCGCGATGGCGGCGGCGTCGCTGGTCTTCGTGATGGTCACAGGCACCGTGCCGGATTTCGTCGTGATCCACCGCATGGTCAACGGCATCGACTCGTTCCCGCTGCTGGCGGTGCCATTCTTCATCCTCGCCGGCAACCTGATGAATTCGGCCGGCATCACCAACCGGATCTACAACTTCGCACTCGCACTCGTCGGGTGGCTGCGTGGAGGGCTCGGGCACGTCAACGTCATCGGTTCGGTGATCTTCGCCGGAATGTCCGGCACAGCGATCGCGGACGCTGCCGGGCTCGGCACGATCGAAATCAAGGCAATGCGCGACCACGGCTACAGCCCCGAGTTCTCGGTCGGAGTCACCGCGGCCTCGGCCACGCTGGGTCCGATCATTCCGCCTTCCCTGCCTTTCGTCATCTACGGAATGTTCGCGAACGTCTCGGTCGGCGCGCTGTTCCTCGCCGGCATCCTGCCGGGCGGGGTGATGGCGCTGCTGATGATGGCGACCGTCGCCTACTACGCGCACCGCTACGACTGGGGCGGTGACACCAGCTTCGAGTGGCGACGCGTGGCCAAGGCGCTGCTGGAACTGGCGGTCGTCGCTGCATTTCCCTTCGTGATCTGGGAACTGACGCACAACGGCGGCCTCCCCGATGTGCCAACCGTCGGCGCGGCGCTGATCGCGCTGCTCGTGGCGGACCGCATCTTCCGGTTCAGTGCAGTGCTGCCGATCATCACGCCGGTGCTGCTCATCGGCGGGATGACGGCGGGTGTCTTCACGGCCACCGAGGGTGCGATCGCCGCGTGTGTCTGGGCGCTCTTCCTGGGCATCTTCTGGTTCCGCACGCTAAACTGGAAGATGTTGGTGAAGGTGTCGATGGACACGATCGAGACGACCTCGGTCGTGCTGCTGATCGTCGCCGCCGCGTCGATCTTCGGCTGGATGCTGACCGTAACCCGCACCACCGAGATGATCGGCACGTGGGTCCTGTCCTTCACCCGCGACCCGTGGATGTTCCTGCTTCTCGCGAACCTGCTGATGCTCTTCGTCGGCTGCTTTCTGGAACCGACCGCGGCCATCACGATACTCGTGCCGATTCTGCTGCCGATCGTGCGCCAGCTCGGCATCGACCCCGTGCACTTCGGCCTAGTGATGGTCCTGAACCTGATGATCGGACTGCTGCACCCGCCGATGGGGCTGGTGCTGTTCGTGCTCGCGCGCGTCGCGCGGCTGTCGATCGAGCGGACGACCATGGCGATCCTGCCGTGGCTGGTTCCGCTGCTGATCAGCCTCGTGCTCGTGACCTATCTGCCGGAAATCAGCCTGTGGCTGCCGCGCCAGTTCCAGTAGCGGCGGGCAGCAGGAGTCGTGCAATGCTGCAGGAAGTCCCCCTCGTCCTTCGCCTGAACCCCGCCGACGACGTCGTGATCGCGCGCCGGCAGCTGGTGTCTGGCACGCTGCTGAAGACCGAAGGCGTAACCGTGATCGGGCTCGTACCCGCCGGTCACAAGGTCGCCACGCACGCGATATCCGCAGGAAGTCCGGTGCGCCGCTACAACCAGATCATCGGCTTCGCAACGCGCGATATCCGGGCCGGCGAGCACATCCATCTGCACAACCTCGGCATCGGCGCGGAGCACGGCGCCAACACCGGCAACGCGACCCGTGACTACGCCTTCGGCGCCGATGTGCATCCGACGCCAGCTGTCGCGGCGCCGGCCACCTTCATGGGCATCGTGCGCGACGATGGCCGCGTGGCGACGCGCAACTACGTCGCGATCATCTCGAGCGTCAATTGCTCTGCCACGGTAGCGCGCGCGATCGCCGACCGCTTCCGCCGCGACCTGTTTCCCGACGCTCTTGGCGCCTATCCCAATGTCGACGGTGTTATCGCTCTCACCCACGGCACCGGCTGTGGCATGGACATGGGCGACAGCATGCGCGTGCTGCGGCGGACCATGGCCGGCTACGCGCGCCACCCGAACGTCGCTGCGGCCATCTTCGTCGGCCTCGGGTGCGAGGCCAACCAGATCACATCGCTCTTCGGCGCCGAGAGCCTGCGCGACGGCGAACGCGTCGCGAGCTACAACATGCAGGACGTGGGCGGCACCGCGAAGGCAATCGAGCGCGGAGTCGAGCTTGTGCGCGAGATGCTGCCGGCGGCGAATCGCACCGAGCGCACGCCGGTGCCTGCGAGCCACCTGATGCTTGGCCTGCAGTGCGGCGGCTCCGACGGCTATTCGGGCATCACCGCCAACCCGGCGCTCGGCAACGCAGTCGACCGGCTGGTGGCGCACGGCGGCACGGCGATCCTTTCCGAAACGCCGGAGATCTACGGCGCAGAGCACCTTCTGACCCGCCGAGCGGTCTCGCGCGAGGTCGGCGAAAAGCTGATCGCGCGCATCAGGTGGTGGGAGGACTACACCGCCCGCAACCTCGGCGAGATGAACAACAACCCGTCCCCCGGCAACAAGGCCGGCGGCCTGACCACGATCCTCGAAAAGTCGCTTGGCGCCGTCGCCAAGGGCGGCACGACAAATCTGGTCGATGTCTACGAGTATGCACAACCGGTCGACAAGCACGGATTCGTCTACATGGACACGCCGGGCTACGACCCGGTCTCGGCGACGGGACAGGTCGCCGGCGGCGCCAACATGATCGTGTTCACGACGGGGCGCGGCTCGGCGTATGGCTGCGCGCCGTCGCCGTCGCTGAAGCTTTCGACCAACACCGAACTGTGGCTGCGTCAGGAAGATGACATCGACCTCAACTGCGGTGAGATCGCCGACGGCGCGGCGACGATCGAGCAGATTGGAGAACGGCTGCTCGAACTGATCCTGGCGACGGCCTCCGGCGCGCGTACCAAGAGCGAACGCTTCGGATACGGTCAGAATGAGTTCGTGCCCTGGCAACTGGGCGCGGTGATGTAGTGCAGGCGGCGCCGACCCAACAGCGACCGCGCCTTCATGATGAGCCATTCCACGACGAGGAGACGACCGATGCAGAGAAGACTGATCATGGCGCTGGCGGCGCTTGCGCTCGCGAGCGGCCTCGCGCAAGCGCAGACCAAGCTCAAGTGGGCGCACGTCTACGAGACCAGCGAGCCATATCACACGGCCGCGCTGTGGGCCGCGGGCGAGATCGCCAAGCGCACGAACAACCGCTATGTGATTGAAGTCTTCCCGGCGTCAACACTCGGCAAGGAAACGGACATCAACCAGGGCCTGACGCTCGGCACCGTTGACATCATCTACACGGGGCAGTTGTTCGCGGGCCGCACCTACGGGCCGATTGCGATCGGCGGGGCGCCGTACATGTTCCGCGACTTCAACCACTGGAAGGCTTTTTCGACGAGCCCGCTGTTCGCCGAGCTCGCGGAGGGCTACCGTGCCAAGAGCGGCGGCAACAAGGTGGTCGCGATCACCTACTACGGCGAGCGGCATGTCACCTCGAACAAGCCGATCAACAAGCCCGAGGACATGAAGGGGCTGAAGATCCGCGTGCCCGACGCGCCGCTCTACACGATGTTCCCGCGCGCGGTCGGCGCCAACCCGACGCCGATCGCGTTTGCCGAGGTCTATCTCGCGCTGCAGAACGGCACGGTCGATGCGCAGGAGAACCCGCTGCCCACGATCGACGCGAAGAAGTTTTACGAGGTACAGAAGTACATCGTTCTGACCGGACACATCACCGACGCGCTGTTGACGATCGTCGGCGGCCCGACCTGGAGCAAGCTGTCCGACGCGGACAAGAAGGTCTTCGAAGAGGTCCTGCGCGAGGGCGCGGCGCGCGCGACGGCCCAGATCGTGGAGATCGAGAAGAGTCTCGGGGCGGAATTCACGAAGCGCGGCAAGGATGTCGTCAAGGTCGACCGCGCGCCGTTCCGCGAGGCGACCGCGAAACTGCACAATGGCCCTGACGCCACCTGGGACAAGGCCACGTACGACAAGCTGCAGGCATTGAATTAATTTACCGCTGCCGCGGTCAGAGCCGTGGCACCTTCGCCTGGCGGACGCTCTTCCTTCTTTGCTGCCGATCAAGAAAGTCGCGGCGGCGCCATTTTTCGCACCGCGCCAGCCACGTCACAATGCGCGCCCGTCCTGATCCTGCATGCGTAGCAACCGGCGATCAAAGTGCCTGGAGTAGCTCCGACAGCACCGTCGGTGGCCGGCCTGCTGCGCATGCTCGGTTTTCCGCTGCTCGTCCTGACTGCGGTCGAGATTTCGGACCTGGTGACGCGAACGGTTGGGTCGTCCGAAGGGTCGGTCGCTCTCATCGTTGGCGCGTTCTCGGGATTCCTGCTGACTGAATGCGGTCCAAGCTTCGCCCAGCATGGCTGGCGCGCGTTCGCACCGGCGCTCGGCGGCAGCAGCCTGCTGTTCGCCGCCGCGAGCCTCGTGACCTGATGGTACGAGGCGTGCGCGAACGCGCGCGCCGGTGTTGCGTGGCCCGCAGGAACCCGGGACTGACCGCCTGTTTCGCTCGTGACCGCCGTCATCGACGTACTCGCATTCCCGCCCGATGCGGCGGCGCTGGACCGCATGTGCGCCGACGAACGCGCTGCGGCCGCCGATTCCGAGCGCCGGGCGCGCATCGCGGCCTTCGTCGCAGCCGGACTGATGCTGGCGTGGGTTGCCGACGTCGCTGCGGTTTTCAAACACGGGCAGTCCGGCCCCGCCGCCCTCGGTGTCCTGAGTCTCGCGCTGGCCGTTCTGATCGTCGCTGCCCACGTCGTGGCCCACCGGCTGCACGCGCGCGCCGAGCGGATCCGGCGTCGCGCAGAGCGCCGCTTCGCGCCGCTGCGAGCCCAGCAGGCCACCCCTTTGCTTGCGCTGGCCGAGCGCAACGTCGTCGTCAGCCAGTACCTGCGGATGGTAGGGCGCCAGCGGCGCGCACTGCTTCATGTCGAGGCCGAGGCCCTGCAGCGCTGGGCGGCTGCGGATCTCGCAAGTTGACGTCGTTCGCGGACAGTTGCCGCTCGCCCGGCGCTCAGGCCGCACGCGACGGCAGACCTGGCGAGCAGACTCTCCAACTGGCTCGTCTCGACCGGCCGGCGACCCGGGCTCGAAGTGACCTTACCGCTAGATAACGACCTGCGTCCCGATCTCGATCACGCGGTTCGGCGGGATGTGGAAGAAGTCTGACGCCGGCTGCGCCACGCGCATCATCCAGCCGAAGAGCCGCTCGCGCCAGTCGGCCATGCCGCCCGGCCGCCCGGTCAGCACGGTCTCGCGCGACAGGAAAAACGACGTCGCTTCCAGGTCGAGACGGAAATCAGAGTGGCGCTCGAGCCTGCGCGCGATGTCGGCGATGTCGTACGAATCCTTGAAGCCGAGATAGACCTTCACGTAGAAGCAGTTCTCGCCGAGCGCGCGGATCTCCGCACCATATTCGGGGTCGACGCGTGGCACGGCCTGGGCGACCGCGGTCAGGAAGATCACCCGCTCGTGCAGAACGCGGTTGTGCTTCAGGTTGTGCAGCAGTGCCAGTGGCACTCCGTCAACGCCCCCGGACATGAAGACAGCCGTCCCCTCCACCCGATGCGGCGGGAACGCAGCCAGGCTCTGGATGAAAGGTTCCAGTGCCAGACCCGCGCGCGCACGCTCGGCCTTGACGAGCTCGCGGCCGCGCTTCCAAGTGGAGAAGAGGAAGAACAGGATCGCGCCGAACGCGAGCGGGAACCAGCCGCCGTGCGTCACCTTCACCGAGTTGGCGATCAGGAACGCGATATCGAGCGCGAGCAGCGGCACCAGCAGCAGCGAGATCTTCCACGGCGCCCAGTCCCAGCGATAGCGTGCCACGATCATCACGCCGAGCGTCGTGATGCCCATCGTGCTCGACACCGCGATGCCGTACGCGGCCGCGAGCGCCGACGAGGTGCCGAATCCGACGACCAGCATCATCACGATGCCCAGCAGCAGCCAGTTCACCAGCGGGACGTAGATCTGGCCCGCGGCGGTATCCGACGTGAATTGCACCGCGACGCGCGGCAGATAACCGAGCTTGCTCGCCTGGCTGGTGATCGAATACGCGCCCGAGATGACCGCCTGCGACGCGATCACCGTCGCAGCGGTCGCCAGCACCACCAGCGGCAGCTGCAGCCAGTCCGGCGCGAGGAGGAAGAACGGATTCTTGACGGCGTCGGGGTTCGCGAGGACCAGGCTGCCCTGTCCGAAATAATTGAGAAGCAGGCTCGGCATCACCAGCCAGAACCACGCGATGCGGATCGGATGCGGTCCGAAGTGGCCCATGTCCGCATAAAGCGCTTCGCCGCCCGTCACCGCGAGGAAAACCGCCGCCATTACGGCCATCGTCATGCCCGGATGCGCCACGAAATAGCGGATGGCGTGCGCCGGCTCGATCGCGGCCAGCACTCCGGGGTTGCGTGCGATCTGCATGGCGCCGAGCACCGCGAGCGCCCCGAACCAGACCACCATGATGGGGCCGAAGATGCTCCCCACCCGGGCCGTGCCGAAGCGCTGCACGGCAAACAGCGCGAACAGCACGGTCAGCGTCAATGGCACAACCATCGGCGTGAATTTCGGCGAAACCACCTCGAGCCCTTCGATCGCCGAAAGCACCGAGATCGCCGGCGTGATCGCGCTGTCGCCATAGAACATCGAGGCACCGAGAAGGCCGAGCGCCACCGCCGTGCCGTTCAGCCGCCCGCGCGCCGGAAGCTGGCGCATTACCAGGGCCAGAAGGGCCAGGATGCCGCCCTCGCCATCGTTGCTTGCCCGCAGCACGATCAGCACGTACTTGACGGACACGACCAGCGTGATGGCCCAGAAGATCATCGACAGCACGCCCATGACGTCGGGCGCGCCGACGCCGGCGCCGTGTTCGCCGCCGACGCTTTCCTTGAATGCGTACAGCGGACTGGTTCCGATGTCGCCGTAGACGACGCCGATGGCGGAAAGTGTCAGCGCGAGCAGACCCTGACGTTCGCCATGCGAGGGTGGAGCCTGGGGGTCAATGATTGCGGTCGACATCGGGTCGCCAATGGGCGTGTCAAGGCTACGCGCCATGCGCGGTAGGCGTCAGCAGCGCATAGGATACGCAGCAGAGCAGCGTCCCATCCGTACAACGCCCAGGCTTTCGTGGCGAACTACGGCGTTTGGCAGGCGCGCGGCGGTAGCATTCGACTGATCGAGCGCACTGCGGCGACCCGGCTCGGCGTTGCCGAGCGGGGGTGGACACAGCTGCGACCGGACTGTGCGGTCACGAGGCCGCCGTGGCCCTGCATGGGAGGAGTACGAGATGAAGATCGGCATCCTGGGATCGGGCGAGGTCGCGAAATCCCTCGCGACAGGGTTCGTCAAGCACGGGCACGCGGTCAAGGTGGGGAGCCGCAGCCCGGGGAAGCTGACGAACTGGGCCAGTGGCCTGCCGGCCGCCGCCACCGGGACGTTCGAGGACGCCGCGGAGTTCGGTGACGTCGTCGTACTCGCCGTCAAGGGCACGGCGGCGCTGGAAGCACTGCAGCTTGCCGGTGCGCATCATCTGGCAGGGAAGACGGTGATCGACGCCACTAATCCGATCGCCGACGCCCCGCCCGTCAACGGTGTGCTGAAGTTCTTCACCACCCTCGACGAATCGCTCATGGAGCGCCTGCAGCGGGCGTTTCCGGAGGCTCATCTGGTGAAGGCGTTCAATTCCGTTGGCAACGCCTGCATGGTCGATCCCGGCTTCAAGGCGGGCAAGCCGACCATGTTCATTTGCGGCAACAGCGAAGGGGCCAAGGCCACGGTGCGCTCCGTGCTCGACCAGTTCGGTTGGGAGACCGCGGACATGGGGTCGGTCGAAGCGGCGCGCGCCATCGAGCCGCTGTGCATGCTGTGGTGCATCCCGGGGTTCCTTCACAACGACTGGGTGCACGCTTTCAAGCTGCTGCAGTAGCAACGGGCGCCGGGCTCGTCGAAGCACCCGGCTGCCTGCCGCGTCGGGTCGCAACAGCGCGGGACGCTTGACGCGAACGCGCCTGCCCGGGACATTCGAGCCGGCACAGGGTGCTGCGCGACCTTTTCATCCGCCCGACCCTCGATGAACAGCGACACGGACATCTCTTCGACACAATGGGCCGCGGCCATCGCCCCCTTCCTCGCCCTCCTGATCCCGATTGCGCTCGGCCCCGCATGCTGGATCAAGCAGCGCTATGCGAGAGCGATCGTCAGCCTGCAGGCGTCGGCGGCCTCGGGCGCGTCGTCGCCGCGGCCACCGATAGCAGCCGCCGAAGCCGGCGCCCGAGCCATCTGAACAGGCGGGCAAATCTCTGAAGGAGAGGGACTCCATGGCGATCCTTGAAGGTGTGTACTCCGCTTCGGTCATCGACAACCGTGATCCGGAGAACCTTGCACGCGTGCGGGTGCGTATCGCTTCGCTGGCGGAGACGAAGGCCGGGCTCTGGGCCCGCCTTGCGACGTTGATGGCGGGTTCGCAGCGCGGCACGCTGTTCGTGCCGGAGGTCGGCGATGAAGTCCTCATCGCGTTCGAGCGCGGGGACATCAGACAGCCTTATGTCATCGGTTCGCTGTGGAACGCGAAGTCGCCACCGCCTTCGGGCGGGGCTTCGGTCAACGACGTGAAGCTGATCCGCTCGCGCAACGGCGTCACCTTGCGCATCCTTGACGACGCGAACACGGGCAAGCTCACGCTCGAAACCTCGGGTGGACAGCGCATCGTTCTCGAAGAGAGTCCGGGCGCGATCCGCATCGAAGACAGCAGCGGCAGCATCGTGAAGCTCTCGCCGACCGGAGTGGAGATTGCTGCTGCCGGGACCGTGAAGATCGCGGCTTCGGCCATCGACCTGAGCGCGGCAGCGATCAGCTTTCACGCAGGCATTGCGCGCTTCGACGGGGTCGTCCAGTGCCAGACCCTGGTCAGCGACTCGGTCGTCGCCAGCAGTTACACGCCCGGCGCCGGCAACGTCTTCTGAAGCCATCTTCAGAAACGAGGGGCTGCGATCGGACGACCCGGATAAACGTGAGTCCCGCGAGCGGAATGCGTGACCGCCCGTGCTCAAATCATGGCCAGGCACGCCGATAGGCTAGTGGCGACAGCGGCCCACGAAAGCGGGGCTCGGTGTTTGCTGGTGTCAACAGGGCCGCATCGAGCAACGTTGATGGGCTGAAGAGGCTGGAAGGAGGAGCTTGTGGACAGTTCGATGATCAAGGGAGTCGTGATCGGCGGGATCGCGATGGTCGTGCTGACGGCAGGGGGCGTGACGGGCTACAAGGCGCTGACCCGGCCGACGTCGGCCGACGTCGTTGCCGTCAAGGAAGTCATGCAGACAGTCAACACGCCGCGCGAGGAGTGCCAAGACGTGCAGGTCCAGAAGCAGGCGCCGGTGAAGGATCCGAACCGCATCACGGGCAGCGTGATCGGCGGCGTAGCTGGCGGCGTGCTGGGGCACCAGATCGGCGGCGGCAAGGGCAAGACTCTGGCCACGGTGGCCGGCGCTGCCGGAGGTGCCTACGCAGGCAACCAGGTCCAGAAGAACATGCAGGAGAAAGACGTCGAGACCGTGACGGAAAGGCGCTGTCACACCGTCAACGAGACATCGAAGAAGCTTGTGGGCTACGACGTGACCTATCGACTCTCCGGCAAGGAAGGCGTGGTTCGCACGTCGTTCAAGCCCGGCGCGACGATTCCCGTGAAGGACGGACAGCTGGTTCTCGTCCCGCCGGAAAATTCGAAGTGAGTGCCGCCGCCATCGGCTGACGGCGTTCCGGCGTCCCGCGTTTATCGGCCCTCAGCGGCGGCGCGCGGCAGTTTGCCGGTATCGGCACCGGCGCGTCGAATCGCCAATCGCTGATTCTGCGCAACCCGGTGCAGTACAAGGTAGCGCGGACCGCCGCTCTGCCGGTGGTTGCCCTCGACGTCGACGGCGGGCTTGACTACGGGCCCGCCATCGCGCCGCGCCTCTCGGCTACTTGCCGGGATGCGAATCGAGGAACTCCTTGGCCTTTCCTTCGGCCTTCTGCAGCGGCTGATCCCATCGCTTCGATCATCTTGCGACGCGCTTCCTCGCGCAGCGTCTGGAACTTCTGCTGCTGCTCCGGATTCAGCAGCGGCATCATCTTCGCGTCGAACGAGGTGCCAATCTCGCGCAGCTTCTCGCCCTTCTTCAGCCCGCTCAGCGCGGTGTCCTTCTTCAAGGCCCCGAGCTGCGTCAGCTCGTCTTTCAGGATTGGCGCAAGGCGAGTTTCGAGAGACTCAAGGACGTCAGCTCTTCTACGGATGTTGCACGTCAGTTGCTCGTAAGGCGCCTTGCTCCAGCCGCGCTGACGCCGGTCAATACCGGGCACCACACCGGTGCAAGGATGGGCTCGCACGCAACGGGCCATCAATGCGATTGACGTTTCTGGGTGCGGCCGGCGAAGTGACCGGATCCTGCCTGCTGGTCGAGGCCGGTCGCGTCCGCTTCATCGTCGATTGCGGAATGTTCCAGGGCGGACGTGAGGCAGGGCGACGCAACCGGGAGGCGTTTGAGCGCGACCTCGGGCGGCTCGACTTCGCCCTGCTGACGCACGCGCACATCGATCATTGCGGACTGCTGCCGCGCTTCGCGCGGGGCGTGCGCACTCTCGTCTATTGCACCAAGCCCACCGCGGATCTCGTCCCGGTCATGCTGCACGACAGCGCGCATCTGCAGGCGCGGGGTAGCAGCAAGGCGGGGCGCGGCGCGTCCGAGGCGCCGCTGTACGAGGCCGAGGACGTCGACCGGCTGGCGACACAGCTCATCGGCGTTCCGTTCGACGTCGAATTCGCGCCGCACGCCGATGTCAAGGTGCGGCTGCGCAGCGCCGGACACATTGTCGGCGCGGCGTTCGCCGAGATCCGCTTGCGCGACGGACCGCGCGAGCGGCTGCTCGTGGTCTCCGGCGATATCGGCGAGGCTTCCCCGCTCGTCGTGCGCAAGCGCGCGGCCGCGGTCGATGCCGACATCCTGGTCATGGAATCGACCTACGGCGACCGCAACCATCGCTCGCTGCAGGAGACCGAGGACGAGCTGGTCGAAGTGCTCGAGGACACGCTGCAGCGGCGTCGCGGCAACGTGGTCGTGCCCGCGTTCGCCCTCGGACGCACGCAGGACTTCCTGATCCTGCTGTACCGCCTTGCGCAGGCCGGGCGGATCAGGGCCCCGCTGGTCTTCGTCGATTCGCCGCTGGCAGCGCGGGCCAGCGCGGTCACCTTCCGCCACCTCGAAGCCCTCGACGACATTGCGCATGAGTTCCACGCCGCGGAGCGCGCGCGCAAGCTTCCGTTCGCGCTGCGCTACACGGAAGATGTCGATGACTCGATGTTCCTGAACTCCATCTCGAGCGGAGCGCTGATCATCTCGGCGAGCGGCATGTGCGAGGCCGGCCGGATCCGTCATCATCTGCGCCACAACCTGTTCCGCCGTGAATGCGCGATCCTGTTCACCGGATTCCAGGCCGCGGGCACGCTCGGCCGCCGGATCGTCGACGGCGCTCGCAGTGTTCAGCTCTTCGGCGATACCGTGCCGGTGCGCGCAAGCGTGCACACCCTGGGCGGGCTGTCCGCGCACGCAGGTCAGGACGGACTGATCGGCTGGATGCAGGGACTCCAGCGCAAGCCCGCGATGACCTACATCGTGCACGGCGAGCCCGAAGCAGCCCACGCGCTTTCCGCGCGCGTCGCTCGCGAACTGAGGTGGCCGACGACCATCGCCGAGCCGGAGAAGCGCTATGACATCTGACTCGGCGAATCGCACCGCGGCGCCATCCGCGCTGGCGCTGCGCCGCGTCGGCATCGATACCACCATGGAGAACGTGGCGTTCCTGCATCGCGCCTGCCCGCTTTACCTGACCGAGGGCTTCCAGGCGCTGGCGAAGGTCGAACTGCTGGCCGGTGATCGATCGATCCTCGCGACGCTCAACATCGTCGACGACGAGAGCATCGTCGGCAAGCAGGAAGTCGGCCTGTCCGAGCCGGCGTACGCCCGCTTCGAGGTGGCCGCCGGAACCTCGGTGCAGGTCAGCCACGTGACGCCGCCGGCATCGCTGCTCGCGCTCCGCCGCAAGGTCGCCGGCGAGCGACTGGAGCGTGCCGACTATCACGCGCTAATGCGCGACGTCGCGCAGCACCGCTACAGTGCGATCGAACTGGCGGCGTTCGTGGTGTCGACCGGCCACTTCGACCTCGACCGCGAGGAAGTGGTCTTCCTGACCGAAGGGATGGTCGCCGCCGGTCGCAGGCTCGACTGGCGCGAGCGGCCCGTCGTGGACAAGCATTCGATCGGCGGCATCGCCGGCAACCGCACCTCGATGCTGATCGTGCCGATCGTAGCCGCGCACGGGATGCTGATCCCGAAGACATCGTCGCGCGCAATCACGTCGCCGGCCGGCACCGCCGACACGATGGAGTGCCTCGCGAACGTCGAACTGGGCTTCGCGCGCATGCAGGAGATCGTGCACGAGCTGCGGGGGTGCCTCGCCTGGGGCGGTACGTCCGACCTCGCTCCCGCGGACGACGTGCTGATCTCCGTGGAGCGTCCCCTGTCGCTCGACTCGCCGGGTCAGATGGTCGCCTCGATCCTGTCGAAGAAAATCGCCGCCGGCTCGACGCACCTGGTGCTCGACATTCCGCTTGGACCGAGCGCAAAGGTGCGATCGATGCCCGAGGCGCAGCGGCTGCGCAAGCTGTTCGAGTTCGTCGCCGAGCGGCTGCGGCTCACGCTCGACGTCGTGATCACCGATGGACGCCAGCCGGTCGGGTGCGGCATCGGCCCGATGCTCGAGGCGCGCGATGTCATGCGCGTGCTCAATGGCGATCCGCGCGCGCCCGCGGACCTGCGCCAGAAGGCCCTGCGGCTCGCAGGTCGTGTGATCGAGTTCGACGCCGACGTGCACGGCGGAGAAGGTTTCGCGATCGCGCGCGAGATTCTCGACTCGGGCCGCGCACTCGCGAAGATGAACGCAATCATCGACGCGCAGGGCCGGCGCCCCTTCGATCCGGAGCGACCCGCGCTCGCCCCTCACACTTTCGAAGTCGCGGCCCCCACGGACGGCTTCGTCAACGCGATCGACAACGAACGACTGGTCCGGCTGGCGCGGCTTTCAGGCGCGCCAAAAGTGATGGGCGCCGGCGTCGACCTGCTGCGCAAGGTCGGCGACACCGTCAGCCGCGGCGATCCCCTGTATCGCGTGCACGCTGCCTACGCATCGGACCTTCGCTTCGCGCGTGACTGGGCCGACCAGGGCAGCGGCTACCTCGTCGGCGAGCCTGCCACTACTCCGCAGCTTGCGGAATTCTGAACGCGGAGGGCACCACTTACGCCCGGACGCGGCGGAACGCCGCGTTTGCGTCGACCTGCCGGTATTCGATGAATTCCGCCGGAGCGAGACAGTTGGGATACAGGATGCCGGCGAATTTCTTCACCGCCGCCGATTCCCCATGGATGCGGTTCGCTTCATCGTCCTTCCAGACGAAGATGTGCACGAACCGCGTCGGGCGTTCCTTCTCCTGCCACACCTCGTAGCGAAGAGCGCCCGCTTCATTGTCTCGCACGTAGGCGACGAACTCGTGGATCGCATCGAGGCAGCTCCGCAGGGCTTCGGGACGCACCTCGTAGCGCGCGAGCTCGTGGAGCTCGCCGGAATTGCCTTCGATGCGGGTCATCCTGGCCTCCTACCGTCCTCTAGTCTGTGAACGACGGACCATCGGCGCTGAGCGCGCAACGCCGTTCGACCGCGTCGCGTCGCCGGACTGACTCCCGGCCGCCCCATCACGCCAACGGGATCTTGCTCCACACCCCACCTGCCTACACTGCCGCATGCACGTGTTCTACAGCGACCGCCACCGGGCCCACCGGGGCCGATACGAGTTCTTCCGCGGTGAACTCGTGCCCTGCTTCGAAACACCCGAGCGCGCCGACATCGTGCTGGCGGCCACGCGGAGCCAAGGCATCGGCCCCGTGCTGGAGCCCGCGCCGTTCGATCTCGCGCGCATCGAGCGCGTGCATGCGCCGAGATACGTGCGCTTCCTCGAGCAAGCATGGACCCGGTGGAACGCGCTGGGGCACACGAAGGACGCATTGCCTGCAGTCTGGCCGATTCGCGGCATGCGCCACGACATCGAACCCGATGATTTCATCGCGCAGCTCGGCCTGTACTCGTTCGACAGCGGCACGCCGTTCACCACCGGCACCTGGATCGCCGCGCGCACCGGCGCCGACATTGCGCTGACGGCGGCCCGGCATGTCGCGACGGGCCAGGGCCACTCCGCCTTTGCGCTCACGCGCCCGCCCGGCCACCACGCGGGGGCGGACTTCATGGGCGGCTACTGTTTCCTCAACAACGCGGCGATCGCCGCGCAGGCACTGCTGGACGGCGGCGCGCAGCGCATCGCGCTGCTCGACGTCGACTATCACCATGGCAACGGCACGCAGGCGATCTTCTACCGGCGCGCCGACGTGCTGTTCCTGTCAATCCACGGCGACCCGAAAACCGAGTATCCGTTCTATCTGGGCCACGCCGACGAGCGCGGTGCAGGGCCCGGTGCAGGCTTCAACGTGAACTATCCACTGCCCGCCGGATGCGACAACTCGCGATGGTTCGACGCCCTCGAAGACGCAAGTAAGCGCATCGCCGAATACCGCGCCGATGCACTGGTCGTTTCCCTCGGAGTGGACACCTTCGCCGGGGACCCGATCTCGAAGTTCAAACTCGAAGCCCCTGAGTTCCGGCGCCTCGGCGAGCGCCTCGCGCGCCTGGCACTGCCGACAGTGTTCGTTCTCGAAGGCGGCTATGCGGTGAGCGAGATCGGCGACAACGTCGCGCACGTGCTCGGCAGCTTCGATGGCGCGGCGCCGGCATGACCGGTGAACGACGGCCGCACTGATTCGGATAGAGGATCTGTCGGGGACAAAGGGAGTTCGTTCGGCGAGGGTCGGGCTGAATCCGCGGTCACCGCTTGGTGACCTACAGGCCGTTACTCGCTGTGTGCCCCACCCAGACCGCGACCTTTGGGCGCTCCACTCCTTCGTCAATCCCCAGCACCTCCGCTTGGACAATGCCCCGTGCGGCATCCATGACTGTGACGTACCAACACGGGCCGTCAATCACATCTACGCACCAGACGCCATTCCACTCGATCTTCCCTGCGGCAAGGTTCGCGGTAAAGACCGCGCGGACCGCCTCGCCACGTCTCAAGCACAGTGCGCAACCACAGCTGAATGGGAGGAAGGGCTGGCATGGTCTAAGGCCCGCCAGGCGTGCGCTGAACGCTTCTCGTTCTGCCGCTGTGCATACCCACTTTGTGCCGCAGTTCCCCCTCTCTGCCACGGGTTTTTGATTCAGGTCGAAGACAGAGGAATCTCGGCGCCTACCTTGATCTCAATGGGGTGGCAAAGGGGAGAAGTTTATGAAGGCTTTCGGCCGATTCCTTGCGGGTTGCATCGCTTCTTGGGTCGTCGCTACTTCTGCATACGCAGCACCGTACTCGCAGTTCGTGGTGTTCGGTGACAGTCTGTCCGATGCGGGCAACGCATCGTTCATCACCTCGAATCTGTTTCCGCCCTCGCCGCCCTATGCGGGCACCTTCAGCAACGGGCCGACGGCGGCGCAATACCTGGCGAACCTGCTGGGCGTGTCCGTGGGGTTCGGCTGGTCGGGCCTGAGCGGTGCCGCGAACAACTACGCCGTGGGGGGCGGACTCAATGGCACGGGCAACTACAACGTCCAGATCGGCAATCCTCCGGGGCTCGGAGTGGCGTTCCCGACCATGGCGGTTACCGGCATCCGGCAGCAGATCGAGCGCTACGCGCTGGTGAACCCGGTGGTACCGAACGCCGCCAGCACGCTGTTCATGGTCTGGGGCGGACCGAACAACATCTTCCTCGGCGCCGAGACAGGTGGCGATCCTACGGTGTACGTCCCGGCCGCACTGATTGACCTGCGCGACGACCTCGTGATGCTGGCAGCCATGGGAGCGCAGCACCTGTTCGTGCCCAGCATGCCTGACCTCGGGCTGACGCCGGAGGCACGGGGCAAGGGGCCCGCGGCCATGGCCGCACTTTCGGCGCTCAGCGCTGCCTACAACGGCGGCCTGGCCCAGGTGCTCGCCGGCCTCGACACCGCCTTCGACCCGCTCGGCATCGACCTGTACTCGTTCGATACCGCCGCGTTCTTCGCGGATGTCACGGCCAACCCGGCCATGTACGGCTTCACGAACGTGACGGACTCGTGCCTGTATTCGGCGGCCGCGTGCTCGACCTACCTGTACTTCGACAACGTGCACCCGACGACCCTAGGCCACGACCTCCTTGCGCTGCAGTTCGCGAGCGCTCTGGGAATCGTGCCCGAGCCGGCCATGACCGGGCTGGTCCTTGTTGCGGTCGTTGGATTGCTCGGTTTTTTGCGCCGGCCGCCGAGGTCGGTCGCTAGGGCTGCGAATTAGCCGCGAGCACGTCTGCAAGCGCGGTCATACCCGCTTCGATCGGTCCATCACACCATGCGCGCCCTCGCCTTCCTGCTGGCCGTGCTGCTCGCGGGCTGCGCGTCCAGCCCCGACGCCAGTTACGTCAAAGACTCGGACACCCGCATCCAGCGCAACGGCTTTTCTCTCTTGCCACCGTCAGGAAAGGGCTGGATGACGGCGCCCAGCGGCCAGTACGGGGCTCGCTGGGGCAAGGTGCTGTCGGACTCGAAGGGGAATCGTTCGACGGTCGCCGTCATGGTGTGGTCCGGCCGCTTCACGGAGCGGAAGGTCGACCTGACCACGCCGCAGGGGCTGCGCGATACGGTCATCTACCAGGTCACGGGGGGATCTGATCGCTATCCGGTTCGACAGGCGAAGTACTCGGACGTCTATCGCAAATTCGGCACGGACTGCATCGATGCCGACTACGTCGCTGAGGACCGTGCGAACACGATGTCGTGGAACGCCGGTGTCGTCCTCTTGCTTCACGTCCAGATGACACTTTGCAGGCATCCGAGTAATCCCGAGTGGGGCTTCAATACGAGCCTCTCGGACCGCCATCCGGAAGACTCGCTCTCGCTCATGGACGACGTCGTGCAACAGGAGGCCAGACGCTGCCTAGACAGCATCGAGCTGACACCGCTCAGCTGAGGCGGGACGCTGCGATCAGAAATTCGGAATGCAGGCAGATCGCTCGCAATACGCGGCGATGGGCGGAGGTTTGAGTCACTGACCAGCGCCGCGCGGCGCCAGCGTTGATTGCGGTCAACGCGAATAACCCTACGGAAGCGTAGACAGGCAGCGTTGCCGGGAGGCATGAGCCGCCCCGGGGAAGCCCTGCCATGCCATCGCTCATTGCGCAGGAAATGCGGCGCCTCGCCGCCCTGACGCGCATTCCGTTTGCGGTGTTGTTCGCCGACGGCACCCGCTTCGACAGCTCGCAGGGCCCACCGGCCTTCACTCTCGTCTTCCACACGGTCGGCGCCGAGCTGGCGACCGCTACCTTCGGGCACGTCGGTCTGCTCGACGCGTACTTCGACGGCGAAGTCGACATCGACGGCGATCCGCGGGCGATGTTCCGTCTCGGCTCCGAATCGAAGTTCGGGGACGAAAATCCACTCGTCGTCGCGCGCAACCACTGGCACGAGCGTGCGCACTCGAACGCGAGCCGCGAACGGGCCCGGGAGAACGCGCGCTTCCACTACGGGCTCGGCACGTCGTTCTATCGCCTGTGGCTCGACGAGCCGCGCATGATGTACACGTGCGCCTACTGGAAGGACGGGACGAGAACGCTCGAGCAGGCGCAAGCCAACAAGATCGATCACGTGTGCCGGAAGGCCCGACTGGCGCCGGGCGAGTCGGTAGTCGACGTCGGCTGCGGATTCGGCGGCTTCATGTTCGACGCTGCCGCGCGGCATGGCGTGCGCGTCACCGGCGTCAACACGACGACCGAGCAGGTCGAATGGCTCGACGCGGAAATCCGGGCGCGCGGACTCGCCGACCGCTTGAGTGTGACCCAGGCCGACTTCCGCGACATTCCGGGCGAATTCGACAAGGTGGTCTCGATCGGGGTGCTCGAACATGCGGGCCGCGACCAGCTGGCCGACGTAGTCAACGCCCACGCCAGGGCGCTGAAGCCGGGCGGACTCGGAGTGCTGCACTTCATCGGCCACGTCGGGCGGCGCGACACCGAGTTCTTCATCCGCGACCACGTCTTCCCCGGCGGGTGGATTCCGAGCCTCGCCGAGACCATTGTTGCCATGGAGGATGCTGGTCTCGAGGTCATTGACGTCGAGAACCTGCGGCGCCACTACGCGCTGACCCTCGACGTCTGGGCCGAGCGGTTCGAACGCAACTGGCCGCGGATCCACGAGCTCGATCCGGAACGCTTCAACGAGCGCTTCCATCGCATCTGGCGAACCTACCTCATCGGCTGCGCCGAGATGTTCCGCTCGCCAGCGGAGCGCACACATCTGTTCCAGATCGTGTTCAGCAAGGGCAACGTGTCTAGCACAGGCTATCCGATGAGCCGTGCGTTCCTGTACGCGGACGACATCGCCGCTGACGCGGCGACTCCATGAATGCACGGACCCGCATCGGGCCGGCGGCGCCGCGGCGATGAATGACTACGCCGCGCGCCGGGATGCCATCGCGGCGTCGATGCGCGGCGCGCCCCCAGGTACGCTCGCGCTGGCAAAGGAGACGTCGAACCTGTTCCGCGACCGCGTGGCGGGTGCGAGGCATCGCCTCGACGTGCGGGCATTCGATCACGTCCTGACGGTT
>DATKAJ010000087.1:0-21116 GCA_035498175.1 Burkholderiaceae bacterium
GGCTCGATGCAGTCGAGCGAACCTTCCCAGGTGCTCTTGCCCACGCCGTCGTACACGACCGGCAGCTTCCTGCCGCCGGTCAGCTGCTGGACTCGCTCGACGAAGTTTTCCTTGCTGTAGTCGATCGTCTGCCAGGCCCCGGCCTTCTTCGCGAGCGCGGCCTTGTCGGGCGAGCTGACGGTGCCGATCAGCTTCACTCCGAGCGCGCGCGCCCACTGGCAGGCGATCAGCCCGACGCCGCCCGCAGCCGCGTGGAACAGGATGGTTTCGTTGCCCTGCAGGCGATAGGTCTGGCGGAACAGGTACTGCACCGTCAGGCCCTTCAGCATCACCGCGGCGCCCTGCTCGTACGAAATCTGCTTCGGCAGCCTGACCACGGTGGCGGCCGACATCGTACGCAGCTCTGAGTAGGCGCCGAGCGGCCCTTGCGGATAGGCGACGCGGTCTCCCGCCTTCAGGAACCTGACGTTGCCGCCGACGGCTTCCACCACTCCTGCGGCTTCGAAGCCGAGTCCGTGCGGCAGAGGACTGCTGTACAGGCCGGTGCGGTAGTAGACGTCGATGAAGTTGAGTCCAATGGCGTGTTGCCGGATCCGCACTTCGTCGGCGCCGGGATCGGGCACCTCGACTTCGCCGTATTCGAGGACTTCGGGTCCGCCGTGGCGACGGACGAGGATGGCCTTGGCCTTCATGCGTTCTCCTTGATCATGCCCGCGCGGCCGCGGGCTTCGATTGGGACAGGACATAGACGCCGACGAGGACCAGCGCGGTACCTGCGAGCTGCCAGGCGCTGAAGCTCTCGCCGAGGAACACGTACGCAAGCACGATGGTCGACACCGGCCCGACCATCGACGCCATCGAGGTACTGCCGGCGCCGATGCGCTCGACCGCCAGCATCGTCGCGAACACCGGCAGCACCGTGCACAGCAGGCCGTTCACCAGCGACAGCCAGTACACCGGCACCGGCTGCCGCAGGGCCCCGAGCGGATTCAGCACGATGAACTGGACGAAGACCGCAAGTGTCGAGACGCACATCGCATATGAGGTCAGGCGGATGGCTCCGATGCGCCGGACCAGTTCGCCCGAGATCACCAGATAGGCGGCGTAGCAGACCGCGCTGCCGAACACGAGCGCCGAACCGAGAGCGACGCCCTCGCCCTCCAGCGAAACGTCGTGCTGAAACACCAGCACGATGCCACCGTAGGCCAGCGCAAGCGCCGCGAGCTCGCGCCGGCTGAAACGCTTGCCGAGAAAGAGCGCGGACATCAGCAGCACAAGGGTCGGGTTCAGATAGAGGATCAGCCGTTCGAGCGCGGCGCTGATGTACTGCAGGCCGAGGAAATCGAACGTGCTCGCGGCATAGTAGCCGAGCAAGCCGACCACGATCAGGCGTAGATGATCGCGCGCGGCGAGCGGAGCGGCAGAGCGGCCGCTCCAGACATAGGCGACGACGAAGAGCGGTCCGGAAAACGCCATCCGTAGCGCGATCAGCGTCGCAGCATCGACGCCGTGCCGGTACGCCAGCTTGACGACGATCGCCTTCGCCGAGAACAGCACGCTGCCAACGATCGCCAGAGCGAGGCCGCCGACGAGTACGCGACGCGCAGGGTTCGACACAATGAGCTGAGACGTCAGCGCCCGGGTCGACGCCATGCCGCCCAGGCGAGGCAGCCCCACCCGGCGATGAAGGCGCCGCCGCCGAACGGCGTGATCGTGCCGAGCGCGCGCAGCCCCGTCAGCGCCAGCAGATACAGGCTGCCGCTGAACAGAACAATGCCCGCAATGAACAGCGCTCCGGCAGCCGTCGTGGCGGTGCCGGGCCAGCGGTCGCAGGCCCAGGCCGTCGCAAGCAGCGCTAGGGCGTGCATCAGCTGGTAGCGCACTGCCGTCTCGAAAACGGCGGCCAGGTCGACTGCCAGCACGCCGCGCAGCGCATGCGCGCCGAACGCGCCGGCTGCGACCGCCAGCAGCGCGAACAGAGCCCCGAGCATGAAGTAGACGCGTTCCATGATGCTTTCGCCGGAAAAGGCCGATTCTGCATCGCAGGCCGATGCCTTTGCGCCGGCGGCGCGTTGTTATGCTGCGCGCCGCCTGCCGCCCGCCACCATGCGCCCCATCCTGCCACTGCTGCTCGCTGCCGCCGTGCTGACCCTGTCGGCATGCCGGCCAGCCCCTACGCAAGCGGATGCGCTCGAGCCGTGCCGGCTGCCGGGCATCGAACGCGAGATCCGCTGCGGTAGCGTCTCCATGCCTGAAGACCCGGACGCTCCGGCAGGCGCGCGCATCGACGTCAGGTTCGCGGTCGTTCCCGCGGTGGCGCGCAATGCCCGCCCCGACCCGGTGTTCGTCTTTGCGGGTGGCCCCGGACAGGCCGCGAGCCAGGTGATCGGCATGATGATGCCGGTGCTCGCCGAACTGAATGCACGGCGCGACATCGTGTTCGTCGACCAGCGCGGCACCGGGCGCTCCAACCGCCTCGACTGTCCCGACGACGAAACGTCACTCGCCGCACGACTGGACCCGGCGCAGCAGCTCGAGGCGCTGAAGCGGTGCCTCCGTGCGCTGCGCAGCGACCTGCGGCAGTACGCGACATGGATCGCGGTCCGCGATTACGACGCGGTGCGCGAGCGCCTGGGCGCCGATCGCATCAACCTGTGGGGAGGCTCCTATGGGACCCGCGCCGCGCTCGAATACCTGCGGCAGTTTCCGCAGAACGTGCGCACGGTCGTGCTCGACGGGCCCGCACCGCCGGACATGGTGCTGCCGCTGGCGTTTGCGATCGATGCCGACGCGGCACTCACGGCGCTTTCGGCGGCGTGTCGCGTCGACGCGCACTGCAGCGCACGCTATCCGGACTTCGATGTCCGCGTCGAAGCGCTGATCCGGCGCGCGCGCACCGGATTCGACATCACCGTGGCGGATCCGCTGACCGGGAGGCCGCAGGCGCTGCACGTCGATTCACGCCTGATCGCGTCGCTGCTGCGCGTGCCGCTGTATCTGCCGAGCCTGGCCGCGGTGCTGCCTTATGCGCTGGCGGCAAGTGGCGACGGCGACTACGGTCCGCTGGTCACGCTGTCGGCGGCCGTCAGCAGCCGGCTGCAGGAGCACCTTGCGCTCGGCATGCACTTCGCGGTCGTGTGCGCCGAGGACATGCCGCTAATCGCGCGCAGCAACGCAGCTGCGGCCGCATCGACGCGGTTCGGCGGCACGTTCGTGGAGCTCTATGCCGAAGCCTGCGCCGAGGTGCCGACGCGGCCGGTGCCCGCGGAGTTCTTTCAGGTCGAGGTGACCGACGTTCCGGTTCTGATCCTCTCCGGCGGACTCGATCCCGCCACGCCGCCGCGCCACGGCGCGGCCCTGGCGCAGCGCCTCGGAGGCCGAGCGCGCCACGTCGTGTCGCCCTATCTGGGCCACGGGGTCAGCGCACAAGCGTGTGCGCCGCGGCTCATCTCGCAGTTCGTCCGCAGCGCCGACGCGGCCTCGCTCGATACGACCTGTCTTGAGAGGCTCCCCGCGCCCGCGTTCTTTGAGCCGGTCGAGAGCGCGCCACCCTCGCAGCCCGCGGTGTCAAAGTGATCGAAGTCCGCCAGCTCGCCAAGGCGTTCGATGGGCGCGTCCACGGCGCGCGCACGCGGGTGAATGCGGTCGTGGACGTAAGCTTCCGGGCCCCCGACGCGCAGATCACCGCGCTGCTCGGACCCAACGGCGCCGGCAAGACCACGACGCTGAGGATGATCGGCACGCTGGTCACGCCTGATGCCGGTGCAGTGTCCGTCGGCGGCATCGACGCACGCGCGGATGCGCGCGGCGTCCGCGCGCAGATCGGCATGCTGTCGGACGCGCGCGGGCTGTACGCGCGACTGACCGCGCGCGAGAACATCGTCTACTACAGCGACCTGCGCGGCATACCGCGGCCGCTCGCCAGCGAGCGGCTCGCGCTGCTCGCCGATCTTCTCGACATGAAGGTGCTGCTCGACCGGCGCACCGAGGGATTCAGCACCGGCGAGCGCATGAAGGTCGCGCTGGCGCGCGCGCTGATCCACGACCCGCAGCATCTGGTGCTCGACGAACCGACCAGCGGACTCGACGTGATGTCGACACGCGCGCTGCGGCGCCTGCTCGGACATCTGCGTACGCAGAAGAAGTGCATTGTCGTCTCGTCACACATCATGCCCGAGGTGGAACAGCTCGCCGACCGGATCGTCATCGTTGCTGGCGGCCGCAGCATCGCGACGGGCACGAGCGCCGAACTGCGCACGGTCGCGGGAGCGCAGACGCTCGAAGACGCGTTCGTCGCGCTCGCCTACGAACACGTGACGCCCGGAGGCGGGTCGTGAGGGCGGCGATCGTGGTCTTTCGCAAGGAGCTCGCCGACGCGCTGCGCGACCGCCGCACCTGGATCGTCGTGCTGCTGAGCTCGCTGCTGGCCGGACCGGTTTCGTTGCTGCTGATCGCCAGCTTCGTGTCGAGCGCGGAGGAAAGCGCCGCGCGGCGCGAAGTCCTGATCGTCAATGCCGCGGCAGCGCCCGCACTCGTCAACTTCCTGCAACGCAACGGCGCGCAGGTCCGCGAGGCACCCTCCGACTATCGCGAACAGTTGCGCAGCGGCGAGCTGCAGAACGCGGTCGTCATCGTCCCGGACGATTACGGCCGTCGGTTGGCCGGCGGCGAGTCCCTACGCATCGAGGTCGTGTTCGACGAGAGCGCGAGCCGGGCACAGTCGGCCGTGCGCACGACGATGGCGCTGCTGCAGAGCTACAACCGAGAAATCGGAATGCAGCGGCTGCTCGCGCGCGGCGTGGCGCCGCAGCTGCTGCAGCCGCTGCAGATCGAGGAGGTGAACCTCGCCGGCAGCCGGGCGCGCGGCGCGCAACTGCTGTTCCTCGTGCCCTGGCTTGCACTCGTTGGCGCCGTGGTCGGGGCGATCAGCGTCGCGATCGACGTCACTGCGGGCGAGCGCGAGCGCGGCTCGCTCGAGCCGCTACTGATGAATCCCGTCTCGACGCGCTCGATCGTGCTCGGCAAATGGGCGGTGGCCGCCAGCTGCTCGGCCGCGGTTGTGATCCTGACGCTTGCCGGATTCGGCACCGCGATGCAGTTCGTGCGCAGCGAAAATCTCGCTGCACTGATGCAGTTCGGCATGGCCGAAGTGGACTTGTTCCTGCTCCTGCTGCTGCCCTTTTCGGCGATGGTGGCGGCCATCAACATGCTCGCCGCCACATACGGCCGTAGCCACAAGGAAGCCCAGACCTACGCCAGCTACATCACGATGATCGTCAACTTCGTGCCGATCATTCCGCTCTTCATGAGTGTCCGCGACGCTCCGTGGCAGCTGTTCGTCCCGGCGCTGGGCCAGCAGACCGTGCTGATGCGGGGCCTGCGCGGTGAAATCGTCGGAGCCTGGGACATCCTGCTGCCTTCGGCGATTGCAGCGGCGGTGACTGTGGTCGCGCTGGTGCTCCAGGCCCGGCTGCTGCGCGACGAGCGCATCGTGTTCTCGCGCTAGCGCGCACCGGGACCTCGCGGCCTCCCCGGGGCGCCTCGGAGCGGTTTACCGCGCCAGCCGCGCGGATTTCGCGCGATCGAGTGCGCGACAGGGTGCGATAATTCGGGCCCGATGTCCGAACCGCTCACCGCCACCGAGCCCCAGGTCGCACCGGGCACGATCTCGCTTCCGGTGCCCAAGACGATCGGGCGCTTCACGATCCTCAACGAGATCGGGCGCGGCTCCTACGGAGTCGTATGGGCGGCGCACGATCCCGTGCTGGCCCGCGAGGTGGCCATCAAGATCATCCCGCTGGCGCGCGAAGCGCAGTTCCGGACGCAGATCGAGGCGAATTTCCTTCGCGAGGCGAAGTCCGCGGGAGCGATGAGCCACCCAAGCATCGTCACGATCTACGACGCCGGCAAGACTGACACGCTGGCCTACATCGCGATGGAGCGGCTGCACGGCCAGGACCTGCACGAATACCTCGCCGGCGGCAGCCGCATGAGCCCACGCCAGGCGGCGTCGATGATGATGCGGCTGGCGGACGCGATTCACTACGCCAACAAGCGCGGCCTGGTCCATCGCGACATCAAGCCCTCCAACATCTTCCTGTCGCGCGACTTGAAGCCCAAGCTGCTCGACTTCGGCACGGCGCTGGCGCCGGTCGCGGAGGACAAGGACAAGGCGACCCGCCACCTGGTCGGCACTCCGAACTACATGTCGCCCGAGCAGGCGAAGGGCGAAGCGCTCGACGCCCGCAGCGACATCTTTTCGCTCGGCACGATCCTGTACGAGCTGCTGGCCGGTCGGCGCGCCTTCGACGGCCGCACCATCGACGAGACCCTCGATCAGGTCGTCGCAGCCCACCCGCGCGCCGTCGAAAAGCTCCGCCCCGACACGCCAACAGCGCTGCTGACCATCGTGCGCAAGGCGATGGAGCGCGACCCGGGGCAGCGCTACCAGAAGGCCTCCGACTTCCGCAACGCGCTCGCGGATTTCGTCGAGGGTTCGCGCGCACCGGCCTCGGACATCGCCGCCTCGGCACGAGCGCCCCTGCCGGCCGAGACCCCGCGGGCCCGCCCGCCTCTGCGCGTCGTTCTCGCCGGCGGCGCACTGCTCGCTGTGGCGCTGCTCGCGTACCTGGCGCTGCGGCCGCAGCCCGCGCCGCCCGCACCTGTCATCGAAGCCACTCCGCAGCCGGTCGTGCCGGCACCGCCCCCGGCGGTCACCGAAGCGCCGGCCGAGAACGCGGCAGCGCCGGCGGAGGAAGCGAAGGCGGTGGAACCGCGCACGCTGCGTCGGCGCAATGAAAATGTCGTCGTGCCTATTCCGGTGCGTGACGGCATCGTGACACTTGCGGTCACGCCGTGGGGCGAAGTGTTCGTCGATGGCGCATCGCGCGGCGTTTCGCCGCCGCTGACGCAGCTGTCGCTGCCGCCCGGCCCGCACGCGATCGAGGTCCGCAACAACTCCTCGCCGCCATTTTCGGTTCGCGTCGAACTGAAGTCCGGCGAATCGATCTCGCTGCAGCACCGCTTCTAGGATCGCTTCGGCACACGCCTGTCAGCGTCCGTTCATCGCCGCCCGGACTGAAGCCCCTGATTCGGCCCCATTTCCGCCTTTCGGCCGGTTGAGTGCAGCGGATCGATCCGTTAGCCTCATTGCGTCACCAATCGGACCGCCGTCGTGTGCCGCGCGCCCGCCGCCGCATGCGCCGCCCGCATTCCCGAGCAGGCTGATGTCCCAAACCGCCGTCGCCAAGCCGCTGACCGCACCGCCGAACGTGAAGATGGTCGGCCGCTACTCGGTGCTGCGCGAACTGCGGCGCGATCGTTATACGACGGTCTACCTCGCGTTCGATCCGGTCCTTGCCCGCGAACTGATCGTCAAGGCGGTGCAACTGCATCCGGCGCAGAGCGGCGATCGCGCCGCGCACGAGCGCGTCGAGCAGGCCTTCATGCGCCAGGCCCAGGCCGCCGGCCGGCTGCACCATCCGCACATCGTCACGGTTTTCGATGCCGGCCACGTCAATCGCATCGGCTACATCGCGCTCGAGAAGGTCGACGGCAAGCTGCTCGACGAACTGATGGCCGAAGGCTATCGGCCCGGCTTCCTGCAGGCTGCGGACATCGTGGCGCGCGTCGCCGACGCGGTGGAATTCGCGCACTCGAAGGCCGTCCCGCACGGCCACCTGTCGCCATCGCGCATCTATCTGCAGGGGCCGGAACGCACGCCGAAAGTCATGGGCTTCGGCGGCTGGATCGACAGTGGTACCACCGGCGACTTCGAACTGCACGGCACCGACAGCATGCTGCCGTTCTTCGGGGACGAGATCTCGGGCGAAGCGCGGCGCAAGGACGTTCGGGCGCTCGGGGCGCTGCTGTACCTGTTGCTGACCGGCGCGCGTCCCGACGTGAAGACCCTCAGGGCCCGCGGCAAGACCATCGAGAGCCCGATCCTGCAACTGCGTCCGACCGCGCCGCTCGGCCTCGCCGAAATCGCGGAGCAGGCGCTCGAACTGGGCGGCAACCGCGTGTTCAGCAGCGCGGCTCAGGTGCGCAACGCGCTGACCACTTTCCTGTGGGGCAACCGCGGCGGGCTGCCGCTGCCGAATGCCGCCACCATCACGGGCATGCCGGTGCGCATGGCCGTGGTGCCAAAGCCGGCGGCGACGATGACTGTCGCGACCACCGCGGTCGCGCGCCCGGTGCGCGAGCGGCGCTCATGGCGCAGCCCCGTGGTCGGAGTCGCGGTGGGCGTGGTCGCCATCGCTGTCCTTGCGATGCTGGGGATGCGCGGCATGGCGCGGACGTCGCCGACGTCTGCGTCAACGGCACCGGCAGCCGCGCCGGCGGCGGCGACAGTCCCCGCGCATGCAGCGGCTGTCGAGCCGATCGTGGCGGCGCCGGTCGCAGCGGCCGACAACGGCGCCGCACATGCCTCGCGCGAGGCGCAACATGAATCGCGCCCCATCGTCGCCTCGGCCGCGCAGGGCATCGTTGCTCTTGCGGTCGCGCCCTGGGGCTCGGTCTTCGTCAATGGCGACGCGCGTGGCACGACGCCGCCGCTGACCCAGCTGATGCTTCCCGCGGGTCGATATACGATCGAGATCCGCAACGGTGAACAGACTCCCTACGTGACGCAGGTCGACGTCACCCCCGAGCGGCCGCAGCAGATCCGCCATCGATTCCAGTGAACCTGCCTCGCTGCCCGCTCCTGCGCACCTGTGCCCCGGCCGCCGCCGCGATCGCGCTCGCCGGCTGCGCGATGTTCGCGCCGCCTCCGCCGCCACCACCACCCCCGGCGACGATCAGCATCGCGCGGCTCTACGACCAGCCGGCGGAGCGCGCGTTCATCAACGGCCTGCGCTTCTACGAGGAAGGTCAGTACGAACGTGCGGAGTCTCTGCTCAAGCGTGCGCTGGCCGAGGGACTGCAGGACAGGCACGACATCGCGGTGGCGCAGAAGCATCTCGCCTTCATCGCCTGCGCCTACAACCGGCCGAGCGACTGCGAGCAGGCCTTCCGCGCCGCCTTCGTGGCCGACCCCGGCTTTAAACTGACCGACGCGGAAGTCGGCCACCCGCTGTGGGGTCCGGTCTACAACCGCGTCGCCGCTGAGCAGGCACCGAAACCGACCGCAACGAAGTAGGTCCCGATCCAGGCGCCCATGCACGCGCGGCCGCGTGCCGCTGCGCTCGCGCTGCCACCCTACCCTGCCGCCAGCAAGCGGGCCCGCTTCGGGCCGCGCAGCCATCCGATCACTGCCGCCATCGGCAACGCCGAGCGAGCGCGGTACGCACTGGTCCACAGACCGCCATGGCAGGCGTTGTCCATGAAGAGTTCGAACGGATGTGCGAGCGGTCGTGCCGGATTCGCAGCCGATTCGTCGGCGCGCAGATCGTGGACCCAGAGCGCGGCCATGATGGCAGTCGTCGTTGCCGGTTCGAAGACCTCGATCCCGAACGCGTCAGCGCCGGCAAAGCCCGCGGCAAATGCCGGATTCTTCAGCACCGAAGCCGTGCTCGTCGATGGAGCGACGTTGAGACAAACACGATGTCCTGCTTCACGGGCAATGACTGCACGCCACTGCTGCAGCCGCTTCGCGAGCGCGTAGTTCGGCCCTTGCTCGACAATGAGGCTGTCGACCAGTCCGTATTCGAGACCTTCCCCGGTGGCCTCGATCCGCTCGACGTTCGCATTGAAGAGGCGGTCGCCGGAGGCCAGACGCAAGGGCGCCTGCCAGGCACGCTGCATCGGCGGTCGCTGCGCGTAAGCCTCCTGTGCGCGCCGCGCCGTCGTCGCCGGTACGGCGAAGACATCGGTAGGCGTCGCCATCCAGGCCATCGAAGCGCGCGGATCGCGCGCCGCCGCGGCCTGGACCATGTCCATCGCCAGCGACAGCCGCACGTGCCGCTCGCCGTCCAGATAGCCCAGCGCAGCGACATCGAGCGGACCGGGTTGAGCGCAGATCCAGGCGGCGGCCCGCGGCGCCTCCGTCAACAGATCGACGCCGGCATCGGCGACCCAGCCGCCGTCTTCGTCGACAGCGCGCACGCGGCCGCGCACCGGGGCCACGAGCACGCCGTTGCCGTCTGCAACGATCGCGCCGATGCGCCGCCACACCGGCTCGCCCGGGACATCGACTGCAACGATGCGGGCCCGCCAGCGCGACAGCCAGCGCAATGGACCGGCTTCACTGCCGGCGCCCAGCAGCACCATCGTGCGATCGGACAGGTCGAACCACTCGGCGTGCCGGAGGCATCGGTGCAGCGCCTGCGCCGCGCTCGGCTCGATAATCCCGCGCGCGAGCCAGTCATCGATCTGCGCCGCCAGTGCTTCGCCCTGCAGCAGTTCGCCGCGATAAGGCACCACCAGCGCGGCCGGTCGCGGATCGCCATGACCGCGCACGTTCACCGATGCGAGGGGATCGGTGGGCAGTGCCAGTGCATCGTGCAACGAGCACGATGCTCCTCCGGCCTCCCACCGCAGCGTCCCCCACGCCAGCGTCAGCCCGGCGCGGGCACTCGCCAGCGCCACCTGGCGCGACCGCATGCTGTCCTCGACCAGGCGACGGAAGTGCAGCGGGTAGGCGTGGCGCCAACGTCGTTCGCGCCGCGCATCCTCGGCGTGGTCGGGGTCGATCGCGGCGAGCGCCGCGGCGACGATGCGCGCCCCTGCGTGGCGCGAACTGGGGCCACCATCGGGTCCTTCGGGAAAGACGATGCCTCGATCCTTCGCGCGCTGGACGGCCGCGGCTGGCGAACCCTGCTCGATCATCGGTGTGCCCCCGGTGGTGCGGCCATGCAGTTTTACACCACGGCCGTGCGGCGCGAGTGCCTCGCCGCCCCTCATCCCCGCGATCGACGGGATCTGCGGTGCGCAGCCGGCGACCGGACCTCGGCAGGCCTAGAACCCGATGCGCGCTTTCTTCGCGACCCGGTCCTCGACGATGTCGTCGGCTCCCACTTCGTTGCGGCCGTCGAGCTTGGCGTTGCCGAAGGCCGCCAGCATGACGCGCCGCATCTCGCGCGGCTTCAGGCGTGCGAGCCGGTCGAGGCTTTCGCTGTCGAGCGCAGCGGGAAACGCCCGGCCCCAGCCGTGCTCGCCGCGCAGTTCGTCGTAGATGCTCTGCGCGATCCGGCGCGAGCCGTCGGGATCCGGCGGCTCGATCGCGTAGACGTTCATGCGATTCAAAATCGGCTCGGGAATCGAGCGCGCATCATTTGCGGTCGCAATCCACACGACGTCGGACGCGTCGATCGGCACCTCGGCGAATTCGTCGACGAAATCGCAGGCGGTGTCGTGCTCGAGCAGCGTGTACAGGCTGCCGAGCGGGTCGTACTGCGTATCGCCACTCGCCTTGTCGATTTCGTCAACGACGATGACCGGATTCGCGTAGTCGCCGTTGACCAGCGCGTCGAAGACCTTGCCGGGCTTCGCGTTCTTCCACTGTGCAGAGGCCCCCGACAGGATCCAGCCCGCGGTCAGCGAACTCATGCCAATGAAGTTGTAGCCGGTGCCGAGGAGCTTGGCGAGGCGGCGCGCAAAGTGCGTCTTGCCGATGCCCGGGTCACCGAGCAGCAGGATCGGTTCGAGCTCGAGTGGATCTTCCGACGAGAGGCACAGCGCCAGCTGCTTGCGGATATCTTCGAGCGGCTCCTCGAAGTTCGGCAGCTCCTGGATCAGTCCGTCGATATCTGGCAGTGCCGAGGGCTTGATGACGAAGCGCTGGCTGCCGCTGCGGATCATCTTCACGTAGGTGGCGCGCAGCGCCTCGTTGGCGCCGTTGCCGAGTTCCTGCAGGTCCGACAGCGCTACTTCGACGCGCGGGATTTCGTAGACGTCCTTGAACCCCGCGATCGAAATCGGTGATGGGACGGTGGCAGGCAGGTTCATCGCAACCTCCAGTCGACGATCACGCTATCTCCCCCGATGTTGTAACGCGCATTCAGTGTTGGCTGATCCCTCGATAAGCAAGTCCCTTGCCAGAAATATTCCCAATCGCGCGGAAAAATGCAAAGCACTCGGCAGGCGAGAGTGCTAATGACTCAGTCGCCGACCAACGCGACTCCGCATCCAGGGACCTGCATCTTTGCTTCAGGGAGCTCGAAATCGGGCGATCCCCGAGAGGGTGCCCAGCAGCGGTCGCCAGCAGCGTCCGCGCGAGTCGCCCGAAAGCGGACGAACCCGAATCCGCTCAGTAGCATCGCGGCATGGAGTCAGTTCAACGCATCTGGACCGTTGGCTCGACGAGGCAAGGCATGAGCGCCGAACGCCGGCGGATGGCGCTGGCACTCCTGCTTTCGCTGCTGTTTCACGCACTGCTGCTGAGCCTGACCTTCGGTGGCCAGGGACTCGGGCTTCCGGGCTTGAGCTTTCCCTGGCGCGAGCGGCGGATCGAGGCGCCCAACCTGCGTGTTGTGCTTGTTCCGGGGCGGGTCGACACGAGAGAGCCGTTCCGGAGAGCGCCTGTCGAGCGATTTGTTGCAGACAGGCCGGGGTTGAAGCGCACCTCACCTCCGCCGACGGCTGCGGCGATCGTGCCCAAGGCCAGCCCCAGGGCACGGGTCAGTCCAGCGACAGCGGCTGCAACCCGTGCGGCCACGGCGCCGCAATCTTCGCGGGCCGATCTGCCTCCCGCAACGGCGCCGGCGCTGATTCCCGCGCCGGCAATGCTCACGCAGCCCGATTCGGCAACCGTCGTGCCCCCCGCTTCATCCGGGCCAACGCCCGCGATCGCGGGCGTGCCGAGTACCTCGAGCGCGCAGACCGCGGCGCCCCCACTTCAGAACACCGATACAGCCCGAGAGCGGGCCAGTGAGCGCACCGAGATCGATCGTGCCGGGCAGGCTTTAGAACAGCAGGCAGCAGAACTCGAGGCGGCACGGCAAGACGCTCTGCGCCAGGAAATGGCACGCGCCGCGGCCGCACGCCTGGACGCTGAGCGCGAGGAAAAGGCGCACCAAGAGGTGGCACGACAGGAAGCCGCGCGCCAGGAAGCGGCCCAGGCCGAGGCCGCACGTCTGGACGCTGAGCGCGAGGAAAAGGCACGACGAGAGGCTGCGCGACAGGAAGCCGCACGTCAGGAAGCCGCCCGCCAGGAAATAGCGCGAGCCGAGGCTGCGCGACTGGTGGCTGAACGCGAGGAGGCGGCACGACAGGAGATCGCAGGAAACGAGGCGGCCCGGCAGGAGGTCGCACGCCAGGAAGCTGCACAGCGCGAGGCCGCGCGTCTGGACGCAGAGCGCCAGGCGGCCGCGCGACAGGAGGCCATCCGTCAAGAAGCTGCGCGAAAGGAGGCGGCACAACGGGACGCAGCGCAGCAGGCGGCCCGGGCCGCCCAACTTGAAGCTGCACGGGAAGCCGAAAAGCGCGAAGAGAGGCTTCGCGCGATCGGACGACAACTGGACGAGGAAGCCGCGCGGCGCGAGGCGGCGGCTGCGCGCCAGTCGCCCTCGGCGAGCAGCGCGCGTCGAGGCAGGCTCTTCGGTCGCAGCGACCCCAACGCGGAGCTCGTCCTTTACGCGGAGGCCTGGGCACGGAAGATCGAGCTCAACATGACCTTCGACATGGTCCGCGAGGCGATCAAGCGGCCTCACCGGAATCCGATGGTCACGGTGGCGATCCGAAGCGACGGATCCGTGGAGTCCGTGACGTTTGTCGTCTCCAGCGGCGTGGCCGAGATCGACGAAGCGGTACGGCGCGTCCTGCAAAGCCAGATGCCTTACCAGGCGTTCCCTCCGGCACTGGCCCGCGAATTCGACGTGATCGAAATCCGCCGCACGTGGCACTTCGACGTGGCCATCCGGTTGTACTGACATTCCCCGCGCCGAGAGCGACGCGGGGCGATCGCTGCTCGAGTGTGGCGGGCGGACCTGCGATCACAGCTTTCCGGGCAATGGTGGTCTGTGTGCCGGCGTTCGACGGAGGCGCGGATTCGGCCATCAACGTATGCAGCTACACGGAACCGAGTGGGCTGCCGGGTCACGAGCCCGACTCACCGTGTGGCGAACGCGGAAGCGACCTGTGTCGCGATCGGCGCCACTGGGGGCTCAGCGAGCTTGACGAGTGTTGTTACGCAGACGGCAAGGAGCACGCCGCCGAAGGCGCGCTTAAGCTGCCGCACTGGCAATCCATGCGAGGCCGCAACGCCGCGCGGCGCCATCCAGATCGCGCTCATTGCGATGGTGAGGGCCGCCGGCCAGCAGACCAAGCCGACCAAGGTCTTATCGCCGGCGACAGGCCCAACTCCCGTGGCGAAACTCAGTGCACCCGCGGCGGCAATTGCCAGACCAACTGCGCTCGACACGGCCACGGCCCGTCGCATGTCGACCTTCGCGAGCAGCAGGTACGGAATCGTAAGGCTTGCCCCGCCAACGCCGGCCAGTGCCGAAAAGCCGCCGATGCCAAGAGCAACCCAAGGCCGTTTCACCCGCGCTATCAGGCGCGCCAGGTGGCTCGAGTGGTTCGGATCGACGACTGGGTCGCGCAGCATCTTCAGTGCAAAGTACCCCGCATACAACGCAAAGAAACCTGCAATCCAAGCTCCGTGGATGTGCTTGGCCAACTGCGCCCCCGTGAGTGCGCCGGCCGCTGCGCCCGGTGCCAATCGCGACACCCATCTTGTGTCAAGGAACCCGCGTCGGTGCTGTGTGAGCAGGGCCGAAACTGCGGTCGGAACCATTGCCGCCAGAGACGTTGCGACTGCGACTTGTGGCGCAATGTTCGGCGCAATGTCGAACTGAGGCAGCAGGAGCATCAGTACAGGGACAACCACGAAGCCCCCGCCAATGCCGAGCAACCCGGCAAGGAATCCGGACGCGATTCCGGCGATGAGAAGTTCGATATAGACCATAGGCCGACCTTAGCGGCGATGCGTTAACGCCGCTCGGCACGCTTGCAAAGTTGGACCGTGAAAATTCAGGTGACATCTGCATCAAATGCTGTTCCACAAATGGGAAACATTCGCCGGGAAGACGTGAAATGCGCCGCCGCAAGGGCGACTGGGATACGCCCCGATGGGAAGCTTCTTCCACTCGCTGAAGACCGAGCTCGTCATGCACTGCGACTCGACTACAGGACTCGCGACGAGGCGCGAGCCAGCTTGTTCGATTACATGGAGGTGTTCTACAACCGCCAGCAACGCCTCTCGACCATCAAGCACGTGGCTCCGCTGGCCTTCGAAGCTTCAACAACGGCCTAAACGGACCGTCCGCTGAACGTGGGTAACTTCAAAAGCAGACACCTGCCGCTCTCTCCAGGGACTTATGCGCCCGGGCACCGGGGTAAGTCCAGCAGAAGATTCGACACCCCGCCTTAGGCTATTCCAAGCGCGCAACCGGCTGCGGCAACTACCATTGCGAGCGAGTTGTCCCGTGCCGCTAAAGAAGTCGATCGGAGGAAAGTCCGATGCCGGAGACCCGCCCTCGCTATTCGCAGTTTCGTATCGCGGTACTCGCGATCCTGACACTGATCGCAGCCGGCCTCGTATTCCGCTTCTGGCCCGATGGGGGATCGCCCCAGCCTCCTGCTCCACCTCCACCACCCCCGTTTGTTCCACCGAGTGCCGAGTTACTCGTCGCCAATGCAGGTTCGAACAGCATTGTCGGATTCGCGATGGGGCCCAGCCGCGTCGACGAGACGCCGGTGCGCATCATCGGTGGTGGGCTTTCCGCCGAGGCGCAGTCGGGGCTGCGCAATCCCTTTTGGCTAACCGTGGACCGCGGTGGCCGGATCTTCACCGCAAACCTCGGCGACGCCACCCCACAGCCCGGAGCGACGGGGATCGAACTGCCGCGAATTACGGTTCACGAAGTGGATGCGAACGGAGCCAGCGCACCCTTTGTTGCGTGGGACGGCAATCAACTCGGCTTCAGTAACCCCCGCGGGCTGGCGGTTCGTCGCAACCCCGCGGCTCTGTTCATCGTCAGCCAGTCGGCACAAGGCAGCAGCGTGATCGAGGCGGCACTGCCCGATGGCGGCCCCTCTTTCGGACACTTGGCCGGCGCCGGCTTGGCGCTCGTCGATCCGGCCGGTGTCGCACTTGATCGGGTCTTCAACGTCTACGTAGCTGACTCGGCGTCCGACAGCATTCGAATCTATGCCGCCTGGCAGCCCTTCACCGAATGTCCCTGCGCGCCGCTGCGATCCATCGCGGGTCGCAATGCCGGTCTCGATCGGCCAGTCAGCGTTGCTTTTGACACGCGCGGCAATCTCTACGTGACCAACTACCGGCAGGATCAGTCGAACTTCGGCTACATCTCCGTCTTCGCCCCGGATGCTCAAGGCGATGTTGCGCCGATTCGAATTCTTGGTGTACCGACCGGCGCTGGCAGTCAGCCACCGAACCTCCGGCGCCCGATCGGCATCGCGCTGGATATCCTGGACCGGCTCTATGTCACACAAGAGAATGAAGTGCTGGTCTTCGCCCCAGACGCGTCTGATAACGCTGCTCCGATCCAACGAATTCAGCACGAGAAGCTAAACCTGACTGCCGGTATAGCGATCAGACGCAACTAGCGCAGTGCTGACGAGGTTCGGTAGAGTCGGGATGTGGCGCGGTGGCAGTAGGCTTGGTTTGTCTGTTGCCGCCCCTTTCGTCTGGCGGTGCCCGAGTAACCGTGCCTTAACTCCGTTTCCACATCCCGCTCATCGAACCGGACGTGCAGATCTCCCGCATCCGGCTCTCGGACAAGACGTCACGCCATCACACTCGCCAGGCCACGCCGCCGCGCGCGCTCAGGCGTACGAGACCAAAGTGCCCGTACAGGTGCGAGAGCGGATAGGTCCCGCCCCGTCGACGCCTGAGCTTGTGCTTATGGCGCAGCCACCGGCGCAACCGCGCAGCCGTGTAGGCGTCGAGTGCGCGATACGCACGACTGGTCGTTCCGATACTGAAGTAGTTCGCCCAGCCGCGCAGCGCGCGGTTCAACCGGCCCACCAGCTCCGTGGTCCCTTGCCACGTCAGTGACGTTGCCGTCAGCGCATGGATCGTCTCGACCATGCGCCGGATGCTCGTCTTCGACGGTCGCAGCCCGAGGTAGGCCGCTCCCGTCTGCTTCCGATACATCCGCCCGAACGTGTACCCCAGGAAGTCGAACGACCCTTCCGGCACCGTACAGATCCGTGTCTTTACCTCGTTGACCGTGAGCTTCAGCTTGCTCATGAGCTCGCGCAGACGCCGCAGGGCTTCTTCCGCCTTGCCGCGCCGACACAGGATCACGAGGTCATCGGCGTAGGTCACGATGCGACTGCCGAGGCTCGCTTCCAGCCCGAGCTTCTTCCATGCCAGCACGAACCGGCGCATGTACAGATTCGCCAGCAGCGGTGAGATGGGTGAGCCCTGCGGGATGCCGCGGCGCTGATCCTTGGCTTCGGTCGTGCGCTTCTTCCGTCCTCGATCATCGGTTTCTTCGACGGCGCATTCCAGCCACATCTTGATCAGATGCAGCACGCGTCGATCAACCACCCGGCGCGCCACCGATTTCAGTAACTCGGCGTGCGGGATGCTGCCGAAGTAGTCCGCGAGGTCGGCGTCCACGACGTCGCGCTGCCCTCGATGCAGCGCAGCCTCCACCTCGCCCGCCGCCTGCTGGGCATTTCTGCCCGGCCGGTAGGCGTACTGCTCAAGGGGGAGATCGGCTTCGAAGATCGGGTCGAGCACCAGCCTCGCGGCCGTCATGCCCACCCGATCCCGCAAGGTCGAGATGCCCAGTGGCCTGAGCTTGCCATTGGCCTTCGGGATGAACACTCGTCTTATCGGTTCCGGTCGGTACGTCTCCTGCCTGAGCGCAAGCGCCAGTTCCCCAAGCCACCGCTCCACGCCATACGCCTCGACCGCCTCGAAGTCCTGCCGATCCACGCCCGGCGCGCCCCGGTTGGAGCGACACTGGGCCCAGGCATGCGCCAGGATGTCTTCGCGGTAGATCTTGTCGTACAGCGCGTAGAAGCGATAGCCCGGTTCCGACTTCGCTTTCGCGTGTAACGCCGTCTGCAGCTTCTGAACACTTTCCGGAGTTGCTAGGTTGCCCAATCTCCGCGTCCCTCGCCACGTGTTGCGTTGGTCTTGAACTGAGGCCCCTTTCCTCCACCGGCGTTACCCGGCTTCAGCGGTACTACGAGCCTCTCCGCCACCCCACAGCGCCCGGCCTGTCCGTCACCGGCGTCCGGTTGGTCATCCCTGACCACGCCACGGGGCTTCCCGTGTTGCGTGCGCTTTCCTTGTGTGCATGCTGCCGCCACTACCCCGGCGCGGCCACGGGTGGCATTGCATTGCTCATCCATCCCGTCGTGCCAGCCTTCCCCGGATTGGCTGCCGGGTCGGCCCGCGCATTGTCCTTTTCGAGGCTTGCTCGGCGTTCACTCGCGTTACGGCCTGCACACTCGCGCAGCCACCAAATCGTGGCTCGCTTTACCCGAAGGCTTCAGACATTTCGTCTCCTCCATGCCTGCTCCGGTTGCTTCCGGCTGGAGCATTCGCCGGGTGGGGCTTGCACCCACTGGAAAGCGCCGCCTTTGCACGGCGCACGCCAATTGCCGACCTTATGCAGTGTCGTCACAATTGCCCGAAAGCAGTCAAACCGACTACCGGTGGAGGGCTTGTGCCAGACGGTGTGGACGACAAGTTCTACGAGCGCGCGGACGCGCACATCCATCTTTCCAACGAGCAGCTAGGGGAGATCGATCGGGTTAGGGCGAGCACCTCGATGATGTACGCAACCGCGCGCTTCAATGCCTGGGTAAGCGCACGCGGCTTCGGGACCAAGGAAGAAATGGCGGCCTCGCGCGAGGAAACGATCGACTACTTCCTGAGCGAGTATCGGCTGATGCTTGAAGAAAACTTCGATGACTACGTGGAGAACTTCGCAAAGTACGTGACGCCCGCTCAATAGCGCGGCTTCTGCCTTCCCCCGTTACCACGTGGAGGCGATCCCGCATCGGCCAAGTCCTGACGTCACGGCCACTTGCCCAAATCGCATGAAAGCGGCCACGATTTGCACCACTTGCGGATGCTCGGTAGTGGAATGAGCCGAGGTGACCCGGGCAGGCTAGATCGCATCGTCGCCGAAGCGCGACGCGCCGCCGACGAGCGTGCTCAGAGCTATCGTGAACAAGCGTTGAAGATCTATCCGTGGGTTTGTGGCCGCTGTGCTCGTGTGTTCACACGCGCAAATCTACGTGAGCTGACCGTGCACCACCGTGATCACAATCACGGCAACAATCCATCAGACGGCAGCAACTGGGAATTGCTCTGTCTCTACTGCCACGACAACGAGCACCAACGCCAGTTGGAAGCCGCACAGGCTGGCAGCACTTCGGCCAGCGGAGACCGGGTGGCGACCCATGCGCCGTTTGCTGATCTCAAGGAATTACTACGCAGCAAGAGCTCCTCGAAATGACAACTTCGGGAGGCGTCCACAAGCCGCCGTCGACCGTATCCTTGCGGTCGTCCTTGGAGCCGACATCCCGAGCAGCTCGGTGGTGACCGCTCTTGGTTGCAGATGCTGCCGCAGAAGAACGGGGAATCCGCTCAAAAGCGAGTTCCCCGAACAGGCAGGTACCTAGACCTCAACCTGCTCCGACAAGCTCAACGCCTCGTCGAGTTCGACGCCGAGATATTTCACGGTGTTCTCGATCTTGGTGTGACCGAGCAGGATCTGTGCGGCGCGTAGGTTGTGCGTTTGCCGGTACATGATCGTCACCTTCGTGCGCCGCAACGAGTGCATGCCATACCGCGAAGGGTCCTCGCCAATGATCTTGGCCCAGTCCTTCACGATTCGGCTGTACTGGCGCGTACTGAGGTGGCCGTCCGTATTGACGCGGCTCGGGAACAGGAAGTCACCCGGCTTGAGGTCCGCCACCTTGATCCACGCCGCGACCGACTTGCGAGTCGTTGGCGTGATCTCGAAGGTCACCGGACGCTGCGTCTTGCTTTGCCGGACACTCGCCCTTGAGGCCACCTGATCGCCGTGGCAAACATCGCCCACACGGAGACCGGTCACGTCACCGCCGCGCATCTTGCTGTCGATGGCGATATCGAGCAGCGCGCGATCACGGACGTTGTGCTCGAAGTCGAGCCACGCCCGGATCGCACAGATCTCCTTCAGCTTGAAGGGTGCCTTTTGCCCGATGATGCGGTCCTTGTTCCACGGTGGGTGGTGAACCACAACGATCGGGAACTGCATTGCTTGATCGGTCATTTCAAAGCTCCAAACAGTTGAACAGCGGAATCAGACGGCCGGCCGAGCCGTCTGGCCTACGGCTGGGACGCCCATGGAAGACTCCCACCGCAAGCGCATGGTTTCTCAGCAACGGGCGATACTTGAATGCCAGCAGTCCGGCATTGACGTGGCGGTATCCGAAGGGATACACTGTGAACGAGTTTTTTCGTACCGAAGAATTTGATGAATGGCTGCGGGCGCTTCGGGACCCGGTCGGCAAGGCCAGGATCCTGGCGCGCCTTCGATCGGCGTCCGTGGGCAACTTCGGCGATTGCGAGCCCGTGGGCGAAGGCGTCTCCGAGATGAGGATTCATGCAGGGCCGGGTTACCGGGTGTACTTCACGCGGCGCGGTCGGATGGTGTATCTGCTGCTGTGCGGTGGCGACAAGTCGAGCCAGCAGAAGGACATCCGCAGAGCCAAGGAATTGGCGGCACAACTTAAGGACTAATCGATGCCCAAGCTGAAGGCGTTCGACGTGGCGGACTACCTCGGCAACGACGAGGTCATCGCCGAGTACCTGACGGCTGCTTTGGAAGATGCCAATCCGGACGTATTCCTGATGGCTGTTGCGGACGTGGCCAAGGCCAGGGGCATGTCGCATGTGGCGAGTGAAACCGGCCTTGGCAGAGAAAGCCTTTACAAGGCGTTCGCCCCGGGGGCGAAGCCGCGCTACGACACGGTCCTGAAAGTCCTGAAGGCCGTTGGCATTCAATTGCAGGCGACACCTGCGGTTGAGAGCACAACTCCATAGCGCTGCCGGCCACAAGCATCGGTAATCGGGCTCGCAGTTATCCAGGGTTGAGCTCTCCATAGACTCGCAGGACAACCCCTGCGAAGGAGAGAGCGATGAAGTTCTTCACCGGTATCGATGTGTCGTTGCGTTCCGTCTCGATCTGCGTGGTCGA
>DATKAJ010000088.1:0-8091 GCA_035498175.1 Burkholderiaceae bacterium
GATACCGCATCACGGTGCGACTCGATTCGGGCAGTTCGCTGATCGTCGAAGACACGCGCGACCTCAACCTGCGGGTGGGTGACCGCGTGCGGATCGACGACGGTCAGCTCCATCGGATCTGAGCAACGCTCCCGCCAATGAACGCATTGGTCGGGAGCGTCGAGGCAGTGCCTCCGCCGTACCGACGCAGCGAAGCCCAAGGCTATGTCCGTCATCGCGGCCCCGACCTCTCCGGCCTTGCCGTCGCGCGGACCGCTCGAGCGGTTCCTGCGCCTGTTCACCGACGTGCGCGGCGGCGAGGGCACGCAATTGCTGCTGCTCACGCTCAACGCCTTCCTGATTCTCGCGGCGTACTACGTGGTGAAGCCGGTGCGCCAGGCGCTGATTCTCGAGCAGCCCGGCGGCGCGGAACTGCAGAGCTACGCTTACGCCGCCCAGGCCGTGCTGCTGCTCATCCTGGTGCCGCTGTATGGCGCACTCGCGACGCGCCTTCCGCGGCGCCGGCTGATCAACGTCGTCACCCTGTTTTTCATCGCCTGGCTGCCGGCGTTCTACCTGCTCGCCGAAGCGAGGGCGCCGATCGGGCTGGTGTTCTTTCTCTGGATCGGCGTGTTCAGCCTGATGGTGATCGCCCAATTCTGGGCGTATGCGAACGACATCTATACGCCTGAGGCAGGCAAGCGGCTGTTCGCCGTTATCGCCTTTGGCGCGTCGAGCGGAGCGGTGTTCGGGGCCTGGATCTCCCGCCATCTGATCCGATTGATCGGCGTCAGCCCTCTACTGCTCGCTGCAGCCGCGATCCTGGCGTTGAGCCTGGTCCTGTTCAACTTCATCGATCTTCGTCGCGCGCCGGCGCGACAGCGGGCGGTGCACGGACGAAAGCCAGACGTGCCGATCGGCGACGGCAATGCGTTCGCCCTGGTGCTGCGTGGCCGCTACCTTCTGCTGATGGCGCTGCTGATCCTGCTGCTGAACTGGGTGAACTCGGCAGGCGAATACATCCTCGCCGTGATCGTCAAGCACGCGGCCGACGCAGACATCGCGGCCGGAACACTGGCGGCGGGAGAAGAGCGACGGTTCATCGGCGCGTTCTTCGCCGACTACTTCCAGATCGTCAACATCGCCGGCATGGTGCTGCAGTTGTTCTTCGTATCGCGGGTAGTGAAATATCTGGGCGTCCCGGTGGCGTTATGCATCGCGCCGCTGATCGCGCTGGGCAGCTACGCGACGGCGGCGTTGATCCCTTCGCTGGCGATCATGCGGTGGGTGAAGACGGCCGAGAACTCGGTCGATTACTCGCTTATGAACACGGTCCGCCAGATGCTGTTCCTGCCGACGTCGCGGGAGGAGAAGTACAAGGCAAAGCAGGTCATCGACAGCTTCGTTGTTCGAGCCGGCGATGTCCTGGCAGCGGCAACCGTCTATCTGGGTACCACTTTGTTCGCTTTGAGCGTCTCACAGTTTGCGTGCATCAACGCGGCGCTGGTGCTGGTCTGGCTCGTCCTCGCGCTGCTGACCGGACGAGAGTTCCAGCGCCGAACCGCGGCCCGGCAAGGCGCCACCCTATGAAGTCCTGAACCCGGAAGAGTTCGCAATGTCCCCAACGCACCTCTACATTTTTCGCACGCTCGTTCTCGCCATTGCTGCGTTGCTCGTTGCGCGCGCGGCCGCGGCTGAGCCTGCTGACTACCAGGGGTGGATCGTCGAGATGAAGGAAAGCCCTCGTGGTCCGTTCGCGGCGATCCGGTGGTTCTGCAAGGATGGCCGCGTGCTTCAGCCGAACGACTTCGCCTGTTCTGACAAGGGGCAGGGCTGGCAGCACGGCGCATGGAACGACCACACGACACAACTGCGATCGCACGGCTACAAGGTTGCCAACGTGCTCGCGGGCATCGATGCGCAGAAGGCGGTGGCCGCGCCCGACTTCGCCGACAGCTATGCGCAGCTGCTGATCGAGAAGTTTCTGATCGCAGCCGACAGCGGCTGGATCATGCGCAAGGCGCAGTTTTACCGCGGCGCGTTGCAGGAAGAGGACGAGCGCGAAGCGGCGCGCAGCCTGCTTGCCGCGATGGCGGCACGCGAAGACTGGATCGGCTATCGCTATCCGGCGCTGCGGGCGGGCGTGCGGCTGCTCCCGCACGGTGCCGACGCCGCGTCAGCGCAGAAGGTGCGGAACATGGCCGCAGCGATCGCCGATCGGGACTCCGCCTTCGAGACACTGCGGGTGAAGATCCACGGCTTACCCGACGCTTCCGACGCGGCTGGCGTACGTCGCTATGCCACGAAGGTCACCGATCCCGTGCTGAAGCAGCAGGCCGATACGCTTGCCGCCGAGATCGACCGCGTGTACGCACCGCGGCCGCTCGGCGATGTGCTCGAGGAGAATGCGCGGATCTTCACCGCGGCGCCGTGGCTGCAGAAACTGCTGCGCGACGCCCGCACCGATTACGCCGGGAATGGCGCGCCCGAGCACCGGTACCGGGTGACGGCCAGGCTCCTCGCCGATCTGCGCGATGCGCTGCCGCAGATCCAGCCGGCCGGACGCCTGCGCGTGCTCGATCTGTCGCTCGCCGTCGAGGCGGAGAACTTCCGCTCTTCGGCGGAAGCGCGATCCGCCGCGGCAACGATGTCGCGCGGCTCGGCCGTCGCCGTCGTCGCCGCGGCAGCCGAGGCCGCTTACGGCGCCGGGATGATCAACGCCCGTGAACTGGCCGAGCTTCGCAAGGCGTTCGCGGCGCTGTCTGCCGACGCCATGCCGCTTGCCGTCTACCTCCGCGAGTTGCGCTATCTCGGCCTCGTCCCCGGGTGGGGCACGCAGACGCTGCGCATGCATTTCGGCGAGGCAGTAAAAAAGCTCGGCGAGATCGAGCCGCTCGCGGAGCTGTTTATCCCGGACCAGCTGCGTGGCAGCCCGCTCCTCTTTTACTCCCAGACGCTCGACCGCCTGTCGCGCGACGCGAACCGGGTCGCGGGCGTCCAGCACAGGCTGCTCGGCAACGACGTCGGCACCGGATTGGGTGCGCTGAACCCCGGGCTGGCACGCGGCTTCCTGCACGCAAACCCTGACATGAAGCGTCTCGAGGATTTCCAGCCCGACGGCATCTACCTGCTTCCCGAGAGTGTCGCGGAGCTGCCGCCACTTGCCGGGATCCTCACGGCCGGCGCCGGCAATCCGCTCTCTCACGTGCAGCTCCTCGCGCGCAACCTCGGCATCCCGAACGTCGCTGTCGACCAGTCACTGTTGCCGCTGCTGCGCGGCAACGACGGCAAGCGCATCGTGCTCGCCGTCAGCCGCGCGGGCCTGGTCGAAATCAGCGAAGACGGCCCGCGCTGGGACACCGCGTTCGCCAAGGACGTGAAGACCGAAGCGAACGTGACGTTCGAGCCCGATCTGAAGAAGCTTGACCTGTCAGTGCGCGACTTCGTCAGCCTCGACGCGCTGCGCGCAGCAGACTCGGGTCGGATCGTCGGCCCAAAGGCCGCGAAGCTCGGCGAGCTGAAGGCGCACTTCCCGGATCGCGTCGCGCCCGGGGTGGGCATCCCGTTCGGGATCTACCGCGCCGCCATACTCGATCGACCCTATCGCAACTCCGGCAAGACGTTGTTCGAGTGGATGGTCGAGAGCTTTCGCAAGCTCGAAGCCATGCCGGCGGGCTCGCGCGAAGCGGCGGACTTCGCCGAGAAGTTGCGCGCGGAGATCTACTCGACGATCCTCAACACGGACCTCGGACCGAAGTTCCGAGAGCGATTGCGCGCGGCGATGGCGAAGGAGTTCGGCCCGGACTTCCGCGGCGGCGTGTTCGTGCGCTCCGACACGAACGTCGAGGACCTTCCCGGTTTCACCGGAGCGGGCCTCAACCTGACGGTCTTCAACGTCGTCGGATTCGAGAACATCGTGAAGGCGATCTCCGCGGTCTGGGCGTCGCCGTACGAGGCGCGTGCGTGGGCCTGGCGACAGTCCCACATGAAGGGGCCCGAGCACGTCTACCCGGCGGTGCTTCTCCTGAAGACCGTGCCCTCGGACATCTCCGGCGTGATGGTTACGCAGGACGTCGACACCGGGGATCCGGGCGTGCTCGCGGTCGCGGTGAACGAAGGCGTGGGCGGCGCGGTGGAAGGGCAGGCGGCCGAGTCGGTTCGCATCGACCGAAAGACGGGCGACATGCGCCTCATGGCGACGGCCACCGCGCCCCGGCGGATGGTGCCGCGGGCTGCCGGTGGGATCGCCAAGCTTTCGGCCTCAGGAGCCGAAACCTTGCTCACGCGCGATGAGGCGAGGCAACTGATCGCATTCACCGACCAGATCGAAAAAGAGTTCCCGCAATTCGGCGAGGACGGCAAGCCGGTCGCGGCGGACGTGGAGTTCGCCTTCGTCAACGGTCAGCTGTGGTTGCTGCAGATCAGGCCGCTCAACGAGAGCAAGGTCGCGCGCAGCGCGGGTTATCTGATCCAGATGGACAAGGCCCTGGACCGGAATCTCGAGAAAACGGTCAACATGCACGAGGTGATTCGATGATCCGTGGTCCTTGGCGCTGGCTCCGAACGTTCGCTTCATGCGGGCTCGCGGCCGCGACCGCTGTTACGAGCGCAGCATTCGCGTATCCGTTGGACGGCTACCCGGACACCGGCATCCGTCGCGTCGAAGGCAACCGTCTTGCCAACCAGGGCGTCGTGAACGACGTCAGGCAGCCGCCCGGTGCACTGCTCCCGATGAAGGAGGTCGATCTGCGGCTGGTGGGCCAGACTTTCGACCTGCCGCCGCCGGATCCGGAGCTCACCCGCCAGGTCAGCGGCATTCTGACCGGCAGCATGGGCGACTACGGCGTTGCCGTGCTGGACCTGACCGATCCCGCGAAGCCGCGCTACGCCGAGCACCGTGCCGACTACAAGCAGAACATCGGCAGCGTCGGCAAGCTGCTGGTTGCGCTGTCGCTGTTCCAGGCACTCGCGGATACCTATCCGCACGATCTCGAAGCGCGCAAGCGCGTGCTGAAAGATACCGTTGTCACGGCAGACGGTTTCTCGCAGTCCGACAGCCACACGGTGCGGATCTTCGACCCGAAGACCAGGACGCTGATCCGGCGCCCAGTGCAGATTGGCGACCGCGCGACGCTCTACGAATGGCTGGACTGGATGCTGTCGCCGAGTTCGAACTCCGCCGGCGGCATGGTGATGCGCGAGGCGATGCTCATCAGGCAATACGGGACTGCCTATCCGCCGCCTGAGGCCGAGATCAGGCGCTTCTTCGAGTCGACGCCGAAGCCCGAACTGACGGCGCTCTTCGAGAAGACGTTCTTCGAGCCGGTGACGCGCAATGGCCTCGATCTGGAGATGCTGCGACAGGGGAGCTTCTTCACTGCGACCGGCAAGAAGATCGTCCCGGGAGCGGGTGACAGCTATGGCTGCGCCCGCGAGCTGATGCGCTACCTGCTGCGGATGGAACAGGGACGAATCGTCGATGTGTGGTCGAGCCGCGAGATCAAGCGGCTGCTGTACGTTACCGAGCGACGCATCCGCTACGCGTCATCCCCCGCTTTGGCCGACGCCGCCGTGTACTTCAAATCGGGCTCGCTGTTCGAGTGCGCGCCGGAGCCCGGCTTCACCTGTCGTCCGTACGCCGGCAACGTGAAGAACTACATGAACTCGACCGCGATCATCGAGTCGCCTGCCGGCGAGAGAAAGCTCTACTACATGAGCACGCTCGTGACGAACATCCTGCGCAAGAACTCCGCCGGTGAGCATCAGGCGCTGGCCACACGCCTGCAGCAGTTGATCGGACAGATGCACGGCGCACGTTGAACACACCGGCGCGCTCACGGCGCTGCATCGACTGCGGCAGGAACCACCAGATCGTGCAGCGGCGCGGCCAGACGCACGAGCCACTCGCCGCCATCGCGGTGGTGCGCCAGGCCGACGATCACGAACTTGTACGGACCGTGTTCCACCAGTGCGCTGTCGGCGTGGAAGTCCTGCCAAGTGCCTGACTTGCGGTAAATCTCGACGCCCGGCCGGCTCTCCAGGCCCTTGACGAACTTGTGGTGAATGCCGGGCTGCGACAGCACCTGCTTCATCAGCGCGCTCAGTTCCGGACTGACGAGTCGGTCGTTGTCGAGCAGCCAGTAGAAGCGCGCGACCTGGAAGGCAGTGGCGCCATGCGACAGTTGATGCAGTCGGTCGGGCCGGTAGGCGGTTTCCGGGCCATAGCTCTTTCCCACCCACAGTCCGCCGTTGCGCTTGGGATCGTAAAGCGCGATCGTCGGCGACTCGAGGATGTCCAGCAGGCGCTCGCGCCCGACCCAGTCGAGGACGCGCGTCGCGGCCTCGTTGTTCGAGTAGCGGATCATCTTCGTGATCTCGGCCAGATGCGTTGCGTCGAGCGTGAGGCGCCCGCGAGCGGCCTCGACAAACGCGCCGAGCAGGATCGCGATCTTCGGCAGGCTGGCCGCGTAGACCATCGCGTTGCCGTTCAGCATCGCAAGCCGGGGCGAGTCGGTGCGCGAGAGATCCACCAGTGCAAGCGACAGACGGCCCGCCTCGACCTCGGCCGTCAGGCCGAGATCGCGCACCACCTTTTCGAGCCCACGTTGCAGTGCCGGGTCGGGGCGGTCGTCGAGGTCAGGTGCTGCCGGGCCTGCAGCCGCGGCACTCGCCGGGGCCGACAGTAACAACGCTGCGCAGAAAATGGCGAGGCGGCGGAGCAATTTGGAAAGGATCTCTGGCATCGGGCTACTGCGGTGCGGTCTGCGCGGCGGCGGCGCATTGGTCGGCGAAACGACCGAGGCATGCATTATGAAGGAGTCGTTCCGAGAACGGACTTGACTTGGAATCCGCCGTGTGCCTGGGCGTGGCGCTGTTCCGAACCGACTTGCACGGCCGCCAAGTCGCCAGGGCTTTGGAGTCGATGACATAAGAAGCAAGGACCGCACGCCTCGCTCGGTACCATGGACTCACTCCCACCGGTTCCGCACGGCGCCACCGATCGTCCGGCAGGCACGTGTGCGGACGCCTGCGACGTGGGCTTTCGCGCTCCCCGGCGACGTTTGCGTCGCTCCGAGGGTCGACATGGAAGTGGCTTTTACTGTCGAGTATCGGCATCGCTTGGGCAGCGACGCTGCTTTTGCCATCGCTGGCTCGCCAATTCGTTTCGAATTCCGACGCTCAGCGAGGCCGCACGCTGTATGCTAAATGACACCGCCAATGACATTGATGCTCATCGCGAGCACGGCAATGTTGAAAATGAAGCTGAGAATGCTGTGGGCCAGCGTCGTGCGCCGCATCTGCGCGGTCGTGACCGCGACATCCGAAACCTGCGACGTCATGCCCAGGACGAAGGAGTAATAGGCGAAATCAAAGTAGGCCGGCTTCTCGACTCCGGGAAAACTCAATCCGGCGGCTGGACCCTCGCGTACTGAAGCCGGCGCGTAATAGCGGCGAGCGTAGTGAAACGCGAACACCGTCTGGATCAACATCCAGGACAGCACGAGCGCGGCGATTGATAGCCCGACGTGAAGCGCCTTTGGCCAGAAGTCCAACGACTTGACGTCGCCCATCACAAAGCCGATGGCGACGATACTTGCGCACGCAGCGATCGTTACAAGCAGGAAGATGACATACGCCGCCTGGTCGTACTTGCTCGCGCGGCGACGAGTCAGGTCGGCGTCCGCATTCAGGATCGTCAGCCAATACAGGATCAGGTAAGTCAACGATGCTGCGATCCATGTCACCAGAAGGCGGTTCGCGATGGGAACGACGGTGGGCCCGATGGAATAGACCACGACTCCGACGGCAACGACGACCGCAAGCCGTCGCTTGGCAGACAAGCGAATGGCCCATGGCTCGCGTTTCGCATCATTCATCAAGGTGCATGTCCTTCATAACGAGGTTGCACGTACGGCGGAGGCACTGCCTCGCGGACGAGGTCCGCCGAAGCGACACTCCCGGCCATTTTGGTCATTGGCGGGAGCGTTGCTCAGATCCGATGGAGCTGACCGTCGTCGATCCGCACGCGGTCACCCACCCGCAGGTTGAGGTCGCGCGTGTCTTCGACGATCAGCGAACTGCCCGAATCGAGTCGCACCGTGATGCGGTATC
>DATKAJ010000089.1:0-79256 GCA_035498175.1 Burkholderiaceae bacterium
AATCCGGTCGCGGTTGCGATCCCGTGCCATCGCGTGGTCCGCTCCGACGGCGCCCTCGCCGGCTATCGCTGGGGTGTAGAGCGCAAGCGGGCGCTGCTGGATCGGGAGGCGGCCGGCGCCTGAGCGCCAGCATTATTTTCCTCCGCAGCCCTGTCGATCCGGGCCGGGGCCGTTCGACGTCATTCAGAACAGGACCCGGCGGCCCTTGGCCGCGCCTGTCGCCCGGCGCTGACACGGACTCCGTTCGCGCCTATCGTTCCGCCGCTGCGAAGGAGGACCCATGACCACTCCGAAGAAGCGTGCCGCGCCGCGCCAGACCTCTGCGCCCGGCGCACGTACGCCTGCGAAGAAATCCGCGAGGAAAACGGCCGGCGCGTCGGCGCAGACGGGCCGGCGTGGCCTGACCGTACTGATCGCCACACGCAAGGGCGCGTGGCTGCTTCATGGTGACTCAGCGCGTCGCAACTGGAAGGTCGAGGGGCCGCACTTTCTCGGCCACATCGTCCAGCACCTCGTGCTGGACCCGCGGGACGGCCGGACCCTCCTCGCGGCGGCCAAGACAGGTCACCTGGGCCCGACCGTGTTCCGTTCGACCGATCTCGGCAAGACCTGGACCGAGGCGCAGCAGCCTCCGGCCTTTCCGAAGCGGGAGGACGGCAAGGGCCGCGCGGTCGACCACACGTTCTGGCTGACGCCTGCACATGCGGACGAGCCAGGGGTCTGGTACGCCGGCACCTCGCCGCAGGGCCTGTTTCGCAGTGACGACGGCGGAGTCACCTGGCGCGGCGCATCCCCGATCAACGAGGATCCGAAGTACATCGCGTGGATGGGTACGGTGCAGGACGGCACGCCGGACGGCCCGAAGATGCATTCGATCATCGTCGATCCGCGCGACCCGAAGCACCTTTACTTCGGCATGTCGGGCGGCGGCGTGCACGAGTCGCGCGACGGCGGCCAGACCTTCAGCCTGTTGATCGACGGACTCGACGTGGTCGAGGGCTTCCCGAAGAACGATCCGACCGTGCACGACCCCCACTGCATGCGCATGTGCCCGAGCAACCCGGACCGGCTGTACCAGCAGAATCACTGCGGCATCTACCGCATCGACCGGCCGTCGAACACCTGGGTGCGCATCGGCCGAAACATGCCGAAGAAGGTCGGCGACATCGGCTTCAACATGGTCGTACATCCGCGCAACGACGAGACGTGCTGGGTGCTGCCGATGGACGGCCAGACCGTATGGCCGCGCACCAGCGTCGAAGGCAAGCCGGCCGTTTATGCCACCCGCAACGGCGGCAAGACTTGGCAGCGCCAGGACGCGGGTATGCCCGTATCGCAGGCGTGGTGGACGATCAAGCGACAGGCCATGGCGGGCGACACGCGCGATCCGGTCGGGCTGTACTTCGGTACCTCGAGTGGCGAGGTCTGGATGAGCCGCGACGAAGGTGCAAAGTGGCAGTGCATCGCCCGCAATCTTCCCGAGATTTATGCGGTGGAGGTTGGCGAGCCGGCCTGAGCGCGACCTCGATGAAGGTCCTGATTCCAAGCCCGCTGCTGTCTTACACGGGTCGAGCGCACGTCGATGCCGAGGGCGCGACGCTCGGGGCATTGCTCGCCGACCTGGAGCGGCAATATCCGGGCATCCGCTTTCGCATGATCGACGAGCAGGATCGCATGCGCCGCCACGTGCGCTTCTTCGTCAATGGCGAGCCGACCTTCGACCTCGGTCTACCGGTGCGTCCTACCGACGAAATCTGCATCGTGCAGGCCCTGAGCGGCGGCTGACGTCGCCTCGGCGGCCGCACGATCCGAACGGGATTGTCGATTGCTGGATCTTCCGTTCGACGTCGCATTGCGCGGGCCGATCAGGCCGCGCGCCAACTGCAGGAGACCGAGATGCGAGTCATGGTGATCGTCAAGGCAAGTCCTGAGTCAGAAGCCGGCCAGATGCCGCGCAAGGAGATCCTGACGGCGATGGGGCAGTACAACGACCAGCTGGTGAAGGCGGGCGTGATGCTCGCCGGCGAGGGCCTGCATCCGACCATGCGCGGCAAGCGCATTCGTTTCGAAGGCAGCAGCCGCACGGTGATCGACGGCCCGTTTGCCGAGACCAAGGAGCTGATCGCGGGCTTCTGGTTATGGCAGGTGAAGTCGATGGAGGAAGCGGTCGAATGGCTCAAGCGCGCGCCATTCGACGGCGGCACCGAGATCGAGCTGCGCCCGGTGTTCGAGGCAGAGGACTTCGGCGCCGAGTTGACGCCCGCACTGCGCGCACAGGAGGAGCGGCAGCGCGCCGAAATCGAGCGCCGCGCCAAGACCCGGCAGCGAATGGCGTAGGAGGCCGCATGGCACGCGTCCAGCGCATTACGCCCTGCCTTTGGTTCGATAGCGAGGCCGAGCCCGCTGCGAATCTCTATGTCTCGGTCTTTCCGAATTCGCGCATCAAGGCCATCTCGCGCTACGGCAAGGCGGGGTTCGAAGTGCACCAGCGCCCAGCCGGCTCGGTGATGGTGGTGACCTTCGACCTCGACGGTCAGGGCTTCATGGGACTCAACGGCGGGCCGGCGTTCAAGTTCACCGAGGCGATCTCGCTCGTCGTCAACTGCGACAGCCAGGACGAGATCGATTTCTACTGGAACCGCCTCGGCGAAGGCGGCGATCCGCGCGCGCAGCAGTGCGGCTGGCTGAAGGACCGCTACGGCCTGTCGTGGCAGATCGTGCCCGCTGCGATCGAGCAGATGATGTCCGGCCCGCGCGCCGATCGCGTGATGGACGCCGTGATGAAGATGAAGAAGATCGACCTCCCTGCGCTGCAGGCCGCGGCGCAGTGAGGCGTCACCGGAAGGAGAAACGATGAACGTGCAGCCGTATCTGTTCTTCGAAGGCCGCGCCGAGGAGGCGCTCGATTTCTATACGCGCGCCACCGGAACGCAGCCCGCCATGCTGATGCGTAACCGCGAGGCGCCGGAAGCGCCGCCGCCCGGGATGCTGCCGCCGGGCAGCGAGAACAAGGTGATGCACGCCTCGTTCAAGGTCGGCGACACCGAAGTGATGCTGTCCGATGGCCGCTGCTCGGGCAAACCGCAGTTCAGCGGCTTCTCGCTGTCGATCACCGCGCCGGACGAGGCCGCGGCACGCCGGATGTTCGACGCGCTGGCCGACGGCGGCCAGGTGACGATGCCGCTCGGCAAGACCTTCTGGTCGCCGTGCTTCGGCATGCTCACCGACCGCTACGGCGTCGGCTGGATGGTGACCATCGGACAATGAGGGACGCGACGCCCGCGCACCGGCACCTTGCGTACGCTTCGTGACCTCGCGCCATACCGGATGAACTGAACCATGGGCTACATGCTGCTGATCGTCGAGAAGACCGGTGCGCGCGAAGAACGCACGGAGGCCGAAGGCCGCGTGCTGTACGACCGCATGCTGCAATTCAGTGCGGAGCTCAAGGCGCGCGGCCTGCTGAAGATGAGCCAGGCGCTGCGCACCGATGCACTGGGCACGCGGGTGTCGGTCCGCGACGGCCGGCGCAGCCTCGTCGACGGGCCATTCGCCGAAGCGAAGGAAATGGTCGGCGGCTTCTTCCTGCTCGACTGCGACACCAAGGCCCAGGCGATCGCCATTGCCGCGGAATGCCCGGCCGCACAGTGGGCGACGGTCGAGGTGCGCGAACTCGGCCCGTGCTTCACCTGAACGCGGCCGCCCGGAATCGCCGATGAGTTCCTCGATTCACCGCACGATCGAGGCCGTCTGGCACATGGAGTCGGCGCGAATCATCGGCGCGCTCGCGCGCGTTCTGCGCGACGTCGGGCTCGCCGAGGAACTCGCGCAGGACGCGCTGGTCGCCGCGCTCGAGCAGTGGCCCGAGAGCGGCGTGCCCGACAACCCGGCGGCGTGGCTGACCGCGGCGGCAAAGCACCGCGCGATCGACTTGATCCGCCGTCGCGAACTGCACGCGCGCAAGGCCGACGCGCTCACCTACGAGATCGAGAACCAGCTCGCGGACGCAGCACCCGACCTCGACGCCGAGATCGAACGCGCGTTCGACCGGCCGATTGGCGACGACCTGCTGCGGCTGATCTTCATCGCCTGCCATCCGGTGCTGTCGCGCGAGGCGCGCGTGGCTCTGACGCTGCGCCTGCTCGGCGGGCTGACGACTGACGAGATCGCGCGGGCCTTTCTGGTGGCCGAAGCGACCGTCGCCCAGCGCATCGTGCGCGCAAAGCGCACGCTGGCCGAATCGCGCGCGCCGTTCGAAGTGCCGCCGCCGGCCGAGCTCGCAGCGCGGCTCGCGTCGGTCCTCGAGGTGCTCTATCTGATCTTCAACGAAGGCTACGCGGCGACCGCGGGCGACGACTGGACCCGCCCGGCGCTGTGCGAGGAGGCGTTGCGCCTCGGACGCATCCTCGCCGGGCTCGCTCCCGAGGAACCGGAGGTGCACGGCCTGGTCGCGCTGATGGAGATCCAGGCGTCGCGCCTGCGCGCCCGGACCGGTGCGGATGGCGAACCGATCCTCCTCCTCGAACAGGATCGCTCGCGCTGGGATCGCCTGCTGATCCGGCGCGGGCTGGCTGCGCTGGAGCGCGCCGAGGCGCTCGCACAGCGCGATCGCCGCGCAGGACTCGGACCGTATGCGCTGCAGGCTGCGATCGCAGCCTGTCACGCGCGGGCCACGTCGGCCGATGTGACCGACTGGGCCGGCATCGTCGCGCTCTATGACGCGCTCGCGCAGACCGCGCCGTCACCGGTCGTCGAGCTGAATCGTGCGGTCGCGGTGTCGATGGCGTACGGGCCCGCGGCCGGGCTCGAAGCTGCCGATGCTCTGCGCAAGGATCCGCAACTCGCGCAGTACCATCTGCTGCCGAGCGTGCGCGGCGACCTGCTGTTCCGCCTAGGGCGGCTGGATGAAGCGCGCGATGAATTCGAACGCGCGGCAGCGATGACGCGCAACCGCAGTGAGCAACTCCTGCTCGTGCGGCGTGCCGCGGAGTGCACCCGGCACGCGAACGGCCCGACGCACTGAGCCGCGACCTAGCGCTGCGCCTTGCGTTTGTGCCGCGCACGCGGAGGCGGCGCGAGCGCGAGCCGCAGCACTGGACGGCGCGGTTTCCGTCGCGCGACTTCGACGAAGCCGGCCTTGTCGAACATCGACTTCGCGCCATGCCACATCTCGTCGTCGTGCTCGTGTGCGACCGTGTCGACCGGATACGCCTCGACCAAGCGCGCACCATGGCGCGCGGCGTAATCCACCGCGCCACGCAGAAGGGCTGCCGCAACGCCGTGCTTGCGGAATTCCGTGGGCACGACGAAGCAGACGATCGACCACACCGGCGCATCGTCGACGGGCTTCATCACCGGCGATCGCGCAAGCCTCAGGAAATCCGGTCTCGGCCCGAGCGTCACCCAGCCGACGGGGCGTCGCTTCGAGTACGCGATCAGTCCGGGGGGCGGCCCTGCATCGCACAGCGCGCGCAGACGTTGCTTCCGCAGATCCGCCAGACGCATGCCCGCAGGAGCCACCGACCGACCGGTCTCGCGATAGAACATGCACCAGCAGCCGCGCGCGACGGAACAGCCGCGCGCCTCGAATATCGCTTCGAGGTCGACCCAGCGCGCCGGCGTCAACGGCCGGATCGTGACGGGCAGAGGTTCCATCATCGGCGTCACTGGCTTCACCAGATCGTGATCCGCTCGGCGGCCGGTCGCAGCATCGGCGCGTCGGCCGGACAACGGAACGCCGCCGCGAAGGCGGGCAGGTTCGCCAGCGGGCCGAGCACGCGCCAACGGCCCGGCGAGTGCTCGTCGGTGCGCAAGGCATCGATCAGCGCGGCCTGTCGGTACTGGGTGCGCCAGATCGTCGCGAAGGAAATGAAGAAGCGCTGGTCCTGGGTCAGTCCGTCGATCGGCCCGACCGGATGACGCGACAGCGCGCGCTGCAGGGCATCGTAGGAAATCGTGATTCCCGCCAGGTCGGAGATGTTCTCGCCGAGAGTCTGCAGCCCGTTGATCGACTCGCCCGCCAGCGGCGCGTAGGCCGAATACTGCTGCGCGAGGCGCGCCACTCGCGTCTTGTAGTTCTCGGCATCCGCGGCGGTCCACCAGTCGCCTAGGTTGCCGTCGCTGTCGAACTGGCGACCGCGATCGTCGAAGTGATGCGTGATCTCGTGCCCGATCACGCTGCCGATGCCGCCGAAGTTGACCGCCGGATCGGCGTTCGCCCGGAAAAATGGCGGCTGCAGGATCGCCGCCGGGAACACGATCTCGTTGAGGCTGCCGGCGAAGGCGTTGACCAAGTGCGGGCTGATGAACCAGCGCGTGCGGTCGACTGGACGCGCGAGGTCCGCCAGGCGATAGTCGAAGTACCATGCGCGTGCGCGCAGCCAGTTGCCGGAAAAATCGTCGGTCTCGACCCTGAGGCCCTCGTAGGTGCGCCAGCGATCCGGATAGCCGATCTTCAGCACCATCGCATCGAGCTTCTTCAGTGCGCTTTGCCGAGTTGCCGGCGCCATCCACTCGAGCCTTTCAATGCGCGCACGCAGCGCGGCCTTGATGTCGTCCACCATCTGCACTGCGCTCGCCCGGGCCACGGGCGAAAACGCGCGCGCCACGAAGAGCTGGCCGAGCCCTTCCGCGAGCGGCTCGCTGCCGAACTGCCCGGAGATCACCAGAATCACCCGTTCGGACCGCGACGGCTGTGCTTCAAGGCCGCGGATCGCCCGGTCGCGATAGGCGAAGCGCGCAGCGACGAAGGCCGCGGGCAAGGTCGGCGCCAGTTCGTCGAGCAGGCGCTCGCGCAGATAGGCGCGCCATTGCACGAGCGGAGCTTCGGCCGCGGCACGCGCCACTTCGGTCACAAAGGTAGGGGACACCAGGTTGAAGGACCCGGGGTCCGGCGCGCCGAGCGTGTCGAAGAATTTGCGCCAGTCGAGGCCGGGCGCACGCTGCGCCAGGCTTTCGAAGGTGTTCAGCTGATACACCGCATTCGGGTTGCGGCGTTCGACGCGGGTCTGTGAAGCCGCGGCGAACGGCTGCTGCAGTTCGATGCTCAGACGCGCGGCCGATGCGCTGTCCGCATCGCCAGCCAGCGTCGCAAGGCTCAGCCGATATGCCTCGTACGCTCGCTGCAATTCCTGCGTGCGCGCGTCGGTGCGGAAGTAATCGTCGCGATCGGGCAGGCCGAGCCCGCCCTGGTCGAGCGACAGCAGATAGCGGCGTCGGTCCTTGGCGTCGGTGTCCACACGCACGACCAGCGGAGCGCCGATGCCGAGCCGCGCAAACTGCGCGAGCAGCGCCGGCAACTGCGAACGTTCGGTGAGATCGTCGATCCGGCGCAGCAGCGGTCCAAGGGACTCGAGTTGCCGGCGCTCGATCGCGGCCAGGTCCATGCCGCTCGCGTAGTAACGCGTCACCAGCCGTTTGCCCGGGGTGTCGAGCGCGGACGGATCGCGCAGCGTCGCGAGCAGCGCCTGTTCGACCACGGCGCGGCTCTGGTCACGCAGCGTTTCAAAGCTGCCGATACGCGCGCGGTCCGGCGGAATCGGCGTGGCCTGCTTCCAGCGCGCGTTCACGTACTCGTCGAAGTCCTGGCACGCCAGCGCAGGATCGCCGAGCCCTTTCAGGTCGAGCGGCTCGGCGGCGGCAGCGCAGCCGACAAGCGCCGCAGAGATGGCAAGTGCACGCAGCATCCGGTCTCCAGCCGCATATGAACCAGTGCGAGACCGGATCTTAAGCGGCGCCCCGCATGCCGGCCCGGCAACTGGCCCTACACTCGTCGCGCCGACAGGGAGGGGACCATGGCCCAATCGTCCAGCGACGCGACGCACGTCCGGCACTTCCGCCAGATCCTCCTCTGGCCGCTGCAGCTGATGCCGCAGAGCCCGGGCAGCCAGATCCAGAAGCACTGCGAAGCGCTGGAAACGGTTGCGGCGGACAACCCGTGGCGCGAGGTGCTCGACGAGTTCACCGAGGATGGCGGTGAATTCCAGGTTCGCCACTACACGGAGTTCGTCACTTTCCTGCCGTACGTGCAACGCTTCCTCTACGGCGAGGGGCGCGCGCGTCGGACGACCGGCTCGCAGCATGACCCCGGCGCCTCGCCGATGCGCGTGTTCCGCCGCAGCGATGTCGCGGCCGTCCGCGTCACGCCGACGCGGGGCGCGGCGCCGATCGAACTGACGATCGCACAAGTCAACCTGATCTTCTTCTTCGACATCGACATCGTGCTGCTGAATGTCGAGGTGCATCGCGACGACCTCAGTCTCGCGACCGCGCAGGATCTGCTTTACGGCTTCGGCCGCGCCTACCCCGCCGGCTGGGACGAGCGCGGCGACGGGCTGCACTGCATGCACCGCGTCGAGTGGCTCGACCGTGAAGGCAGGGCTCTGGCTGCCTCGGACAGCAGCGAGCGCGAACGCTTCCTCGAGTTCGTCCGCCGCCATCGCGCGCCGCGCATCAGCTCACACTGGACCTGGCTGCTCCAGCCGCTGGCCCTCGACTACGACGAGCGGCCGGGAGCGATCCGCTACCGCCAGATCGAGTACTACCGGATGCCAGTCATGGCGCTGCTGGCGGTCGACGACCCGCGCGCAATCAGCCGCAATGATTTTGTCCGGCTGGGACTCGTCGTCGGCGCGGGCGAATCGGAGACACTGCCGTACTCCGACCGGCACGTCGCCGACTTCGAAGGCCGCCATTGCTACGACCGGTTCTGGTGCGAGTCCGGTGCCGCGCCGAATACCCGCTACCTCGCCTGCGGTCACGCGCTGGTCGTGGTCGGCTGTGCGCGATCCGGTTACTTCCTCGATCGCGAGTCCGGCGTGCTTGCGCAGTTCAGGCATCAGCACTTTCTGCTGTTCCTCGTCGCCCACTTCCAGAAGGCCGCGTTGCTGATGTTCTCCGATCGCCTCGTTGTGGCGCTGCGACGACTGGAGATTGGTGTGCCGGCGTCGGTCAAGACTTTCAAGCGCGCAATTCGCCAGAACTTCGAGATCTTCCTGCGCTTCACGCACCGCTACTGGTTCCACGAGATCTCGGACCAGGCGCTGGCCCGCTCGCTCTTCGAGTTGACTGCGGGGCATCTGCAGCTCGATGCGCTCTACGACGAGGTCCAGCACCGCATCCGTGACATGAACCAGTATCTCGAAGCCGATACGTTCCGGCGCCAGGCCAACACGATGGTGCGCCTGACTGTCGTCACGACCTTTGGACTCGTCGGCACCGTTACGACCGGGTTCCTCGGCATGAACCTGATCGCGGCAGCCGAAGAGCCCATGTCGCTGCGCGTGTTCTATCTGCTGGTCACGCTGGTCGCGACCGTCGCGCTGACGCTTTACACGCTGTCGAAGTCGCGCCGCTTCTCCGACCTGCTCGACGCGCTCGCGGACGAGCGAATGACGATGCGTGAAAAATGGGACGCCTTCCTCGCGGTCTGGCGCAGGGGCAACGCCTGAGCGGCCTCGCCCTCGGGTAGCGGGAGCGGCTCGAGTCCTGGCGTTCAGGCAACGGCGCCACGGCGGAAACACCGCTGACACGCCGGCGGCCTAGACTCCGAACGCGGTTTGCATCGATCAAAAGGAGGATGGCATGGATGCATACACGACCCACGGCGCATTCAGCTGGAACGAACTGATGACGAGCGACCCGGAGACGGCGCTCGGCTTCTACAAGCAACTGTTCGGGTGGACCACCGACACGATGCCGATGGCGCAGGGCGGCACCTATCACGTTGTCAAGGCCGCCGGCAGCGCGATCGGCGGCGTGATGAAGATGCCGGCTGAGGCCGCGGCCGGCGGCATGCCTCCGACCTGGGGCGGCTACGTCACGGTTACGAACGTCGACGCCTGTGCCGCTCAGGTGGTCAAGCTGGGCGGCAAGGTCCTGCATCCGCCGACCGACATTCCCAGCGTAGGCCGCTTTGCGGTCATCGCCGATCCACAGGGCGCCTGGCTGAACGTCATCACCTACGCTCAGCGCAGCGGTTGACCGGGCGAAGAAGCGCGTTTGCGTGGCATTTCGGCGCATTGAGGGTTGTCCCGGCGCCGAGAATCAGGGGACCATGAATGCGTCCCCTCGCATTTCTTTCTGGACCGTGGCCCTGCTGGTCACCACGCTGCTTGCCGGCTGCGCCACCGGGTTCGGCAAGGACGAGTGTGTGATGGCGGACTGGCGCATGATCGGCTACGAGGACGGCCTGCACGGACTGCCCGCCGACCGCATCGGCGCACACCGCGCTGCCTGTGCGAAGTACCAGGTCACGCCGAACCTTGCCGCCTACAGCGAAGGCCGCGAGCGCGGCCTCGCGGAGTACTGCCAGCCGAAGAACGGGTTTCGCGCCGGGCTCAACGGCGCCGGCTACGCGAATGTCTGTTCGGGTGCAGGCGAAATGGCATTCGTCGACAGCTATCGCTACGGCCGCCAGATCTTCGACGCGCGCACCGAACTGCGCAGTACCCAGGCGCGACTGCGCGGAGCACGCGACGGACTCGCCCAGACCGATGCCGCCATGGCGAGTGTCACGACCGAACTGGTGCTGCCGAATGTCGCGGTCGAGCGTCGGGCCTACCTCGCCTCGGAGCTGGTGCGACTGACGCAGGAGCGCGGCGACCTGGTCACCCGCATCGACCAGCTTTCAGTCCGCGCCCAGCAACTCGCCATCAACGTCCAGCAGCTCGAACGGCAGAGCCCCTACGCCCTCTGAGACGGCAGAATTTCAGGGCTTGCGGGCCGCCGACGCGGGCCGTGCGAGCACTTCGCCCAGCAGCGCCTCGTCGGTCCTGTGGCCCTGCAGGCGCCACAGGACGGCGTCGATGCGGTCCGCTCCCCAGAACAGTTCCCCATCCACGCAGAAGGTCGGCACACCGAAGACTCCTGCGGCAATCGCGGCCTCGGTCGCCTCGGCCAGCCTGCGCTTGATCTCCGGGTCAGCCGCGCGGGCGAGGAGCTCCGCGCTGTCAAGCCCACAATCCGCCGCGACGTGCGCAAGTACGGCATCGTCGGTCAGGTCGAGGCCACGCTCCCACGCCGCCTCGAAGAGGGCCAGCGCAAACCGACGGCGCTTGAGAGGATCGTCGAGCGCAGTGCACATGCGCAGCGCCCGCAGCGGGTTGAACGGATGCGTCGGTGGTCCCCTCATCGGCACGCCCAGGCGGCCCGCGCAGCGGATCACGTCGCGCATCGTGTAGGCGCGCTTGGCTGGGAGTTCCGCCGGGCCCTTGTTGCCGTGTGCAGATAGCAAACCGGCAAACAGCACCGGGCGAAACTCGAGGCGGCCGACTGGATCGAGACGCGCGCATTGGCGCGCTGCGAGCCACGCATAAGGGCTGATCGGATCGAAGTAGAACTCGACGATCGGCAACGGGGTCATGACGTCGGCGACTGGTGCGGTCCGGGCTCGCATGGCCCCGGCCTCGATCGGTGAGCCATCGTTCACTCTGGCCGTGTCGGCCGCAAGCCTGGGAAACATAGCTTAGTGGACGCGGCTGCTCTGGACGCTCCGACTTGCCTGTACGGACTCATGAAGCGCAGCCGGTGCGGTAGTCGGTTTCAGGGCGCTCGCGACTACAATCGAAACGCGACCGGCCGTCGGCGCAGCTGCAGCCGAGGAGGCAGGATGAGTGAGTCGATTCTCGTGATGCATGAAGGAGCGCGGGTTTCCAGTATCTATGGCACCTACGCACGCGACGATGCCGCCCGGAACGAGGAACGAGCCAGGATCTCCGGATACCTTTTTGGCTCAGGTCGAACTGCGGCTGGGCGGGAATCAGCTGCTGGTGCCGCCGTTTCTGCTCAGTCGCGGACACCAGCGGTATAGACAGCCTGGCGAAATCCGCATCGATCTGTCCGGCCTTGAGCCCGATCTGTACCGCGTGGTCGCGGTACAGAACTTCTGGATCGAGGACGGCAGCCCCGACCTGAGCGAAGCGCTGGCCGGCGTCTTTCTTGCTCGCCGGCGCGCCGACGGCGCGTGGGAAGAGGCTGAGAACTGGCCGATCGAGTGCCGCACGCTCGCCCTGCTCGGGCATGTTGATCTGCGCCGGGCAGACTGTTGCGTATTGCTGCCGCCGTGATAACAAACACGTCGCGGCGCGCTTTCGACGTCATCGAAATCACGAATGAGATGCCCCTTAACCGCACCGGGGGCGTCGGAACCGTCATCGACAACCTGATCTCCGGGTTCGCGGCCGAAGGGGTCACGGCCCTGTGGTACCTGACGGATCACGGCTACGACGCCGCGCAGCTCGCGCAGATCCTTGCGCACGTTCCGGACGTGGCGGTTGGCCCGGTCGGGGAGCTCGGGCGCTTCTCGGCCCCTGTCTCGCACGTTCACTCGTACCAGGAAAATCATGCACTGACCGACTACATCGCCGGCCGCAATACGGTCTGCACGATCCACTCGCTGCTGGCGCTGGAGGAGACATCGAACGACGTGCGGCTGGGAAATGCGGTCGCCTGGCAGGAGCGGGTGATCGCCGAGAGCGACTGCGCGGTCGTGCTCTCCCGCGCTGAATATGACAACTACTTCGCGCTCGGATACGGGCGGCTCAATCCGAGGGTGCAGGTGATTCATAACGGCGTCCGGAGGCCCGCTACCTACCGCGCGCCGCGCGGTAAGCGGGTCCTCGGCTTCTGTGGCCGGCTCGTGCCGCGCAAGCACCCGGAATACGTGCAGTGGATGCTCAATGAGCCCGGCTTCGAAGACTGCCGTGTGCTGATCGCCGGTCGCGGCTTCAGTCCGTACGCACGCGACCTGCTGCGAGACCGCGGCCTCGATTCACGCGTTGAATTCCTCGGCTGGTGCGCCGGTGAACGTCTCGAGGCCTTCTTCGATTGCATCGACATGCTCGCGGTTCCGTCGATCTATGAGCCGTTCGGATTGGTCGCGCTCGAGGCAGCCGCGCGCGGCATCCCGGTCGTCTGCACTGCGATCGATGGACTGACAGAAGTTCTGGGCGAGCACGCTTTCTACGCGGCGAATACGGGCTTCGAGGCATTCGCGGCAGCGATGTATGAATGGTTTGCGGCAACCCCCGGCGAACTCGTGGCACGCTCGCAGGCGGCGCGCAATCGCTATGAGCGCCGGTTTACCGACCGGATGATGGGGCGGCGCTACCGGCGCCTGTTCGGTGCGCTGAGCCGCTGATGCCTCGGCTCCTGAGCAGTGGTCTCCCGTCCTACTCGTCCGGCATCTCGTCGACCAAACAGCGCAATCCAAAGTCGATGATGTCCGCACCGGGAACCTGGAAGCCGCGTACCGATATGCGGATTTCCTCGGGGATCGAACCCCATGCGCCTCCGCGGACGACTTTCCGGTCCATCTTGTTGACGAATACTTCGGGATCGGCCGCAGCCTGGTTCGTCTGCCGCAGCGGATAGGCTTCCGGGTCAAACCAGTCGGACACCCACTCCCACACGTTGCCGACGACATCCACGAGTCCAAAACCGTTCTCCGGGAACGAGCCAATTGGAGACGTGCCGCGATTACCCCATTGCGGGTTGTCCCGGTAGTTCGCCATGTCCGGCCGCGGATCGTTGCCCCACGGGTAAATCGTGCCGTCCTGCCCGCCCCGCGCCGCGTACTCCCACTGGGCCTCCGTCGGAAGCCGACCTCCGACCCACGCGCAGTAGTCGCGCGCCTGTGTCCACGTGACGTTCACGATCGGGTGATCGTCGTTTGTCCAGTTCGGATTGTTCTGCGTCGGTCGCGGCATCGGAAGCGCGCGCTTCAGCCTGAAGTGCTTGTAGGCGCGCACGGAAACCGGCCCCCGCGAGATCCAGAAGCCACGCGTCAACTGCACCGGATGGCGCGGCTTTTCGACCTGATAACGCTCGGCCGCGACGTTGTCACCGGGGACGCGCCCCATCATGAAGTCGCCGGGAGGGATCCAGACGTACTCGAGTCCATCCAGCGGGTGCGTCTTCCTTTCACCGCGCAAATGTGCCCTCGCCCGAGCCTGCTTGCGTGCTCCCATCGCCTCCCTGATCAGGACGACGAGGCGATCGACGTCCTGATGAAAGGTTTCGTGCCGGACCGCATGGGCCTGCAGGTACCGCAGGCGGACGAGATCGCTGGGCAAGGCCTCCTCTTCGGGCAGCGACGCGTCGTCCACAAGCAGAGGAATCACTTTGATGTTGCGCGTCAGTGCCGACCCGATCTCGGCGCGGACCCAGTCGTCCGGCTTGTCGATACGCCGCTGTCCGTATTTGTCGGCGGCCGTGAGCCAGCGTCGGCCGATCAGGACAATGCAGGTGTCACATTTCTGCAGCGTGGTCTCGATCTTCTGCGCGAAGTCATCCCCGGAGGCGATGCGTGCGGCGTCGATGAAGACTTCCTCGTTCGGAAAGTCGCGGACGAGTCGGTCGAAGAGCCGCCCCGCATGACCCGCAGTGTCCTCGCGACGATAACTGATGAAGATGCCAGCCATGGAAAACGCGGACTCTCATCGTTGCTGCAGGTCGATCGTAGCGCCCGGCCCCGCAGGAGCCTTGATCGCGGACTACTTCGGCTTCCGCAGCAGCCGTCGGTACTGTGCCATGTAGCGGATCGCCTCCTGCGCCCGGCCGAGTTCATCGGCCAGCAGCCCGGCGTTATGCAGCGCGTCGGCGTGGCGCGGATTCGTTTGCAGCACGGCTTCGTAGGCGGCAAGCGCGTCGGCGCCGCGGCCGCTGTCTTCCAGCAACACGCCCAGGTTGAAGTGGAGCAGCGGCTCGGCGAGTCCGGCTTCGATCGCCGCGCGATAGACGCGCTCGGCCTGGTCTGAGCGGCCGAGTTCGTGCAGCAGCCTTCCAAGATTGACGTACGCGTCGGCCATATGCCGATCCGCGACGATCGCGGCTGCATATAACCGGACGGCCTCCTCGGTGTCGGACTCCTCGAGCACCATCGCCCGCTCGCACAGCGATTCGGCCGAGGGCCCCTTCTCGATTTCGGACGGCTCAACGACAGCGATCATCCCGGCGCTACTGCTTTGCGCGAAGTCCGGACCCAGCGCCAGGAGGTATTGGCCGGAGTCCGCTTGCCAGCAACTATCGCCCTCGCGCACTACCACGCGGTCGCCGACCGCGCAGATCGCGAGCCCGGACAGTGGCATCGCCTCCGGAAGCTGGCGCTTGAGCCCGCGGATTGCGCGCGTGATCCGCTTCGACGGCACCTGCGCCTGGGCCAGCGCGCGTGCGGTCCGCAGCACCACCAGATCCTGGAACGAGAAGCGCCAGGCATTGCGCGGACCACGCGCCGGCGCGACGAAGCCCGCCTGCACCAGCGAGCGGATCGTGCTGCGCGGCAGGCGCAGCAGCTTTTCGACGTCGCGGACGCCATAGGGATGCATCACGGGAACCGCCGGACTTCGGATGCGGCTATCGCTTCGCGATCTTTCGCACCGGGGTCGCCTCGGCCACGCGCGCTGCGCGCTTGGCCGGCTTGCGCTCCACCGCGGGAGCGGTGGCATCGTCAGCCTTCGCCGCGCGCGCCTTCGACGGCGCCGAGGCCTGCTTGCTGAGGCTGGCGCGAAGCGCCTCCATCAGGTCGATCACCTGTGCTCCCGCCTGCGGTTCCTCAGCCAGCGTGATCTGCTGGCCTTCGACCTTCTTCTGGATCGCGGCTTCGATGCGCGTGCGCACGTCGTCCTTGTACGCGGACGGATCGAAAGTATCCGAGGCCTGCTGGTCGATCAGCTGCTGCGCGAGCTTCAGTTCCGCGTCCTTGACCTCGGTCGGCGGAATCTCGATCTCCCTGATCGAGCGCACTTCGTCAGCGTAGAGCAGCTGTTGCATCACCAGGCCGCCGTCGACCGGCCGGATCATCACGATGTACTGCTTGCCTCGCGCCGCCCAGCGGCCCACCGCGCAGCGGTCCGACTCGGCGAGCGCCTTCGCCAGCAGTGCGTACGGCTTCGCGCCACCCTTGTCGGGGGCCAGGTAGTAAGCCTTGTCGTAGTAGACCGGGTCGACCGACTCGACCGGTACGAATTCCGTGATGTCGGCGGTGTGCGTGCCGGCTTCCTCGAGCGCCTTCAGTTCGTCGGGCGTGAAGATCACGTACTGGTCCTTGGCGAACTCGTAGCCCTTGACGATGTCCTCGCGCGCGACCGGGATCTCTTCCTTGAGGCACAGGTACTGCTGCTTCAGGCGCGAACCGCAGGCCTTGTGCAGCATGTTGAAGGAGATCGCCTTGCTCGCATCGGTCGCCGAAAAGAGCTTCACAGGGATCGACACCAGCCCGAATGCAATGGTCAGCGATCCGATCGATCTTGCAGCCATGCCTGCCTCCCGCGGTGTGCGGTTGCGTTGTCAGCCGCGGCGGCCACCTTCGACGGCCAGCGCGTGTTCAAGGCTCTGCTTGCGAACCAGCGCGTCGCGCCAGCGGTCTCCGGTCGTGGCCAGGCGCTGGGCGGCGTTAGGGAGGCGAAAGTCTAAGGGATGGGCCTTGGCCAGGTCGTCCCATGTCAAGGGCATCGAAACGGGTGATCCCGGGGCTCCGCGTGGCGAATACGCGACATTCAGCGTCTTGCCACGGACGTTCATGTTGTAGTCCATGAAGATCTTGCCGGTGCGCTTCGGCACGCTCCACTCCATCGTGATGTCTTTCGGGTGCTGGCGCAGCAGATGCCGCCCGACCAGTTCCGACACCTCGCGCGCGGCGTCGAAATCGACGGTGCGGCGGATCGGCACGAACACGTGCAGGCCGGTCTTGCCCGAAGTCTTGACGATCGGTTCGAGCGACATGCTGGTGAGCAGCTCGCGCAGCCAGAACGCGACTTCCTTGCCCTTCTCGAACGCGACGGTGTTGAGCTCGGGCTCATCGCCGGCCTTCTCCTTGCCCGAGTAGATATACGGGTCGAGGTCGAACACGACATAGTCGGGATAGTTGAGGACCGAGCTTTCGAGCGCGGCGAGCGAACTCGCGTAGTCGCTCGTCTGCGCCGTCGTGTCGGAACCCGCCGCCGCGCGCGAGTGCCAGACGTGGAACTCCAGCGTGCCTGACTGCGCAAGCCACAGCAGCGTCGGCAGGTTGTTGCACATCAGGTATTCGTGGCTCTCGTCCTTGCTCCCCGAATACACGATGATGCTGTCGACGAACTCGGGCCGCGCCTGCTCCCAGTGCTTCTGGAAGAAACGCTCGCCGTCGATGCCGTTGGGCATCCGGATCATCGTCAGTGGTCGATCCGTCAGGTGCGGCAGCATGAAGGGCGAGACCTGCGCGAGATAGCGCAGCAGGTCGCGCTTGGTCTGCGCCGGCTGCTGCAGCGCGGGCTCGGCCGGCCAGTAGACGCGGTCCAGATGGGTCAACCTGATCTGCGCCGGACCGACCGCCAGCGTGAAGTTCGCCTTCGGATTGCGCAGCTGCTCGACCACCTCGTCGACGATGTCCGCCTTCCGCGGCGCAGCCCTCACTGGCGCGACGCTCGGCGGGTCGAAGCGCACCGACTTCGGATCGACGTCGTCGCGCAATCGGAGGAATACCGGTGCGCGCAATGCGCCGTCGTCGGTCCAGCCCTGGAACTTGACCTCGGCGACGAGCTCCGGTCTGACCCAGGTCGTCGGGCTGTGCAGCTCGGGCTTCGAGGAGAAAGGGCTGATTCTGGTCTTCAGCGGTTCCAGCTTCGCCCTCAGCGCCGGCAGGGTCAGGTCGTCGATCCCCGAGCCGACATGCGACGCAAACGCGAGCTTGTCGCCCTTCCACGTTCCAACCAGCACCGAACCCAGCGGCGCGCGCGAGCCCTTGCCCTGCGTGTACCCGCCGATCACGAACTCGCCGCTCTTGATCGACTTGACCTTCAGCCACGCACCGCTGCGCTTGCCCGCCTCATAACGGCTTGACTTGCGCTTGCCCATCACGCCCTCGAACCCGGCATCGGCCGCGGCGGCCTGCAACGCAACACCATCGTCGACCGCATGCACCAGTTGCACTCGCGGTGACGGGAGCAGGCACTGTGCCAGGTAGCGCCGCCGGTCGGCGTAAGGCGAGGCGCGCAGATTCACGCCGGCGAAGTGGAGCAGGTCGAAGCAGTAGTACACCGCGCGCTCGTTGGCCGCGCTGCGGTTCTGCATCGCGCCGAACGATGGCCGACCCTCGGCATCGAACGCGACGACCTCGCCGTCGAGGATCATCGCGTCGACCGACTGCTGCTCCAGCTCGGCGCAGAGCTTCGGGAAGTCGGCGGCGAGCTCTAGCCCGCCGCGCCGTGAACGGAGCCTGACGCTGCCGCGCTCGATCATCGCCAGCACGCGATAGCCATCGAGCTTGGGCTCCCACATCCAGTCGGCGTGGTTGAACGCAGCGTCGACCGACTCGGCGTGCATCGGCGAAAGCGTCTTCGGCAGCGCCTCGGCCGGACCGTGCGGCACCAGGCGCTCGGCGGCGATCTGATGCGCGGGAACGGTCTTCAGGTCCTCGACGGCCACACCTGACAGCACCGACCGGTTCTGCTCACAGACATCGGCCGCCGTGGCGAAGCGATCCTTGTGCTTGATCAGCAGCCAGCTCTTCTGGTCCGACGTGCGCACCAGGGCGAACGACCCCTTCAGCTTCTCGCCGCGCAGCGTGATGCTGAGCTTGCCCTTCTCGACGCCCTCGCGCACGCGCCGCTCGGCTTCGGCGCGGTCGTGGTACCAGGGCGTCTTGTCCTCATCGGGCGTGTAGACGCCGCAGTCCCAGACGATCACCTCGCCGGCGCCGTACTGTTTCGGCGGGATCACGCCCTCAAACGACGCGTAGTCGAATGGATGGTCCTCGGTCGGCACCGCGAGCCGCTTCTGTGCCGGATCGAGCGAAGGCCCGTTCGGAACCGCCCAGGACTTCAGGACACCGTCGCACTCGAGGCGGAAGTCGTAGTGCAGACGGCGCGCTGCGTGCTGCTGGACGACGAACAGCAGCGGCCCGGCGCGTTCGACCGGCACCACGGCTGGCGGCTCCGGCGTGGCCGTGAAGCTGCGCTTGGCCGCGTATTCGCGTAGTTTCGCCTTTGCCACGCGAGGATTCTATGTCCCGAAGACTGTTTGCCGGCGCCAGCGGCTACTCGTTCAAGGAGTGGTGCGGCAGCTTCTATCCGGAAAAGCTCAAGGCCGACGCGATGCTCGGCTGGTACTCGGAACGGCTGCCGGCGGTCGAGATCAACAACACCTTCTACCGCATGCCGGCGACGACAATGCTGGAGCACTGGGCGCAGACGACGCCGGCGGAGTTCCGCTTCGCGATCAAGGCTTCGCGTCGCATCACACACATCGCGCGACTGAAGGACACTGCAAAGGACTCGGTCGATTACCTGTACCGGCAGCTCGCCGCGCTCGGCGGCAAGCTCGGGCCCGTGCTGTTCCAGCTTCCACCCAATCTCAGGAGGGATCTACCGCGCCTGCTTGCGTTTCTGCAGATGCTGCCCAAGGGCCACTGCGCGGCGCTGGAGTTCCGCAACGACACGTGGTTCGACGACGAGGTCTACGCGGCGCTGCGCGAGGCCGGGGCGGCGCTGTGCGTTTCGGAGCGCGAAGACGGCGGCCCGCCGCCGCTGGTCGAGACCGCAGGCTGGGGCTACGTGCGGCTGCGCCTCGAGGAGTATTCGGACGACGCGCTGCGTGAATGGGCGCAACGACTCGCTGCGACGAGCTGGAAGGAGATTTACACTTTCTTCATGCACGAGCCGACCGCGCCGGGATATGCCAAGCGGCTCATGGAGCACTTCGGCTAGGGCACGTCGGCGCTCAGGACAAGCGCCGACGATCCCGCCAGATCGATCGGATACGGCCGCGCAGTATCCGCCCGCTCGGGCTTCTGCGCACGGGCGAACACCAGCGCGAACGCGTCATTTGCAGCACGCATTCGAGTCGATCGGCTTCCATACTCGTCGCGGCAACTGACTCGGCGCCTTGAACGATCTCCTCCCCACTCGCAATGTCCCACCTCTCGCGCCGCGACCTGATGCTGTTGGTGCTGCTTACGCTCTTCTGGGGCGTGAACTGGCCCATCATGAAGCTCGGTGTCGCGCAACTGCCGCCTCTGTTCTTTCGTTCGATCTGCATCGCCGGCGGCCTGGTCGTGATCTGGGCATGGGCCGTTGCGCGCGGGATCTCGCTTCAGGTTCCACACGGTGCATGGCCGTCAATCGTCAAGCTTGCGCTGCCGAACGTGATCATCTGGCACCTGCTTGCGATCGTCGCCATCAAGATGCTGCCGTCCGGGCGCGCAGCGATCCTCGGCTACACGATGCCGGTCTGGGCCGTCGTGTTTGGGCTGCTCCTGTTCAACGAACGGCCGCTGCCGCGGCACTGGGTTGGTGTGCTCGCCGCAGCGATCGGCATCGTGCTGCTGCTCGCCTCCGAGCTGACCTCGCTGGCGGGCGCCCCACTCGGAACGCTGTTGATGCTCACGGCTGCCGCGGCCTGGGGCTTCGGCACGCACCTGATCCGCAGGCACCTGACAGGGATGCCGATCATCGCGTTGACATTCTGGATGCTCGTGCTGACGCTTGCCGTGATGATCGCCGCGACGACGATGTTCGAACTGGCGCGCTGGCGCATGCCGACCACGCTCGAGTGGGCATCGATCGCCTACAACATGGTGCTGGCGATCGCGTTCTGCCACGTCGTGTGGTCAATGCTCGCGCGCAAGCTGCCGCCCGCGGCCAGCGGATTGTCAGTGATGATGATCCCGGTGCTGGGCGTGTTTTCCGGCATGTGGATACTCGGCGAACGGCCATCGTGGCAGGACTACGTCGCGCTCGCGCTGATCCTGGTTGCGCTGTCGACCGTGCTGCTGCCGTCCAGGCCGTCCCCGGCGCGCTGATGCGGGGCGCGGCGAATCGGCCCTCCTGGGCATTCAATATTCCGGCCAATTGCGATCGGCCTAACGCAACCTGAGAATTGCAGAGGAGCGGATGCAGACAGCAGTTGGTCGACGGTCTGGCGACCAACCGCAGTCGTGCCGTTGGGTTTCTGTGCGGTGATTTCCTGGCGCGGATGAGGCGATGAAGAAGTGGGTCTACCGAACTGTCGCGGCACTTGCCGCCGTGCTCGTTCTAGTGACGGCGGTTGTGCTGATCGCGGCGCAGCGTACCGAGCGTCCGGTCGGCTTCGATGTCAGACGAGCCACCAACTCGCTCGGCCGACCGTTTGCGATCGCGCTCTGGTACCCGACCAGCGCCGCGCCCTGGCCGACAACGCTGCTGGGAGTAACGCTCATGAGCGTTGCCCGCGGCGGCGCGGTTGAAGGACAGCGCCTGCCTCTGGTGATCCTGTCACATGGAAACGGCGGCGGAGCCGGGAGCCATGCGGACCTCGCGCTCGCACTGGCCGACGCCGGCTACGTCGTCGCTGCGCCGATCCATTCTGGCGACAACTTCGAGGACGGCACCGGGCTGGGCTCGCCGCGCTTCTGGAGCAATCGCAATCAGGAGCTGCGCGCCTCCATCGACTACATGCTGAACAGCTGGAGCGGTCGTAGTCACCTCGATCCCTCACGCATCGGCGTCTTCGGATTTTCGGCCGGCGGCTTTACCGCACTGAACGCGATCGGTGGCCGTCCCGATCTTCGGGCCATTCCGGCGCATTGCGCCCGCACGCCGGAGTTCGTGTGCGAGGTCTTGCGCGCAGGCAATTCGCCACTCCTCAAGGAGATCGCGGAGCCGATCGATCAGGACTTTGTCGAGGATGCACGCCTCCAGGCCGCCGTCATCGTTGCGCCAGGTCTGGGTTTCACATTCGCCAATGGCGGCCTGCGAGGTGTTGCGGTGCCCGTGCAGATCTGGACCGGCCAGAACGACCGCGCCACTCCCGACGCGAGCAACGGTGCCGTCGTTCGCAGCGAACTGGGTAGCAGGATCGAGGCTCACTCGGTGCCGGGCGCCGGGCATGCGTCATTCCTGGCGCCGTGTCATCTCCTGAGACCTCCCGGCTTGTGCGAGGACGAGCCGGGCTTCGATCGTGCCGCCTTTCACAAGTGGATGAATGCGGAAGTGGTCGATTTCTTCAACCGTACGCTGAAGCACTGAAGTCGATGCGGACAGTCGGCCAAGAGCGTCGGTAATCGGAACCTCCTTTAGCCAGGTTGAGCTCTCCATGGGGCCTCGCGGCCATCCACCCGCGAAGGAGAGAGCGATGAGGTATTTCACGGGTAGCCGATACCCAGCCATCGCGGCAACTACGACTCGGCTCGACGACGTAGCCGACATCTGCGAACCGCAGCCCCCGGCGGTGCGTCGTCACCGAATCCCAAATCGATGGGTCGCGGACGCATGGGGTCGCGGACGCATGGGGTCGCGGACGTGCCGCAGGCGTTCGATCATTCCGCGCTCGATTGACCTATGTGCGACGGACGTCCATTCGCAGCATGGGAACAACGGGTTGCAGGGATTCGATTCTTCTCGTCGGTGCAAGCGGGCGGACGGGCCGTTATGTTCTGCGCTATCTGTGTGCCGCCTCGGTGCCCGTCATCGCCTGCGTGCGAAGCGAGAGTCGCCTTGCCGCCGAGTCGTCACTGGCGTCCGCCGAAATTGTTCTTGCCGACGTGGAGCGGCCGCACACGCTTGCTCCCCTGATGGAGCGCGCCGCGCATGTCATCTACCTGGCCGGCGTGAATCGAAGAGGTTCGCTGCCCGGAGCATGGCAACTCGAAGTTGAAGGCCTTTCATCCTGTCTCGAACTCGCCATGCGCGCCGATCTGCCGGGTCGATGGATTTCGGTGGGCTACAGCGGACCGGAACAGCGCACCGGTGCCACATGGGCGGAGACTCGCTGGCGCGAACTGAAACTTGCGGGCGAAGACGTGATCGCCGCGAGCGGCGTCAACTATTTCGTCCTGCGCACCGGACTTATCACTGCCGCGGTCAGTACGGAGCCACGGGTCAGCATTGCGCAAGATTCCGCTGCGGCTGATGCCGAGCTTCCATGCAATGCGCTCGCCTTCCTGCTGACCGGCGCCGCATTGGCGGGCGCCAGGAATTGTTCGCGTGTAACCGTTCGACTTGACCCTCACGGACACAATCTACAGAGCACCGTTCAGGCATTTGGTCGATTGCGACAGGACGACTCCCTTCTTAGAACGACAACGAGGATGCGTCACTGATCCCCTGTAAGGGCACGATTCCACCCTTTGCGCGCGGGCTTCCGTGCGCGCCTCTGGTCAGGCGACGCGCATGGCTCGGGGCCGGTATCCTTGCCGGCGATGTACGAGCGTCACTTCGGGCTGAAGCAACGGCCCTTCTCGATCGCGCCGGATCCGCGCTACCTCTTCATGAGCGAGAGGCACCGCGAGGCCCTTGCGCACCTGCTCTATGGCGTGCAAGGCGGCGGCGGCTTCGTGCTGCTGACGGGCGACGTCGGCGCCGGCAAGACCACCGTGTGCCGCTGCTTCCTCGAGCAGCTGCCCGAGCGCTGCAACGTCGCCTACATCTTCAACCCGAAGCTGACGGTCGAGGAACTGCTGAAGACCGTGTGCGCGGAGTTCCGCATCCCGTACCGGCACGAGGGGCCGGGCGTGCCGACCGTCAAGGACTACGTCGACGCGCTGAACGAGTTCCTGCTGCGCACGCACGCGGTGCGGCAGACGAGCGTGCTGATCATCGATGAAGCGCAGAACCTGTCGGTGCGCGTGCTGGAGCAGCTACGCCTGCTGACCAACCTCGAGACCAATGAGCGCAAGCTCCTGCAAATCATCCTGATCGGGCAGCCGGAGCTGCGGGCGATCCTGGCGCGGCCCGACATGGAGCAGCTCGCGCAGCGCGTGATCGCGCGCTACCACCTCGAGGCGCTGACGGAGGAGGAGACCGGGCACTACGTGCGCCATCGCCTGGGCGTCGCGGGATTGCGCCAGGCCGATCCGTTCGATCGACGCGCGATCCGGCGCGTCTTCCGTTATTCGCGCGGCGTGCCACGCCGCATCAACCTGCTGTGCGATCGCGCGCTGCTGGGCGCCTACGCGGACGGCAAGCCCACCGTCGACCGCCGCATCATCGACAAGGCGGCCGAGGAAGCGCTGGATGCCGTCGACGTCGGCAGGATCCGGCGCGCACGCTTCGAGCGCGCTTCGCTCGTGGGCGCCGGGCTGGTGATGGGCGCGGTGCTGGTCGGAGTGGTCGGACTTGCGCTCACCCGGGGCGAACGCGGCGCGCCGCGCGCTGAGCTGGCAGCCAACGCGAGCCCCGCTCCGACAGTGGTCGCCATCGACCCCGCAACTGCGCCGGCACCCGAGCCAGCACCACCGCCCTTTCAGCCGGTGACCGTGGTGCCGGAGTCCGCCAAGCCCGCGCCCTTCGACCTGCGCAAGGGTTTTGCGTCGCTGGTCGGTGCCGACAGGGAAGCGTGGCAGGAGCTGGCGCGCGCATGGAACATCGATCCCGGCGATGGCGATCCCTGCGCGGCGGCAGAGAAGCAGCAGGTGCGCTGCTACCGCGCCGGCAACGCGACGCTGGCGCTGATCCGGCAGCTCGATCGGCCGGGCGTGCTGACGCTGCGCGACGCGGGCAACCGACCTGCGTACGTGATGATCAGCGGGCTGTCGAACGACAGCGCGACGTTGATGATCGGCGGTGTCGCGCAGACCGTGCCGCTGGTCGTGCTGGCCGACTACTGGCGCGGCGAGTTTGCGACCTTGTGGCGCGCGCCGCCGAACTATGCGGGCACGATCGTGGACAGCCGCTCGGGGGCCGCTCACTGGCTCGCGCAGCAGCTCGCGACCGCGCTGGGCGACACCGGCCCGGTCGGTCCACGGCTCGACGACGCCAGGCTGCAAAGCTGGATCCATCGCTTCCAGCTCGCGCAGGGGCTGCCGTCGGACGGCAGCGCCGGACCGATCACGCTGATGCACCTCAATCGCGCGATCGGCGCCGACGAGCCGCGGCTGCAGAAGGCGTCCTGATGTCGTTGATCCTCGACGCACTGCGCAGGGCCGATGCGGAACGCGAGCGCGGCTCGGTGCCGAGCCTGCACTCGCAGCCGGTGGTGGCGCCGTCGCTGCGAACCTTGTCCACACCCACGGTGCGGCCGAACTGGCTGTGGATCGCAGTCGGCGCAGCACTCGGTCTGGCGGTGGCTGCGACCTGGGTGATGACCGCGCGCAATGCGCCGGCCCCGAGCGCGGTGACGAAGAACGCGGCACCCGTGCCGCCGGGCATGCCTGAGCCCGCTCCGGTGAGGCCGCCGGTGGTGAGCGCCCCATCGTTGCCCGCCGGCACTGCCACCGACGCGCAGCCGATCGCCGAGCCCGCGCCTTGGCCGCAGCCGTCCGCGATCAAGGGCGCACGCGCCGATGCGAAGAACGACCCGCCGGTGCGGACGCTCGGCAATGTGCTGCCGGCCGAGGCGCCGGTGTACTCGCGCGATCAGCTGCCGCCGGAGATCCGCGCAGCGTTGCCGCAGATCACGATCGGCGGCAACGTCTATTCGCCGGACCCGGCCGCGCGCTCGCTGATCGTCAACGGCCGTCTGGTGCGCGAAAAGGAACGCCTGAGCGACGATCTTTCGGTGGAAGAAATCAAGCTGAGAGCCGCAGTCTTCAGATTCCGTGGCTATCGCTTCGAGGTCCTGTTCTAGCAGAGGAGCAGCGGCGCTCCTCGCCACGACCTGCAACGGCGACCCGACCACTTCCGAGGGTGCCCATTTCCGGACGCCTGGTCGTTCGGGCTGAATCGCCCATTGCGGACGATTCAGAGGGTCGCGATAGACTCCCCTGCAAGCGCGCGCTTGTGAGGGATGACCCAGCAACTCCGAGGATCCACATATGGCAAAGCTCAAGCTGACTTACTTCGATTTCGACGGCGGACGAGGCGAGCCTGCGCGTCTGGCGCTTCACATCGGTGGCATCGCGTTCGAAGATCACCGCATTGCCGGTAAGGATTGGCCTGCCTTGCGCGACAAGACCCCGTTCCTTGCGATGCCCACGCTGGAAGTGGACGGCCTGGTGGTTTCGCAGTCCAACAGCATCAACCGCTACGTCGGCAAGCTGACCGGGCTGTATCCCAAGGACGACTTGCCGGCGTTACTGTGCGACGAAGTGATGGAGGCGGTTGAGGACATCAGCACGCGGATCGCGCAGACCATCGGGTTGCCCGAGGATGCCAAGAAGAAGGCGCGCGAGGAGCTTGCTGCGGGCCATATCACGCGTTATCTGGAGCAGTTCCAGGCGAGACTGAAGGCAGCCGGCGGAGAGTATTTCGCTGACCGTCGCCTTACGGTGGCGGATCTGAAAGTCGCCATGTTGATTCGCTGGCTGCGGTCCGGTGCGCTGGACTACGTTCGCAAGGACCTTGTGGACACGGTCGCGCCGCAGCTGGTGAAACACTTCGAGCGCGTGACCAGCCACCCGAAGATCGTGGAGTACTACCAGCGCCGCAAAGCGGCCTGACCGAGGGGCACCAGTCCGTATTTCGAAGAGCCGCCAGCCCGCTTTGGCCCGCAGCTCCGACCGACGTCCAGGTGGTCTTCGATGAGGTGGAGCAGTCTTACCTCAGCGCATGCATCGGGCAGCCTTTCGCACCGGCGAGCGGGAGCCGAGTGCGCTGCCAGTCGAAGCAGAGCTCAGTCGATCGACGCGCGCAGCGTGCCGTCGGCGCTTGGAACTCCTCCGCGGCGGCCGGGAGTCAGTAAGCCGTAGCGCTGAGCAAACACCGAAGGCAAAGGGCGCCCGACCTCGGGTGACAGCCACAAGCGCAACAGATGGCGGCGGCGTGCGGGATCGGGCCAGTCGACGAACGCGGTTCGATCGTGCAGCAATGCGTGGTTGTGAACGAACTGCACGTCACCGGGTTGCAACTCCATCGTGAAGTGCAGCGCCGCATCGTCGGTCAGTCGGTCGAGCAGGTCGAGCGCTTCCACCTGCTGCGGCATGAAGCGCGCCACGTCGGGAAACCGCTGCGCCGAATCGATGTACTGCCGCTGGTACATCGCTGACAGGCGGTTGCAGAACCAGTTGAACACGGGAATCTCGAAGTAGGGCTTAGTGCCAGCCGGTACTTCGCCGCGGCGGTCGGTCGCGATGGGCTCGAAGAGCCACGGCGCGAGATCCGGCCGACGTGCACGCAACTCGTTGTAGAGCGTCGCTGAAGACACGAGCGCCGACGCGCCGCCCGAACGCGCGGTCTGCAGACACAACAGCCCGACGATATCGGCCGAGTCGGTGTGGAATGTCTGTCGCTCCCGCGTCTGATAGATGCGGACGTTGGGATCGTCCGACGACAGTCCCATGTCGCGCACATGTCCGAGCACATGACCCTGCGAGTTCTGCGAGACCGCATTGCCGAGGTGCGCGCCAAGTCCATAGAACGCGATCGCGCTGCGGCGCCGTCCCCAGCGCTCGACCGGCAGGCCGCGCCATAGGACGAAGCCACGGCCCTCAAGCAGTTCGGTCAGCGTGCGGCCAATGCGCCGGGCCAGGTGCTGCAGCGGGAACTGCGCCTTCGTCAGGGTCGCGAGGTCGGAGTTCTCGTCCATCCAGGGTTCGCTGGCCACGGCCAACTCGTCGACCTCGCGCCGGTCGAGGACTTCAATCCAGTCCGCGCGCGCAGCGACCTCCGGCCCGTACCACGCGCTCGGGTCCTGGATGCGGACCGGCAGTCCTGCAGGGAAAGTCGGAGTTGTCATGGTCGGTTGCTCTCAGGATTCGTCCGACAGCGGACACACCCCGCAATCGACAACACCGCTACGGTCGCGGCTGGAACACCAGGAAGTATTGATAGGGCAGGAAGCCGTGCTGTGCCACTTGGGCATAGCCCGCAAGCGCCATTTCTTCGGCAACCTTTCCAGCGGAAATGCGGTCGGTCTTGGGTGGCCCGGTCGGCGCATCGACCGTGAAGTCAATGATCGCGACCTGACCGTTGCTACTCAGGCTATCCCGCAGGCGACGAAAATAGGCAGCGCGATCGCTGATGTGGTGGTAAGTGTCGACGAGAAGCGCGCGATCAACCTTCTCCGGAAGCGCAGGCGTGTCAGGCCTGGCCTGCACCGGCACCAGGTTCTTCAGCCCTTCCTTCTGCGCGCGCTCGGCCAGGTAAGTCACCATGTCCGGTTCAAGGTCTACCGCGTAGACGCGCCCGCCCGGCGTCATGTGGGCAAGGCGCGTCGCAAAGTAACCCGTGCCGGCACCGATATCGGCAACTCTCGCATCCGGTGCAAGCTTCAGCGCCATGATCACCTCATGCGGTTTCTGCCAGCGATCACGGTCCGGGTCATCGAAGACCTTGGCCCAGGATTCGGCGCCGGCGAAACCGTGCTGATGCGTGTGGGGCGTCTGCGGGCAGGCAGTATTGAGGCCAAGCAGGCCGCCAGAAAATAACAGGACGCGAAGCAGGACGTGCATGGTGAACGCCATCTCGGGAAACGCGACGAAGACGAGCTTAGTCGATGGCCGCCGACGCGCGCCGTAATCTGTCGTGCAGCGTAGCGCTATGCGCGAGCGGACATTGACGGCGCCCTCGAAATTCAACAGTCAAGTTGCTCGGCTGGCGATTGCACAGGCACTGGCCGGCGCGAACTCAGGAGTCGTTTATGCGAGCGGCGTGATCATCGGCCTCGTGCTCGCTCCGCGGCCCGCGCTGGCGACGATGCCGATCTCCGTGTTCGTGGTCGGGATGGCGGCGGCGACATTGCCGGTCGGCGCGCTCACTCGGCGCTACGGCCGCAAGGTGGCCTTCCCGGCGTAACCCAGTGGACCGAGGCGACTCCGGCGGCGCCGCGAGCGCGAGGGATCGCGCCGCAGCGCTACACGCCGTACTTGCGGAACCAGTCGAGCATCCGCCGCCATCCATCCTCGGCATCCGCCTTACGGTAGTTGTCGGGTCGGAAGTCGGCGTGAAAGCCGTGCCCGGCCTCCGGGTAGCTGACGAGTTCGCAGGGCGTGCCGGCGGCCTTCAGCGCCGCGAAGAATTTCTCGACTTCCGCGATGGGTACACCGGCATCCTTCGCGCCGTACAGGCCCAGCACCGGTACCTTGATCTCGGCAACGCGATCCATCACGGTGCGCGGCGCGTACTCGTTGGCTGCGCCGCCCACCGGGCCGTACCACGCGACAACCGCTCTGAGCTTCGGATTCGACGCGGCGTACACGAGCGGCGTCCGCCCTCCGCGACAGAATCCGGTAGTCGCCATGCGCGTCAGGTCGCCGCGTGGTTCCGTGCGCACGAAGTCGACCGTGGCGTCGTAATCCGAGACCAGCTCGGAGTCGTACTTGGTGTTCACGATCGGCCGGATCTCTTCCATCGACTTGAGCTTCGTGAGATCGGCCTTGCGGGTGTACAGGTCGGGCACGATGGCGTAGTAGCCCGCCTTCGCGAGCCGGCGGCAGATGTCCTTCATGTAGTGGTTCAGCCCAAAGATCTCGGCCGCGACCAGCACGACCGGAAACGGCCCGCCCTTCGCCGGCATCGCACGGTAGCCGCGCAGGTCGCCGGTCGGCGTCGGAATCGTGACGTCCACGGCGTCCAGTCCTTCGACGTCCGTCGTGATCTGCTGCGCACTCGTCGGCGCCGACAGGGCCAGCGCGGCACTCGCGCCAAGCGTGGTCCAGATGAAGTCGCGGCGGTCAAAGCTCTTGTCCGGCAGCAAACCGTTGATGTCGGGCTCGAGGTCCAGCTTCATCGAATTGCCTCCTGCGCGTCGACGCGCGGTAATGGCCGCGCTGCGGCACGACACTTGGAGTCTATCGATGCGGCGCTGGTTCACGCCTGCCAGCGCCGACGACGACCATGCGTCATTCCGTCCAAGTTGCCTGCGCGCGATCGCTCGTCGGGGCCGGTCAATCCATTGCCTGAATTCGGACTGAGTGCGATGGCCGTTTCGGCAATCTCTTGGTGGCTTGGGATCGACGACCGACTCCTGTCTCAGTTGCCCAGATCATCCGCCGCGCCTCCGCGGCCGGTTTGCAGCCAGGTGCTGACTTCCGCCCGCAGCTTTGCCAAAGGCGCAAGCGCATCGACGCGCAGTACACCCGGTTCCCCGAGCGGTGACTCGAGCGCATCGAACTGGCTCGCGACCAGGGTCGGCGAAAAGAAATGCGCGTCGCGCGCCTCGATGCGCGCCCGTGCCGACTCCGGGTCGATCTCCATGAAGATGAAACGCAGGTCCGGCGCCACGGCACGCAGCCGGTCGCGATAGCTGCGCTTCAGCGCCGAGCACGTCAGCACGACGTTGGCTCCACGGGCGCGCAACTCACCCGCGAGCGCATCGAGCCAGCTCGCGCGGTCGGCGTCGGTGAGCGGGACGCCGCGCCGCATCTTGTCGCGGCTGGCCGCGCTGTGCCATACGTCGCCTTCGATCAGGAGCGCACCGACCGCCTCGGCGAGCGCGCCGCCGAGGCTCGACTTGCCGCAACCCGCCACGCCCATGACTACCACCGGATGTTCGATCATCGCGCCGCGCCACCCGACATCGGAGGATCGGGCGGAAGCATCGCACGCAATCGCGTTGCTCTGGTAGCTTCCGCGTCGACACGCCGGATGGACCGCGCCTCGGGAGGAGTGAACATGCAACTCGGAATGATCGGCACCGGCCGCATGGGCGCGAACATGGTGCGGCGCCTGCTGCGCGGCGGACACAACTGTGCGGTCCACTCGTTGTCGCAGGCAGAACTCGCCCCGCTGGTCGCGGAAGGCGCAGTTGCCGCCGCTTCGCTGTCCGAACTCGTTGCCCTGCTGCCGCCGCCGCGCGCCGTGTGGCTGATGGTGCCCGTGGTAGCAGTCGATGCGACGATCACGGCGCTCGTGCCGCTGCTTGCACGGGGCGACACAATCATCGACGGCGGCAATTCCCATCACGTCGACGATCTGCGCCGTCACGCCGATCTCAAGGGGCGCGGCATCGACTACCTCGACGTCGGCACCAGCGGCGGCGTCTGGGGGCTCGAGCGCGGCTACTGTCTGATGATCGGCGGCGAGCCCGAGCCTGTGCGTCGGCTCGAGCCGATCTTCGCCAGCCTCGCGCCCGGTGACACCGGGATCCCGCCGAGCGGCAAGGCGACGGGCGGCGCCACGGCCTCCCTCGGATACCTGCACTGCGGCCCGAGCGGCGCCGGCCACTTCGCCAAGATGATCCACAACGGCATCGAGTACGGAATGATGGCCGCCTACGCCGAAGGCATGGCGATCCTCGCCGCGGCCGACGCCGGCACGCGCAGCCCGACACCGGATGCGGGCGGTGCGCCGTTGCGCGACCCTGCGCACTATCGCTACGAATTCGACCTGCCCGCAATCGCCGAGCTGTGGCGACGCGGCAGTGTCATTTCCTCGTGGCTGCTCGACCTGACCGCCAGCGCGCTCGCGCAGGATCCCGCGCTGGTCGGCTACGCCGGACGGGTGGCCGATTCCGGCGAAGGGCGCTGGACCGTGCAGGCCGCGGTCGAGACGTCCGTGCCGGCACCGGTGCTCACTGCGGCGCTGTATGCCCGCTTCGCCTCGCGCGGCGGCGCCGACGTCCAGAACCGGCTGCTCTCGGCGATGCGACACGCATTCGGCGGGCACGTCGAGCAGCGCGCGGAATAGTGCGAGGGTGCTTCAGCCGGCCAGTGCGGCGGTCTCGACGTGGTAGCCGCGTGCGACCCACGCGTCGATTCCGCCCGCGAGCGGCCGCACGCGCCTGAATCCAGCGCGCATCAGCTTCTTTGCCACCATCGCCGCGCTCGCTTCGTTCGGACAGGCGCAGTAGACGACGACTTCCTTTGCGGAGCTGTCCAGCGCCTGCGCCTGCAGGCTGTGCTCGAACGCGTTGCTGTCGATCCACACCGCGCCGGGAATGCGGCCCTGCTCCGCGCTTGCGCGCGAACGCACGTCGATGATCAGTGGCAGTTGCCCGTCCACCATCATCTCGTTGAGCTCGTCGACGCCGATGCGCGCCATCCGCAGTGACCGGACCAGACGGTAGCGCTGCGCGGCTTTCACCGCAACGTAGAGCATGAGGATCAGCGCGAGTCCCAGGAGGCCCCAGCGGCCGGCCTGCGCGAGCACGTCCAGCACGTCGCCCACTGCGTCGCGAAAGATCCAGCCCAGGGCGACGGCGAGTCCGCTCCACAGCAGAGCGCCGATCGCATCAAAGGATACGAAGCTTGAAAGCCGGGTCTGCACGATGCCGGCCATGCTGGTCGCGATCGCCGCGAATCCCGGCACGAACTTGGCGAACATCAGCGACGGTGCGCCCCAGCGCTCGTAGATGTCCTCGGTCTGGCGCACGCAGCTGTCCGGCGACAGCGAGATGCGGCACATCAACCGCAGCACGCGGCGGCCTAGGCGCGCGCCGGCGAAGTACCAGGCGAGGTCGGCAACGAGGCTCGCCGTGATTGCCACGATGATGACCTGCGCGGCGCTGAAGTCGCCGCGCGCTGACACCGCGCCGACCACGATCAGCGTCGGATACGCCGGCACAGGCGCGCCGAGCTGCAGCGCCAGCACGTTCGCAAAGACGAGCCAGAGGCCGTATTGCTCTATCAGAGTCAGCAGCAACTGCATCGGCTAGCCATCGGCGCTAAGCGTTCCCGCGACCCATCCACGGGATTTGCATCGAACGACGCAGGCAATCGTTGGCCGCCTGCAACGATGTCGAATCTTCACGCATGAAAGTCATTGCTGGATGAAAGCCATTTGCCTACGATTCTGACACCGGCAATCCCGCCGGAAGGTGAGTTCTGAGATGAGCGACGCGATCGGCACATTCATGCCTCTGCTGCGAACCCCGTTCGCAATGCAGGGCGTGCGCCGGCAGCCTTTGTGGCATGCCGGGGCCGCGTCGCTGGCCGGCGCGCGGTCTAGCCGTTCTGGTGAGGCCCATGATCCGGGCGGAGGTCCAGGCAGATAGCTGGACCGGCTGCAACCGAAGCCCGGATCGCGTCGAACGCCTCCGGGCTTTTTCTTTGATGCAGCCGACTGTCAGGAGCGTGTCATGAACCGCAAGCGTGAGGCGAAGAACGACTTCTTCTACGCCTGCGTGATGTTCGCGATGTTCGCGGTGGTGGTGTTCAACGTCGCCGCCGAGTTCGTTGCGCGCTATCCCGAGGCGTATTTCGTGGACTTCAACGAGGCCGTCGCGCCTCGCGTGATGGCCGCGGAAGCCGATGCGCATGGCGTGATGGCCATGCGCGCGGCATAAGGAGTCGCGATGAAACCGGAAGCTCCGACCCGCCGCGCCCTGCGCGCCGCGGGTCGGGCAACGGCAGGGCTGCGCGAGACGCCCGACCGCGGACGGCACGAGCGCATCCTGCTCCGAGTTGGTGCACGGCCGGCGGCGAACGGCTTGCCGTTCGTCCGCTGACGCTCGCCGTCATGAACGTGTGCTTGCGCGAGTTCCCGACACGGAACTACCCTTCGCCCTCGCTCCGACCAACAGGGGCGATCGCGCCGCCGGGGTACCGGCGAAAGCGCGAGACTCCGAACGATCTCGAAGGAAGGGAGCTGCCGTGATACGAACGCTTGCAGGCGCACTCGCGCTGATTCTTCTGCCGGGTATTGCCGCCGCGCAGAACCGCTGCAATCAGGTCCTGGCCCAGCTGAGCGGGCTGCTGGTCGATGCGACCTGCGTGGAGAGCACTGACCTGACCACGACCAATCCGGCGACGACACCGGCAGACAACTCGATCGCAACGCTGCCGACCGGCGCGTTTACGCCGACGACGGATCGCGCTGTCATCGCACCGAGCGCGGCCAAGCGCCCGCCGATCACCAAGGTCGTACCCGGCCTGCAGATCAATGCGCGCTTCGCCAACGATCCGACGAACCAGGCGCGCTTCCTGCTGCGACTGCCGAACGACTGGAACGGCGCGCTCGTCGTCGCCGGTGCCTCGGGGACGCGCAGCGAATTCAACGGCGACTTCGCCTGGAGCGACTTCGTTCTGCAGAAGGGCTATGCCTACGCCTCGCAGAACAAGGGCGTGCTGAACCTGCGCATCACTTCGCTTTCGAGCGCCACACCGCCGAACAATCTGGCGTGCCGGCTCAATCCGGCGTCACAGGTCTGGGTCAACTTCTTCGACAACGACGATGGCCAGCCCTTCACGCGCTGGCGCGACTACATGGTTGCCGCGGCGAAGGTCGCGCGCGTCGGCGTCAAGGCGTTCTACAACCACTGGCCCCGCAAGACCTACGCCGTCGGCACTTCGAACGGCGGCTACCAGGTGCGGCGCGCGATCGAGACGGCACCCGATCTCTTCGACGGCGGCGTGGACTGGGAAGGTACTTTCGTCGACGCGGGCGGCCCGAACCTGCTCACCGACCTGCCGCCTCCGGTGCTTAACTGGCCGGACTACCTTGCGTCCAGCTTCAATCCCAACAGCACCGCCGCGAAGAACATTCGCGGCGCAGGTTATCCGCCGGACATCATCAACGGGGCAGACTCGTACTGGCTGCGGCACTGGACCTCGTTCTGGGAAGTGACGCAGTGCCAGTGGCAGAAGCGGCTCGATCCGACGTTCGATACCTATGCCAACGAGGGTACTGCCACCTACAACTACTATGCGCGGCTGTCGGCGTCGAATGTCGGCCAGAACGTGGCCGATATCGCTAACACCGGAAAGATCACGCGGCCATTGATCACGGTCGCTGGCACGATGGACGCCCTGCTTCCGATCAACCATCACGCCCGCGGCTACGCTCGACTGGTCGACGCGAACCAGAGCGACGATCCCAAGTGGCACGGCCAGGGTTGGGGCCGCTGGAACAAGGAGCCGCCATATCGCCTCTATGAAGTTCAGAACGGCAGCCACATCGAGACCTATCAGGATCTGTTCCCGCAGCTGCAGCTGATCATGCCCCATGCGCAGAAGGCGTTCGATCTACTTGTGCGCTTCGTTGAGCAGCGGACGCCGCTGCCGCCGGATCAGTGCATCGGCAAGAACGGTGTGATCGTCGATGCGCCGGCGACGACCGGGCACTGCGATCTGCTCTTCGTGCCCTGATCACGCGGCTGTGAGACTCGAAGGCCCGGCAGCGCCGGGCCGCTTTCTTTGCCTCCCGCGACGGGCGCCGGCCCGCCGCGCAGCCCCTCAACTTGAAGATTTCTTCGCCCGGCCGCGGCGCCGCGGCAGCGCGACCAACGCGCGCGCCTGCGCCTGCATCCAGTCAGCGAAGATACTGACCTCCGGCCGCCGCGCGGTGGGCGAGACAATTAGCCAGTAGGCACGGTGCGCGGCGGTTGCGAAGCGCTTGTCCTTCAATGGCAGTATCAGCTGGCGATTGGCGACCAGTGGATCGATCAGCGGAAATCGACCGAGCGCGACGCCCTGGCCGGCGATCGCTGCCTGCATGATCTGGTCATAGTGGCTGAACGTCAGGCCGCGGTTGGCGTGCGGCCGCGTCACCTTCATCGCCTCGCACCAGACCGCCCAAGAGAGCCAGATCGTCGTGCTGTTCGGATCGTCGATGTCGAGCAGCGGCAGCTTCAGCAGGTCCTCCGCCGTCTGCACCTTGTGGCCACGAAGCAGCTTCGGGCTCGCGACCGGGGCGACCTGTTCCTCGAACAGCGCGATTGCGCCGTCGCCGGCGGCCTGTGCGGGGCAGTAGCGGATCGCGACGTCGATTCCGGCGCGCTCGAGATCGCGCACGGTGTTGTCGGCCAAGATGTGCACCGCGATGCCGTCGTGCTGTGCCTGAAACTGCGCCAGTCGTGGCACCAGCCACAGCGAAGCGAATGTCACCGTCGTCGTCACGCGCACGATCGGTGTCGTCTCGGCGCGGATCGTCGCAGTTGCCTCGCGCAGCAGCGCGAGCGCCTTCGCGACTTCCTGGTAGTAGAGCCGGCCCGCATCGGTCAGAATCATCGAACGCGTGCGCCGTTCGAAGAGCTTGACGCCGAGCTGCTCCTCGAGTTGCTGCACCTGACGGCTGACTGCCGATTGCGTCAGGAACAGCTCGCCGGCCGCGGCGGTGAAGGAAAGCAGGCGCGCCGCCGCCTCGAATCCGCGCAGCAGGTCGAGCGACGCCGGCAGGTCGCGCCTATGCATTCGCGCCGCTCATGAATCGCATTTCGAGAATTCGTTTGTCCCCGCGTGCCCGTCGCGCCACAGTACGCCCCACATCGAAGGAGGTGTACAGCATGACCCCGAACCTCTCCCCCGAAACCCTGCAGGACACGCTGCTCGAGGTCGATCCGGCGCCAATGGCAATGACGCTACCCGCCGGCAGCGTCATTTTCGCGTACGCCGGCACCATCTGGATCACGCAGGAAGGCCTGCGCGACGATGTCATCCTGCGCCCGGGCGAGCGCTTCGCCGTGCGCAACCGCGCGCTGATCGTGATCAGCGCGGTGCGGGACGACAACGCCAAGGTATGGGTCGCCGGCCCGGAAGGCGCAGCGATGTCAGAGGACGATCTCTTCGCCCTGCTCCGGAAAAGCGCGCTGCGCCAGCGCGCGGCGGCCATCGAGCACGCGATTCACTCGGTCCGCGACCGGCTGTCGCACGCGCTCACCTCGGCGGCGGCAGCCGCCCGGCGCGCTCTCGAGCCATCGTACCGGGTGCACGGACACTGAGCCGTAAGGGTTGCACCACGGGCCGTTTTCGGCCGCAGCCGCCAGCCCGAAACGGCGCTTATCGTCTAGGCAGCAAGCCCCAGCGTCTCTTGGCGCAGCCACTTCAGTCCCGCCAGCGGAGTACGCGGGCGTATCGCGACCCGCTCGTTGATCAGCGCGACAGTCAGCGCATTGAACCCGGCGCGGCGGCTCGCCTCGATCAGCGTCTGGTCGAGCAGGTCGCGCTGCGCATGGCTGCCGCCGAAGCGGTGCGCGGCATGGCGGACCGGCCGCAGCAACTCGATGCACTCGGCATAGCGGCCCTGCCCGAACGCCTGGATCGCCCGCGTCGCGGCGTGGCCGACCTCGCGCGTGAACTCCGCGTTGTCGCCCCGCCCTTCCATCGCCGCACGCTGCGCATCGAGCACGAGCTGCTGCTCGCGCGCACGGCCGGCGCCGACGAAAGTCATCATCGCGTGCATGTCGTTGAACGCGTAGTTGCCCGCGCCGGCGATCGGCGTCCACTGGTCGGCCACGGCCGCGAAGCGGCTGCCGACATCGACTCCGCGCAGCGACAGGCGCCACAGCAGCGCCGAGGCGTCGATCATGTTCAGTACGATGTTCGACGGCGTCCCGTACACGGGTCCGTCGAAGAGCTGCAGGGCTTCCTCGGTTTCACCGAGCTCGAGGTGAAAGACGGCCCGGTGCCACCAGTTGTGCACGGCGAGGAAGCTGTCCTGCGACCATGCCTCGGTATCGAGGCTGAACCACGCCAGTCCTTCCTGTGGTTGGTTGCGCATTTCGTACACATGTGCGACCGCGTGCCACGCCCAGGTGTCGCGCCGCTCCAGCTCGACCGCCGTGCGGCCCTGCTTCTCCGCCTGCGCGTAATCGCCGGTCTCCTCGAGTCCGAACGCATGCATCCCGAGGAGCGCGTGGTAACCGGGAATCGAGGGCCGCCACGCCGGCAGCGCCCGCGCAATGCGATCACGCAGCATGCGCGAATCGCCGCGGAAGAAATCGATCTGATGTCCGGCGTGCAGCGCCAGCGCGTCGCACGGGTTCTCTGCGCTGACGTTCTCGAGCGCGAGGCCTGCAGCGCGCCATCGGCCCTCGGTCAGCAGCCGTACCGCTTCCGCGTGCCCGCGCTCACGCGCCGTGCCCGCCACGCGCGTCGCGGCCGCGCTGCACTCCCGCGCAAGCGGCAGTGCCGCGGGCTCGGTGCCGAGCAGATGCAGGTAGCCCCTGAGCACATGCGCCATGGCCATGTCTGGCGCCGCGGCGAGGGACGCATCGACCGCGGCGACCGGGTCGCCGATGTAGCAGCGGAACTGATGCGCCGCCGTTTCGAAGTGGGCCACGCCCTCGGCGGTGGCGCCGGACATCTCGTGACCGGCCGAATCGTGATGCTTCATTTGGATACTCCTCGGTGAAGTTACTAACTGGACGGGACGGCCGCGCCGCCGTCGAATCGAACACGGCGGGCATTTTGGGGAGTGGCACCGGCCGGCAACATGGCCGGGACGCCGGCGTCCTTGGCCGACCCGCCGCGGGCCCGCCCACTCTTGAGCGAGGGATTCGATGGATGCACTGTCCGATGTGCTGCGCGCGCTGCGCATCTCGGGCGGCGTATTCCTCGACGCAGCCTTCACTGCACCGTGGTGCGTCGTTTCGCGCGTCGGGCCTGAGGACTTCCCCAACGGGGACCTGCCGCCGAGCGTAGTCGGGTTCCACTACGTCATCGACGGCCAGATGGTCGTACAGATCGAAGGAGCGCCGTCCGTCGTCGTCGGGGCGGGCGAGATGGTGCTGCTGCCACGCAACGACCCACATCTGCTGTCGAGTGCGGCTGGCCTTCGTCCAGATCCCGACCCGCCCGTGCAGCGCATTGATGGCGGGCTGATGCGGATCGTGTGCGGCGGCGGCGGGGCCGCCACGCGCCTCGTGTGCGGCTACGTCGGCTCCGAAGTGCGCCGCCACCCGCTGCTCGAGGCGCTGCCAACCGCCCTGGCACTCGACGTCAAGGGCAAGCCCTGCGCCGACTGGGTCGCGGCGTCGTTCCGCTTCGCGGCGCAGGAAGTGGCGTCGGGTAGGGCGGCCTCCGAAACCGTGCTCGCCAAGCTTTCCGAACTCCTGTTCGTCGAGGCCGTTCGGCACTACGCGGAGAACCTGCCGCCCGACCGCAGGGGCTGGTTTGCTGGCCTGCGCGATCCGGCGGTGGGTCGCACACTCGCCTTGATGCACGCGCGCGTGGCTTACCCGTGGACGACGGAAGAACTTGCCGCTGCCGTGCATCTGTCGCGGTCCGCGTTTGCGGAGCGCTTCACGCAGCTGGTCGGCGTTCCCCCGATCACGTACCTGTCCGACTGGCGGATGCAGATTGCCACTGCGCGCCTGCGCGACACGCCACGCTCGATCGGGCAGATCGCTGCGGAACTGGGTTACGAGTCCGAGGCCACGTTTACGCGTGCGTTCAAGCGCGCCACCGGATCGGCGCCGGGCCGATTCCGGACCGCGCGCTGAAGTCCAACCGAGGTCAGCCGATGCTCTGATCCCGGTCTCCAATCGCGCCCGGACGTGCGCTGCATCACGGCCTCGTGACGAAGGCATCGAAGAATGGATAGATGTGCTGCGCTTCGCGTCGTCATCTCGTGCACTTGATCGCGCTGATCGTCTGCGGCGCAGGCCTCGGCGCCGAGGCGGCGCAGGGCACATGGTTCCTCGACGGCCAGCCGACCGCGCAGGCGCGCGAGGCCGTCGAACTGCTGGCGCAGGCCGACACGCACGGACTCGCCCCACCGGACTACGACGCCGCCGCGCTGACGCACGCGGTGAAGAGCGCCGCACAGCAGCCGCTCGACGCCGCGTCGATCACACACCTGGAACAGCAGCTCACAGCGGCGATACAGCGTTACTTGACGGACCTGCACTCCGGCCGCATCGCGCCGCAGGACCTGCCGCACGGCTACGCCGCACCGAAGCGCAAGCCATTCGATGCGGCGACGGTGCTGCGTGACGCCCTGGCGCAGGGCCGCCTGACAGACGCCGCGCGCGCTGCGGCGCCGCGCCTTTCGCAGTACGAGCAGCTGCGCACTGCGCTGGCGCAGTACCGCGCGCTGGACGGTCACCCCGCGTGGTCGGCGCCGCTCCCGTCCCCGCCACCAGGCATTGACCGCAGTCCGCCCAAGCTCGAACCGGGCGTCCGGTGGGCGGGGCTGCCGCTGCTGCGCCAGCGCCTGATCGCGCTGGGCGATCTCGATCCCGCGACGCCGGCGGCCTCGACCTACGACGCAGCCCTGGTCGATGCGGTGAAGTCGTTCCAGCGGCGCCACGGCCTGAGCGACGACGGCATCGTCGGCAAGGCAACGCTGACGCGGCTGGAAGTAGCGCCGTCCGCGCGCGTGCGGCAGATCGAGCTTGCGCTCGAACGCCTGCGCTGGACACCGTTGCTGCAGGGGCGGCGGATGGTCGTCATCAACATCCCGGAGTTCATGCTGCGCGCCTACGAGGTGCAGGGCGACCGCATCGTCGTGCGCGAGACGATGAAGATCATCGTCGGCAAGGCGCTCGACACGCGCACTCCGCTGTTCGAAGAGGAGATGCGCTACATCGAATTCAGCCCCTACTGGAACGTGCCGCCGTCGATCGCGCGCGGAGAGGTGGTCCCGCGCCTGAAGCGCGACCCGGCGTACTGGCAGCGCGAGGGGTTCGAATTCGTCACGGCGGGTGGCTCGGTCGTCGACGCGCTATCGCCTGCGCTGCTCGACGCCACGCTTGCCGGCGCCGCGCGCATCCGTCAGCGCCCAGGCCCGCGCAATGCATTGGGCGACATCAAGTTCGTGTTTCCCAACCGCGACAACATCTACCTGCACCACACGCCGACGGTGGGTCTGTTCGAACGCGACCGGCGCGACTTCAGTCACGGCTGCATTCGCGTGGAGCGGCCGGTCGCACTGGCACTGTTCGTGCTCGCCGGCACGCCGGACTGGAGCGAGGATCGGGTACGCGCTGCGATGCGGGCCGGCGATTCGAGGACGCTGCCGTTGGCCGATCCCATCCCCGTTCTGATCGCCTACGGAACTGCTATCGTGAAAGGTGACCGCATTCACTTCTTCGACGACCTGTACGGCCACGACCGGGCACTCGACGCCGCGCTGCGAAAGCCGCGTCCGCCACTCACTATCGACCGCTGAGCGATGAACGATCCGCGCGGGTTCGCCCGCCGTCACTTCCTGAAACGCTCCGCCGGCATCGCCGCCGGCAGCGTGCTGCCGCTCGGCGCAGCCCGCGCCGGCGCGGCCGAGTCGAGGAGCCTGGCGTTCGTTCACACGCACACGCATGAACGGCTGCAGATCGTCTACGCCGTCGCCGACCGGTACGTTCCGGACGCGCTGGCGTCGCTCAATCGCTTCCTGCGCGACCACTACAGCGGCGAAGTGGGCGCCATCGACCCCCGGCTCTTTGACCTGCTGCACCAGGTGCAGCAACTGGTCGGCGGCACGCGTCCCTTCGAAGTCATTTCCGGCTATCGCTGTGCGGCCACCAACGCCATGCTGCGCGAGACGCGCGGCGGCGGCGTGGCCAGGACGAGCCTGCACATGGAAGGCCGCGCGATCGACGTGCGGCTGCCCGATGTCGTCCTGGCCGACCTGCGCGACGCCGCCGTGTCGCTGAAAGCCGGCGGCGTCGGCTTCTATCCGGGCCAGTTCGTGCACATTGATACGGGTCGGGTCCGGCGCTGGTAGCGCGCCGCTGGCGCGTCCGCAAGGCGCGCGTCAGTCACCGATCAGGTGCAGCGCTACTTCGCGCAAGTGGCCACGCAGCCGGTGCTGCATGTCGTCGCGTCCCTCGGAATCGTGCGCGAACAGCGGGTCGCCGTCCGGCACCAGCCGCGCGAAGAATCGCTCGATGCCGCGCTGGACCTCGCGGTCGGCGTTCTCCTGGATCAGCAGGCTTGCCGAGGTGTGCAGCATGGACGGAGGCTAGCAGCGGTCAGCCGTAGCGCCACCCGGCCTGTACTTACGAGGCGCGGCCCGTTCGCAGCTGTTCAGAGCGGCGGCGCAGCGCTTCGGCGGCGACGAGCAGGACGCACGCGAGCAGGATCAGCAGCGTGCCCGCGGCGGTGATCGTCAGGCTGATGTTGTCGTTGATGCCTGAGAACATCTGGCGCGGCAGCGTGCGCTGGCCGGGACCAGTCAACAGCAGCGCGACGACGACTTCGTCGAAGGAGGTCGCGAACGCAAACAGCGCTCCGGAAAAAACGCCGGGAAAGATGATCGGCAGCGCCACCCGGCGGAACGCAAGCCACGGCGGCGCGCCCAGGCTCGCCGCGGCATTGAGCAGGTTGCGGTCGAAGCCGGAAAGCGTCGACAGCACGGTCACCAGCACGAACGGTGCGCCGAGTGCGGCATGCGCGAGCGCGAGCCCGAGGTAGCCGTCGACCAGTCCGACCTTCGCAAAGGCGAAGTACACGCCGACGGCAACGATCACCACCGGAACCACCAGCGGCGCGAGCAGCACGCCGAACAGCAGGCGTCGCAGCGGAAAGCGCGCACGCCAGAAGCCGAATGCGGCCAGCGTACCGAGAGTCGTCGCGATCAGTGTCGCACCGGTGCCGACGATGAGGCTGTTCTTCAGCGCGGGCAGCCACAACTCTGACGTGAAAAAATCCTCGTACCAGCGCAGCGACAATCCGGGCAGCGGGAAGTGCAGGAACGAACCCGCGGAGAACGACAGCGGCACGATCACGCCGATCGGCGCGATTAGGAATAGCAGCACGATGCCGGCCACCCCCCACAGCGCATAACGGCCGAGCCGCTGCGCGATCGTCTCGTAGGCGGGGCGCACCGGGCTCATGCCATGCGGATCCTGTCGATGCCGACCAGCCGGTCGTAGACCCAGTACAGCGCCCCCGTCGCAGCGAGCAGGGCCAGCGACAGCGCCGCTGCCATGCCCCAGTTGATCGTCTTCGACGCATAGAAGGCGATGAAGTAGCTGAGCATCTGGTCGTCCGGCCCACCGACCAGCGCCGGCGTGATGTAGTAGCCGAGCGCCTGGATGAACACCATCAGCACGCCGGCACCGACCGCAGGCAGGGTCTGCGGCGCGTACACGCGCCAGAACGACGTCCACGGCGTCGCGCCCAGCGACAGCGCCGCCCGCACATGCGACGGCGGGATCGAGCGCATCGTCGCGTACAGCGGCAGCACCATGAACGGCAGCAGCACGTGGGTCATCGCCGCGTAGACCGCCGCGCGACGGTACAGCAGTTCCAGCGGCTCCTGGATCATCCCGGCCTGCAGCAGCGCAGCGTTGATGACGCCCTCGTGCTGTAGCAGAACGATCCACGCCGAGGTGCGCACCAGCAGCGAAGTCCAGAACGGCAGCAGCACCAGCACGAGCAGCATGTTGGCAGTGCGCGTCTGCAACGATGCGAGCACGTACGCGAGCGGATAGCCGAGCAGCAGACACAGCACGGTCACCGCCGTGGCGATGGCGAAGGTGCGGCCAATCACCTGCACGAAGATCGCCTCCTCTCGCGGCGCTCCGACGAGACTGCCGTCCGCGTTCCGCCTCAGGTCGACCGCTGCGAGCAGGAACAGCGACGTCGTCGGCCCCGCGGCGCGGGCGATTGCGCCCCAGGTTTCGACCTCGCCCCACCTTGGATCGATGCCGATCAGCGTGTCGCGAGCGGCGCCGTTCGGCGGGTCCATCAGCTGACGCCCGGTCGCGAACAGGAGCGACCGGAAACCGCTGATGTCGTAGTTCAGGCGCGTCGCGGCGGGCGCCAGCGTGCCCGCATCGCGCGCGGCACGCACGTCATCGATCAGCGCAGCGAAGGTCGCCTCGTCGGGCAGGCTGCGGCCGTCCCAGTGCCTGATCTGCTGGGTCACCCGCGGCAGCGCGCTCGCAAGATCGGTATCGACGAAGCTCTTCGCGAGCAGCGCAACGATCGGCCCGAGGAAGATCAGAAGGATGAAGAGAAACAGTGGCGCCGTCAGCAGCGCCGCCTTCAGCTTCTTGGCACGGTCCGCGCGCGCCAGCTGCGCGGCAAGTGCGGGTGCGCTCATCGGCGATGCGGCTGCGGTATCCGCGCGCTCCGACCCGCTCCGCGCTTTCCGCGGAGCGGGTCATGCCCGCGCCCGCTGGTTACTTCGCGAGCCAGGCGTTGAAGCGCTGGTTCAGCTTGTCGAGGTTCTCCAGCCAGAACTTGTCGCTGATATAGAGCGAACCCTTGAAGTTCTCCGGCGCCGTAGCCAGGTTCGCGTTTACCTTGGGGTCGATCATCCCGATCGCCGCCTTGGTCGTGACGCCGTACGCGATCTTCGTCGGCAGGTTCTTCTGGTTGTTGGGATCGTTGACGAAAACCAGGAACTGCTCGGCCTGCGCCTTGTTCGGCGAGCCTTTCATGATCACCCACGAATCGATCGTGTAGAGATTGTTCGTCCAGACGATCTTGAAATTCTTCTTGTCCTTGTTGACGGCTGCATCGATGCGGCCGTTGTAGGCGTCGACCATCACGGCCTCGCCGGCGCCCAGCATCTGCGGCGGCTGCGCACCCTTCTCCCACCAGATGAGATTCGGCTTGAGCTGGGTGAGCTTGTTGAAAGCACGGTCCACGCCGGCTGGCGTGGCAAGCGTCTTGTAGACATCCTGCGGCGCGACGCCGTCAGCAAGGAGTGCAATTTCCAGAGTTGTCTTCGGACCCTTGCGCAGCGCGCGCTTGCCCGGCCATTTCGTCGTGTTCCAGAAATCTGCCCAGTTCTTCGGGACATCGCCTTTGATCTTGTCGCCGTCGTAAGCCAGAACGAAGCTGTAGACGATTGCCCCTACGCCGCAGTCGCTGACGGCATCCGGCAGGTACTTGTCCTTGCCGCCGAGCTTGGCCCAGTCGAGCTTGTCGAACAGGCCCTCCTCGCAGCCGAGCAGCAGTTCTTCGCTTTCGACCTGCACGACGTCCCAGTTGTTGGCGCCGCCCTGGAGCTTGGCGCGCAGCACGCCGATGCCACCATCCCAGCTCTCATCGACCATCTTGACGCCGGTCTTCTCCGTGAACGGCTTGAAGTAGACCTCCTTCTGCGCGTCCTGGTAGGCCCCGCCCCACGACACGACCGACAGCGGCCGGCCCTGTGCCAGCAGGCTGCCCGCCGCCACGGCGAGCGCTGCCCCGACGACCGCGACTCCTGGACTCCAGCGCCTCTTGCTCGTTCCCATTTCGTCTCCTCCTCCCTTGCTGACCCTGTTTCAGTCAGGAAACACGACTGTACTCGCCACGTCCCAATGCGCCACAGCCTCCGCGCCCTCGGCCGGCAGCCCCTCGGTCGCCTGCACCGGAACGTTCGCGACTACTTCGCCTGCCGCGGTCTGCAGGCGCACCCGGACATGACCGCCAAGGAAAATAGTCTCGATCACACGCGCCGGCACCCGGTTGCCCGCGCCCGCGGGAGTCGTGGCAGCCACGACGTTGACGTGCTCGGGCCGGATCGACACAGTGGCCGATGCAGGCGCCTGGCAGGCACCGGCCGAATGCCCGCGCACTTCGGCTCCGCCCTCGAGCTCCACGACGCACTCACTGCCCGCACCATTGCCGATCACGCGCGCCTTCAGACGGTTGTTCTCGCCGATGAACGACGCCACGAAGAGGTTTGACGGACGCTCGTAGAGCGTCTTCGGATCGTCGATCTGCTGGATGCGGCCGTGCTGGAACACCGCCACGCGATCCGACATCGTCATCGCCTCGGACTGGTCGTGCGTGACATACACCATGGTGATGCCGAGCCGCTCGTGCAGGCCGCGAAGTTCGAGCTGCATTTCCTCGCGCAGCTGCTTGTCGAGGGCGCCGAGCGGCTCGTCCATCAGGATCAGCTGCGGCTCGAACACCAGCGCGCGGGCTACCGCGACGCGTTGCTGCTGCCCGCCCGAGAGCTGCGCCGGCATGCGCGTCTCCATGCCGGGCAGCCGCACCATCTCGAGCGCGCGTTGCACGCGTTGCGCCGCGACGTCCCTGCCGATGCCGCGCACCGACAGCGGGAACGCGAGGTTCTCGCCCACCGTCATGTGCGGAAACAGCGCGTAGTTCTGGAAGACCATGCCGAAGTTACGCCGATACGGCGGCAGCCGCTCGATCGATTCGCCGCGCAGGCGGATGTGGCCTGCGGTAGGCCGCTCGAAGCCGGCCAGCATCATCAGCGTCGTCGTCTTGCCCGAGCCCGACGGGCCGAGCAACGACAGGAACTCGCCCTCGGCAACCGCGAGGTCGAGGCAGTCGACGACGTTCGACCGCCCGTCGTAGGTCTTGCAGACGCCCGCGAACTCGACGAACCGCGTCACTTCCACTGCTGCGCGTAAGCCTCGGTGTCGCGCAGCGCCTTCGTAAAGCGCGCCAGCATCTCGTCGATCTCCGCAGGCGTGATCACGAGCGGCGGGCAAAGCGCCACGGCGTCGCCGAGCGGCCGCACGACGAGGCCATGGGCATGCGCGCGCTCCGCGAAGTAAGGCGCCACGGCGGCCGCGGCTGGAAAGGATTCCCGCGTCGTCTTGTCCTTCACGAGTTCGACTGCCGCGATCAGCCCCAGGCCGCGCACCTCGCCAAGGATCGGGCTCGCGAGCAGCGCGTGCAGTCCGCCCTGGAAGCGCGGCGCCTTGTCGCGCACGCGCGCCGCAATGTCGGTTTCGCGGTAGACGTTCATCGCTTCGATCGCCACGGCGGCGCCCAGCGGATGGCACGAGTAGGTGTAACCGTGGCCGAACATGCCGAGCTTCGCCGACTGTTCCGCGATCGGCTCGTACACGCGCTCCGACACCATCGTCGCCGAAAACGGCACGTAGCCGCCGGTCAGCGCCTTGGCGCAGGTCACGATGTCGGGTTCGATGTCGTACGTCTCGCTGCCCCACATGCGGCCGGTGCGGCCGAAGCCGCAGATCACTTCGTCCGCGATCAGCAGGATGTCATAGTGCTTCAGGATCGGCTGGACCACGTCGAAGTAACCCGCGGGCGGCGGGATCACACCGCCTGCGCCCATCACCGGCTCGGCGATGAACGCCGCGATGTTCTCCGGGCCTTCCTTCTCGATCAGCGCCTGCAGCTGCCGCGCCAGCCGCGCCGCGAAGGCTTCCTCGCCCTCGCCGACCTGCGCGAAGCGATAGTGGTGCGGGCAGTCAGCGCGCACGACGTCAGGGCCCGGCAGGTCGAATCCGGTGTGCAGGTGCGGCAGTCCGGTCAGCGTCGCGGCGGCCACGCTCACGCCGTGGTAGCCCTTGGTGCGCGCGATGATCTTCTTCTTCGCCGGCCGGCCCAGTGCGTTGTTGTAGTAGCGCACCAGCTTGATCGCGGTGTCGTTGGCGTCCGAGCCGCTGGTGCCGAAGAATGCGCGCGCCATCTTTCCGGGAGCCAACGCGATCAGGTCCGCCGCCGCCTGCACGGCGACGTCCGAGGTCTTGTGCGCGAAGCCGTGGTAGTACGGCAGCGTATTGAGCTGGCGCGTGGCTGCCGCGATCAGGCGCTCGTCGGAGAAGCCGAGTGACGCGCACCAGAGCCCGGCCATGCCTTCCATGTATTCGCGGCCCTGGTCGTCATAGACGTAGATGCCGCGGCCGCGCGTCATCACGACCGGACCCTTCTCCTCGTGCTTGCGCAGGTTGGTGAAGGGATGCAGCGAAACCCGCTTGTCGATTTCGGCCAGGCTCGCCGCTGGGTACATCGTGCTCCTCCCTCGTCGCTTGTCGGATTCCGTCGTCCGACCAAGGATACGCGCCGCACCGATCGCGACGGCCGGGCCACGGCAGCGCGCCAATCGCTGCCGCGTCGTTCAGATGTACTGTTGCGGCGATCGCCGCTTTCACCTCGAAGCAAGCGTCAACGGAGGCTACGCATGGAAACGATTCGTCCGAGCATCGCGGACAAGCGGCGCACGTTCCGCCGCCTGCACGAGAGCGGCTGCTTCGTGATTCCGAACCCGTGGGATGCCGGCAGTGCGCGCTACCTGCAGAGCCTCGGCTTCAAGGCGCTCGCCACCACCAGCGCAGGTTTCGCCTGGTCGCAGGCGCGTCCGGACAACGGAGTCACGCGCGACCTAGTAATCGCCCATCTGCGGCAGATGGTCGAAGCCACCGATGTTCCTCTGAACGCCGACTTCGAAAGCGGCTTTGCAGCCAATGCGGACGGCGTTGCAGAGAGCGTCCGGCTGGCGGTCGAGGCCGGCGTCGCCGGGCTGTCGATCGAAGACTCGACCGGCGACGCGACGCGACCGCTCTACGAACTCGACGCGGCCGTCGAGCGCGTGCGCGCCGCGCGGCGCGCGATTGACGCCAAGGGCGGCGACACGCTGCTGGTCGGCCGCGCCGAATGTTTCCTCGCGGGTCGACCCGATCTCGATGAGGCGATCGCGCGATTGAAGGCTTATTCCGCGGCGGGCGCGGACTGCCTCTACGCGCCGGGCCTGCGCACGCGCGAGCAGATCGCCGCGGTGGTCACCGCGCTTGCACCCAGGCCAGTCAATGCGCTGGTCGGCTGGCCGAGCGACCTGACGGTCGCCGACATCGCCGCGCTCGGTGTGCGGCGTATCAGCGTCGGCGGCGCGCTCGCGCGTACTGCCTGGGGCGGATTCATGCGCGCCGCGAAACTTCTAGCCGAGCAGGGTTCCTTTGCCGGCCTCAAGGACGCCGCGCCCGGAGCGGATCTCAACGCGCTGTTCACCCGACACTGAGGCCGCGGGCGCGTGATGGCTGGCGGATCGAATCGACACCGTCGCCGGGACCCATGCGCAGCCAAGAATTCCTTCACTTCCAGCCGAAGCGAACGCCGCCGTCATCCAACTCCACGACCACCCGGGCAGCGTGAGGAGACCACGATGACATCGCCCTCCCGTTGCCGTATCGACAGCCGGAGTGTCCGCCGGTGCGCAAGGCGCCCGCGTCTCGAGCGCGCTGTTACAGCCTGGGCGTAGGCTCTCGGTTTGCAGGCATTCCACTCCCGCAATTCCATGGCCGAGCCCATTCTCCTCACCACCACCCAAGTGTCCACCTACCTGGGCGCACGGCGGCTGACGACCGCCAGCGGCTTCTTCTTCGAGCGCGAGGAACGCCTGTACCTAGTCACGAGTCGCCATGTCGTGTTCGACCGACCCTCCTCGCACTTTCCGGACCGGCTCGAAATCGCGATGCATACGGATCCGGTCGATCTCACGCGCATTGCGACCGTTTCACTGCCCTTGTACCAGGACGGCCAAAGCGTCTGGCGGCAAGGCCGGGACATCGGCGGCGAGGTCGACGTGGCCGTCGTCGAAATCGATCGTGCGGTCCTGCCACCGTCGGCATCCATCCGCTGCTTCGATCCCGATCACCTGCAGCATTCGTTGGCGGAGCTGGAGGTGGGAGCCGCCCTGCAGATCGTCGGATTCCCCTTGGGCTTCTATGACACCTTGCACCACCTGCCGGTCGTCCGGCAGGCTGCGATCGCCTCCTCATTCGGGGTCCGCTTTCAGGGCGAGGGCTGCTTCCTGACCGACGCACGGACTCATCGTGGAATGAGTGGAGCGCCCGTCGTTGTGCGCACGAGCAGACCGCAGGGGCTTCCCTGGAAACTGCTCGGCGTGCATTCATCGCGCATGGACATGGAAGGTCGCGATCAGCAGGTCGACGATCCGCTCGGACTCAACGTCGCCTGGTATGCCGATATTCTGCTGGTGCTGACGGGCGCCGCACCGGGGCCGCGATAACCGAAGGGCGGTGGCGAGGCGAAAAAAAACCGCGGCGCGTGCCGCGGTTCTTCTGATGCAGACCGGATCTAGATGATCTGGATCTGCGACGCCTGGGGACCCTTGGGCCCATCCTTGGCGACATACTGCACGCGCTGACCTTCAGCCAGCGACTTGAAACCGCCGGACTGGATCTCGGAGAAGTGCGCGAACAGGTCCTTGGAGCCATCTTCCGGCGTGATGAAGCCGAAACCCTTGGCGTCGTTGAACCACTTGACAGTACCTTGTGCCATTTTCTCGTTCCTTGATGGTGAGAATTGAATCCGCGGCCGGAAATTCCCGGCAGCGAGCGAACGATCAAGAAACGTGAACCGGGAGAACTACAGACTCCGCGGCGGGCGCGGACTGGAGCAGACCAAGGACAAGCGACTCAAACGAAAGCAGCCCAAGTGTACGCGATCCCCCGCGTCCCGTCGAATCTGTTTCTTTGAAAGGCGGCTTGAAATTGACCAAACCGTCCTCGCACCACGCCGCGCGCGCTACTGCAGAGGCGACGTCATACGAGCGATCAGCGCCTCGTACCGTTCGGCACCCTCGAGAAAGCCGGCAACCGGCTCGGCCCGCATCCGCGCGCGCGACGCCGCCGACCAGGCGTGTTGCTCGGCGATGTGGGTGTACTCGTTCGGCGCGACCTCTGCGCCCAGTAGGTCGTCCGTCCCGAGCAGCACGTAACGGCCGTTTTCGTTCGCCTGGTCTACTAACAGGATGAACGCAAGGCTCACAAACGAATCCCCGCGACGGTATGCGACGAAACGCTCGATCGCCGTGCTTCCGGCCCGGACCGACGCGCCGGCGCGGCCGCGGCCTTTGCCGTCCGTCAGCGGCTGGGGCCTGAAGCCCCGCGTCGCGGCCGACGCCTGGATCGCCGATTCCGCGCTCATGTCATAGCGGCGCGCAACTTCGGTCGCGAGCGCCCCCAACTGTTCCGCAGCCCGGGCTTCGAGCTGTACTTCGCTCCTCGGCCGACTGCGTTTGACCACAAGCGCGCGCGCAGGCAACCGGGCCCTGATCCGCACCTCGATGTCCGCCGCAGTGGCTTCCGAAACACGACCGCAGGCGCGTTGCGTCCGCAGGTTCGACAGCAGGTTAACCAGCTGCGCCGTGTCGAGCGCCGCCAGACGCTCTTCGGTCCATACGACCGCACTCGGTGGGATATACGCGGGTTTGGGCGGAACGCTCCTTGTCTTGCTCATGCGGCTTCCAGTTCTTCAATGAAGCGCCCCGACGGCGCCTCGACTCCCGAGTATCGCCGCAAACGAGTTTCTCCGCTCGGGGGTTGGCCATGAGCCGGATCGGTCTCCCACCGGCCGCCGGTCACATGCTGCGCCGGTACTGCCCTCCCACCTCGAACAGCGCATTCGTGATCTGCCCCAGCGAACACACGCGCACTGCGTCCATCAACACCGCGAACACGTTCTCGTTGTTGATCACCGCCTGCTGCAGGCGCTTCAGCATCGCCGGGGCCTCCCTGGCGTTGCGCTTGTGAAAATCCTGCAGGCGTTTGAGCTGACTCTGTTTCTCTTCGTCGGTCGAGCGCGCGAGCTCTATGTGGTCGGGCACCGGGTCGCCGTGAGGATTGCGGAAGGTGTTGACGCCGATGATCGGGTACTCGCCGGTGTGCTTCAGGTGCTCGTAGTGCAGTGACTCTTCCTGGATCTTGCCGCGCTGGTAGCCGAGTTCCATCGCGCCGAGCACACCGCCGCGCTCGCTGATCGCCTCGAACTCCTTGAGCACCGCCTCTTCGACCAGCTCCGTGAGCTCGTCGACGATGAAGCTGCCCTGGTTGGGGTTCTCGTTCTTCGCGAGGCCCCACTCGCGGTTGATGATCATCTGGATCGCCATCGCGCGCCGCACGCTCTCCTCGGTCGGCGTGGTGATCGCCTCGTCGTAGGCGTTGGTGTGCAGCGAGTTCGCGTTGTCGTACGTGGCGATCAGCGCCTGCAGCGTGGTGCGGATGTCGTTGAACGCGATCTCCTGCGCGTGCAGCGACCGGCCGCTGGTCTGGCAGTGGTACTTGAGCTTCTGGCTGCGTTCGTTGGCGCCGTACTTGTCGCGCATCGCCACCGACCAGATGCGCCGCGCCACGCGGCCCATCACCGTGTACTCCGGGTCCATGCCGTTGCTGAAGAAGAACGAGAGATTCGGCGCGAAGTCGTCGATGTGCATGCCGCGCGCGAGATAGGCTTCGACGAAGGTGAAGCCGTTGGAGAGCGTGAACGCGAGCTGGCTGATCGGATTCGCCCCGGCCTCGGCGATGTGGTAGCCGCTGATGCTGACCGAGTAGAAGTTGCGCACGTTGTGGTGGACGAAGTACTGCTGGATGTCGCCCATCACCTTCAGCGAGAACTCTGTCGAGAAGATGCAGGTGTTCTGGCCCTGGTCTTCCTTCAGGATGTCGGCCTGCACGGTGCCGCGCACGTTCTCCAGAGTCCACGAACGGATCTTGCCCGCCTCGTCGTCGGTGGGTTCGCGGCCGTTTTCCTGCCGGAACTTGTCGAGGTTCTGGTCGATCGCCGCGTTCATGAACATCGCGAGGATGGTCGGTGCCGGGCCGTTGATCGTCATGCTGACGCTGGTGTTCGGCGCGGTCAGGTCGAAGCCGCCGTACAGCACCTTCAGGTCGTCTAACGTTGCAATCGAGACTCCGCTGTTGCCGACCTTCCCGTAGATGTCGGGCCGCAGCGCCGGGTCGTTGCCGTAGAGCGTGACGCTGTCGAACGCCGTCGACAGCCGCTTGGCGGGCATGCCTTCGCTGAGCAGCTTGAAGCGCCGGTTGGTTCGGAACGGGTCGCCTTCGCCGGCGAACATGCGCGTCGGGTCTTCGTTCTCGCGCTTGAACGCGAAAACTCCCGCCGTGTACGGGAACGAGCCGGGCACGTTTTCCAGCAGCATCCAGCGCAGCAGCTCGCCGTGGTCTTCGTAGTGCGGCAGCGCAACCTTCTTGATCTTGCTGCCGGAGAGCGACGTGTGCGTGAGCCTGGTGCGGATCTCCTTGTCGCGGATCTTCACCACGTACTCGTCGCCGGCGTAGGCCTGCTGCATCTTCGGCCACATCGCCAGCAGCTTGCGGCTGCGTGGGTCGAGCCTGTTCTCGCGATCGGCGGCAAGCGCGGCGAGATTCGCGTTCTCTTCCTTGCATTCGCTGGCGAGGAGCTTCTTCGCGGTGGCGAGCTGCTGGTGCTCGCGCGCGATGTGCGCCTGTTCGCGCGCGTGGCGCTTGTAGCCACGCACCGTGTCGGAGATTTCCGCGAGGTAACGCGTGCGCTGCGGCGGCACGATCGGCACCTGGTGGGTCGAGTGGCGCGTGTGCACCGGCGGCAGCACGGACGTCCCGGTCTTCAGCCCGAGTTCCTTCAGCTTTGGCAGCAAAGCCTGGTAAAGCGCGGTCACGCCGTCGTCGTTGAAGCGCGCGGCCTGCGTGCCGAACACGGGCATCTCGTCGGGCCTCTTCGAGAAGTCACCCTTGTTGCGCTGGACCTGCTTGCTGACGTCACGCAGCGCGTCCGCAGCGCCCTTGCGGTCGAATTTGTTGATCGCGACGAAGTTCGCGAAGTCCAGCATGTCGATCTTCTCGAGCTGGCTTGCGGCCCCGTATTCGGGCGTCATCACGTAGAGGCTCAGGTCGACGTGCGGGACGATCGCCGCGTCCCCCTGGCCGATGCCCGACGTCTCGGCGATCACGACGTCGAAGCCCGCGACCTTGGCCGCCGCAATCGCGTGTGGCAGTGCCTGGCTGATCTCGCTGCCGGCCTCGCGCGTCGCGAGTGAGCGCATATAGACCCTCGATCCCGTGTTCCACGGCCCGATCGCGTTCATGCGGATGCGGTCGCCGAGCAGCGCACCGCCGCTCTTGCGGCGCGACGGGTCGATCGAGATCAGCGCGACGTTCAGCTGGTCGCCCTGGTCGAGCCGCAGGCGGCGAACCAGTTCGTCGGTCAGGCTCGACTTGCCGGCGCCGCCGGTCCCGGTCACGCCGAGCACCGGCACCTTGGCCGTGTCGGCGGCCTTGTGCAGCGCTTCGACGAACTTCGGGTCGGCTTCGTTCAGCTCGAGCGCAGTAATCACACGCGCCAGCGCGCGCCAGCGCCGGGTCAGATCCTTGTCCCGCAGCGCGTCGAGCGAGGCGGGCGCTTCCGTGCCAAGGTCGCGGTCGCACTCGGCAACCATCAGGCCGATCATGCCCTGCAGGCCCATCTTCTGGCCGTCCTCGGGCGAGAAGATGCGCGCGACGCCGTAGTCGTGCAGCTCCTTGATCTCGGCCGGCACGATGACGCCGCCGCCGCCGCCGTAGACGCGGATGCCGTCGCCGCCGCGCTGGCGCAGCAGGTCGAGCATGTACTTGAAGAACTCGACGTGTCCGCCCTGGTAGCTGGACACCGCGATGCCCTGCACGTCTTCCTGCAGCGCGGCCGTCACGATCTCCTCGACCGAGCGGTTGTGGCCCAGATGGATCACCTCGGCACCCATGCCCTGCAGGATGCGCCGCATGATGTTGATACTGGCGTCGTGACCGTCGAAGAGGCTCGCCGCGGTGACGAACCGCACCTTGTGCTTCGGACGGTAGCTGGCGAGCTTCTTGATCTCGGACAGGTCGGTCATCGCGCGCTCCTGCGCCGGCGCCCGCCGGCTGGAAGTCGAATCATCGTCGCGCGCGTGGCCGGAGGGCAAACTGCGCGCAGGCGGGAATGCGGCAGGGGACAAGCTAGCTGCCGTTGACGTAAACGTCAACTGGTCACGCGATACCCGACACCCGCGGTGGACAGGCCCGGAGCCCGGCGAGGAATAGGCCGATCAGGCCGGGCGCGGCGGCGTGCAGGTCGAAGCTGCGCGGCGCCTGCACCCAATCGCGCATCAGGCCACCGATGTAGGAGTGGAGCGCCCGGGCGGCCAGCGCTGTGTCGGTGCCCTTCGGCAGCTGGCCGCGCGCGACCGCCTGGTCGAGCAGACCGCCGCACTGAGCCAGACACTGGTTCGCTTCCTTCTTGCGCCGGCGCGCCACTGGTGCGAGTTCCTTGGAATACTCGCAGCGCAGGGACACGATCTCGAAGATGTTCCGCACCCGGGCTGAATCGGCCAGATGGCGCAACGCCAGGACCGCCTGGTCGCGCACCGCGGCCAGCGGATCGCCCACGACGACGCCCGGCTCGCCGAAGGCGGCGCCCATCGGCATCTCGGCCCGGCGCACCAGCGCCTCGAACAAGGCGGCCTTGCTGTCGAAATGGTGATAAACCGCGCCGCGCGTCATCCCGGCGGCAGTCGCAACCTCTTCGAGCGTTGCATTGCCCACACCGCGGGCGCGGAATACGCGCTCGGCCGCGTCCAGCAATTGCTCACGCGTCTCCAGCGCTTCGGCCTTTGTCTTCCTTGCCATCTGCTCTCGATGCCTAGCGAAATTCCTCAAGTCGATGCCGTCGCGGCGCCAAAGCCGCGCCTCCGTCCGTCGATTCGGCTCTCGCCCGTTCGACGTATCCATTGCGGGCCGGCGATGCCACAGCCCGCCGGGTCGCCCCGCGCCCGTGACCCTTTAATCATTTTCGTACATACACGTCTGTATGTATTATGCGCCAGCGCAAAAGAAGACGAATTGGTGGACATCGATGGCTTCCTCTCCTGAATCGAATTCCGTACTGGCGGCCGGCATCGGCGCCGCGCTGGCCACAACCCTGCTGGCAGCGTGCGGGCCTTCGGCACAGCAGGGCGGCGGGTTCCCCCCGGCGCCGGTCTCTGTGGAGACCGCTCAGGCGCTCACGGTCCCGGTGCACTTCGAGTTCGTCGGCCAGACCGAAGGTTCGAAGGAGGCGCAGGTCCGCGCCCGCGTGCAGGGCATCCTGGAGAAGCGGCTGTACCAGGAAGGCGGTCGCGTCACCGCCGGGCAGCCGCTCTTCCTGATCGACCCGAAGCCGTACGCCGCCCAGGCGCAGGCCGCCGAGGCCGATCTGGCGCGCGCGCAGGCGCAGTATGCGCAGGCCCATCGCAACTTCGAGCGCGTGCAGCCGCTGAAGGGCAGCAACGCGCTGAGCCAGCGCGAATACGACGAAGCCGTGTCAGGCGAGGAAACCGGCGCGGCCGCGGTCAAGCAGGCGCAGGCGCGGCTGACCGAGGCGCGCCTCAACCTCGGCTATACGAACGTCACCGCTCCGGTCAGCGGATTTGCCAGCAAGGCGCGCCAGTCCGAAGGCTCGCTGGTGACGCCGACCCAGGACAGCCTGCTGACGACGGTCTCGCAGATCGATCCGATCTACGTGAACTTCAGCGTTTCCGAGGCGGAGCAACTGCGGCTCAACCGCCTGGTCGCGGCCGGCACGCTCAAAGCACCCGCCGCCGACAGGAGCGGTACGCCTGCCTACGAGGTGACGGTCAAGCTCTCGGACGGCACCGTCTACGCGCGCAAGGGTCGGCTCGCGTTCATCGACCCGCGCATCAACACAGCGACCGGCGCCTTCGATGCGCGCGCCGAACTCCCGAATCCGGACGCGACTCTGCGGCCGGGACAGTTCGTGCGCGTGGTGCTCGAAGGTGCGACGCGCGCGAACACGATCGTGGTGCCGCAGCGCGCCGTCATGGACGGGCCGCAGGGCAAGTTCGTCTATGTCGCAGCCAAATCACAGGACGGAAAGATGGATGTGGCGCAGCCGCGCCCGGTGACAGTCGGCGACTGGGTCGAACTCGGCGGGCAGCAGTTGTGGGTGGTCGAGTCGGGGCTGAAGCCCGGCGATCCGGTGATCGTCGAGGGCCAGGCGAAGCTCTTTCCGATCCCGGGTGGCGCGCCGATCGCGCTCGGGCCGACGCCCGGTGCGCCCGGCGCAGGCCCCGGTGAGGCCAAGAAGCCCGAAGCGAAGAAGTAAGGCGGGCGTTTCCACGAGCGCCACCGTCGATCACAGGAACCCCGATGTTCTCCCGCTTCTTCATCGACCGCCCGATCCTCGCCGCGGTGCTGTCGGTCTTCATCGTGCTGGCGGGACTCGCAGCGATGCGCAATCTGCCCATCGCTCAATACCCCGAGATCGCGCCGCCGGTGGTGACGGTGCAGGCGGTCTATCCCGGCGCCTCGGCGGCCGTGCTCGAGCAGACGGTCGCCGCGCCGCTCGAGAACGCAATCAACGGCGTCGAGCACATGATGTACATGAGCTCGAACTCTGCCTCGAACGGCCTGGTGCAGATCCAGGTCACGTTCGAGATCGGCACCGATGTCGATCAGGCCGCGCTCAACGTCAACAACCGCGTCAAGCAGGCCGAGGCGCGGCTGCCGCAGGAGGTGCGCAGGCAAGGCGTAAACGTCGAGAAGGGCTCGTCGTCGTTCCTGCAGGTGCTGGCGTTCTACTCGCCCGACGGGCGCTACGACGATCTGTTCACGTCGAATTACGTGACGCTGAACGTGCTCGATCAGTTGAAGCGCATCCCCGGCACCACCAATGTCCAGATCTTCGGCGCGAAGGACTACGCGATGCGGATCTGGCTGCGGCCGGACCGGCTGGCTCAGCTTCAGCTCACCACCGGCGATGTCGTGCGCGCAATCAACGAGCAGAACGCGCAGTTCGCCGCCGGCAAGGTCGGGCAGGCGCCGTACGGCGATGCCAAGCAGGACCTCGTGTACACGATCACGACCCGCGGTCGGCTCGCCGACCCGGCCGAATTCGAGAACATCATCGTACGCAGCAGCCCCGACGGTTCGCAGGTGCGGGTGCGGGACGTCGCACGCGTCGAACTCGGCTCCAAGGACTACGACTTCATCGGGCGCTACAACGGCCGCAGCGCGACGCTCGTCGGCATCTTCCTTCAGCCCGGAGCCAACGCTCTCGAGGTCGCGCAGTCGGTGAAGAACACCGTAAACCGCATGTCGGCATCGTTCCCCGTGGGCCTTGCCTACGCCGTCCCGTACGACACGACACGCTTTGTCGAAGTGTCGATCCGCGAGGTCGTGAAGACGCTCGGTGAGGCGATGCTGCTGGTGTTCCTGGTCGTCTACCTCTTCCTGCAGAACTGGCGGGCGACGCTGATCCCGATCATCGCGGTACCGGTGTCGCTGATAGGCACGTTCGCGGGGCTGCTGATCCTCGGCTATTCGATCAATACGCTGACGTTGTTCGGCATGGTGCTGGCGATCGGCATCGTGGTCGACGACGCGATCGTGGTGCTGGAGAACGTTGAACGCATCATGCGCGAGGAAAAGCTCGCCGCGCGCGAGGCGGCGATCATCGCGATGAAGGAGGTCACCGGGCCGGTCATCGCGATCGTGCTGGTGCTGGTCTCGGTGTTCGTCCCGATCGCCTTCCTCGGCGGCCTGACCGGGGAGCTTTACCGCCAGTTCGCGATTACGATATCGATCGCGGTCTCGATCTCGGGTCTGGTTGCGCTGACGCTCACACCGAGCCTGTGCGTAATGCTGCTGCACGGCCATCAGACCGAGCCGCGCGGCTTCTTCCGCGGCTTCAATCGCTGGTTCGACGGCGTGCGGATGCGCTACACCAGCGGCGTGATCTGGATGATCCGTCGCGGCGCCATCGCGCTGCTGCTCTTTGGCGGCATGGTCCTGATTGCCGCCGGCCTGTGGCGCTTCACGCCGGGTTCGCTGGTGCCGGACGAGGACCAGGGCTTCTTCATCGCCGCGGTGATCCTGCCGGACGGGGCCACCCTGCAGCGCACCGACAAGGTGGTCGCGGAGGTCACTGACATCCTGAAGAGCAACCCCAACAATCTCGACGTCGTCGCCTTTACCGGCTTCGATTTTCTCGGCGGCGGCTTCCGCAACAACGCGGCGACGATCTTCGTCACGCAGAAACCGTGGGACGAGCGCTCGGTCGGCGTGCAGGAGCTTGTCGGCGAGTTCTACATGAAGACCGGCCACATCAAGGAAGGACTCGCGCTCGCGTTCGCGCCGCCGGCAATCTTCGGCCTGGGCGCCGCTGGCGGAGCGGAGTTCTATATCCGCAATCGCGGCGAAGGCGGACCGGCCGCGCTTGCCCAGGCGATGGGCGGGCTGCTCGGGCGTCTGCATCAGGACAAGATGTTCGTGCAGGTGAATTCGCTGTGGAAGCCGAACGTGCCGCAGCTCTACGTCGACGTTGACCGCGAGAAAACAAAGGCGCTGGGGGTGTCGCTCGACGAAGTTTTCAACACGCTGTCAGCCACGCTCGGCAGCTACTACGTCAATGACTTCAACAAGTACGGGCGGACCTGGCAGGTGCTGATGAGCGCCGAGCCCGCCTATCGCACGCGGCCGGACGACATCGGGGCGATGTGGGTGCGCTCGGATCGCAACGCCATGGTGCCGCTGCGCTCGCTGGCGCGCGTGGAATACAGCTCGGGGCCGGACTCCCTCGACCGATACAACAACCAGCAGGCGGTCAAGGTGTTCGCGACTGCCGCGCCGGGCGTCAGCTCGGGGCAGGCAATCGCGCGCATCCAGCAGGTGGCGCGCGAGGCGCTGCCGCCGGACTTTGACGTCGAGTTCACCGGCGCGTCATTCCAGGAGCAGCGCTCGTCCGGCACTTCGGGCATCGCGCTGGGACTGGCGGTCGTGATGGTGTTCCTGATCCTGTCGGCGCAGTATGAGAAGTGGTCGTTGCCGCTTTCGGTGCTGATGGCGCTGCCGTTCGGCACCTTCGGCGCGCTTGCTGCCGTCTGGGCGCGCGGGCTCACGAACGATGTCTACTTCCAGATCGGCCTGGTTACGCTGCTCGGCCTCGCGGCGAAGAACGCGATCCTGATCGTCGAGTACGCATCGCTGAAGGTTGCTGAGGGCTACACGACCTCGGCCGCTGCGATCGAGGCGGCGCGGCTGCGGTTCCGGCCGATCGTGATGACCTCGCTCGCCTTCATCCTCGGCGTCGTGCCGCTGGCCTTCTCGACCGGCGCCGGTGCCGGCGCGCGCATCTCGGCCGGTACCGGCGTGATGGGCGGCATGATGGCCGCGACCTTCCTCGCGATCTTCTTCGTGCCTTTCTTCTTCAAGCTGATCACCGCCCGCACGCTGCGCGAGCCGCGCAGCGCCGAGGAGCTTCGTTCCGAGGTCACGGCGGGTGAGCATCACACCGCCGAACTGCATGCGCGCATCGCCGCGCAGCAGGCCGGCACCGTGCATCACCGGGGTGTCGAATGAGTCGGCGCATCTACCGTATCGCCATCGCGCTGCTCGCCGCGGCCTTCGCGGCGGGTTGTTCGACAACGACCCGGCCCGTCCCCGTGGTCGACGTGCCGGCGACCAGCGCTGCTCCGGTCGCCGGGATCGGCCGCTGGTGGACCCAGTTCAACGACCCGCAGCTCACCGCGCTGATCGAAGAATCGCTCGCCGCCAATCTTGACCTCGGCATCGCGGTCGCGCGTATCGAGGAAGCGCGCGCGAACCTGCGCGTCGCGCGCTCGTACCTGTTCCCGTCGGTCGACGCCTACGTCGGAGCGTCGCGCGACAAACTCAGCGGGGCGAGCGCCACGACCTTCGTCGGTCCGCTGACCGCCAACCGCTTCTCCGCCGGTCTGCAGACATCGTATGAGGTCGACCTGTCCGGTCGGGTCGCGGCGAGCGTGAGCGCCGCGCAGTCCACGCTGCTCGCCACGCGCTACAGCACCGAGGTTGTGAGAACCGTGCTGGCGGCACAGGTTGCAAACAGCTACTTCACGCTGCTGGCGCTCGACGCCGAGCTGCAGATTTCGCGCGACACGCTGGTCACCCGTACCGACGCCGTCTCGCTGCAGCGGCAGCGCTACGACGCGGGACTGATCAGCGAGTTCGACCTCCGCCTCGCAGAGGCCGAGCGCGCGAGCGTTGCTGCATCGATCCCACCGCTCGAACGCGTGCGCGCTGAAACCGAGGCCGCGCTCGCGGCCCTCGCCGGCCGAAGCGCGCGCGCCGTGTTCAATCCGGTGATTGCGCGCGGCGGCCCGCTGGAGGCGAGCACGACGCCAGAAGTCCCGGCGGGGCTGCCCTCGGACATGCTCGCGCGTCGGCCGGATATCCGGCAGTCCGAAGCGCAGCTGGCCGCGGCCAGCGCACGTGTCGCCGAAGCGCGTGCACAGTACTTCCCGTCGCTCGTGCTGACCGGCACCTACGGCAGTGAAAGTTCCGACCTCGCCAACCTGTTCTCCGGGCCAGCCCTCGTCTGGTCCATCGCCGGTCGCGCATTGCAGCCGATCGTGTCTGCGGGACTTATATCGGCTCAAGTGGACGCGGCCAAGGCGCGCCAGCAACAGGTCGAGCTCGACTACGTGCAGACGGTGCAGTCGGCGTTCCGCGATGCGCACAACGCGCTCGTCGCCCATCGCAGTGCACGCGAGAGCTTCATCGCACAGGACGAACGTCGCACGCTTTTCGCGAAGGCCTTCGCGCTGGCGGAGGCGCGCTATCGCAGCGGCTACGTCAGCTACATCGATGTGCTGGACACTCAACGCAACCTGCTCGAAGCCGAACGCCAGCGCGTGCTCGCGTTGCGCGAGCGTCAGGCGGCGCTGGTCGATCTCTATAAGGCGATCGGGGGCGGCTGGTCGCCGGAGCAGTTCGCAGCGACGCGCTAGAGAATTACGTGATCGTTGCCGCGCTCACCGGGCCATGCTTGTCGCTGAGGTTCCACGCTTCGCGCACGAGTCCGATCAGCGCGGCGATTGCCGGCTCGTCCGCACGCGCCGCTGGATAGACAAACCACAACGTTGTCTCGATCGCTGCGCCGGGCCAGACGGCGAGTTCGCCCTCTTCGGCCCGCGCCCGCGCGACTTCGTCGCGGACGAGCGCGACGCCAAGTCCGGACGCCACGAGGCTCGTGATCACCGTTTCGTCATCGGCGAGCACTGCCGGTTCAGGCGGTTCGAGTCCATGCGCGGCAAAAAGCTGCGAAACGAGCTGCGTGTGCGTGCTCAGCGTCGGGGTCCGCACCCAGGGCAGGGCCGCGATTTCGGGCCAGCGCGCGTCCTTCACCTTGGACGTCCAGGCTGCGGGGGCCGCGACGCGATAGATCAATTGCCGCAGCGGCAGTGCGGCCAGAGGCGGAGTCGGCGCGTCGCCGAAGTAGAAAGTCGCATCGAGGCGCCCATCGCGCACGCTTTCTAGGGCTGTACCCGACATCGTCTGGTGCAGATCCAGCCGCAGCAAGGGATGGCGCTGCACGGCGGCCGAGAGCACCGCACCGAGTCGGTTGTCGACGGGATCCGCAACGGTGCCGACGCGCAGCAGCCCGCTCAGCGCACCGTGCAGTTGCTTCGCGGCGAGCTTCACGCCGTCGGCCGCACTGAGGACCTTCTGCGCGTGGGCGAGCAGCTGCCGGCCGGCTTCGGTCAGGGTCATGCCGGTCGACGCGCGCTCGAACAGGCGCACGTCGAGTTCCTGCTCGAGCGCCTTGATATGTCCGCTGACCGCGGGCTGGCTCAGGTGTAGCCGCTCGGCAGCGCGGGTCAGATGGCCGGCTTCGGCCACGGCCGCAAATGTGCGCAGCTGGTAGAGCTCCATGCTCACCTCACTTCGCGGCCAGCCTACCTCCGATTTTGCGGCGCCGCAACATGTAAGATCCACAATCTGAACGACCAATTACAAGTATCTGAAAATATGATTGTATTTTCACAAGAGCCGAACCGATTATTGCCTTGTGCAAAGCAGCAATTCAGCGCTCCGGAGGAGCTGCATATGAGGTTGACGTTTCGTTTGTTGCCTTGGCCGTTTTCGTTTCTCCCGCGCCGATCCGCCAGCGGCGTGCCGGGGAAGCCGAGCCCTTCGCGTTCCGGGGCTGGCCTGCGCGCGCTTCCTCTGAATGAGGAAGAGTCCGCCGCGATGAATGAGCTGCGCTCAAGCACGCTGCGGGGCCTATTCCCGCTGCTGTTCAGCCGCTTTGCGCGACGCTCGGATCTCTGGCAGGCCATCGTCGTCGAGCGCTACCTGTCCGACGCCACCGGCCTAGCCGATCTCGAGAAGCGCATCGAGCTGGTCAGGAGTCGGCAGGTCCGCTGGCAGCCGTGAGCCTATGCCGCGTGCACCTGATCCCGAACAGAACCCTAGGCGGTTTGCCGATAGAGCGACTCCTCGAAGGCGCTCTCTTGCTGCAAAACAGCAACAAAGACCCTGAGCACGTTGAGCTTTATCGCGAATTGCGATCCTAAGTATCCGCAATCATTATTTTATTTTTCCGGCAAACGGGTCGAATATAGGACTGCCGCGACGCAGCGAAAAGCGTCGCAAGGAAGTGACGATGGAAAAGACTCTGCAGCGAACCGACGAACGCAACCAGCTGACTGCCTTTGTCGAGTGGATCACGGAGGCCTTCGAACGCGCACAGGTGCGCGACCACGATCGCTATGTCGCCGACGCCAGCAATGAGCGCGATGCGTCGCAGCGTGTGCACCAGATCGAACAGGGCGTTCCCGGCTTCCACGCCTAGACCGGTTGTCTCCTTGGCGCGTCAACGTCTGTCTCCTTAGCGCGCCCCTCCCACCGACGCGGCGGTGCCGCGTCGGTTTTTTTCCTCCTTCCAGTTCGGGTCGACCTTCCAGCGCGGTTTCGCGCGGCCGACTACGAGTTCGTCGAACACCGCTTCGACACCGCTCACGGCCCTGACCCGATCCAGCAGCAGCGCGCGCAACCGTGCCGACCCCGCGCAACCCTGCAACGTGATCCAGCGCCGCTCGGTCGTGACCCAGACGCTCGAAGCGTCCAGCTTCGGCTCCGCCCGCAGGGCATCGATCACGCGAGCCTGGACCTCGGGATCGCGGCGAAAGACGTTGCTGTCGTCGCATTTCTTCGCGAGCCAGCAGGAGGTGCCACGCTCGATGCGGCCGTGCGCCTGCGCGCGCATCTCGCTCTCGGTAATCAGCGGACCTTCCGGCCGCGGGCAGTAAGGCGCGCCGTCAAGCGCCTGGCCGAAAGGCGTGTCGAACCAGTTGCGGCGCTCCTCGGCGGCCGTCGTCCATCCGACGAGCGCCATCGCAAGCGTCAGCGCCAGTGCGCAGTGCTGCGCCGCCAGCCGTAGCGGCCAAGGGGCTCTCTCCGAAACGACACACACACGGCGCATGCCATAGTGTGCGTCCCCGGGACACCTGAAGCCAATGGACCTGCAAGCGCTTGTTGCCCAGTACGGACTGATCGCGGTGCTGCTCGGTTGCGTACTCGAGGGCGAAACCATCCTGCTGCTGGCAGCGGCGAGCGCCCACACGGGCCTGCTCGACCTGCGCGCGGTCGTCGCCGTCGCAGCAATCGGCGCCTTCATCGGCGACAACCTCTTCTTCTTCCTTGGCCGCCGCTGGGGCAGCCACGTCGCCGAACACCTCCCCTGGATCGCGCGCGTCGTGCCCCGAGTCGATCGCTTGCTGGAGCGCTGGCGCTGGGGCGCCGTGATCGTGCTGCGCTTCACGTACGGCCTGCGCACCGGCGGGCCAATGCTGCTTGGTGCCGGAAAGATGCCGACATGGGAATTCGTCTCGGCCAATGCACTTGGCGCGGTGATCTGGGCCGCCGTCATCGGCGCGATCGGCTTTGCTGCCGGCCAGGCCGTCGAAGCGCTGCTCGGCAGGGTCAGCGGCGCCGAAAAGCTGCTGCTGGTGCTTGTCGTCGCTGTAGGCGTCGGTGCCATCGTCGTGCGCACGATCGCGCGCCGCCGGATGTCCCGCCCGCAGTGACTGCGAGCGGCGCGCTATCGTTGCGTCCCTGCGTTTTGACCTTCTGCTGATGCGCATCCTGCTGGTCGAAGACGACTCGATGATCGGCGACAGCGTTGCCGACGGCCTGAAAGCTGAAGGCTATGCCGTGGACTGGGTGCGCGATGGCAAGGAAGCCGAGGCCGCAGTCGGCGCCTCGCCGTATTCGCTGGTCGTGCTCGATCTCGGCCTGCCGCGACGCGACGGCATCGAAGTTCTGCGCAGCATCCGCGAGCGGCGCATCGGCGTGCCGGTGCTGGTGATGACGGCGCGCGACACGGTGCGTGATCGCATCAAGGGTCTCGATGCCGGCGCCGACGACTACCTTGTCAAGCCATTCGATCTCGACGAACTCACCGCGCGCGTGCGCGCCCTGATCCGCCGCGCGGCCGGGCGCGCCGAACCCGTGATCGAGCGCGGCCAGCTCACGCTGAATCCCGCCACGCGCGAGGTCACCTGGCGCGGCGAACCCGTATCACTGTCGGCGCGCGAGTACGCGCTGGTCGCGGCGCTCGCGGAGCGCGCCGGGCTCGTGCTCTCGCGCGCGCAGCTCGAGGAAAAGCTCTACGGGTGGAACGAGACCGTCGCCAGTAACGCCGTCGAGGTCCACATTCACAACCTGCGCAAGAAGCTCGGCGAAGGCGTGATCCACAACGTGCGAGGCATGGGCTACACGCTGGTGGCCGAATGATCCAAATCGCATCGATTCGGGTACCTCCGCGCGGCGTCGCCGCCACCGAATGACCTCGATCCGGCGCTGGCTGCTCGCGGCCCTCCTCACAGCGCTCGCGGTCGCGGGCCTCACTGCGGCCTCGGCGACCTATTTCTCGGCGCGTGACGAGGTGGACGACCTGCTCGACGAGGAGTTGCGCCAGGTCGCTTTGTCTCTGCGCGATCACGCTGTGCTCGACCTGCGCCGGCTCGAAAGCGTTTCGGCCAATCCGGCGCAGCGCGTCCTCGTCCAGATCTGGGATCCCGCGTTCGACCGTCCGTACGTCTCGCGTCTCGTCGGCGACAGCCCGATGCCACGCACCGACGAGGGCTACGCGACCGTGATCCACGACTCGCGCTCGTGGCGTGTGTTCACGCTGTTCACCGGCCGCCAGCTGATCCAGGTGGCGCAGCCGACGGCGCTGCGCACCGAACTCGCGGCACGTACGGCGTCGCGCCTGCTGCTGCCGGTTCTGATTGTGCTGCCGTTCCTCGGCCTCGCGGGCTGGTGGATCGTCGGGCGCGGACTCGCGCCGCTGGGCCGTATCGCTGGCGCAGTGAAGGAGCGTAGTCCGACAGCGTTGACACCGGTGCCGACCACTGCGCTGCCGGTCGAGATCCGTCCGCTCGCGGACGCGCTCAACGATCTGCTGGCGCGCCTCGATCACTCCTTCACGCTGCAGCGCAGGTTTGCTGCGGATGCCGCGCACGAACTGCGCACGCCGCTCACCGCGCTGAACCTGCAGGTGCAGCTGGCCGAGCGCGCCGCGAGCGACGACGAGCGCGCAAGGGCATTCGAGAAACTCAGGCAGGGGCTACGCCGTGCGACGCGCCTCGTGCAGCAGTTGCTGACCATGGCGCGGCTGGACCCCGATGCGGCTGCGAGCCCGCCGACGGTGATCGACACATCGACACTCGTCGCCTCGGTGATCGAAGACCTGCGCCCGCTTGCCGCCGAGCGCCACATCAATGTCACCCCCAGAGTCGGCTCCGGCGACTGCCGTGTCACTGGCAGCGAGGATGCGCTGCGCATCCTGTTGAACAACCTCGTCGACAACGCGATCCGCTATACGCCTGCCGGTGGACGCGTCGAAGCCGCGATCGAACGTGCCGGAGACGACGTCGTCGTGACTGTCGAAGACAATGGCCCAGGCATCCCCGAGGAAGAGCGTGAGCGCGTGTTCGACCGTTTCTATCGCGGCCAGACGCCCGGCGTCAGCGGTACCGGGCTCGGCCTCGCGATCGTGTCGCAGGTCGTCGAAATGCACCGCGGCAGCGTCGCTCTCGGCGCGACCGCAGCCGGCAGCCTCCAGGTCACGGTGCGTCTACCGGCCCAGGCGGCAGGGGAACCGTCGAGTGCGAGCGTTCGCTAACAGTGCGCGGCGCCGGGACTATCGGATGGTCCGACAGCCGCGTCGAACCTTAAGTCAGGTTTAAGTCCCCGGGTCTAGTGTGCATTCCGTGATCGATGGACCCGTCCATCGGGCTCACTCACTCGAATCTGCGCCGCGCTGCGGCGCTTTTTTTTTTGGCCGTACTCCAGCGAGAGGTCCCGCATCTGATCGCCTGCCGCCGCGCGCTCAGCGCCTGCCACCCTCGGCATTTTCCCGCATCTGCTGATTTGCGCATTTGCTGAAGCCGGCGTTCCAGCCTTCCGCGTACTGCTTGTCGGTTTCGAATCGCTTCGCGTCCTTGGTGTAGAAGCCAACGACCGGATCCTGCGAGTTCTTGCCGCTGCTGCAGCCGTCGTTGAATCCAGCCGCATAGTCCGGCGTGTGGCCGGAGCCCATCAGCGGGTTCGGTGGCGGCGTTCCGCATCCGGCAAGCAGCACCGCGATCGCAATTGCAAACGCAGAATGCAGGAATGATCTCATGCGTCTCTCCTATCCGGCCCGGGCCCGGCCGACTTTCACGCGATGACGTTGCCGACCGGGTCGAAGCGCTCGCCGACGATCCAGCACTGAACACAGGGCTTGAGGTTGAGCGACACGACCGTGACAATGTTGCTGAGGCCGCTCGCGCTGACTTCGACCTTGTGCACGCCCGGCGTCAGCTTGATCGGGAACTCCATCGACGACGAGCCGTCGACGCGTTCGATGCCGATGTTGAACGTGTTCACGCCGATATTTGTCTTTTCCGCGCCGAGCAGGCTGTACGGTTTGCATTAGGGCCGAGCGGAACGCACTCATTCGAACGCGAATCCCTTCTTCAAATTTCTCTTCACGCTGATCACGCCTCGGCTGGCGGGGCTTCCGTGGTTGCGACGCTGGCGCTGTTCTACCAGTCTCGCGCGCTCACAAGAACTGGCCTTTGGTTTAGGTGGCGTTTGCCCGCGATGACCCAGCGTTGTGACAGCATCTTTGCCAGATCGAAGGCGGTCCTTTGAAACCCGGCGAGCGCCGAACTTCCCGGTACCAGTGGGGAGGCGAACTGGCACTGCCGACCTTGCGCGGGCTTAGATGGCCACTTGCCGCAGTCCAGTCGTACGCTTGCGGAGCATCCCACGCGCCAATGGCGAGCGAGACGTCGAGGAGCGCAGACGCCAGCAACGTGTGAGGGAATACGTGGGCTTCTCCAGAAGTTCACGGATCAGTGACGTGTCATTTGCCTCTGAGAATGTCGTGTTCGCGAATGCAGACTCTGCAGGGCAAATCGGACCTGCTAAGGGGTAGAGGAGGTTGGCGGCGTCGCATCGAAGCTGCCACCGAGGACCTGATACAGGCGCACACGGTTCGCCTGCTGCGCGCCGCGCAGTCGGATGAAGTTCGATTCGGCGACGAGTTGTTCGGCTTGCAGCTGTGCCACCCACAGCAGATCCCTGCGCCCGGCCTTGTACTGGATCGTCGCGATCTGCACCGCGGTGGTCCGATCATCGAGCGACTTCTGGTCCAGCGGGAACTGCAGGGCCATGTACCGCTCGTTCGCCAGGCTGTTCTCGACTTCGCGGAACGCCGTGAGTGCGACGGCGCCATAGCGGGCCACCGCCTGCGCCTGCTGTGCGGTCGCAATCTCGACTTTCGCTTGCAGCGCCCCGCCTTCGTAGATGGGGATCGACGCGCCGATACCGGCAGAGGCCAGCCATGGGTTCAGATTCAGCAGCGAGAGCACCTGGTCGCCCAGCCGGCCGCCGGTGAGCGAAAGCGAGAATTCAGGCAGCAGCGCAAGCTGCGCAGCTTCCTGCCGGCGAAACGCCGCCAGCACCTCGCGCTCAACCGCGATGAGATCGGGCCGGCGTTCGAGCAGCGACGAGGGCACGCTGCTGCCTGCGAGCGGCGGCAGCGCGGGATAAGCCGCTGCGATCTCGATCTCGGCCGCCGGGTAACGGCCCAGCACGACCTCGAGCGAACGGCGCACTTCGCCGTACGACTCGCGCACCCGTTCGACGTCGCTTTGCGCCGTCTCGAGCTTTGCGCGCACGTCGACTACATCGAGGTCGGAGTCCTTGCCGGCGTTGCGCCGGATCTGTACCAGGTCGAGCAGGTCACCATAGATTTTCACGGCCCGCTCGCTGAGCGCAAGCAACTGGTAAGTCTCGACGCCGAGGTACCAGAGCTTCGCCGTCGTCGCTGCGATCGACTGACGTGCGTACGCGTAGTCGAGCGCAACCGCTTCCGCGTTCGCCTCCGCCGCCGCACGCTCGGCGCGCAGCCGCCCCCACACATCGAGCTCCCAGGCGGCACCGATGAACGCGGAGGTACTGTTGAAATTCCCGTCGTCGCGCTCGTAGGTGGTCGAGGCGCCGAGTTGCACGCCGACCCACGGCTTCAGCCGCGAGCCGACGATGATCACCGTCTGCTGCGCAACGGCGACCTTGGCCGCGGCGACGCGCAGGTCCGCATTGTTCGCGATCGCTTCGGCGACGATCGCTTCCAGCATTGGATCGTTGAACGACTTCAGCCAGTCGTTGGTGACCTGGCCGCCGCGGGAGTCGGCGCGCCATGCCGGCGGGATGTGCGTCGTCTTCGGCAAGGCCTGCTCGACCACGTCGGTATGCGTCGGCGGAGTTTTGAGCGCGCAGCCCGAAAGAACCGCTGCAATGAGAAGAAGGGTGGCGCGCATCAGCCCGAGAACGGATACAGCCAGTTGTACCAGGTGTAGGAGCGGATCGCGATCTTCCGCAGCACGATGAACGGGCTGCTTGGGTTGGTGTAGATCGCAGCCCGGCCCTGGGTGCCGATCGGAAACTTCAGCTGATCGGGGTCGTCGAGCGTGATCGCGACCACGAACTGTCCCTGCGGCACTTCGGCGGGCACGTAGTTGAAGCTCGGTAGCGTCCCACTCGGCAACATCTGCCCGGCGCCGCTTCCCTGCCAGATCGCCGCGACTTTGCCGGGCCAGATCTGGCCCGGATACAGGTCGAGTGCGATCTCCACCGTTTGCCCCGGCTTCACGTACTTCAGGTTCTCCTGGAAGTAGTTGGCGAGCAGGTAGCGGTCGGCATCGCAGATGAACGAGGCAATCGCGCCGAATCGAACGTCACCAGCCACCATGCCGGGACGCACCTGCAAATTCATGATGTAGCCGTCCTCGGGCGCCACCATCAGCGTGTTGTCGAGGTAATAGCGGGCTTCATCGAGCTCGGCCTGAATCGCCGCGACCGTCGTATTCACGCCGCCGATGTCCGACGTGTAGCGCAGCTGCGCGCGCTGTTCCTCAGCCTGCGCTTCCTTGATCGAGGCCTCGTTGGCGGCGACCTGGGCGGCCCACTTCTGCACGTCTTCTTCCGGCCCGGCGCCCTTCTTTGCCAGTTGAGACGAAAGCTGCTGCTGGTATTTCGCGTACGCGAGATCGGCCTTGAACTTCGCGATCTTCTGGTTGTTGATCGCGGTGTCCGCCTTCAGTACCCGCACGTCCTGCGTCGCCTTCGCAAGCTGCGCCTCGAGCTTCCTGACCTTGTATTCGTAGAGTCGCCGATCGAACTGAAACAGTGGCGTGCCGCGTTTGACATGGACATTCGGCTCGACCAGCACGGCGGTGACCAGCGTCGGCTCCGAAAGCCGCGGGGTCAGCTGAATCGTTCTCTGGATCACGCGGGCCTCGGTCGATGCCGGCGCGACGTAGCGCAGGCCGAGGAGAAAGATGATTCCAAGATGCAGTACGAAAAACGTGGAGAAAAACCCCCATGCGATCGTGAACTTCAGCCACCTGAACCTGAAGAACACCAGCCATACGGTGAAGCCGTACGCGAACAGCAGGACGAAACCGAGCAGCATCGCTTGTTCCGTCTAACTTTTCGCTTCGCCGGGCGGCGGCTCCGACATTGACGATGCGTCGTGTGGCGCCGCTGCGGTCCTCGTGGCCTCGCCGTGTCGACGCACTGGTCTCGCATCGCTTTCAAGCCGCCCGCGCTCTTCGTCGAGCGCTTTGGTCTCTTCGCTCGGGAAACGCCGGATGTCGACGATGTCGGTCGGCCTGAACGCCCAGATGAAGGCCTGGATCCACGGCAGTATGGTCGGCAGCAAGCCGGCCCAACCCATGATCTTGACCGCTTCGGCCTCCGGGTGGTTGCGCGCCAGCGCGATGCGCCCGGGCAAGCCGGCGATCCAGATGTAAATCAGGACACCCGAAGCGCCGGCCAGCGCAGCCGTCGCGAAGGTCGCGTAATCCCAGAAACCGAGTTCGAAACCGAGCATGGCGCATCTCCCGAAGACCTATTACCTGGTCACTGGCGCGAAGCTCGAGTAATACGCCGCGAGTTTCGCAATCTCATCACTGGTCAGCGCGCGCGAGACGCTGCGCATCTGCTCGCTGATGTCGTTGTGCCGGATGCCGGCCTTGAAGGCCTGCATCTGTTCTTCGAGGTAGGGACGCTGCTGAGCGCGCAGGTCCGGCGCACCCGGTGTGAAACCCAAGGGCCCATGGCACGCCGCACAGGATGCAATGCCTCGCAGCGGGCTGCCGAGTTCAATCAGGTTCCGCGCGCCCGGATCGACCGACCCGGATGGGGTTGCAGCGCCCGCCAAGGGATTCGGCAGGGACGCGAAGTGTGTCGCGAGATCGAGCAACTGATCTTTGGACAAGGGATCGACATACACGCCCATCACGGCGGGGTTGCGCTTGCCGCTCTTGTAGTCCTCTAGCTGCTTGTAGAGCGAGGCGACGCTCTGCCCTGCCAGATTGGGAATGGCCGCGTCGGCGCTGATGCCGTTGGCCCCGTGACAGTTGCCGCAGGTGGTTGCGATCGCGGCGCCCTTGGCGCTGTCGCCGCGTGTCATCAACTCGCGCGTCGCAACGGTCCACGCCACCGTCGAAGACGGCTGTCCCGTCACGGGCGACGACGCGGCGTCACTGGTGCCCGGCAGCCCGGCCGCGCGACAGATCGCAGTCCACAGTTCCCGCGCGCCCGCACCTTGTTGCGCGGAAGGCAGCCAGACAAAGCCGACCGCCACCGAAACGAGGAACAGGATCAGCGTGCCGGCGATCCAGTTCCTGAAGCGCGGATCGAATGTGCCCGGGCGAGCTTCGTCGGTCATCGCAGCTGCACCGGAAACGCAGGCACGCTGGTGCCCTGCAGAAACAGAAACTGCGCCAGCGGATAGCCATAGTTAGCCACCGTCAACGCCACGACCAGCAGCATCCAAACTCGAAAGCCGTTGAGCGAAGCCGGCAGGCTGCGCGGCGGACGGACCGCGAGTGAGTACGCGAGCGGAGGAACTGCTGTAACCGGAGTGCGGTGCGAGGCAATCAAGACCCCGAGCAGCAGCACCGCGGACAAGACCAGAACGAATCCTCCGACGGCGGAAACGCTGACCCAGATCGCCTGCTGTGCGAGCGCGGGATCGCTGAAATCGAAGTACGCCATGCGCCGCGGCTGGCCCATCACGCCGACTGCGTGCCACGGCAGGGTCACGACCAGCATGCCGACGAACCAGGTCCACAGTTGAAGCCGCACCAGCTTCGGCGCAGCGAGCGGACGGCCGGTCAGGCGCGGCCAGAGTTCGTACGCAATCGCGAAATACATGATCACGATCGCGCCACCGAAGATCAGGTGAAAGTGCCCGGTGACCCACTGCGTGTTGTGGACCGTCGAGTTCAGCACGTAGCTCATGTTGATGAGTCCGCTCGCGCCGCCGAGCCCAAGCATGACCAGCGAAAGCGCCGAAGCCAGCACAAGCGGTCGGTCCCACGGCAAAGCGCCGATCCAACCGAAGAGGCCGCGGCCGCCGCGCAGGCGGCCGGCGATTTCGAGCGACGCGCAGATCGTGAAAATCGTCAGCAGGGTCGGCACCGCGACCATGCCGGTGAACACCGTGTGCAGGAACTTGAAGCCGGCGCCGATCTGCGGATCGGTGAAAAGATGGTGGATGCCGATCGGCATCGAAAACACCAGCAGCAGCAGGAACGTGACCCGCCCCATGTGGTCGCTGTAGAGGCGCCCACCAGCAGCCTGTGGCAGCAAGGTATAGAGCGCGATGTAGGCAGGCATCAGCCAGAAGTAGACGATCGCGTGCAGGGTCCATGAGAAGAGCAGCCGCGCGAGTCCCGCGTCGATCGTCGCGGTCCAGCCGAACGCGTTGGGCAATATCAGGAACAGGATCTCAGCGCCGACTCCCAGCGACGTCCACGCCCACAGCAGCGCGCCGGCCGTGGTGGCAAACATCGCGAGCGGTACCGGCAGGCCCGGATGGTCACGCTTCCAGCGCACGAAGTGCGAAACCATCAGCCCGATCCAGATCCACGAGCCAATCACCGCCAACAAGACACCGAAGTAGTACCAGGCGCTCCCTGTCAGCGGTGGATAGAACGTGTAGAGCACTGTCGCTCCGCCCGCGGCCACGGTGGCCATCGCCATCGCGGCGCCGGCGATGACCATCCAGAATGCTGCCCACGCGAGCCGCATGCCATGCATCGGACGCCCCAGCGACGTCGCGCAGACGGCATAGCCGAAGCCCATCGCGATCAGTGTCGGAAACACATAGGCGAGCGCGGTGCCGTGCGCAGTGACCGCGCGGTAGTAGAACTCCGGATCGACCCATCGATGAAGCGGGCTGCGCACCAGCATCTGCCACGCGCCGAGCGGTATCGCAACGCCGAACACGGCGAAGGCCGCGCAGAAGTGGGCCAGCACGAGGCGGCTGCTACCGTACACAGGATGCCCTTTGTTGCCCGCCGTAGTCACGCGCGAACTCGCGGCGATCGACGACCTTGACCCGTGCCCACATGCCTTCGTGTCCTACGCTGCAGTACTCGTGGCAAGGCATCAGGTGTTCGCCGGGCTTGTCGAACCGCGTTCTCACTTCGGCGACGAATCCCGGAACCACCATGCTGTTGATATTGGTCCCGGCGATCAGAAGCCCGTGGATGACATCAGGACTCGTCATGCGGAACACGACCGGCGTGTCGGTCGGCACCACGATGCACGAGGGCACGAACGAATACTGCTGCGCGATGACGCGAACAACGGCTGATCCGTCAGGCTGGACCGCTGTCCCGAGATTGGCTTCCATGAACTCGCCGGACAAGTGGAGGCTGCTGGCATCGATCGTCTCGACGTTGGATGGCGGTTGAGCAGCCCAGTGCACGCTGGCAAAGATGATCACGGCGAATACGAGCGCGACGACACCGGCGACGACGAGGGCCCAGCGCCGCTCGGAGAAATCGACGGCATCGGAAGACGAAGCGTTGACGGTCTCAGCCAATGGCGCCTCGCGGCAGGTAAACCAGGATGAAAAAGGCGAACCAGAGCGCGAGCAGTAAGGCCACCGTCAACCCGGCCAGCGCCAGCGCACCGCGCGGGCCGCTCGCGACGATCTTCTGCACCTCGTCTTCATCGCCTTGAAGGGCCACGTTCTCCGGATGGAACGCCGCCGAAACGTACGTCTCCTTGCGATCGTCGTAGGTCGGGGTCATGGATCGTCAGGCCTTCAGCACGTAGCTCTGCAGGTTCTTGCACGCCCGCTTGAAAATCGATCCGAAATACAGTCGCGAAAGGGGACCGCCGATGGCGACCATCAGGCGAGGCTCGAATGCGACGCGGTAAGTGAATCGTGTCTTGCCGGGCGATACTTTTTCGAGCGAGTAGTCCTCAGCGAGCGCATGCGCCAGGGGCAGCGAGAGGCCGCTCGCGTAGAACGAGAACCGGCGATTCGGCTCCCAGCGGAAGAAGTGCTCGTCGATGGACACCGGTGGCAGCCACACCGTTCGCGTGGTGCCCACGCCGTAGGGCTTCTTGCTGGTCCACGTCACTTTGTGAATGGAACGAAACCACTTCGGCCAGGATTCGCCGTCTTCAAAGATGGCGAATACCTTCGCCGGCGATGCATCGAGCTCCACCACGTTCTCGAAGCGCATCGGCGCCGATTCGAAGAACGACGCATCGACGGGGTGACAGGCGAAACGCATGGCGGCGCCTCCGAAAGATGTGCGCTAGCGCGGCACCGACGCCAGAGCCGCCAGCACCGTCGCGGGCCGGAACGGGACCGACCGCACCCGCGCGCCGGTCGCATCGAAGATTGCATTCGCGATCGCCGACGGAATCACCGACGTCGTCGGTTCACCCGCGCCCCATGGAACTTCGTTCGGCCGGTCGATCAGATCGATGACAACCTCGGGCACGTTGGGAAAGGTCAGGATCGGGTAGCTTCCCCAGTTGAGACTCGTGACGGCGCTGCGGCTGAAGGTCAGCTTCTCGACCACGCTGCGGCTGACGGTCTGCACGACGTTGCCTTCGATCTGGTTGCGCAGCCCGTCGGGATTGATGATCTGGCCGCAGTCATGCACGACTGAAACGCGGTCGACCTTGACGCGGCCGGTCGCGCGTTCGACGCTCACGTCGGCAACAACTCCCACGTAAGTGCGTACCAGTTCGTATTTCGCATACGAAACGCCGCGACCGCGCGCGACAGGTCCGGCATCGCGCGGCTTAGATCCCCTCTGTTCCCACTTCGCAAAGCGGCGCAGCCGTTCGAGCACTTCGAGCCCACGCGGATCCTTCAAGTAGCGAACACGAATCTCAAACGGATCGACGCCCGCCGCGTCCGCAATCTCGTCGAGGAAGCTCTCGTTGCCGAACGTGTTCTGCATGCGCCCCGGGGCACGGATCCACGCTGCGGGCAGCGGCGTATCAATCAACCAGTGCGCAGTCAGCGTGTTGTTCGGTATTGCATAGGGAATGCCGAGCCCGATGTTGTGCAGCGGGGCGCCGGGCGGCCCGAACTTCGGCAAGTCCGCCAGTACGGCCGCGAGCAGCGTCACGCCCGAGCGCCGCAGCGGCCGCTCGGGTATGAAGCCATCGGCCTCCCACCCAGTGATGCGTCCATCGGCATCCAGACTCGCTCGATAGTCGAGCAGGGCCGGCGGGCCCTTGGGATCCCAGCCGTGCTCGTCCTGACGCATCCATTGCAGGCGCACCGGACGACCGATCTCCTTCGATATCAGCGCGGCCTCCGACGAGCAGTCGTCGGAACCGTTGCGCCCGTAACAGCCCGCGCCTTCGACGTAGATGCACCGGACGTTCTCGGGCTTCATCTGCAACATGATTGCGAGCTGCGCCCGCAACAGATGACTAGCCTGTGACGGCGTCCAGACCGTGAGTTGGCCATTCCTGTAGTCAGCGACCGCGCACGATGGACCGATCGAGCCGTGCGTGTTCATCGCAAGCTCGTACGTCGCTTGCAACGTCTTGACGCCGCGCTTCAGCCCCGCAGCCGAGTCTCCTTCGGACTGGAACACGACGTCGCGCTCCACTTTGGAGTTGCGGACGTACTCGAAGAGCTTCGACTCGTCCGGCAAACCTGCCCACGCGGACCACCTGGCGACGATCGTGTTCGACGCGCTGATCGCGGCCCATTCGTTGGACGCGACGACCGCGAGGAAGTCGCCTTTGCGAACCGCGCGAAGGTAGCCGGTGATCTTGCGGCACGCGGCATCGTTGAAGCCTTCGAGCTTCGCCCGCACCGCCGCCGGATGGATCATCCGGGCGTGCAACATCCCCGGCACCTTCACGTCCTGCACGAAGTTGAAGGTCCCGAAAACCTTGGCCGGAATGTCGAGGCGCGGCACGGGCTTACCAACGATCGTGTACTCCTTGGGATCCTTCAGCGGCGCGGCCGGGTTCACCTTGATCATCAGCCTGCGATCGCCGACAAGCTCGGCGTACGGCACTCCATTGCCGCCATTGCGCGGCGTGATGACGCCGTCATGTACGGCGAGTTCGTTTTTCGCGACCCCGAGTTTGCCCGCAGCTTGCTCGAGCAAAGCCTCGCGTGCCGTCGCGGCCGCGCGCCGGATCTGTACGCCGCCGTCCTGGATCGAGAGGCTCGCAAACGTCGGACCCTGGTTGGGCGTAAGGGCCGTATCGCCCTGGATCGTCGTCACCCGGCCGAACGGCACCGACAGTTCTTCGGCGCACATCTGCGTGATCGCCGTCACGGCGCCGGTGCCGAGTTCGACCTTGCCGGAATAGAGCGTCACCATCCCCCTGTCGTCAATCGCGAGGAAGGCACCGACGTCGTCGGGGTTGACGCTCTTGGTGATGCTGCGTGAGGGCTGTGCTTCGATCGCCGGCGGCGCGAGGGCGAACGTGACGACGAGTGCACCGCCGCCCTTGAGGAAGACGCGACGCGAAAGTGGAGTGTCGAGCATCGGAAGCATCGAAGCCCGCGTCCTCAAGCCATCTTCTCGGCGGCCCGCATCACGGCGCGAATGATGCGTACATGGGTGCCGCACTTGCACAGGTTGCCGGCCAGCGCCTGTCGAACCTGGTCTTCGCTTGGGCGCCTAGTGGTGGCGAGGAAAGCCGCCGCCTGCATGATCATGCCGTTGATGCAATAGCCGCACTGGGCCGCCTGTTCATCGATGAACGCCTGCTGCAATGGATGGGGCTTCTCGGGAGTGCCGAGTCCCTCCAGCGTGACCACCTCGGCGCCCGCCACCGCCGAGATCGGCATCACGCAGCAGCGCAGTGCTTCGCCGTAGTAGTGCACGGTGCACGCGCCGCACTGCGCGAGACCGCATCCGAAGTGAAGTCCGTGCAATCCGAGCTCATCGCGCAGCGCGTACAGGAGCGGCATGCTCGGATCTTCCGTGTGCAGAACTTGGGGCTTGCCGTTGACGGTCAGCTTGATCGCGATGGTCATCGGTCTACCTCGACTCGACCATCGTTCGGTGCCATGCGCGGCGGATGCAGTTCAGCGCCATGCGGTTTGCCACAAAGAGCTGATCCGGATCGACGGCCTGCCGTCCTGCGCCGGTTGCGGATCGAACGGCGAGTCCCATCCCTCGATACGAAACGCCAGCTCGTGCGTTCCGTTCAACTCCGGCTGCCCAATCGCAACAGCGGACGGAGCGGCTTCAGATACGTCACGACTCGGCAACGGCTGCGCGATTCCGCCGAAGGCGGGGAGCGCGACCATGGATCCGCACCCAATCAGGAACGACCTACGTCCTGGCATCTGCTTTCTCCTGTTCCTGCGTAGTGTTCAGCGAATGTCCGCCTTGCGGACCATTTCGTTCTACGCGCGTTGGACTCAACGCCAATTCCGAGCTCTCAAATGCAGCCATTCCCTGCCAGCGCTCGCGCGCGTGAACGAGAAGCGCGTCAGCGGCGAACTGATCGCCGGCGGCGAGCGCGGTGGTATGCGCCAGCTCGAATGCGCGCAGCGTCGGTCGATTGGCCAGATTCAATTGCGCCAACTCGTAGGCTCGTAGAGGGTCGCCGCCGCTTCCCGCATAGAACTCGGCGCCATGGTCGGCAAACGCGAGTGGATGCTTCGATAAAAGCGCCTCGAATCCGGCGCGCGCCGCCATCAAGAAGCGACTGGCCTCCGCATCGTCGCCGGCGGCTGCCGCCACGTCGGCCAGTCGCCACGCCACTTCCGGATCGCCGCTTTCGAGCACCGGAGTCAGCAGCGCACGCGCTTCCGCCACCTGACCGCGATCGAGGCAGATCTCGGCCAGATGTACACGTGCTTTCACGTAGCACGGCAAGATTTCGATGGCATTCCGGTACCACTGCGCCGCCCGGTCGACGCACGGCGCGGGAACGCTCTCCCCCCACAGGACTCCCAACTGAAAGCACACCCACGCCGGAGCGAACGGCGAAACGCCCGGATATGCACGCAACGCTTCGAGGTAAGTCTCTTCGGCCTCTTCGAACTGACCCAGGTCCGCGAGAAGCGCGCCAAGCGGGATGCGTTCTTCCCACCGGCCGGGTCGAGCGGCCCGTGCGCGGCGCGCCGCGAGCACCGACGGAAGGTTTTTGCCGGTGGCCTGATCGATGGTCAACAGCAGCCGGTCGATGGCATCGAAGTCCGCGCCACGCGCCCTGGCCTGAGCAACACCAGCCCGCGCCTCCGCGAATCGATGCGTCGAGCACGCAACCTGTGCCGCGAGGAGCGCGGTCCGAGCCGATTCCGGCTCGGCGCGGGCGAGTTCGTTGGCAAGCATTTCGAGTCGGTCGAAGGCCGACTGATCGCCGACAAACTGCGCGGTCAACTGCTCCTGCTCGACGATGAGCTCGGCGATGCCTGGCTGCTCCGGCGCGCGCCAGAATCGGTTCCAGGACCGCTGCCGCGCACTCTGCAGATTGATGACGGCGATGCCGCCGTCGGTCGTCGCAAGACGCGATGCCCAGCCTGAATCACCGCCGATCGAGGTCATCGCGCATCACCCAAAGCGCTTCTTCAGGCTTTCCAGGCCCACCTTCTGCAAGGTGGCGACGATCGTTCGGATCATCAGGGTCGGTTGACCGTCCGAGAGAAACTGCACGCGCCAGGTCACCGCGCTGCCATTGTCTTTCGGCGCTGCTTCGAGAACGCCCGTGTAGTTCGACGCGCCCATTCCCGAGACACCCGAATAGCGATACTGGCGCTTGGCGTTGTCGGCCGAGTCGAGGCGCTCGATGATTCTCTTGCCGTCGATCGTCTCGACGTTGCGGAGTTGCCCCGCGCCGGTGCCAGTCAGGCGGATCTGTGCAATCAACGGATGCCACATGGCACCAAACGGGCCAATCAGTTCCCAGACCCTGTCTGGTGGCGCATTCACGACAACCGATTCGGCGACCGTCTGCAGTTCAGTATTCGGCGGGGCGAAATAGGGAAACGTTTTCCGTCCCGGTTGCGTCGCGGACGTGGCGCCTCCGTGCAGCGGCTCGCGATCGCGATTGACCATCCACGTCAACAGCAGGTCGATGTCGTGCGCGTCGACGGTTCGGCCTCCTCCCGTCTGATAGGGACGCCCGTTGAGCGTGCTCTTTTCGATCTCGAGAAAACTCGTGTCCGTCGTCGGCTTGGCGACATCGATCAGCAGGAAGTCATCGAGAAACACATTGGCACTCGCCGCGAGTTGGGCCGGTGTCCAGTCCGCCTTGCCGTCGCGCAGATCCCAGTTTTCGAGGCTGTCGACCAGGCGCTTGCGAAACATCGGCACGAACTCCGGCGCAATCGCAAACGGCGTCTGCTGATTCCAGAGGTCGCGCAGGTCGTCGGTCCCCTGCATCGCCGGATTATTGAGCCGCATGTTGGTCTGTTCGGGGCGACCTACCCAATCGAAGCGGGGAGGCTGGTGCCCGATGAAGCCGCGCGCCTGCGGTATCGGCGTCGTTTCTGCGATCACGCCAAACAGCGAACCCTGGCCGGGATCCAGCACGCGCCGAGTGTCGACCTCGACCACGATGCACAGCACGTTGTCGTGCTGCAGGAGATTCTGAAACGGCTTCAGCTCGGCGACCAGCCACGCCAGAATGAACGGATCGGAGCGGAGGCCGGCAAAGACGCGGAACGTCCCGTCAGGCGTCGTCGCGCCCTGTTCATCGTTGACGACAAAGCGCAGTGTCTGCCCGTCCGG
>DATKAJ010000090.1:0-43343 GCA_035498175.1 Burkholderiaceae bacterium
ATCGTTCCGCTGTAGCTGACCCGCATCGCCGCCCGCTGGATGGCCTGCACCCACTGCGGTGGTGTCCGCTCGGGCGGCGCGCTCGATGCGCGCGGGCGCTCCTGCGCCGTGCCGCAGAACCCGGTCAGCGCTCCGCCCGTGAGGAGGAGCGTTGCAAGCCAGCGGTGAATCGTCGTCGCAGCGGGCGACGCTGGGCGGGCCAGCTGCATCAACGCCCTTCTGCCTGGTCCGCTGTCGCGCGCAGATATGGCGTCGCGCGCGGCAGAGCGACACCGCTCGTCAGTTCGCGATGCGCCGCCAGGTAGGCCTGCAAGGCGCGCGCATTGGCGACCGTCGAGGCCGCACGGCGCGCCGCGGCCTCATCAGGCCGCTCAGCAGAGGCAACAGCGACCGGCTGCAACGCCTTTACGGTCGCCTGCTGAGTCGGGGGCGAATCGGTATTGCGAATCAAGGGCACGGCCACGAACCCGATGACCGCCACTGACGCCGCCACCGCGATGCCGGAAACGAGATAACGTCGCAGCGGCGACGCGCTCGTCATTCGGGGCGCGACGATCGCCGGCTCGCGCGCGATCGATTCGGCGACACGGGTGCAGAACGCAGACGAGTGCGCTGATGCGACCTCGGTCGAACGCAACGCATCGCCCACAAGGTGAAACGCGACCCATTCCGCGCGCAGTTCAGCATTCGCACAGACTGCCGCGATCAGGCTGCCGACATCCCTGCTATCGACGACCTCGCCATCCATCAGGCTGGACAGGGTCTCCGCGTCACAGGGGGCCGGCGATGAACTGGGCACCTTTTTCATACTGTACCTACCAACGCTGATCCTTGTTCGTACCGAGCACCGGACGGAGCTCCTCGGCAATCGCCTCGCGCGCCCGAAAGATACGCGAACGCACGGTTCCGATCGGACAATTCATCGTTTCGGCAATTTCCTCGTAACTCAGCCCCTCAAGCTCGCGCAGGACGATCGCCGTCTTCAGCTCCTCCGGCAGACGCTCGATCGCCCGGTTGACCGCGTCGGCCACCTGCCGCGTCAGGAGCATGGAGTCGGGAGTATTCAGGTCTCTTAGGTGCTCGCCGTCGTCAAAAGTTTCCGCATCCTCGATATCCGTGTCAGTCGACGTGGGCGCGCGCCGCCCCTGGGACACCAGCCAGTTCTTGGCGGTATTGATCGCGATTCGGTAAAGCCAGGTGTAAAAGGCGCTGTCACCCCGGAAATTCGGCAGCGCGCGGTACGCCTTGATGAAGGCTTCCTGGGCAACATCCTCGACCTCGCCGGGGTCACGAATGAGGCGTGACAGCAACCGGAAGATCTTGCGCTGGTATTTGGTGACCAGCAGGTCGAAGGCAGCCTTGTCCCCGCGCTGAACGCGCTCGACCAGTTGCCTGTCGACCTCCCGATCAGACACGGCCGTGCTTCCTGAATGGTTGGCATCTCCACCCGGCGACGCGCCCTGGCGCGCGCACGTTGTAAAGAAGTTCAACCCTCAGAGTCATGATTTTCGGATCGGGCATCAGCGCTCCGGGGATTCGGGGACCCAACCCAGCGCGCGCACGCATGCAGGCGGCGGAAGGCATCGGCAGGCGCGGAGTCCGGCCAGACGGGAACCCACATGGTGCCGCAACGCAACGTTATCAACCAAGGCGCCACAAATGCACAGCGTGCAACTTGGACGGCGTCGCCCGCGGGACCCGCCGTCGGCCGCAACCGTATGCTGCCGTCTGCCGCGACGGCCACTTCCACCGAGGGCGCGCGAAGGCGCACCGCCGGGATGACTGCAGCGAGCGCTATGGCCGACACGGCCGCGGCCGACCACACCAGCGCCGGATGCCTCGGGTCCAGAAGGAGACCTGCCGCCGCCAGGCAGCATGTGCACGCCGCCAGAAGTGCGGCGGCGGCAATCCGGGATCGCCGCTCCCGCACCGAGCCATGCAGGACGGTCCAACCGAGAATCACTCAGATCCGTTTGAAGACCAGCGTCCCGTTCGTTCCACCAAAGCCGAACGAATTCTTCAGCGCGACGTCGATCTTCATCGATCGCGCCGTGTTGGCGCAGTAGTCGAGGTCGCACTCCGGGTCCTGGTTGAAGATATTGATCGTCGGCGGAGAGACCTGGTGGTGGACGGCAAGCGCAGTGAAAACCGATTCGATTCCGCCGGCCCCACCCAGCAGGTGGCCCGTCATCGACTTCGTGGAATTCACGACGATCGAGCGTGCATGATCGCCGAGCGCCGCCTTGATGGCCTTCGTCTCGTTGATGTCGCCGAGCGGCGTGGAAGTGCCATGGGCATTGAGGTAGCTGACCTCGGCAGCGTTTACGCCCGCATTGCGCAGTGCTGCAAGCATGCAACGACGCGGACCGTCCATGTCCGGGGCCGTCATGTGATGTGCATCCGCGCTCATGCCGTAGCCGACCAGTTCGCAGTAGATCCGCGCCCCCCGCGCGCACGCATGCTCGTACTCTTCCAGCACGAGGATCCCCGCGCCCTCGGCCAGCACGAAGCCGTCGCGGTCCCTGTCGAAGGGCCGGCTCGCGGTGGCCGGATCGTCGTTGCGCAGGGACATCGCCTTCATCGCATCGAATCCCGCAAGGCCGAGCGGTGACGTCGAGGATTCGGCACCTCCGGCGATCATCACGTCGGCGTCCCCGTACTCGATCAGGCGGCCGGCTTCGCCGATCGAATGCAGGCCTGTCGTGCACGCCGTGACGATCGCGAGGTTGGGGCCGCGCAGGCCGTAGCGGATCGATACGGAGCCGGCGATCATGTTGATGATCGACCCGGGCACGAAGAAAGGCGAGACGCGCCGGGCACCGCGGTTCACGAGCTGCGTGTGGTTGTCCTCAATCATCGGCAGGCCACCGATGCCCGAGCCGATCACGCAGCCGATGCGGTCACGATTGTCGTCGCGGACCTCGATGCCGCTATCTTTGAGCGCTTCAGCCGATGCGGCGACCCCGTAGTGGATGAACGTGTCCACATGTCGGGCTTCCTTGGCCGACATCACCGTCGTGACGTCGAAGCCCTTGACTTCGCCGGCGATGCGGCAACTGTGGCTCGAGGCGTCGAAGCGCGTGATCGGGCCGATGCCGGAGCGCCCCGCCAGCAGAGCGGGCCAGGCGGTCGGAACGTCATTGCCGACGGGGCTGATGACCCCGAGGCCGGTGACAACGACGCGACGCCTGCCAGCCATCGATCCCCGGATGCCGAACCTGGGCCCGTCAGGCCTTCTTCAGGTGCGTGGTGATGTAGTCGACGGCCTGCTGAACGGTGCGGATCTTCTCGGCTTCTTCATCCGGGATCTCGCACTCGAATTCATCCTCCAGCGCCATGACCAGTTCGACCGTGTCGAGCGAATCGGCGCCGAGGTCTTCGACGAAGGCCGATTCGTTCTTGATGTCGGCTTCGTTCACTCCGAGCTGCTCGGCCACGATCTTCTTGACGCGCTGCTCAATATTCTCCATGGATTCCTCTCCTGCCTGTCTGTGTGTCGACCGCGCCTGTGCAATGTGTGCAGCGGTGCGCACCGCCCTGTTGTAGGCCGGCGAAAAAAGCGCGCGGATTCTAACAGAGGCACTGCGCGCGCCCGCTGGACCGGCGCCTCAGTTCATGTACATCCCGCCGTTGACATGGATCGTCGCCCCCGAGATGTAAGACGCGGCCGTCGACGCCAGGAAAACGACCGCTGCACCGATGTCGTCGGGCTGCCCGAGGCGTCCAAGCGGGATCTGCGCGAGCAGCGCCTGCGTCTGCTGCTCATTCAGTGCGCGCGTCATATCGGTGTCGATGAACCCCGGCGCGATGCAGTTGACGGTGATGCCGCGGCTGCCGACCTCGCGCGCCAGCGCCTTCGTCATGCCCATGACTCCTGCCTTCGCTGCGGCGTAGTTCGCCTGCCCCGCATTGCCGCTCGATCCCACCACGGAGGTGATGCTGATGATGCGACCGTGCTTCGCCCGCATCATCCCGCGGATGACGGAGCGACTGAGGCGGAACACGCTCGACAGGTTGGTGTCGAGGACGGCTGCCCAGTCTTCGTCCTTCATGCGCATCGCCAACGTGTCGCGCGTGATCCCGGCATTGTTGACCAGGATCGACAGTCGCCCGTGCTGCTTCGTGATGCTCTCGACGAGGGCTTCTCCGGCGTTCGCCTCGCAGACGTCGAGAACCGCGCCCTGGCCACGGGCGCCGTGCTCCGCCAGTCTTGCAGTGATTGCCGCCGCACCCGCCTCGCTGGTGGCGGTGCCGACAACGACGGCGCCGGCACGGGCGAGCTGGTCCGCAATCGCGCGTCCGATTCCGCGCGACGCCCCGGTGACCAGCGCGACCTCGTCGGCCAGGCACTGCGGCTGAAACACGTTCATCGCGCCATTCCCTCCGCCGCCGCGATCGCTGCGAGCGCTTCTTCGAGGCTCGCGACATCGTTGATGGCGAGGCTCTCGAGCGTAGGAACGATACGCTTCGTCAGCCCCGAGAGCACGCGCCCCGGACCGCATTCGACGACGTGGGTCACACCCTGGCTCGCGAGGGTCTGGATCGTTTCCACCCAGCGCACCGGGCTCGCGGCCTGGCGCGCGAGGGCATCGGCGATCCGCGCCGGTTCGCGTTCGATCGCGACATCGACGTTGTTGACGACCGCGATCGTCGGTTCCGCGAGCCGCGTCTTCGCGAGCGCCTCGCGCAGCCGCTGCGCGGCAGGCTGCATCAGCGGCGAATGAAACGGCGCAGAGACCGGCAGCATCACGGCGCGCTTCGCGCCGCGTTGCTTCGCCGCCGCACAGGCGCGTTCGACCGCAGCCTTGTGGCCGCTGATGACGACCTGCGACGGCGCGTTGAAGTTTGCGGGACAGACGATTTCGCCGGCAGCCGCGTCCGCGCATGCCGCCGCGACGCCGTCTTCATCCAGGCCCATGATCGCCGCCATCGCGCCTGCGCCGACCGGAACCGCTTCCTGCATCGCCGTGGCCCTGAAGCGCACGAGCCGTAGCGCGTCGGCAAGGTCGAACACTCCCGCTGCGGTCAGTGCGCTGTATTCCCCGAGGCTGTGGCCAGCCACCCAATGCGGCTCGGCGCCGCCCGCAGCGCGCCACGCACGGTAGATCGCCGTTCCGGCCAGCAGCATCGCCGGCTGCGTGTTGACGGTGAGCCCAAGTTCCTCGGCGGGTCCTTCGCTGATCAGCCGGCGCATGTCGATCCCGAGCGCACCCGAGCCCTGCTCGAGCGCAGCGTCGACCTGCGGATTGCCCTCGAAGCTCGAAAGCATCCCGACCGTCTGCGACCCCTGCCCCGGGAAAACAAATGCAAGTTTCATCGCTTCACCACTTCAGCAGTATCGAACCCCAGGTGAATCCGCCGCCGACGCCCTGCAGCAGAACGTGATGGCCGCTGCGGATGCGTCCGTCGCGGACGGCAGCGTCGAGCGCGAGCGGCACCGAAGCGGCCGATGTGTTTCCATGCATGTCGACGGTGACAACGACCTTGGACTCGGGCAGGCCGAGGCGCCGCGCAATCGCCGACATGATCCGGATATTGGCCTGGTGCGGGATGAACCAGTCGAGCCGCTCCGTCGACACATTGCCAGCGGCGAGCACATCGATGGCCGACGCGCCGAGCACCGTGACCGCGAGCCTGAACACCGCCTGTCCGTCCATCGTCAGGAACGGATGGCCTTCGATCCCGCCCTGGCTCACCCTGCCGGCCGCGCAAAGTATCCCGGCCTGGCTGCCGTCAGCGCGCAGTTCGCTCGCCAGAAGTCCCGGTTGCTCCGCCGCCTCCAGCACGATGGCACCCGCGCCGTCGCCGAACAGCACGCAGGTCGTCCTGTCGTTCCAGTCGAGGATGCGCGAGAACACCTCGGTTCCGATCACCAGGGCGCGGCGATGCTTGCCGGACACCACCATCGATTCGGCCACCGACAGCGCGTACACGAAGCCGCTGCACACCGCCTGCACGTCGAACGCGGCGCAGCCCAGCAGGCCGAGCCGCGCCTGGATCAGGCAGGCCACACTCGGGAAGATCTGGTCTGGCGTTGAGGTCGCGACGACGATGAGGTCAATGCTGCTCGCGTCGATGCCCGCTGATTCCAGCGCCGCGACGGCCGCGCGCGCCCCGAGTTCCGCGGAACCGACGCCTTCCTCTGCGATGAAGCGCTGCCGGATGCCGGTGCGCGCGACGATCCACTCGTTGGAGGTCTCGATCCCGCGGCTGGCCAGTTCGCGCGCCAGCTGCTCGTTGGTGACCACGCGTTCCGGAAGGGCCGAGCCGGTGGCTATGACGCGCGCGTGGCGCCGCTTCATGCGTCGTTCTCGACAGCCTGATGCGCCTTGTGCATCTGTTCCAGTTGCGCGACGAAGGGTTGCATTTCGGCCACCGTGCGGTCGAGGACGCGATGCCGCGCCTCCTCGTAGCCGCGCCGCAATGCGCACCCGAACGCCAGCGCATCGGCCGAACCGTGGCTCTTGACGACCAGTCCCTTCAGACCGAGCAGGCTCGCACCGTTGTAATGCCGCGGGTCCACCCGGCGCCGGAACCGCATCAGGACCGGATACGCCGCAAGCGCCATCAGGCGCGATAGCGGATCGCGCTCGAATTCCTCGCGCACGAAACCGCCGAGCATCTGCGCCAGCCCCTCGGACGCCTTCAGCGCCACGTTGCCCACGAAGCCGTCGCAGACGATCACGTCGGTGGTGCCCTTGTAGATGTCGTTGCCCTCGACGTTGCCGTAGAAATTGAGCGGACTCGCGCGCAGCAGGTCGGCCGCCTGCTTGACCACGTCGTTGCCCTTGATCAGTTCCTCGCCGATGTTGAGCAGGCCCACGGTCGGTCGCTCCCTTTCCTCGACCGCAGCTACCAGAGCCGAACCGAGCACCGCGAACTGCAGCAGGTGATCCGGCCCGCAGTCGACGTTGGCGCCGAGATCGAGCATCGTCGTCGCATGCCGCGACTGGTTGGGGATCACGCCAGCGATCGCCGGCCGATCGATTCCGTCCAGCATCTTCAGGACGAAACGCGAAATGGCCATCAGCGCGCCGGTGTTGCCAGCGCTGACGACAACATCCGCGCGGCCCTCCCGCGCGAGGTTGATCGCGATACGCATCGAGGAATTGCGCTTGGTGCGCAGCGCCGCAGCCGGCGGATCGTTCATCTCGACCACTTCGTCGGCATGCACGACCTCGATTCCGCGCGTCGCCGCGCCCACGGCACGTTCGATCTCGGCCGAGCGGCCGACCAGCAGCAACGCGGCGTCCCGCTGCTCCCCGACGAAGCGAAGGGCAGCCGGCACCGTGACGGAGATGCCGTGATCCCCGCCCATGCAGTCGATGGCGATGCGGATGGTCACCGTGTGCGGCGGCACGCGGCGCAGCACACGCGCCGCGAAGGCAAATCAGCTGACAGGATTTCGACGCGCGAAGCGACGCGCACGAGGCCTGGAACGATCAGAGTGCTGATCGGGCAAGCTTACTCGTCGTTCTTGGTCTGCAGGACCTTCTTGCCGCGATAGACGCCGTTGGGGCTGATGTGGTGGCGGCGATGCACCTCACCGGTCGTCGGCTCGATCGCCGTCGGCGGATTGGTAATGAAGTCATGCGCCCGATGCGAACCCCGCCTCGACGACGACTTCTTGTTCTGTTGGACAGCCATGGCTAACCCCGCAAAAGAAAACAGGAAATTGTAGCCGAGAGCTCCGGGGAAGGGAACCGGGTCAGCCCGGCTTGCGCGCTGCCTTCAGCACCGCAAGCGCAGCGAACGGATTGGGCCGGTCGGACTCCGCATCGGGCCGCGCATCCTCGACGTAATCGGGCTGGCAGTCGTCGTGACGCGGCACGACGGGCAGCGACAGGATCGCCTCGTCCTCGACCCAGGGCGCTACGGCCATCGAATGCGATCCGACGATGACGTCGACATCGTCATCGACGATCGGGACGGCGGCCAGTTCCTCGTCGCTCTCGACGAAACGGAACCGCGCGGTCCGGTGCAGCGGATAGCTGATTTCCCCACTGCAGCGCTGGCACTGCAGCAAGAGGTCCCCGCTGAGCTGCATTTCTGCGCCCGGATGTCCTTGTGAGTCAATTTCGCCGCCAATCCGGTAACGCAGCGCGCCGGCCGCCCGCACCACGGACAGCGCCAGGCGGGGCAAGCGGTCGAGCGGCAGTTCGCCCTCGATCACGCCGCGGTCGCGGGCAAGTGCAAAGACATCGACTGTCAGTCGTCGCTGGACCGGGTTCATGAGCTGCAGGCGCCGGGAGTACGCGCCGCTACACTGCGCGCGCAATGAAACGGCCAGTGATCGTACTCGCCTCCACTTCGCGCTACCGCCGCGAATTGCTGCAGCGGCTGCAAGTGCGGTTCGATGTGCAGTCGCCCGAGGTGGATGAAACGCCGCGAGTGGGTGAAGTGCCGCGCGAAACCGCGCTGCGGCTCGCGATCGCCAAGGCGCGCGCCGTAAGCGCCATGCGCCCAGGCGACGTCGTCATCGGTTCCGACCAGGTGGCTGAACTCGACGGAGAGGCACTTTCGAAGCCGCTAGAACACGAGCGCGCGCTCGCGCAGCTGCAACGCATGCGAGGACGCGAAGTCGTGTTCCATACGGCTGTTGCGGTCGCGGGCCCGACCGCCGATCGCATGCAGATGGACTGCATCCCGACCGTCGTGCGCATGCGGGTTTTGCCGGACGTCGCGCTTGAATCCTATCTGCGGGCCGATCGACCCTACGATTGCGCTGGCGCTGCAAAGATTGAGTCGCTTGGCATTGCACTGGTCGAACGGGTGCAATCTGATGACCCCACGGCCTTGATCGGGCTGCCGCTGATCCGGCTGACGACGATGCTGACGGCGGCCGGCATATCTGTGCTGCGAGCCGCCTGAGCAATGGCGGGGACGCTCTACCTGCTGCCCTGCCCGCTCGCCGACCGCGCGATCGATGAGGTGCTGCCTGACGCCGTGATCGGCGTGGGACGCGGCGTCTCCTATTTCCTTGTCGAGAATGCGAAGTCGGCCCGCGCCTTTCTCAAGGCCCTGGGCCATCCGCGCCCGCTGCGCGAGCTCGACATCGTCGAGATCGGCCACACCCCGCAGACGGAACGGGCCCGCGCGTGGCTCGAGCCGGTGCTCCGCGGACGCGACGCGGCTCTCGTCTCCGAAGCAGGGGTTCCGGCGGTCGCAGACCCTGGCGCAAACATCGTCGCGGCGGCGCATGCGATCGGCCTGCGCGTCAAGCCGCTCGTCGGGCCCTCATCGCTGCTGCTGGCGCTCATGGCTTCGGGACTGAATGGACAATCGTTCACTTTCCAGGGCTACCTCCCGGTGCCCGCGGCCGAACGGGCGGCGCGGTTGCTGGAACTCGAACGCCGCTCCCGCAAGGGCGAAACGCAGTTGTTCATCGAGACGCCGTATCGCAGCCCCGCAATGTTCGCGGCCATTCTGGCGACGTGTGCAGCGTCGACCCGCCTTGCGCTGGCGGTCGACGTGACCGGAACGGCCGAGTACATCTCGATGCGCCCGGTGGCGGAGTGGCGCAAGCAGCCCGCGCCAGCGCTCGAACGGCGCCCGGCCGTCTTTTCGCTGCTGGCCTAGCTCCGCGCGTCCGGATCGTCCAGCGCCGCGAGTTGCGCATCGGGAATCCATCCGACCTGCTGGTCCCGCTCGATCACCCGGATCGGCCTCAGTCCGCCGTGTCCGGCACACGCACCGCCGGCGCACGCGCCGGTCGCCGGGTCGTACAGCGCACCATGGGTCGCGCAGATCAGGAATTCCGCGTCGGGTTCGAAGAAGTCACCGGGCTGCCAGTCGAGTTCCATCTGCACGTGCGCACACCGATTCAGGTATGCATACGCCTGGCCGCAATGCCTTATGGCGAAAGCTGGAGCCGCCTCGCCGCGGAACATCACGGTGAAACGCACACCGCGTCCGCCATCGGCGAGCGCGTCGGACCGGCAGAGCGGGATCACCCGCTCGTCAGCAGCCACGAACGCAACTCCATGACGCTGTCGACGAGCGCCAGCGCTCCTTCGGCCTGAAGCTGTGCGCGCGGATGCGCCCCGTAGGTCACGCCGATCGACGGCGTGTCCGCGGACCGGGCCATCGCGAGGTCGTGCGTCGTGTCGCCGATCATCACCATGTGCTGCGAGCTCACTGCAAGCTCGGCGCCGAGTTCCCACAGCATCGCCGGGTGGGGCTTGGGTTGGGTCTCGTCGGCGCAGCGCGACGCCGAGAAGAACATCCCGAGGCCGGTCGCAGCGAACGCACGGTCGAGTCCGCGCCGGCTCTTGCCGGTTGCTACTGCCAGCGTCGCCCCCGACTCGGCCAGCTCCACGAGCAGTTCGCGCATGCCGTCGAACAGCACGATCTCCGGCTCGACCGCGAAGTAGTGATGGCGGTAGCGCGCGCTGAACGCATCAATGCGGTCGGCGGTGAGATCGGGAACCGCAGTGGCAAGCGCATCGTGCAGCCCGAGGCCAATGACATGGCTCGCCTGCTCTAGGCTCGGGACCCTGAGGTCGAGGTCGGCCGCGGCCTTCTGGATCGAGCGCGCAATCATCGCCGTCGAGTCGACGACGGTGCCGTCCCAGTCGAAGACGATCACGTCAAACGGACGTGGCATGAATTCTTGCGGCCAGCGCCTTGAGCAGGCCGCTGCACTCTTCCGGCAGTGCGCTCGCCAGAGCGAGCGTTTCGCCGCTCACCGGGTGGGTGAGACGGGTCGAGCACGCATGCAGGAACATGCGGCCGAATCTGAGTCCGAATTCGCCGCGCCCCAGCCGGCGATTCAGTTCGAAGTCGCCGTACTTGTCGTCGCCGGCGATCGGAAATCCAAGATGCGCCACATGAACGCGGATCTGGTGGGTGCGGCCTGTCTTCAGTTCGGCCTCGAGCAGCGAAAAATCACCGAAGCGCTGCTTCAGCACGAAGACCGTGTGCGAGGCCATGCCTTCCGGGTCGATCGCCACGCGGCGTTCCCCGGCGCGGTTGACGAACTTCGTCAGCGCCAGCCGCACATGCTGCCGATCGTTGACCCAGTCGCCCGCCACCAGCAGCAGGTAGCGCTTCTCGATCCGGCCCTCGCGCAATTGCTGGTGCAGTGAGTTCAATGCGCGACGCGTCTTGGCCAGCATCAGGATCCCTGAGGTCTCGCGGTCGAGCCGATGGGCGAGTTCCAGGAACGCTTGCTGCGGCCGCGCGGCCCGCACGCGCTCAATGATCCCGTGCGCGACCCCGCTGCCGCCGTGGGCGGCGACGCCGGCCGGCTTGTCGATGACGATCAGGTCTTCGTCTTCGAACAGGATCGGTGGCATCAGCGGCGGCGCTGACCTCGTCGCGCCGCTCGCCGGCCGACCCGTGCGGAGCGGCGGCACGCGCACGTCATCGCCGGCCTGCAATCGATAGTCCGCCGCCACGCGCCCGCGGTTCACGCGTACTTCCCCGCTGCGAACAATCCGGTAGACGTGGCTCTTCGGCACGCCCTTGGCGATGCGGATCAGGAAGTTGTCGAGCCGCTGGCCGGCATACTCGGCCCCGACCTGCACGTGAGCCACGCGATCGGCGCCGACGCCCGAATCCGCCGCTCGCGCCGGCGCTCCGTCCGCATTCACCGGTCGTTTTGCTGTTTTACGAGCCGCACCCATCTTGCATATACTTGAGCGGTCGAGGTTTTTCGGGGCTCCCGGAGAACCCCGGAGCCCTCTGCGGCTCCGGCGGGCGCCGCAGGCGCGCCTGGGAGTTTGCGAGGCGAAGTCCAGTTCGCAGACCGGAAAACCCCGCACGCGAGGAATTGTAGACCCGGCCATTGCTGTTACCGCACTGGGCCGGGACAGCAGTTCGAAGCAATGGCGCCCGCGCCGGATCTCGAGGCACGGGTTTCGAGGCAGATGCCTCGTGGTTTTCGCAGTCGAGCCCCCCGCAAGGTGGCCGCGGCGTCGATCGCCGGACTGCGTGGACCCGCTTAAGGCGGGTCCCGTCGGAACGAACGAGTGATGTGAGGCGGCGCATTGGCGCCGCCCTGCAGCTGGATCAAGCGGGAATTCCCGAAGTGCAGGCATTCCATATCGAGTCGAGGCTTGCGGCGCCGGTGCTCCGGTTCCCGATGCCTTCGCACGCGATCGCGCCGGGAATCCGTCGGCTACGTGTCGGGGCGGTCTTCGACCGACCCGTGGTCTGCCGTCTCGCCTGACCCCGCCCTCACCCGTTCGTTCCGGCACATTGAAGCGCCTCTCAGAGGGCGCCAGGAGTGCTGAATGAAACGCATGCTTTTCAATGCCACGCATGCAGAAGAACTGCGCGTGGGCATCGTCGACGGCCAGAAGCTGATCGACATCGATATCGAGACCGCGGGGCGCGAGCAGCGGAAATCGAATATCTACAAAGGGGTCATCACCCGCGTCGAGCCGAGCCTCGAGGCGTGCTTCGTCGACTACGGCGAGGAGCGCCACGGCTTCCTGCCGTTCAAGGAGGTCTCGCGGTCGTACTTTCGCGAAGGCGTCGACGTCCGCAACGCCAGCATCAAGGAGGCGCTGCGCGAGGGTCAGGAGCTGCTGGTCCAGATCGAGAAGGAGGAGCGCGGCAACAAGGGCGCTGCGCTCACCACCTTCATCTCGCTCGCCGGGCGCTACCTGGTCCTGATGCCGAACAACCCGCGCGGCGGCGGCGTGTCGCGCCGGATCGAGGGCGAGGACCGGCAGGAGCTGCGCGAGACGATGGACCAGCTCGAGCTGCCCGCGGGCATGTCAATCATTGCGCGCACAGCCGGCATCGGCCGGTCCGCATCTGAACTGCAGTGGGACCTGAATTACCTGCTGAAACTCTGGACCGCCATCGATGGTGCCGCAAAGCCGCAGTTCGAGCTGGTGCAGGACGACGCGGAAAACCCGGGCAAGAAGCGCACGACCTACGTCGACGCCGCGACCGGCCCCGACGGTCAGCGCCTGAAACGCGCGAACCCGGCGCCGTTCCTGATCGTCGAGGAGTCCAACCTCGTCATCCGCGCAATCCGAGATTATTTCCACCCGGAAATCGGCGAGATCCTCGTCGACACCGACGACATCTACGAGCAGGCGCGCCAGTTCATGGCGCACGTGATGCCGGACAACGTCGCCCGCGTCAAGCGCTACAAGGACGACGTGCCGCTGTTCTCGCGGTTCCAGATCGAGCACCAGATCGAGACGGCGTACGCCCGCCAGGTGCCCCTGCCCTCGGGCGGATCGATCGTGGTCGACCACACCGAAGCGCTGGTGGCGGTGGACGTCAACTCGGCGCGGGCCACGCGCGGCTCCGACATCGAGGAGACCGCGACGCGTACCAACCTGGAGGCGGCGGACGAAGTCGCGCGGCAACTGCGCCTGCGCGACCTCGGCGGGCTCATCGTCATCGACTTCATCGACATGGAGGAGTCGAAGAACCAGAAGGCGGTGGAGAACCGGCTGAAAGACGCGCTGCACTACGACCGTGCGCGCGTGCAGATGGGCAGGATTTCGCGCTTCGGCCTGATGGAGCTGTCGCGCCAGCGTCTGCGGCCGGCGCTGAACGAGGGCACGCACGTCACCTGCCCGCGCTGCAACGGGGTCGGCGTGATCCGCGACACCGAGAGTTCGGCGCTCCACATCCTGCGCATCCTGCAGGAAGAGGCAATGAAGGAGAGCACTGCGGCCGTGCATGCGCAGGTGCCGGTCGAGGTCGCGACCTTCCTGCTCAACGAAAAGCGCAGCGACATCGCCAAGCTCGAGGCGCGCCTGCGTGTCTCAATCGTGCTGATCCCGAACAAGTTCCTCGATACGCCGCACTATCACGTCGAGCGCCTGCGCCACGATGACCCGCGGCTCGATGAGGTCAAGGCGAGCTTCGAGCGTGCTGCCGAGTTGGCGCCAAGCACGGATACCCCTTACACGCGCGGCAAGGTCGAGGACGAGCGCAGCCGCCCGAAGCAGGAGGCCGTGGTCAAGGGCATCGTCCCGGAGACTCCGGCGCCTGTGGTCGTACCTCCCCCGGCGGCCCCGGTCGCGGTGGCGGCAGCGTCGCCCGCCCCAGGATTCTGGAAGCGCATCGTCGCGTTCTTCGCCGGGGAACACGCGGTCACAGCGGCGCCCGCGGCCGCATTGCCGGCCCCCGCAGACAGCCGGCCGCCGCGCGAGCGCGGCGACGGTCGTGGTGAGCGGCGAGGCGGGCGCGATCGCGATCGCCGCGGAGGCCGCCGCGACGAGAAGCGCGATGACAGGCGCGAGGAGCGCCAGGGCGAGCGCAAGGAGGGCCGACGTGGCGAACGCCGCGGTGAGCGCGCCGGTGAGGCTCCAGGGCCGGAGCGCGAGCCGCGCGCGCCGCGGCAGGAAGCCGCGCCCGACCGTCCGGCTGGCCGTGAACCGAAGAAGCCTCAGGGCGAGCGTCGTGGTGAGCGCAGGGAGAAAGCACCTGCCGTCGAAGAGGTATTGAATCCGCCGGCGACCATCGAGATCGCTGCCGCCGAGGCCCAGGTCTCGCCGGCAGCAAGCCTCGTGTCGCCAGACGCCGCCACGGCAGACGCGACCACGGAAGAACGACGCGGCCGACGCCGGCGGCGTCGCCGCGGACGTGGGGCCCGCGCGGAAGGCGAATCGACGGGGGCGCCCGACGCGGCGGAACCCAACGACAGCGATGACACTGCCGAAGAGGCCGTCGCGGCGGTTGCACCCTCCGTGGCGGTCACGCCGACGCACGCGTCGCCTCCCGGCGGCAATGGCAGCGCACTTGAAGTTCCTGCGGTTCAGGTCGTGATGCCGACCGCCGAGGCCAGCGCCACCATCGTGCTGCCAGTCGCACATCCTGCGCCGATGCCGGTGGATCAGTTGAGAGGCGTGCTGGAGCTTGCGGGTCTGTCACTGGTTCAGACCGAGCCCGCCAGGCTGCAGGACGCTCAGGAGAGGATGGCGCGCGAGTCGCAGCCGATCCGCTCGCCGCGTGAGCGGCCGGTGCTGCCGCCGCTCGATACACGCCCCCTGATCCAGGTCGAGACGCGCAGGGGTCTGTAGTCCGAGGACTCTGGCGGGTCCGCGAGACCCGCCGGCGCCTTGTGATGCCGGTCCGCGCCGCTAACATGGCGACATGACCGACCGCATCATTCCGCTGCTGGATCTGCGCACAGCCCGCCTGCCGGTTCCGCTCGCGGAGTCCCGCGGCACGGACGACGGACCCGCCGTCGATCGCTTGTCGCGCCCGCTGCACGATCTGCGCATATCGGTCACCGATCGCTGCAACTTCCGCTGTACCTATTGCATGCCGAAGGAGATCTTCGATCGCGACTACCGCTTCCTGCCGCACGCCGAGCTGCTGAGCTTCGAGGAAATCACCCGTCTCGCGCGCGCCTTCGTCGCCAATGGCGTCGAGAAGATCCGGCTGACCGGGGGCGAGCCGCTGCTGCGCAAGGACCTGCACAAGCTGATTGCCATGCTGTCGGAGCTCAGCACACCCGACGGACGGCCGCTCGATCTTGCCCTGACGACGAACGGTTCGCTGCTGACGCGGAAGGCACGCGAGCTCGCGGCTGCGGGGCTGCGGCGCGTGACTGTGTCACTGGACGGCCTCGACGACACGGTCTTCAGGCGCATGAACGATGTCGACTTTCCGGTCGCCAGCGTGCTCGCCGGCATCGATGCGGCGGCCGCGGAAGGGCTTGGCCCGGTTAAGGTCAACATGGTCGTCAAGCGCGGTGTCAACGACCAGGAAATCGTCGCGATGGCCCGGCATTTCCGCGGCACCGGGCACGTCGTCCGGTTCATCGAGTTCATGGATGTGGGCAGTTCCAACGGATGGCGCATGGACGACGTTGTGCCGTCGTCCGAGGTGATCCAGCGGGTCGGCAACGAGGTCGCGCCGATCGAACCGGTGCATGCGAACTACTCCGGCGAAGTGGCGGAGCGCTGGCGCTACCGCGATGGCAGCGGCGAGATCGGCGTGATCTCGAGCGTCACGCAGGCGTTCTGCAGCAGCTGCACCCGCGCGCGCCTGTCGACCGAAGGCATGCTCTACCTCTGCCTGTTCGCCAACAGCGGCTATGACCTGCGCCGCCTGCTGCGTCCGCGCGACGGCGAAATCGCCGCCGCCGACACGGCAGTCGCGGCGGCGATCGCGCGCATCTGGGCCCAGCGCACCGATCGTTACTCCGAACTGAGAACCCAGGCGAGCGCCGCGCGCCCAAAAATCGAGATGTCCTACATCGGCGGCTGAGCCGATGCCGCTTGCCGCACGCGATTCAATAACCGGGCTCGTCCTGGCCGGCGGTCAGGGCAGCCGCATCGGCGGCGCGGACGAGGGACTGCTCGAGTTTCACGGACTGCCGCTGATCGAACACGTTCTGGGGCGGCTCGCGCGACAGGTCGACACCGTCATGATCAGTGCCAACCGCAACCAGGAGCGTTATCGCGCCCTGGTGCCGCGGGTCATCGGCGACGCGGGCGGCGGACAGCGCTACCACGGCCCCCTCGCCGGCATCCACGCCGGACTCGTGCATGCCCCGACGGCATGGGTTGTCGTGGTGCCGTGCGATGTGCCTCAGCTGTCGCGCGCGCTCGTGGCCCGGCTGGCAGAGGCAGTCAACGCGCGCGGTGTGCTGGCCGCGTGCGCCCGAAGCGAAAGTCGGCTGCAGCCGGTCTTCTGCCTCTTGGCCACCGCACTGGTCGCACCGCTCGGAGCGCACATTGAGCGCGGAGGGCGCGCGGTCCACTCGTGGCTCGCTGAAGTCGGCGCCGCACCGGTCGACTTCGACGACCCGATGGCCTTCCGCGACCTGGGCACGCTGGCGGCGCTGTCCGGCGGACCCGCATGAACGAGCCTGAGCTCGACCCTCCGGCAGCGCTGGAGAAGCTCACGGCGCGGATCGAGCCGCTGCGCGAACTCGAAAGCGTGAGGCTCGATGCTGCGCTCGGGCGAGTGCTGGGCGCCGATGTCATTGCGACGCTCGACGTGCCGCCGTTCGACAACGCCGCGATGGACGGCTATGCGTTGCGCGCAGCCGACCATGCGGCGACCCTGCGGGTCGTCGGTCGCGCACTCGCCGGACATCCGTTCGACGGTCTGCTCGGGCCGGGGCAGGCGGTCCGCATCATGACCGGCGCCGCACTGCCGTCGGGCGCGGACGCCGTCGCCTTGCAGGAAGACGTGCGCGGCGACAGCGAACGGATCACGGTCGACTCGAGCGTCGCGCCGGGGCTCAACGTACGCCCGCGCGGCGAGCAGTTTGACCGCGGCACCGCGGTGCTCAAGCGCGGGCGAAAGCTGCGAAGCTACGACCTGGGGTTGGCGGCGGCCGCCGGAGCAAGGGCGCTGACCGTCGTGCGACGGGTGCGCGTTGGCGTGCTCTCGACAGGCGACGAGTTGCTCGATCCGCCGGCGCCGCCCGCATCGTCTGAGCAGTACGACGGCAACCGACCCATGCTGTGCGCATCGCTCGCACACGATGGATTCGAGATCGTCGACCTCGGCATCGTCGGCGACCGCGACGAAGCGCTAAACGCGAGCCTTGCTGCCGCCGGGCGCCACGGACTCGACGCCGTCCTTTCGACCGGAGGGGTAGCGCAGGGCGATGCGGACATCGTGCGCAGGCAGGGAATGCTCGAGTTCATTCCCCTCGCGCTGCGACCGGGCCGCGGCATCGCGTTCGGGCGCATGGAACTGGACGGGCATGCGTTCTGGTACGTCGGCATGCCGGGCAACGCCGTTGCGGCCTACGTCGTCTACCACCTGGTGACGGCGCCGTTGCTGGCGCACCTTGCCGGTGCCCGCGAGGAGCGTCCGTTGTTCGTCGAAGTGCCGCTGTCGCGTGCGACCCGCACTCGTGCGGGTCGTGTCGATTGGCGCCGCGGGCGTTTCATCGTGCGTGACGGCCGCGTCGCGGTCGAGCTGCTGGCGCAGCAGGGCTCCTCGATGCTGCGTACGCTGAGCGAGGCCGACGCGCTGGTGGGCATCGGGCCCGAGCCGACCACCGCCGCGGGCCAGCCAGTCCCGGTGATCCCGCTGGCAGCCCTGCCCTGACCTGACGCCTAGAACCGCTTCATCCAGTCGAGCAGGCGCCGGGCGATCGGCCGGTACGGCGGAGTCAGCAGGCCCACGCCGTTCAGGCGCGCCTGCCGGAACACCGGGGTCACCTTGCTGAACGTGTCGAAGCCCCAGCGGCCGTGGTAATGGCCCATGCCCGACGCGCCGACACCGCCGAACGGTAGTTCTTCCTGCAGGATGTGCATCAGCGTTTCATTGACGCATACGCCGCCGACATGCGTCTGCTTCAGCGCCCACTCAACGCGCCTGCCGTCCTCGTCGAACCAGTACAGGGCCAGCGGACGCGCCTGGGCGTTGACGAAGGTCACGGCGTTTTCGACATCGTCGTAGCCAATGACCGGAAGCAGCGGACCGAAGATCTCGTCGCGCATCACGTCGAGCGACAGCGGCGGGTCGACCAGCAGGACCGGACCGAGACGATGCGACTCGTCGTTGCGGCCTGCGCCGTCGAACAGCGCATGCGCGGCGACTCCGGACGCGGCCGCCTGGTCGAGGTATCCGACCAGCCGGCCGTAGTGGCGCGGGTTGACGACGCTGCAGTAGTCCTTGTCGGCGATACCGCCCGGATACATCCGTCGCGCCTGGCGCTGGGCCGCGCCGACGAACTCCGCCACGCGCGCCTTCGGCACCAATACGTAGTCGGGCGCGATGCAGGTCTGCCCGGCGTTCAGGAGTTTGCCGGCAAGGATGCGCTGTGCCGCGCGCTCGACCGGATACCCGGGCGCAATGACGGCCGGCGATTTGCCGCCCAGTTCCAGCGTCACGGGCGTCAGATTGCGCGCAGCAGCCGCCATCACATGTCGCCCCACCGAAGTCGACCCGGTAAAGAGCAGATGATCGAACGGCAGCGCCGTGAACTGCGCCGCGACGTCGGGACCGCCCGTGATGACCGCGACTTCTTCGGGAACAAAGCGCTTGGCCACCAGTGCGGCAAACAGTTCCGAGAACGCCGGAGTGAACTCGGACATTTTCACCATCGCGCGGTTGCCGGCGACGAGCGCGCCCGCCAGCGGGCCCACGGCAAGGAACAACGGGTAGTTCCACGGCACCACGATGCCGACCACGCCGACCGGCCGCGGCATCACATGCGCCTGCGCAGGCAGGAACCATTTGGAAACCGGTGCGCGGCGCGGCTTCATCCAGCCAGCGCCGTGACTGAGCGCTGAACGCACTTCCGACACCGAAGGCACGATGTCGCCGATCTGCGTCTCGATGCGTGGACGTCCGCCGAAGTCGCGGTCGATCGCTCCCTCGATGGCTGCCTCGTTTTCGCGGACCAGCGCGAGCAGGCGCTCGAGGCGGTCGCGGCGGATGTCCCATTCGGGAAATGGAGCGCTGTGATGCCCGGCACGCTGTCGCTCGAAGGCGTTGAGCAGTTCCGCAGGGGTTTCGGCCGGTGTCATGGGACGTCGCTGGGAATGTCGTAAGGATGCGTCGAAGCTTACTGCGGCACACCCGAGCCTGTGCTCCAATCTGCCCACCCAGGAGGGGTGGGAATGCAGACGTTGCAAAGCGCGTTCGGGCTGATTGCCCTGCTTGCGCTCGCGTGGCTGTCGTCGGAAGACCGCGCCACGATCCCGTGGCGGCTGGTGGCGAGCGGCATGGCGCTCGCGTTCGTGCTTGCCGCGGCGTTGCTGAAGCTGCCACCGCTGGCGGCGGCGCTTGCCAGCCTGAACAGCGCGCTCGACGTGTTCGAGAACGCAACCAAGGCGGGCACCGCCTTCGTCTTCGGCTATCTCGGCGGCGGCCAGCCGCCCTTCGAAGTGTCCAACGCCGCGGCGACCTTCGTGCTCGCGTTCCGGGCGCTGCCGATGGTCCTGCTGGTCGCTGCGCTTTCCGCCCTGCTGTTTCACTGGGGCGTGCTCCCGCTCATCGTGCGTGCATTCGCCTGGGTGCTGAAGCGGACGATGGGCATCGGTGGATCAGTCGGCGTGTCGGCCGCAGCCAATGTCTTCGTCGGCATGGTCGAGGCGCCTCTGGTGATCGCGCCATACCTCGCCCGCCTGTCGCGCGGCGAGCTCTTCATCGTGATGAACTGCGGCATGGCGACGATCGCAGGCACCGTGCTCGTTCTCTACGCGACGTTCCTCACGCCGGTTGTGCCGAACGCACTCGGCCACCTTCTGGTCGCCTCGATCGTCGCCACTCCGGTGGCAATCGTCGTGGCCGCATTGATCGTTCCGCCGCGTCTGACCGATGACGCCAGCATCGACTTTGTGCGGCAGGATGCGAACGCGGTCGCGGCGCTGACCCGCGGCACTCTGGAGGGCCTGCAGTTGCTGCTCAACATCGTCGCGATGCTCGTCGTCTTCGTCGCGCTCGTGGCGCTCGCCAACGCCGGGCTCGCGCTGCTGCCCGACCTGGGCGGGGCACCGGCCACGCTTGAACGGATCTTCGGCTGGCTCTTTGCCCCGCTGGCGTGGCTGTTCGGCGTTCCGGCGGCGGAATCGCTGACCGCTGGTGCGCTGCTCGGCAAGAAGACGGTCCTCAACGAGTTCATCGCGTACCTCGACCTGGTGCAATTGCCGCCCGAAGCGCTATCGGCGCGCAGCAGACTGTTGCTGACTTATGCGCTCTGCGGGTTCGCGAATTTCGGCAGCCTGGGGATCATGCTCGGCGGCCTGAACGTGCTCCTGCCGCCCGACCGTCACGCCGAAATTGCCGAGCTCGGTCTGCGGTCGATCTGGGCCGGGCTGCTGGCCACGTGCACGACCGCGGCAATCGTCGGTGTGCTGGTCTGATGGCCACGTCGATACAGGAGCTTCAGGGAGCGCGGGTCCGTCTGCGCGCCTGGGTGCCGGGTGACCGCGAACCGTTCGCCGAGCTGAACGCCGATCCGGTCACGATGGAATTCTTTCCCGCAGCGCTCTCGCGCTCCGAAAGCGACGCGATGATTGATCGATTACAGGCCCGGTTGGAGGAACACGGATGGGGACTGTGGTGCCTGGACGTCGGTGGCCAGTGCGCCGGCTTCGTCGGTCTCGCGGTGCCGACCTTCGATGCGCACTTCACGCCGTGCGTCGAGATCGGCTGGCGACTGGACAAGGCGTTCTGGGGACGCGGCTACGCGACGGAGGGCGCGCGCCTGGCGCTGCGCTTCGGCTTCGAATCCCTGCTATTGCCCGAGGTCGTGTCGTTTACCGCGGTATCGAACTGGCGCTCGCGTCGCGTGATGCAGCGGCTGGGCATGACGCACCGTCCGGAGGAGGACTTCGAACATCCGCGCCTGCCGGAAGGCCACACGCTGCGGCGCCATGTGCTGTACCGCATGCCCGCGGTGAACCTGAAGTAACTTCTTCGAAGCGGTCGAGAACCTCTTGATCGGTAGACGAAATCGCCGGTCGACGACCTAATAATTAACATGAACTTCAGGCTCCACAGCCTTGAAAAGATGCCGGAAATTCTGCGACGTCTCCCGCGCGAGAACCTCCTCGGGCACTCCGCGAAGCTCCGCCAGCTTGCGTGCAACCCACGGTACGAAAGCCGGTTCGTTCGTCTTGCCGCGGTGAGGCACCGGTGCGAGATACGGCGCGTCGGTCTCGATCAGGAGCCGATCGGACGGCACCTGCGTCGCGGTGGCCTGCAGGTCGGTGGCGTTCCTGAACGTCACGATCCCCGAAAACGAGATGTGAAAGCCCAGATCGAGCGCGCGCCGCGCGACCTCTGACGACTCGGTGAAGCAGTGCATAACGCCGCCGACCTCGGCCGCGCCTTCGTCTTCCATCAGTTGCAGCGTGTCACGGGCTGCCGCGCGCGTATGAATGATCAGCGGCTTGCGGCAGGCCCGCGCCGCGCGGATGTGGGTGCGGAAGCGCTCGCGCTGCCATTCGAGCGGCTCCTGCAGGCGGTAGTAGTCGAGCCCGGTTTCGCCGATCGCCACAACCTTCGGGTGCCGCGCCAGTTCGACCAGTTGCTCGACGGTCGGCTCCGAAATCCCTGTCGAATCGGGATGCACGCCGACCGAAGCGAAGACCTGCGCGTTGTCCTCAGCCACCGCGCGCACGCGCGGGAATTCCTCGAGCGTCGTGCAGACGTTCAACGCTGCACTGACACTGGACTCGCGCATGCGGGCCAGCACACCGGCAAGGTCCGCCGCGAGCTCCGGAAAGGACAGGTGGCAATGCGAATCGACGAACATCAGCACACCGCGGACACGCAGGGACCGCAGCCTACCGCAGCAGCAATCGACTAGAGGGTGTGGGTCGGGCGCGCGGACTTCAACGCCGCGCCGAGTGCGTCCTCGATGCGCTTGCGTGCGGTGATCCCGGACTCGTCGGCCGGAAAGTGCACGCCGATGCCGGGCGTCTTGTTGCCGCCCGCGGCGGGACTCACCCAGACGACCTTGCCGGCAACGGGGATGCGCGTCGAGTCGTCCAGCAGCGTCAGGATCAGGTAGACGTCGTCCCCGAGCTGATACGGACGCGTCGTCGGGACGAAGATGCCGCCGTTCTTCAGATACGGCATGTAAGCCGCATACAGCGCCGCCTTCTCCTTGATCGAGAGCGACAGCACGGCCGGGCGGGCGCCGCCCTGCTGACCATTTGCCGACTTCGCTGCAGCGTCGTTCATGCGGTCGTGCGCCCCTGAGACGCGGCGCTCTTCGGTTCGACGGCCTTCATGTAGCCGATCAATGCACTCTCGATCACGAGTCGGGGGTTCAAGGGATGCTCTGCCACGGCCTGACCTTCGTTCAGCTGACTGAGCCAGGCCAGCACTGATTCCGGGTCACAGCCGCGCGCCACGATCGCAATAGTGCGCTTCCGCTGCGGATAATAGCGAAGCCGTCCAGCTGTCCTTTCGGCCAATAAGTCCCATCCCCAGCGTTGAAACAGACGGATCGCGGCGGCTACGGGCACGTCCCGGGGGACGACCGATACAACATCCGCGAGTTGCAGCCGCCCGCCCTTGCCTAGAGCCTGCAGCAGCCGCTCCTTGAGCTCCGCCGTCAGGTCACGGCCCTCGCTGCCCTCCTCCGCCCGGGCAGCGGCCAGGGGCGCCCCGCCGGACTCCGCGAGACGCATCTCGGCGTCGTCGACTCCGGATGACTGCAGCCAGTTCAGCGCAGATTCTGTGTCCGGCATCGGCGCGCGCAGCAGCACGCAGCGCGAAAGCACGGTGGGCAGCACGGCGTCCAGCTCGTCGCTGATCGCGAGAAACACGACTCCGGCGGGCGGCTCCTCGAGCACCTTGAGGAGCGCATTTGCTGCCGGGCCGTTGAGCGCTTCGGCCGGAGCGAGCAGCACGACGCGGCGCCCGCCCCGATGCGAGGCCAGCGTCAGGAACTCCCCGAGTTCGCGCACCTGGTCGATCAGAATCGCGCGCCGTCGGGAGGACTTCGCTTCGGCCCCGGGCGCGGTTCCGTCGCCCGACTCGCTGTCGGCACGCACCGGCAGATCGGCCTCCGGTATCAACCAGCGCAGGTCGGGGTGATTGCCTGCGGCAAACAGCTGACACCCGGGACACTCGCCGCAGGCGAAGCCGCCCTTGCCTCCGCATTCGCACAGCAGCAGCTGCGCCAGTGCGCGCATGAACTGGCGTTTGCCGATTCCGCGCATGCCGTGCAGCAGCAGCGCATGCGGCAGGCGTTCGCGCGCCGCCGTCACCTGCTGCCACAGCGCCGACTGCCACGGCAACGGTGTCAGCCGTTCCATGTCGAGAACCAATTGGTCAGCGTGGCGGCGATCGTGGCGGGCGCGAGCGTACCGTCGAGCACGCGGAAGCGCGCGGGCTCAAGCTGCGCACGGCGCAGGTACTCTCGCCGTACCGCATCGAAGAAGCCGAGTTGCTCCGATTCGAAGCGGTCGGCAGCACGTGCGCGCGCGAGTCGATCGGCCGCAACTTGCGGCGGAAGGTCGAACAGCAACGTCAGATCGGGCTGCAGGTCGGGATGCACCCAGCGCTCGAGCACGGCGATGCGATCGGCGTGGAGACCCCGCCCGCCGCACTGGTAGGCGTAGGTTGCATCCGTGAAACGGTCGCATAGCACCCAGGTGCCGGCGGCAAGGGCTGGCCGAATCACCTGCGCGAGGTGATGGCTGCGTGCGGCGAACAGCAGCAGCGTTTCGGCTTCAACCGCCATCGGCTCGTTGAGTATCAGCTCGCGCAGCCGTTCGCCGAGCGGTGTCCCGCCCGGCTCGCGCGTGATGACCAGTGGAACCGCGCGTGCCCGCAGCGCTTCGGCGACTACCTCGATCTGCGTGCTCTTTCCCGCTCCGTCGATGCCTTCGAACGTGACGAACCGGCCGCGCGGTGTCATCGCATGCCCCGCTGGTAGCGGTCGACCGCCCGGTTGTGCGCATCGAGGGAGTTCGAGAATTCCGAGGTGCCGTCGCCGCGCGCGACGAAGTACAGCGCATCGGTCGCCGCCGGCTGCAGCGCCGCCGCGATCGCGGCGCGGCCGGGCAGCGCGATCGGCGTCGGCGGCAGCCCAGGTCGTGTGTAGGAGTTGTAGGGGCCGTCGGTCGTCAGGTCACGCTTGCGCAGGTTGCCGTCGAAGCGTTCGCCAAGACCGTAGATCACCGTCGGATCCGTCTGCAGCAGCATGCCACGCCTGAGCCGGTTGACGAACACTCCGCCGATCAGCGCGCGTTCGGCGGCCTGCCCGGTTTCCTTTTCGATAATCGACGCCATGATCAGCGCTTCATAGGGCGATTTGTAGGGCAGGTTCGCCGGACGCGCGTTCCAGGCGTCCTGCAGCAGGCTCGCCTGCGCGCGATACGCTTGGCGCCAGACCTCGAGGTCGCTGCTGCCCGGGTCATAGACGTACGTATCGGGCGCAAATAGCCCCTCAGGCTGCGCCTCACTTGCGCCGATCGCCTGCAGCAGCTGCTCCGGTGTCATCGCTGCCGTGTCCGGCCTCAGTTCCGTTGCGGACGCGAGCACTGCGCGCATTTCGCGGAAGGTCATGCCTTCGACAACGGTCAGGCGCTCGCGCAGCACGTCGCCCGCACGCAGCTTGGCCAACAGTTGGGAAAGGGTCGTCCCGCGCTCGACTGCATAGCGGCCCGCACGCAGCGCCTGCGATACTCCGCTGACGCGCGCGAGGACCGAGAATGCCAGCTCGTCGACGCCGATGCCGGCGTCACGCGCAGCGCGTGCTACGCCGCGCGCGTGCGTACCCGCCTTTACGCGGAATTCCACCTTGTCCGCGGCCATCGGCAGAGGGCGCTCCTCGACGTACCAGCGTATGGCGAAGCCGGCTGCGCCAAGCGCAAGTGCCAATGCTGCAGCAAGGGTCGGGAACCATGTGCGCCGGTATTTCCCCATCCCAGCAGACGTTGCGATCGACGTCCTATGATAATCGGCACCTTGAACCGATCCTTCCGACCCCAAGTTTGAACTGATGCTCGAAGCCGTCGCTACACATGTTTCCGGCGCATTCATGGCTGCGCCCCACGAGTTCGCGCTGATGCGTCGAAGACCCGTGCTGGCACGCCTCGACGGGCTCGGTCGGATCCGCGTCGAGGGCCCCGATGCGGTGACTTTCCTGCAGTCGCAACTGACCAGCGATGTTGCCGGCCGCGGCACCGAAGAACTGCAACTCAACGGCTACTGCTCGGCCAAGGGCCGACTGCTGGCAAGCTTCCACCAGTGGCGCGACGGCGATGGCATCGAACTGCAGTTGCCGAGGGAAATCCTTGCACCGGTGATGAAGCGTCTATCGATGTTCGTGCTGCGCCTGAAGGCGAAGATCGCCGATGACAGCGCCCGTCACATCGCCTCGGCACTGATCGGCCGCGGTGCAGGCGACGTACTTGCCAGGGCGGGCATCGAGCCACCCGCGCAGCCCTGGTCGATGACGATCGCCGACGGTCTGCGCGTCGCACGCATGCCTGCGGCTCCGGGCGTCGACGAGCGGTTCATGCTGCTCGCCGATGCAGGCAGCGAACTCGAACGGACGCTGGGCGTGGACACGGTCGGCGAGGCGCTGTGGTGGTGGAGCGAGATCGCGGCTGCAGTGCCGACAGTATTCGCGGCGACGCAGGAGCGGTTTGTCCCGCAGATGATCAACTTCGAGGTGCTGGGTGGCGTCAGCTTCAAGAAGGGTTGCTATCCCGGCCAGGAGGTCGTCGCGCGCAGCCAGTACCTGGGCAAGCTGAAGCGCCGGATGCATCCCGGCCACGCCGCGGTCGACCAACCTCCCGCAGCAGGCGCCGATATCTATCACTCGGCGGAGGCCGGAGCGGTCGGAACGGTCGTGATGTCGGCGACAGCCCCGGATGGCGGCGTCGATCTGCTGGTCGAGTTGCCGGTCGCGAAGCTCGAGTCGGGCGAACTGCACCTCGGCAACATGCCCGCCGGGCGCATCGAAGTGCGGCCGCTGCCCTACGCCTTGTTCGATCCGACGGCCTGAACTGGCGATGGAAAACTGGTACGTCTACTATCCAGCGCCAGAGGCGTCGGCACTTCCATTGCTGCGGGAAATGCAGCGGCGACTCGTGCAGGACGCTTCAGTGCAGGCACGCCTCGAAGTGCGTGTCAGTGAGGACGCGGCATCGACCTGGATGGAGGTCTACGAGGGCGTGAGGCATCCGGAAGAATTCGCGAAGCTGCTGGAATCTGCTGTCGGCGGTCTTGGACTGGCCGCAGGGCAGCACGCGTCGCGTCGAGTCGAGCGCTTCCGCTCCTTGTGACGTCGCCATGTGCCTGATCGTCTTCGCCTGGCAGGCTCATCCGGACTACCCGCTGGTTCTCGCGGGCAACCGCGACGAGTTCTATACGCGCAGGGCGCGGCCGGCCGCATGGTGGGGACAGGCCGTTTCCCTGCTCGCAGGCCAGGACGAAGAAGCCGGCGGGACTTGGTTCGGGATCACACGCCGTGGCCGTATCGCCGCGCTGACCAACGTGCGCGCGCCCACCGAACGCAACCCGCACGCGCCTTCGCGTGGCGCGCTGGTGCTGGCTGCGCTGCAGACGCCGGAACCAGTGGACCGCTGGCTGCACCGCCACGCAAACCGCACGCCGGTCTTCAACGGCTTCAACTTGCTCGCGGGCGACATCATGCCGACGCAGAGCCGCCCCGCCGGGGCGCTGCACTACTACAGCAACCGGCTGGATGCTCCGGCGCGCGCGCTTGCCCCGGGCGTCTATGGCCTGTCCAACGCCTTCCTCGACACGCCGTGGCCAAAGGTGACGCGCTCGGTTGCGCAGTTCGCATGCTCGATCGCCAGCCGTGTCAAGGTCGAGGACCTGCTTGCACTGATGAGCGACCGTGAACTGGCGCGCGACACCGAGCTGCCCTCGACTGGCGTGCCGATCGACTGGGAACGCGCGCTCTCGGCGATCCAGATCCGCGCCAACGGCTACGGTACCCGCGCGACCACGGTGCTGACCGTGCGAGCCGACGGCCTCGTCAGCTTCTTCGAGCGCACCTTCGATACGGTCGATCCCGCTCAGTCCTCCGACCGGCACTTCGAGTTCATGATCGACACCGCGTCGCGGCCGGCGCGGATGAAGGCGCCTCCGAACTAGGCTCTCCCGCGTTACAGCGCGCAGCGCATGTCGACGTGCGGGATCCCGGCATCCATGTATTCGGCACCGGCGATCTGGTAGCCGTGGCGGCGATAGAACGCGACTGCGTGCGTCTGCGCACTGAGCACTGCCTCGCGATGGCCACGGCGGCGCGCTTCCTCCATCAGTACGCGCAGCAATGCGCTGCCGACACCGCTCCCCCGCGCTACACGGGTCACCGCCATGCGGCCGATGTGACCGTCTGGCAGCAGCCGCCCGGTGCCGATCGCCGCGGCCGCATCGTCGAATGCGACCGCATGCACCGACGCGGCGTCCCAATCGTCGATCTCGATGTCGGCGGGCACCTTCTGCTCATCGACAAACACGGCGAAGCGGATCGGCGCGGCCCACTGGCGCATCGCCTCCCAGTCGCCGAGTTCAACTCGCGTCATGCGCCCTCTCCCCTTCGGGCGACCGAGGTTCGAATTCGCGGATCCGCTGCCGCAGCGCCTCCGGCAAGGGCCGCGTGGCCCGCGTCGACGGATCGACGTTGACGTACACGAGTTCGCCTTCGATCAACGCCGAATCGGTCGAACCACGCCGGAACATGCCGACCTGGAACACCAGACTGGTGCGACCGAGCCGCCCGGTGCGTCCGCAGACTTCCAGCTCATCGTCGAAGACTGCCGCGGCATGGTATTCGAGCGTGGCCTTGCGCACGAACATGTCCGAGCCGATTTCCAGGAATGCCGCCGGATACGGCATGCCGATCGCGCGCCAGTATTCCGTGACGCAGACGTCGCAGTAGGTCAGGTAGTTGCCGTTGAAGACGACGCCCTGCAGGTCGACCTCGGCCCAGCGCACGCGCAGCGGGATGCGCAGCCGATACTTTTCGTACGGCGTCACCTGACACCCTTCTTCGCATCGCCCGCAATCACGAAGCTCATCTTCGCGGGATCGATGTACTTGCGGAACGCCGCGCTGGCCTGCTCCGGCGTCACGGCGCGCAGCTTGTCCTCGAACTGCCGCGAGAATTCGAACGTACGGCCGAGATCCAGATTGCTGATCCATGCGCTGGCGACAACGGGGTCCTGCGAGCGGCTGAGCAGCCGCGACTGCATCAGCCCGTTTTTCGCATCCTCGACCTCGGCGGCGGTAAAGCCGTCCTTGCGCGCGCGCTCGAGCTCCTCGCGCAGGGCCTGTTCGGCACGATTGACGTTCTGCGGCGCCGCGATGCCGCCGATAGTGAAGGTCGTCAGCCTCTCCCGCGAGCCGAGCGCCAGGCCCGCTCCGACGCCATAGCTCAGGCCCTCCTTCTGCCGCAGACGCGTCACAAGGCGATTCGAGAGCCCGCCGCCACCGCCGATGATTTCAGTGGCTATCACCAGTGCTGCTGCGTCGGCGTCGTCGTCGCGCAAAGCGAACTCCTGGCGCGCGCGGAACACCGCGTTCTCCTTGTCCGGCGCGTCGACCACCAGCCGCACCGGCTTGACCTCGCGATACTCGCGATCGACGCGCGCAAACGGCGCCTTCGAAACCCAGTTCGCGAACTGCTCCTTCAGCAGCGCCTCGACTTCCGTCTCGTCAAAGTCGCCGACGATCGAGATCTCGCCCCGCGCCGTGCCGTAGAAGTCGCCGTAGTACCTCTTCACTGCGTCGAGCGGAGTCTTGCCGATCGCGTCGATGCGGTCCTTGAGCGGGATGTAGAAGCGCGGGTCGCCTTGCGGGTAGGTGTTGAAGTGCGTGGACAGCACGTCGCGCGAGAGCGTTTCCGGATTGTCGAGCTGAGATGACAGTGCGGTCACCAGTTCGCGCTGCAGCTGCTGATACTCTGCCGCAGGAAAGCTGGCATTGCGCAGCACGTCGGCAAGGAGTTTCAGCGCCGCCGGCAGGTTGGAGCGCGTCGTCTGGAACGAAAGCAGCCCGCCGGTCATCTGCAGACGAGTCATCTCGTCGGCGATCTGCTGGCGCGTCATTTTGTCGGTGCCACGCGCCAGCATCGCGCCGGCGAGCTCGCCTTCGATCATCCGGCCGCTGAGCGTCGTTGCGTCACCCCAGCGAAAGCTGGTACGGACGTTCACGATCTCGCCGCGATTGCGCTTGGAAAGCAGCGCAACCTTGAGGTCGCCGAAGCTGAGCACGCGGGTGCGCTTGTCGATGTTCTGCTGCGACGGATCGAAGGCCTCTGCCGTCTGCCCTTGTGTGGCCGGCCGGTAGTCCGCCAGCAGCGCCGCGGCGGCCGGCGCAGACGGAATGTCCGCGCGCTGCGGGCTGTCCTCTGGAATGAAGAAACCGACGACGCGGTTGTCGCGGACGAAGTAGCGCGCCGCGGCCTGGTCGACCTCCTTCGAGGTCATCTTCTGCAGACGGTCGCGCGAGTAGAAGAAAAGTCGCCAGTCGCCCAGCGCGATGTACTCCGAAAGCCCGATGCCGAACGCCTGCGGATTGGCCAGCGCACGCTCGAAGCTGGTCTTCTGTTCCTGCAGGGTCCGCCGCATCTCCGCATCGGTCGCGGACTGTTTCGCAAACGAGGTCTCGATCACCTCGATCATCGTCTGCGCCACGGGTTCGAGCGGTTCGCCCTTCTTCACGATCGCTCCGAAGATCACGAACCCGGGGTCCTTCGTGCCGACGTTATAGCCGAAGATCTGTGCCGCCTTGCCGGTCTCGACCAGTGCCTTGTGCAGCCGTCCGTTCGGCGTGTCTGAGAGAATGTCGACCGCAAAGTCCACGGGCATCACGTCCGGGTGCAGCGAGCTCGGGATGCGGTATGCGACCGTGACCATCTGCACTTCGCCCTTGCGGCGGATCGTGAACTGGCGCTCGCCGTCATGGGTCGGCTCCTCGGTCCACAGGACGGGCAGCGTCCGCTTCGGCCGCGGGATGCGACCGAACGCCTCGGCAACCCACTGCAGCGCCTTGGCCTCGTCGAACTTGCCCGCGATGATCAGCACGGCGTTGTCGGGCTGGTAGTAGGTGCGGTAATACGCCTGCAGATTCTCTATCCGAACATGCTCGATGTCGGAACGCGCGCCGATCGTCGACTTGCCGTAGTTGTGCCAGTCATAGAGGAGCGCCTGGTTCTGCTCGAACATCAGCCGCGATGGGCTGGTCTTGCCCATCTCGAACTCGTTGCGGACGACGGTCATCTCGGAATCGAGGTCCTTCTTCGCGATGAACGAGTTGACCATCGCGTCGGCCGACCAGTCGATGGCCCACTTCAGGTTGTCGTCGCTCGCCTGGAAGGTCGAGAAGTAGTTGGTGCGGTCCAGCCACGTGCTGGCATTGTTCTGGAAGCCTCGCCGGTTGAACTCGACATCCGGCTTCGGAAAGTTCTTCGAGCCCTTGAAGATGAGGTGCTCGAGCAAATGGGCCATCCCGGTTTCACCGTAGTTCTCCTGGCGGGAGCCGACCAGATAGGTGATGTTGACCGTGACGGTCGGCTTCGACGGGTCCGGGAACAGGATGACTCGCAGGCCGTTGGCGAGGCGATACTCGGTGATGCCTTCGACCGTCGGGCCGCGCGTGATGCCCGCAGGAAGCGCTGCAGGGGTCGCCGCGGCTGGCCGCGCTGGGGCGGGGGCTGGCCTGACCTGCGCGGCGCCCTGGGCGCCGGCTTCGAGAGAGACAACGATCAACGCGAGCGACGCCAGCACGGCGCGCGGGAACAGCTTCATGACAGGAACTCCGATGATTTCTAATTGATTGTGCCAGTCGCCGACGAGCGCGACTGGCGATGCGACGAGCCTGCACCACGGCGCCTCAGACAGCGCCGCAGAACCCCTGAATCGCCACGGCGATTCTTTTCGGCTCCTCGTGCGCAATCCAATGCGTGGCTTGCGGGAAGCGTTCGATCGTCAATTCGTCGACAAGTTCACCGAGGCCGTCGAGCAACCGCAGCGGCAGCGCCGGATCGGCCTCCCCCCAGAGCACCAGCGTCGGCGCGCGTACATGGAACTGCGCGGGATCGAGCTTCAGCGCGCGCGCACCGGGGTCGTCGTCGGTCGGCGGATACAGCGGCGACGCACGGTAGTAGTTGACTGGGCCGGTCATGCCGCGACGCCAGACCTCGCGATAGCGCGCCGCGCGCTCCGCGGTGTACCAGGGCCGATCCGCTCGACGCATCATCAGGAAGAAACTGTCGAGCGCACGGCAGTCGTGCCTGACCAGTGCCTCCTCCGAGCCCGGCGCGCGCAGCCAGTTCATGTACGCCGAGGCGGCCTGCTGCGCCGGATCATTCGCGAGGTCGCGCGCGAAGGGCACGGGGTGCGGCGAATTGACGATGACAAGGCGCTCGACCCGTTCCGGGTTCGCGACGGCCCATTGCCACGCCGCCGCCCCACCCCAGTCGTGTGCAACAACCGTCAGGCGCGTCCAGCCCAGGAACTCGCTCAGGCCTTCGAAGTCAGCGACGAGTTCGCGGGCGCGATAGGCCTTGACCTCGAGCGGTTGGCTGGACAGGTTGAACCCGCGCAGGTCGGGCGCGACCGCGTGCCAGCCCGCGGCAAAGTACGGCAGGACGTCTTCCCATGCCGCCCAGTATTCCGGGAAGCCATGCAGGAAGAGGATTGGCCGAGCGTCGCGCTGTCCGACGCTCGCGTAGTGCAGGCGGATGCCGCGTCCGACTTCGGCGTACTGGCCGGTCGCGATCACTGTGGTGCGGACGGTCGCGTCTGGGGACGGGTCGCGAAGGGATCCGCCGGCACTTCGCCCGCAAGCGCAGCGGTGAAGCGTGCCTCGACACCGGGCATGATCTGCGGGTGAGTGAAGACATAGAAGCGATTGGCGCGGACCGCGTCGAAGGTCAGCGCCGCAACCTCGGCCGCGCTGATGCGGCCGCTTGAGACGGCCTTCTCCATTCCGGCCTGTGCCTGGCGCTTCGACGCCGAGTCGCCTCTGTCGGAAAGGGCCGCGGGCCGGTTGCGATGCGAGTTCGCAATCCCGGTCGGTACGAACGCCGGGCATAGCAGCGACACGCCCATCGCCGACTGCGCCAGTCGAAGGTCGTGGTACAGCGTCTCGGTCAGCGCGACGACCCCGTGCTTAGACACGTTGTAGACGCCCATCAGTGGCGGCGCCAGCCAGCCGGCCATCGACGCTGTATTGACGACATGGCCCGGCTCCCCGCGCGCCTCAGCCGCCAGCATGCGCGGCACAAAGTGCCGGATGCCGTGCACGACTCCCATCAGGTTCACGCCCATGACCCACTGCCAGTCGTGCTCGCTGTTTTCCCACAAGTAGCCGCCGCAGCCGACGCCGGCGTTGTTCATCAGCAGGTGCACGTTGCCGAATTCGGCGTAGGCGCGCTCGGCCAACCGCTCGACCTGACGGCCGTCGGCAACGTCGACCAGTTCCTCGATGACTGCGACCCCGCTTTCGCGCAACTCGTCGACGATCGCGTCGAGCGCGTCGCGCTGCACGTCGGTCAGCACCAGACGCATGCCAGCGCGCGCCGCCAGGCGCGCAAACTCGCGACCGAAGCCGCCCCCTGCGCCGGTGATGACGGCGACCTTGTCTTCGAGGTTCTGCATGGCGGCGAGGATAACTCACCCGATCACGCACCCCCTCTCCACCACGGGACACGGAGGATGCCTGTGCAGGGACTGCGGCGCGGTCCATCCCGGATCAACCAGGGAGGCGTCGGCGTCGCCATGAACCTTGCCCGACCCGTGCATCCGGATGGGCGCTTGGATTTGTTCAGCGTGCAGACGAACGGCATGATCTTTCGAAACGCAGCCCGCAGACGCATGATCGCGTTCGCCCTGGTGATTATTCAACGCGTGGGTATCGCAACCAGCCGACGCGGGTTGTCAAAGCATCCACGATTGATACAAGGCATACCGGCGCCGCAGAGCACCCCCTAAGGTACGAAGGCGCCTTGGGTGAGGTCGAACGTGACGCCTGTCCGTGCCTGGTTAGCCGCCGCCATTGTCGCGGCATTGACCGCTTGCGCTTCGACGCCGCCTGCCGGACGACGGGATTTGCTGGACGTTGTGAAGCCCGGCGCGCCACGCGATGAGCTGGTACTGAAACTCGGCGCGCCGTTCGCGACGTTCGAAGGCGAACGGATCATGGCCTGGTCCATCGGCGAGGATGCCGGTGGCTACTTCGTGAACTCGACTACCAATGCTCCAGGCGCGCCGCGTTCGTTTGCCCGCCTTGAGCTCGTCGTCGTCTTTGATGCCGACAGCAGGGTCGTGAAGCACAGCCTCGTCGAAGTACACAGGCCACAATGACCCGGTTGATGCTGCGCCGTTGCGTACTTCTCGCCATCGCCTCCGTTCTCGCTCTGTCGGGTTGCCTTCCTGTGCCCGTTCCACCGCTCGGCTACTCGACCCATTCTCGCGACAACCTTCCGGATCGCGTCCCGGAATTCATCGTCAAGGGCACGACGACGCGCGAAGAAGTGTTGCTGGGCCTCGGCGCCCCCGACGCCCAATCGCCCGACGGCCGCTGGTTCGCGTACCGCAGCGAGCGGCATACAGGCGGCGTCGTCTTCGTCGTGGGAGGTGGTTACAGCGCCGGGGTAGCGGGGGGCATCAGCGGCTATGAGGAGCGGATGCTGATCGTTCGCTTCGATACGCGCTCCATCGTTACCGAGGCGACCATGGAAGATCGCGTTTGTCCGCGAGGCTTCTTCGGCGGCGGCAACAGCAGTGGCGAATCGTCCCCTTGCCTGAAGGTTCCCGACTTATCGAGTGGCCGGCCGCCTGACGTGTTGGCGTTCAGAACGTTCTATGTCGCGAAGGCGGACGCCGACACACGGAACATCAATCGGCTGATCGAGGCCGAGCTGCGACGCAAGGGTCTGGAGGCCACGACCGGGCCGGCGAACGAGACGCCGAAGGAGATCGATGCGATCCTGACGTACGAAGACATCACGGACGCCAACGGGCGCATTGACGAGTTGACCACCCGAATCCAGGCGCCTGGCTCGAAGAGTCCATTCGCGACGGCGAGCTCCCGCCAGGGCGCACCGGCCGCGAAGGCGCCGGAGGAAATGGTGGCCGAAGCTGTAGCGGGCCTCTTCGCAGGGCCGGGCAGACCGTTTCTCACGCTGCCGCCGTACAGATCCACGCCGGACAGCCACTGGGTTGCATCACCGCTCGACAAGGCCCCGGTGCGCATCGACCCAGTTCGGGACGCCCGGGCTACAGCCGGCGCGAGGTCTATCGGCGAGCGAACGGCGTTGGGGTTCTGGCTTGGGGACATTGACGTCTCGCCGCTGCCGGCCGAGGTCATCGCCCAGTTGCTCCGTGCGGAATTGGCGACGATGGGCCATCGCAGTATCGACGCCGGTGCTGACGTCGTCATCGACGCGCGCGTCACGAGGTTCGACGTGCGGACTCCGTCCACACTCATTTACTGGGATGTCGACGGCGTGATCACCGTCGACCTCGGAGTTACGCGACGTGAGGGCGCCAGGCAGGAGTTTCACTACGAGGTTACGTGCACCGACCGCACTTATATAAGTCTGAGCGAGACCTTGATCAAAGGAGTCGTCTCGACCTGCCTGGCCAACCTGGGTGCGAAAGTGCGCGAGGATCGAGCCTTGGGCGAAGCGATGGACCCGCATTAGAGGCTAGGGGCTCCGGCCGATCGCGCGATTGTCGGCTCCGGCTCAGAAATCGGCGCCTGCTTTCGGTAGCCACTTAGGTTCGACTCCGTGCTTTGCTTGACCGAGTATCCTCCGCTGGCTCCTTCATAAGAACAACGGCGTGCGCGCATCTGGGTCCGAGGCCTCTCGTCGTCCGAACCATCGGGCCGACACGGCAGGGTCGCCACCCGACCTTTGGCCGATGGCACCGATCGCGGCGGTCGTTAAGCTCTCATACAGTCCCTGAACGTGCCCGGCGATGTATCACGGCGAACGTTTCAACAGCAGCACACACCTCATCGGCACCGCGCTGGCGATCGCCGGCTCGGCGCTCCTGATCACGCGCGCCGCACTCGACGGCGATCCATGGAAGATCGTCAGCTTCAGCATCTTCGGGACGATGCTGGTCGTTCTGTATGCGGCATCGACGCTGTATCACTCGATCCGGTCAGCGCGTGCCAAGTCGGTGTTGCGCCGCCTCGACCATTCCGCGATCTATCTGCTGATTGCCGGCACCTACACGCCGTTCACCCTGGTCACGCTGCGCGGCGCACTCGGCTGGACGATGTTCGGCGGAATCTGGGCGCTGGCGATCCTGGGTCTCGTGCGCACCTGGCGGAGCGCCAAGGAAGAACAGCCGCTGTGGCTTTACCTGCTGATGGGCTGGCTTGGCGCGCTTGCGGCCCTGCCGCTGAGTGTGGAACTCGGTACCCACGGCATGCTGTGGCTCGCGGCCGGCGGGGCGCTTTATACCGCTGGCATCGTCTTCTTCGTCAACGACGAGCGCTGGCGCCACGCGCACGGCATCTGGCACCTGTTTGTCCTCGCAGGAAGCGCCGCCCACTTCATCACCGTCTTCAGGTTCGTGGGCTGACGGTCCGCTCAGGCGGGGGGCGGCACCTCCGCCGGTTCGTCGCGCGGGTCGACGACCACGATCGTCTCGGCGATCCGGTCGTGGACCGTCTGCCGGTTCGGGTGCTTGAAGTACTGCAGGAAGCCGAAGCCGGCCTCGAGGGTAGAGGCGGCGTAGCCCAGCGCGCGCTCGATCGAATGCCACAACGACAGTTCGCTGTGCACCAGCGACACGACGCGGATGCCGAGCAGCCGCTTGCCGATGGTCGCGCCCTTGCCGATGTAGGTGCTCAGGCCGAAATACAGCAACGTGACGACGAACCCGACCGCGGCCCCGAAGTCCAGGATCAGCGTGACGCCCGGCGTGTTCGCCTGGTAGGTCAGCGTCCGCCACAGTTCCAGCCCGAGCAGCACCGCAGCCACGATGCCGCCGTCGACGAGGAAAGCGGCGGCGCGGGCACCGAAGGACGCGAGCGGCATGCCTTCCAGTTGTTCCTGGCGGCGCAGGTGGGGCGCGTGAAACCGATCGGGGTCAGCACTCATCGGGGCACCTCCGTGCTTCGTTGCAGCGCCGCTCAGCGGCGGTGGCCCGTCCGCGCTGGAGCGCGCGTCAGGCCAGTTTCACGAGCTGCTTGCCGAAGTTGGCCCCACGCAGCATGCCGAGGAAGGCCTGCGGCGCATTCTCGAGGCCATGCGCCACTGTCTCGCGGTACTTCACCCCGCCGGTGGCGACCTGCGTGCCGAGTTCCTTCAGCGCCTGCGGCCAGACATCCATGTGTTCGCTGACGATGAATCCCTGCAGCTTCAGGCGACTGACCAGGAACAAGGCCGGATTCGTGATCGGAATCTGCTGGCCGTCATACCCGGCGATCAGGCCGCAGAGAGCGATGCGCCCGAAGGCGTTCATGCGTGGCAGCACCGCATTCAGCATCTCGCCGCCGACGTTCTCGAAATAGCCGTCGACGCCCTGCGGCGCCGCGTCCTTCAGTGCGCGGCCGACATCCTGCGACTTGTAGTCGATGCAGGCATCGAACCCGAGCTCGACCACGGCATAGCTGCACTTTTCCTTGCCGCCGGCGATGCCGACCGCACGGCAGCCGGCGAGTTTGGCGAGCTGGCCGACCACGCTGCCGACCGCCCCGCTCGCAGCCGAGACGAGGACCGTCTCACCGGCCTTCGGCTCGATGATCCGGTTCAGTCCGTACCATGCGGTCACGCCCGGCATGCCGACCGGCCCCAGGTACGCGGACAACGGAATCACGCGCGTGTCGACCTTGTAGGTGCCGCCGCCGTCGGACACGCCGTACTCCTGCCAGCCGAGGTAACCCACGACCTTGTCGCCGACCCTGAACTGCGGATTGCGCGACTCGACGACGGTCCCAGCCGTTCCGCCGACCATCACCTCGCCGAGTGCCTGCGCGGCTGCGTACGAACGCCCTTCGTTCATGCGGCCGCGCATGTACGGATCGAGCGACAGCCACTCGTTGCGGACCAGGAACTGCCCAGGCTGCAGAGTCGGAGTCTGCGCCTCCTCGAGGCGGAAATTCGAGACCGTCGCGGCGCCGGTCGGGCGGCTCGCGAGAACGATCCTGCGATAAGTGGCCATGCGGACTCTCCTTGGCGTCAGCTCAATATGCGGAGGCGCCGCCGTCGACGGCAAGGATCTGGCCGGTGATGTGCTTGCCGGCTGCGCTCGCAAACAGCAACGCGGCGCCTTTCAGGTCCTCGTCATCGCCGATACGGCCCAGCGGCGAATGGCGCGCCAGAGCTTCTGCGCCGAAATGCGCAATCACGCCCTGCGTCATCCTGGACGGGAAGAAGCCCGGCGCCAGCGCGTTCACCGTGATGTTGTGGCGCCCCCATTCGGTCGCGAGCGCGCGCGTGAAGTTGACCAGCGCGCCCTTGCTCGTGTTGTAGGCGATCGTGCTCATCAGGCCCGGCGGGTTGCCGAAGAGCCCCGCAATCGACGCCACGTTGACGATGCGGCCGTAGCGCCGCGGGATCATGCTGGCGCGGCCGATGGCCTGCGTCAGCGTGAACACGCCGCGGACGTTGAGGTTCATCACCTTGTCCCAGGCCTCGAGCGGATGCTCCTCCGCCGGCGCGCCCCAGGTGGCGCCCGCATTGTTGACGAGTATGTCGACGTGGCCGAGCCGCGCGATCGCCTCGCGCGCCAGCCGCGCGGTGTCATCGGCGTTGCCCGCGTCGGCAGCGATCCAACTCGCATCGACACCGGCGCTGCGCAGCTGGCCGCAAGCCGCCTCGAGTTCGTCCGCCTTGCGCGCCGCGATCACGATGCGCGCGCCCATTTCGCCATAACCCGAGGCGATCTGCAGCCCAAGGCCGCGCGAGCCACCGGTGATCAACGCGGTCCTGCCGGTCAGGTCGAGCAGTTGCTTCAATGCCATCGGTGCCCCGGTTTCTCGTCAGCGGTCCCGGCAATCGCCGGAGCCCTCAGAACCATGCGTCCTGCATCGCAAGCGTCGTGTCGTCGAGCGATTCGACCAGATCGAGCATCGCATCGACCTTTGGCAGTTCATACAGGAAGAAATAGCGGCACGCCTGCCATTTGCCGTGATAAAAATCGCTCTCCTCGCGACGGTAGTGCGCCGAAGCCGCGAGCGACTGCTCGAGCCAGACCCACGCGAGCACGACGTGGCCGAACGCTTCCAGGTAGGCCGTCGCATTGGCGAGCGTGCGCGCCGGATCGCCGGCGCTCCAGACGCGCTGGGTGACACGCGCAACACGCCGCACGCGATCACCCAGCATCGCCGCCCAGCGCTGCGTATCGGGATGCCTCGCCTGCGAGGCGCGCCGTATCGTCGCCTCGATCCGGCTGCCGATCAGCTTGAACGCGGCGCCGTCCTGCATCACCACCTTGCGCCCGAGCAGGTCAAGCGCCTGGATGCCGTGCGTGCCCTCGTGGATCGCATTGAGGCGGTTGTCGCGGTAGAACTGCTCGACCGGATAGTCCCGCGTGTAGCCGTAGCCGCCGTGGACCTGGATCGCAAGCGCGTTGGCCTCGAGGCACCACTGCGAAGGCCAGCTCTTCGCCACCGGCGTCAGGATATCGAGCAGCAGCGTCGCTTCGGTGCGATCGGCTTCTTCGGCGGCGGTCCGCTCCTCGTCGATCAACCGCGCGCAGTACAGATTGAGCGCGAGCGCACCCTCGGCGTACGACTTCTGCGCGAGCAGCATGCGCTTGACGTCGGCGTGCTGCACGATCGGCACCTGCGGCTGCGCCGGGTCCTTGCCCGCCGGACCGAGCGGCCGCCCCTGTGGCCGGCCGCGCGCGTAGTCGAGCGCATGCAGGTAGCCGGTGTAGCCCAGCATCGCCGCGCCCAGACCGACGCCGACGCGTGCCTCGTTCATCATGTGGAACATCGCGGCCAGCCCACGCCCTGGTTCGCCGACCAGATATCCGATCGCGCCCGCACGCCCTTCTGGTCGGAACCGTCCCTCGCCGAAGTTCAGCAGGCAGTTGCTGGTGCCGCGGTAGCCCATCTTGTGGTTGAGCCCTGCGAGCACCACGTCGTTGCGCTCGCCGACGCTCACCCGCGCGGCTTCGCCCCCGCCTTCGACCGCTACGAGGAACTTCGGCACGATGAACAGCGAGATGCCGCGCGTTCCGGGCAGCGGCTTGCCATCGGCGCCGGGAATCTTCGCCAGCACCAGGTGCACGATGTTCTCGGCGAGTTCGTGTTCTCCGCCCGAGATCCACATCTTGTTGCCCGTCAGCCGGTACTGCGGACCGAGCGGCGAATCGCGCTCGAATTCGGCGCGGGTGGCGACGTCGGAGAGTGAAGACCCGGCCTGCGGTTCCGACAGACACATCGTCCCGAAGAAGCGCCCGGAGAGTTCGGGCCGAACGAAGGCGTCGACCTGTGCTGGCGAACCGTGCACCAGCAGGAGATTGGCGTTGGCGACGGTCAGCAGCGCATAGCCCGCCGTCGCGACGTTTGCGCCCTTGAAGTACGCGAACACGGCCTTGGCCACGCTGATCGGCAATTGCATCCCGCCGAACTCCTCCTCCTGCTCGGCCGCCATCAGCCCGGCGGCGATGAAGGCGTCGAGCGCCTGTTTCACCTCGGGGATCAGGCGCACGCTCGTGCCGTCGAACTGCGGCTCGTTGAGGTCGCTCTTGCGTGCGTGCGGAGCGAAGAGATCCGTAGCGATCTGCTCGGCCGTGTCGAGTGCAGCCTCGAAGGTCTCGCGCGAGTGCGCGGCATGGCGCGGCCGCTGCGTCAGCGCTTCGACCTCGAGCCACTCATAAAGGAGGAAAGCGAGGTCCCGTCGTGAAACGATGCGCTCCATGGCGTGCGTCTGTCGACGGCGGCCTACTTCGGCCAGCGGCCCTGGGCCGCCGCCTCGACCAGCAGCGGCGCCGGCTGCCAGAACGCCGGATCGGCATTCGCATTCCCGGCGAAGCGCTTCATCGCCGCGACTACCCCGTCCAGGCCGACCGCCTGCGCGTGGAACATCGGACCGCCCTTCGCCACCGGGAAGCCGTAACCGGCGAGGTACACGACGTCGATATCGCTGGCGCGCAGCGCAATGCCTTCTTCGAGGATGCGTGCGCCCTCGTTGACCAGGGCGTAGATGCAGCGCTGCACGATTTCCTCATCGCCGATCGCGCGCGGCGCGCGGCCGATCTCGGCGCGGTACTTCTCGATCAGCGCCTCGATCTCCGGATCAGGCAGCGGCGTGCGCTGACCCGGCTCGTAGCGATACCAGCCCTTGCCGGTCTTCTGCCCGAGGCGCCCCATTTCAACCACGCGGTCGCCGATGCGGCTGTAGGTCAGGTGCGGTTTTTCGACGTAGCGCCGCTGCCGGATCGCATAGCCGATGTCCATGCCCGCCATGTCGTACATCGCGAACGGCCCCATGGCCATACCGAAGCGTGTCAGTGCGGCGTCGACCTGCTGCGGCGAGGCGCCTTCGTCGATCAGGAACAGCGACTGGCGGATGTACTGTTCGAGCATCCGGTTGCCGATGAAGCCGTCGCAGACACCGGAGACGACGCCGACCTTCTTCAGGCGCTTCGCGAGCTGCATCACCGAGGCCAGCACGTCCTTGCCCGTCTTCCTGGCGCGCACGATCTCGAGCAGCCGCATCACATTCGCCGGGCTGAAGAAGTGCGTGCCGATCACGTCCTGAGGCCGCGATGTAGCCGCAGCGATCTGGTCGACGTCGAGCGTCGAGGTATTGGTGGCGAGGATCGCGCCCCGCTTCATTACGGCATCGAGGCGGGCGAACACGTCCTGCTTGACGACCATGTCCTCGAAGACCGCCTCGATGACGATGTCGGCGTCGCCGACCGCGTTGAATTCCAGCGTCGGTTTCAGCAGGGCTACGCGCTGCTCGACCTGCTCCGCGGTCATCCGTCCCTTCTTCGCAGTTGCCTCCCAGTTGCCGCGACAGGTGGCGAGTCCGCGGTCGAGCGCCGCGCGGTCCTTCTCGTATACGGTCACCGGGATACCGGCATTCGCGAAACTCATCGCAATGCCGCCTCCCATGGTGCCGAAGCCGAGGACGGCCGCCTTGCGGATGGGTCGCGTCGGCGTGCTGTCCGGCACATCGGGAATCTTCGCGGCCGCGCGCTCGGCGAAGAAGGCGTGCCGCAATGCCTTCGATTCGGGCGACTGCACCAGTTCGATGAAGTAGCCACGCTCGCGCGCCAGGCCTTCGTCGAACGGCAGCGTCACCGCGGCTTCGACCGCATCCACGCACTTCGCCGGGGCCGGAAGACCCCGCGACTGCTTCGTCACTTCGGCCCGGGCGGCGCCAAAGAATGCCTGCGCGCCCGTGCCCGTCGGCATTGCTGCCGCCTTGTCGCGCAGCCGCGGGTGCTTGCCGCTCTTGATCACTTCGGCGACGAACTGCAGCACCCCGTCGAACGAGTCGCGCGCAACGACGCGTTCGACCAGGCCGCTCGACAGCGCGTCGCTCGCGCTGATCGGGTCGCCGCTGACGATCATGCGCAGCCCCTTCTCCGCGCCGACTGCGCGCGGCAGCCGCTGCGTTCCGCCGGCACCGGGCAGCAGGCCGATCTTTACCTCGGGCAGGCCAAGCGACGCATCCGGCGTCGCGACCCGGTAGTTGCAGCCGAGCGCGAGTTCGAGGCCGCCGCCCATGCAGACGCCATTCACAGCTGCGATCACCGGCTTCGACGAGCGCTCGACCGCGTCGATCACCTGCAGCAGATTCGGGTCGGCCATCGCCGCCGGCGTATTGAACTCGCGGATGTCGGCACCGCCCGAAAACACCTTGTCGGTGCCGGTGATGACGACCGCCCGGACACCGCGGTCGTCGAGCGCGCGCTCGAGGCCCTCGACCAGCGCCTTGCGGGTCGCGTGACCGAGACCGTTGACGGGCGGGTTGTCGATCTGCAGCACGGCAACATCGCCGCGGCGCTCGTAGTGCGTTGTCATTCGAAGAACTCCGGGTTGAGGTGTGTTCGGGATCAGGCCGGCCGCGCTAGACCTCCAGCCACTCCTGGCGGATCAGCCTGTTGGCCTTCAGTTCGTCTGGCGACCCCTGGAAGACCATGTGTCCGTGTCCCATCACGTACACCCGCTGGGAGATCTGCATGGCAATGGTGAGCTTCTGTTCGATCAGCAGTATCGAGACGCCGCGGTCGCGCAGCTCGCGCAGGAAACGGGCCACCAGCTCGACGACCAGCGGCGCCAGTCCTTCCGTCGGCTCGTCAATGATGACCAGCCGCGGGTCCCCCATCATGGTACGCGCCAGCGTGAGCATCTGCTGCTCGCCGCCGGACAGCACACCGGCTTGCGTGTGCGCTCGATCCCGCAGCCGCGGAAACAGCCGGTACACATCACCATAGCTCCAGCTCGATCGATGGCCGCGCTTGACGCCGAGCTTGAGGTTTTCCTCGACCGTCAGCGTCGGGAAGATGTCGCGGTTTTCCGGCACGTAGCCGAGGCCGACCTGGGCGATCTCGAAGGTCTTCAGGCGCATCAGGTCGTGCGCTCCGAATTCAACCGTGCCAGTCGCGTCGACCAGTCCCATGATCGCCTTCGCGGTCGTCGAACGTCCGACGCCGTTGCGGCCGAGCAAGCTCACGATCTCGCCCTGCCCAACCGTCAGGTCGACGCCATGCAGGACGTGGCTCTTGCCGTAATAGGCCTGCAGGTTCTCGACACGCAGCAGCGGATCGACGGAGCGGTTCACGCGGCCTCCACATGCTGGCCCAGATACGCTTCCTTGACCGCGGCGTTCGCGCGGATCTCGGTCGGCGTGCCGGTCGCAATCACCTGGCCGTAGACAACGACCGAGATGAGGTCGGCCAGGCCGAAGACGACGCTCATGTCGTGCTCGACCATGACGAGCGTGCGTCCCTGCGTCACCTCGCGGATCAGCTCGACGGCGTGCCGGCTCTCGGCCCGGCTCATGCCTGCCGTCGGCT
>DATKAJ010000091.1:0-29611 GCA_035498175.1 Burkholderiaceae bacterium
AGCGTCGCGACGGCATGGTCGCGGACATTCGGCGGGAAGACCTGGCGCCAAAAGCCGATGACACTGCCGTCGGGCCGCGGCAGCAGGGCGATCCTGCAGCACTCGCAACTGTGGTCCGCGATCTTGTAATCGCCGCGGAAACTGAGCCCCCGGTCATCGGAGACCGCATAGTAGGTGGCAGCGCCAGCGTAATGGGACGCCTTGCCGCCGACGGCCATACCGTCACGCTTGTCTATCCACGCCACGAGGAGCCGCCCGTCACTCGTCACCGCCATCGCATCGAAGCGATGCGTGATTTCCTGCCGGTCCGCGTGGACGACGCGCGGTTCAGAGAAGGACTTGCCGCCATCGATCGAACGGGTCAGGCGGATCTCGCCCGTGTAGGGCTTCGACAGTGGCTTCGTCCAGGTGACGTAGATTTCACCCCCAGGGCCGATCGCGATGTTCGGCTTCGCGTCCGCGCCGGTATCTATCGGCTCAGCCTCGGGCCGCACCCGGACCGGAGCCGTCCAGTGCAGCCCGAGATCCGCCGACCGGCGGACGACGAGATTGGGACCGTCGAAGCTGACCGTCCACAGATTGCCCAGCGCGTCGAACGCCGCCCCGGTGGCGAGGGAGGGCCGGGCGGCGCCCTTCGTTCCCTGTCCGTGGTGATGCTCGCCATCGTGCGCCGAGGGTGCGTTCGCGAACAAGGCACAGGCCACGATCAACGCAAGGCATCCGGGCCGGGGCGCGCGCTCCGTTACGCGGCAAACCGAGCCGTAGCGCCGCTCCGCTCCCATCAGAACCAGCCTCGCACGCCCACGTTCAACGCGAACGGCATGCCGAGCGTCTTCGATGATGCCGATGTCGTGGCGCTGTCGGAATACTTCTCGTTGAACAGGTTCACGATATTGCCGAACAGTTCGATGTTGCTGTTCACCCGATAGGACGTGGATAGATTGACGACTACAAAGCCGCCCTGCGGGATCGTGTGGTTGACGTCGAGGTACATGCCGCCCGTATACCTGAGTCCGATGAAGTTCTGCCAGGCCGGAGCAGTCTGCCAGGTCAACCCGGCGGTGAACAGGTTGGTCGGCACCGCCCCGAGCTGATTGCCGAGGGGGTCTCCCACGCTGCTTGCCGTGTAGTAGCTGCGCGTGTACATATAGGCGGCATCCGCCGAAATTGTCGGCGTCAAGTTGTATCGCCCGGCGAGTTCGAGACCGTAGGAGCGACCGTCCTGAGCATTTGTATTGAAGTTCACGGTCGCCGGGCAGTTGGCGAGCGTTGGACCGCAGATCGCAATGACCTGGGGCGGCGCCGTTGCTGCGTTGAGCACGCGGTACGAGGCGATGAGGTTCTGAATGTCATAAATGAACGCCGTCGCGTTGACCTCCATCTTCGCTGTCCGAAAATCGCCGCCGATCTCTCCGCCCGTCATTGTCTCCGGAAACAGAAATGGATTTGCGATCGTGATCGACGTCGTGGAAGAGAAGGAACGGTAGAGATTGTTGAGACCGGGGGCGCGGAACGATTTGTAGACGGCTCCACGAATGTCGATGTCCTCAGATACCGCATAGCGCGCCGCCAGGGCCGGGTCGAACTGCCCCTTGTTCGAGTCTGGAACGTCGCCTCCAAGTGTCGCTCCCGGTTTTCCCCCGCTGTAGCGGGTCATCAGGGCGACGCCTTCGGTATTGGTCCAGTAGTCGTAGCGCACCCCAAGCGTTACCTGCAGGTTCTCGAGCGGCAGCATCTGGAACTGCGCAAACACTCCGGAGAACTGCTGCTGGCCTTGTCCAAAGTTGGTGCGGTTGATCGTTGTCGCGGCGCCATCGGTCGTCGTGGGCCGGTTGTAGGTCGTTGAATAGTCCTGGCCGAAGAGCATGCGGTAGTCGACGCCGAGTTGCAGTCCTCTGAGCCACGAGCCGAGGCGCAGCGCATAGACACCGGAGGCGCCGACTTCGCGGTACGGGTTCCAGTCGTGCGAGTTGGCGTACTGGACCAGCGGAGCGGTCACCGCGGTCGTATTGCAATTCGTGGCCGACTGCAGATAGCACGCGGCGCCGTTGTTCTTGTCGAACCCGACGTACTGCATCCATGCGTTCATCGACAGCTGACCGGAGTCGCCGAAAGACTTGGTCAGGCCCGCAGCGATGTCCGGGCTCTTCTGCAGGTTGGTTCCGTAGGTGTACCCGCCGATATCCTGGTCCTGCTGGTGGTAGCCGCCGCGGATGTAGGCGCTCAGGTCGGGCGTGGGGTCGAAGTAGAAGCCGAGGCGCGCGTTCCAGATCGTCGCGGACGAGTCACCCTTTCCCGGAAAGCTGCTGAGATATTCGGACGGTGTCGTCTGGTATCCCGCGGTTTTCAGCAGGTCCGCCGACACGTTGATCCCGAGCGCGTCATTGGGGCGGAAATTCTTCGAAGCCGATCCCGTGGCGGTGTTCATGGACCCGTAGGTGGCACTCCCCGCGCCGCCGTTGTCTCGCGGAACACGGGAAACGATGTTGACGACTCCGGCGACCGCCATGTTTCCCCACAGGCTGGAATTGCCTCCGCGGATCACTTCGACACGCTCGATCGACGTCAGCGGGACCTTGAACCATTGGACCGTTGTGTAGAAGGGGTCCAGCACCGGCATGCCATCGAGCAGCACCAGGACTTTCGAGTTCGTCGTTCCACGCATCCGGATCTGGTTGCCGGTCGGATCGGTCACGAAATACGGCGCACCACCAAGGTTGACGCCCGGAATCTGGCGCAGTAGCTGGTCGAGCGTCTGCGCGGGTGAGCGCTCAATGTCCTGCCGGTGGATGATCGTCGTGTACAGCGGCATGTCGGCGAGCAGAACGTCGCTTCTCGAAGCCGTGACTACCACGTCCTGCAGTCTTACCGGATCGACGGGTTGGGCTGCAGCGGGCCCGGTGAGAGCACTGCTGATGCAGGCCGCAGCCAGCACGTCGCGGCCTCTCGGGCACTTCACTCCGGCCGGACCCGGCTGTGCAGCTGCGAGGGCCAGGGCCAGGCAGTCGATGGGCAGTCTTCGGACCAGCGGGTTGTTCGGATCGATGGTCAGGACCGCTTCGCGTCTTACGGCCCTCCCGGGGGCGTTCGATGAACTCGCAGCAAGCGCTCTGCAACCACACGCAGGCTCCACGCCCGCGTGACGATCTGCTTCATGCATGGCAATCTCCCGAACGCAGAACGGCAATCGACGCCGGCCACTGATGTGGCGGCGCGGTTCCGAGCCGATTCAGGAGAGAGGAGGGCCCCGCGACGGGGGCGCGCGCCACGCCGGGCGCGTGCCGCTAACGCCGGCAGTTGCTGCGGCAGCGTCTTGGCCAAGTGCCGAAACGGCAAGTTGAAGTACGCGCGGCGGCGCACCGTAGCTGCCGAAGCCGGCAGTGCAATAGAGGCAATGCCCCACTGAACCCGCGGGCGAACCCGGCGATCGCCGCTCGTCGTACTTGGCCGCCGCGACCGATCGGACGCCGCCGGTCGTACACACCTCCGTCATCACCAGCCCGAGCGAGGCCGCGCGCGCATGGAAAACGAGCGGCGTAAACGCTTGCAGCAGGACCGCGACAACCGCGATCCAGCCACCGATCCGACTCCGGTCGAGGCATGACATGCAGCGAATCTACAACACAGAATGGTGGGCGCAACCCCCGCCTACGGTCGTAGTTGTCCCAATCTTCCAGTGGGGAAATACCCCGTCCTCCCGAACCAGGACGCGCCGCCGGCGGGCGGCGATGACTACGGAGATCCCCGGAGTTGCGTAAGGGCGCGTCCGCCGTGGGCGTGTCTGCTGCGGCCCGATTTCAAACTCCGTCGGCCTGCGCTTGCTGGTCGATCACCGCGCCGCCGCCCGTGGTGGCACGCCATCGGCGATCGCAGGCGGCGGCTGGATCGCGGTGCGCAGCAGCGGCAGCGTCGTCAGACCCAGCAGTTCGCCCAGGCTGTTGTTCAGCACCGCCGCGGTCGTCGGTTTGGTGAGGACAATCGGTTCCTCGTTCGGGCTGCGCGCGATCGCCGCCGACTGCGGGTCCGCGGCCAGGTACTCGCCCATCACCCGCTGGAACTCCGCAACGACTTCGGGACGCTGCACCGCCGTCAGCATGATCGTCGGCAGCGGCACGCCGACCAGCTCGCGGATCTTGAACACGGCCTCGACACCGCTGATCGAGTGCGGCCCGAGGTTGTGGTCGGCGATGATCGCGTCGATGCGCTCGTGCAGGCTGATGCGCTTGATCAGCTGCGCGTTGTAGCCGGTCGAAGGCACGACCTCTGCGCCCCACGAGCGCAGCAGCCGCGTCAGGCTGTTCAGGATCTCGGCGTTGTCCTCCAACACGACGAAGGTGAAGCCGTTGAGCGCGCGGATCGCGATATCGAGCGTCTCCGGCGCCGTGCGCTTGGCCTTCGGCGGTGCGATCGACAGCGGCACCTCGACGCGGAACACCGTGCCGGTGCCGGGCCGCGTCGTCACGATTAGCGGGTGGCCGAGCAGTCCGCAGATGCGCTTGACGATCGACAGTCCCAGTCCGAAGCCGGCGCCGCTGTTCTCGGCCTTCGAGCTTTCCCCGCGATAAAACTCCTCGAAAATGCGGTCGAGTTCGCCCTGCTTGATGCCGGGGCCGGTGTCCCAGATCTCGATGCTGATCAGCCCGTCGCGCGGCCGCGCTGCGAGCAGCACGCCGCCGCGCTGCGTGTAGCGGATCGCGTTGGCGAGCAGGTTGCGGATCACCCGCTGCAGCAGCAGCGGGTCGCTGTCGATTGCGAAGCCATGGCGCCTGACGCGCAACGACAGCCCCTTGGACGCCGACAGCGGCGTGAACTCCTGCTCGAGCAGCGTGAACATGTCGTCGAGCAGCACCTGGTCGACGCGCGGCAGGATCGCGCCCGAGTCGAGCCGTGATATCTCGAGCAGTTCCTCGACCAGCTTCGACAGCGACTCGACCGCGGTCGACAGGTTGTTGACCAGCGGTTCGAGCGGCCCCTGCGCGCGCTTCTTAAGCAGCGACACGTAGATGCCGATCGCCTGCAGCGGCTGCCGCAGGTCATGACTTGCCGCAGCGAAGAACTGAGTCTTGGAGCGCGTCGCGTTCTCGGCATCGCGCCGCGCTTCCTCGGCCAGCCGCTTTTCGTTAAGAAGCTGCTCGACCAGGACTTCGTTCTCGTAGTTGTTCTTGACCGAGTCGAACACCGCGTCGCCGAAGGTTCGGCCATAGAAGACCGTGAAGAAGAACACAGCGGCCATGACGACTGAGGCTGTGTAGTAGGTCGGGTCCTGCTCCCAGACCATGCGGCCGATCAGCGGCAGCAGCGCAAGCAGCATGAACGAGTAGAACGCGGGCCGGTAGCATGCGTACAGCGTCAGCGAGCCGAAGGCGACGCTCAGCACCACAGCCACCAGCACCACCTGGTGCAGTGGCTGGAAGTTGGAGAAGAAGACGAAGCCGGCGACGCCCCAAAGGATGCCCGCCGCGACCGCGAGCACCACCCAGCGCGTGGCCCAGCGATCGACCTGATCCACGACTGCCGCCGCATGGCGGAACCGGTAGGCCACGCGCACGCGGATCAGCGATTCGAGCAGGATCAGCACGAACCAGCCCATCAGCAGGTTCTGGCTCATTGCGTTCCAGAACACGACCACCAGCGCGAACGCACCGACGATGCTGACCAGCACCGACTGCGGCACCTGCCGGTAGACCGACGCCATCACGCCGGCGAGGATCTTCTCCTTGCGCTGTTCCTGCGTCTCGACGACGAGACCGAAGCGGGTAAGCGGTCCAGACATGCGGGCGTTCCGGGAGCGACAGCCGGAATCATAGGCGGGATGTGCACAAGCGCACAGTGAACTTCCTCCGTTAATGCAGCGGGATGAGGGCGCAATCCGCGCCACTGGCCGCAGTGCCGATTTGACGCCGATGCACGCTTTACGGAAACTTCGGCGTCCTTCGACCGCCTGGGCGCGGCCGCCTATCCTGTTCCTGGAGCCTGAGCTCGATGACGCCGCGCCTTACCCTCCTTGCTGCAGCATGCCTGCTCGCCGCCCTCGGATCGACGGTCGCGGCGAAGCCGGTCGAACAGGTACGGGTCGGGTTCTCGACTTCGATCTCGGGCCCGTTCGCTGCACTGGGTGCAGAGGCGCGCGACGGTTTCAACCTCGCGCTGAAGCAGCTCGGCGGCAAGCTCGGCGGAATCCCGGTCGAGGTCTTCGCGACCGACGAGGCCGGCAACCCGGACACCGCGCGACAGCACGTCGACCGCTACATCAAGCGCGACCGCATCCACTTCTACACCGGACCGATCGGCTCGAATGTCGCGCTGGCGGTCGGCCCGACGCTGTTCGCGGCCGAAGTCTTCTATCTCAGCAACAACGCCGGACCTTCGCAGCTCGCCGGCGCGCAGTGCAACGCATTCTTCTTCAGCACCGCGTACCAGAACGACGTCTACCACGAAGCCGCCGGCAAGTTCGCGGCCGAGCGCGGTTTCAGGAGAGTCGCAGTGCTGGCGCCGAACTACCCGGCCGGCCAGGACTCGATCAACGGCTTCAAGCGCGGTTACGGCAAGCCGGTCGTCTCGGAGACCTACACCAAGCTCGGCCAGCTCGACTATGCGGCCGAACTCGCCAAGCTGCGCGCCGAGTCGCCCGATGCCCTGTTCATCTTCCTGCCGGGCGGCATGGGGATCAATTTCATCAAGCAGTTCGTCGGTGCCGGCCTGTCGACGACGACGCAGCTGGTCGGGCCCGGGTTTTCCGCCGACGAGGACATCATCCGCGCGATCGGCGAACCGATGCTCGGCATGTTCAACACGGCGCACTGGAACCACGACTTCCCGAATGCCGCGAGCCAGGCGTTCGTGCAGGCCTTCGTGAAGGAGTATGGCCGGCTGCCCTCCATCTACGCCGCGCAGGCGTACGACACCGTGATGATGATGGACGCCGCGGTGCGTGAGGTGAAGGGCGAGCTCGATGACAAGGCGGCGGTTCGTGCGGCGCTGAAGAAGGCGAACTTCAGGTCCGTGCGCGGCGAGTTCAGGTTCGGCAACAACCAGTACCCGATCCAGGACTACTACCTGCGCACGGTCGGCAGGGACAGCCAGGGGCGAATCACGAACCGCACGCTGAATCGGGTGTTCACCAACTATCAGGACACCTACGCGGCGCAGTGTCCGCTGCGCTGACCGCGGGCCCCTGCGCGCCCCGGCCGCCCGCGGCGCAGCCGAGAGACGACGCACAGGTGCTGTAGCCGCGCGCGGCATTCGATGACCACCACGCTGATCGTCGAGCAACTGCTGAACGGACTGCAGTTCGGCCTGATGCTGTTCCTGATCGCGGCGGGCCTCACGCTTGTGTTCGGCACCATGGACGTGCTCAACCTCGCGCACGGATCGCTGTACATGATCGGCGCGTACGTTGCGTCGAGCGTCGCCCAGGCGAGCGGCTCGTTCTGGATCGCGCTGCCGGTGGCGGTCGTGAGCACCGGAGGGGTCGGCCTGCTGCTCGAGACCACGCTCATCCGGCGGCTGTACCGGCGCGATCACCTCGCCCAGGTGCTCGCGACCTTCGCCGTGATCCTGATCGCCGACGACACGGTCAGGCTGATCTGGGGGCCAGCACCGCGGATGCTCTCAGCCCCCGTCGCGCTGTCCGGGCCCGTGACGCTCATGCCGGGCATCGTGTATCCGGCCTATCGCCTGCTGATCATTGCGGTCGGACTGGTCCTTGCGCTGCTGCTGTATCTCTTCATCACGCGCACACGCACCGGCATGCTGGTGCGCGCCGGCAGCAGCAACCGCGAGATGGCAGAGCTCATGGGAGTCCGCGTCGATCGACTGTTCGCGCTCATCTTCGTGCTCGGCGCGATGCTGTCGGCCGTGGCCGGTGCGCTGCTCGGCCCGCTGCTCGCGGTCGAGATCGGGATGGGCGAGAACATCCTGATCCTCGCACTGGTCGTGATCGTGATCGGCGGCATCGGCTCGATCCGCGGCGCCTTTGTCGGCGCAGTACTCGTCGGCGTCGTGGACACGGCCGGACGTGCCTTCCTCCCCGACCTGCTCAACCACTTTCTCTCGGGTGCGGTCGCGGCCCAGCTCGGTCCGGCGCTCGCTGCGATCGCGATCTACGTGGTGATGGCCGCGGTACTGACCTTCCGGCCGCAGGGCCTCTTTCCCGCACGCGCCTGAGCGATGACGCTGCGTCGCACCCTGCCCTGGCTCGTGCTGATCGCCGCCGCGCTGCTGCCCTGGATCGCAACGGTTGCGGATCAGACCTACTACATCGGCTTCGTGCGCCGCGTGATGATCTTCGCGCTGGCCGCCACCAGCCTGAACTTCATCATGGGCTACGGCGGGATGGTGAGCCTCGGCCACGCCGCGTTCTTCGGCATCGGCGCCTATACCGTCGGCATCGCGATGTTCCACGGCATCGCGAGCGCCTGGATCGTCTGGCCGCTTTCGGTGATTGCCGCCGCCGCAGGGGCACTCGTCATCGGAGCGATCTCGCTGCGAACGCGCGGCGTCTACTTCATCATGATCACGCTCGCCTTCGCGCAGATGGTCTACTACCTGGCGGTTGGCCTGAAGGTCTATGGCGGTGAAGATGGGTTGGCGCTGCCGGCGCGATCGCAGGTCGGGCTGGGTCTCGACCTCGCCTCTGAAACGACCCTGTACTTCGTGGTGCTGGGGCTGCTGGCCGGCGTGACACTGCTGCTGAATCGGGCGGTGTCGTCGCGCTTCGGCCGCGTGCTGGGCGGGATCCGCGAGAACGAGGCGCGGATGCAGGCGCTCGGATTTCCGACGTATCGATACCGACTTGCCGGATTCGTGATCGCAGCAGGGATCGCGGGCCTCGCGGGTGCGCTCTTCGCCAATCACAACGCGTTCGTCAGCCCGGCGATCCTGCACTGGACGCAGTCGGCCACGCTGGTCGTCATGGTGCTGCTGGGTGGTCTAGGGCTGCGCTATGGCGGCCTCGTCGGCGCCGTGATCCTGCTGCTGCTCGAGGAAGGACTGGCAGCATTGACCGACACGTGGCACCTGCCGCTCGGGCTCTTCCTGTTGGGTGTCGTCTTTCTCGCGCCGCGGGGCATCGCGGCGCTGCTCACGCGCGCCCCCGCACGATGAGCCTGCTGCAGGTCCGTGGACTGACCAAGCGCTATGGCGCGGTCGTCGCCACTGATGGAGTGGACCTGTCGGTCGAGCGCGCCGAGGTCCACGCGATCATCGGACCCAACGGCGCCGGCAAGACCACGCTGATCAACCAGCTCGCGGGTTCACTACGGCCCGACAGCGGGACGATCCTGCTGCGCGGGCGCGACATCACCGTCGCGTCCGCGCACGAGCGGGTACGGCAGGGCATCGCGCGTTCATTCCAGGTCACCAATCTCTTCCGCACGATGAGCGCACTCGACAACGTGGCGCTGGCGGTGCAGGCGGCCGCGGGCAGCAGCTTTCGCTTCTGGGGTGACGCGAGCCGCGAGACCGCGCTGTACGCACGGGCGCGCGTACTGCTCGAGCGCGTTGGACTCGGCGAGCGCGCGGAGGTGCAGGCGAGCGTGCTGGCGCACGGCGAACAGCGGCAGCTCGAGGTCGCGCTGGCTCTGGCCACGCAGCCGGTGCTGCTGCTGCTCGACGAGCCGATGGCGGGCATGGGGCCCGACGAGTCGCTGCAGATGATCGACCTGATCGATCGTCTGCGCGGTGAGGTCACGATCGTGCTGGTCGAGCACGACATGGACGCGGTGTTCCGGCTGGCTGACCGCATCTCCGTGCTGGTGTACGGGCGCCTGCTCGCCACCGGCAGCGGCGAGACGATCCGCGCCAATGCGGACGTGCGCAGCGCCTACCTCGGAGCGGCCGCGTGAAGCTGCTCGAACTTCGGGCCGTGGCCGCGGGGTACGGTCCGAGCCAGGTGTTGTTCGGGATCGATCTCGACGTGCAAAGCGGCTCTGTCGTCACGCTGCTCGGCCGTAATGGCATGGGGAAGACGACGACGCTGCGCGCGATCTTCGGCCTCGTTGCTCTCCGCGGCGGCGAGATCGTCTTCGACGGCCGTCGCATCGACGGAATGCCGACCGACGCAGTGGCGCGGCTCGGCCTTGCGATCGTTCCCGAGGGGCGTCAGGTGTTCCCTAACCTCTCGGTGCTCGAGCATCTGGCCGCATTTGCGCGCCCCGCCTCGGAAGGCGCACGCGCGTGGACCGCCGGGCGCGTGTTCGAGATGTTTCCGCAGCTCGCCACGCGCCGCTCAGCACTCGGCAACCAGCTCTCGGGCGGCGAACAGCAGATGCTGGCAATCGGGCGCGCGCTGATGACGAATCCGCGCCTGCTGATCCTCGACGAGGCAACCGAGGGACTCGCACCGCTGGTGCGCGAGGAGATCTGGCGCTGCCTGTCGCAGCTCAAGGCGGCCGGCCAGGCGATCCTCGTCGTCGACAAGTACGTGCAGCGACTGGTACAGATCGCGGACCGCCACACGATTCTCGAGCGTGGTCGCGTCGCCTGGCATGGCACCTCGGCGCAGCTGGCGGCCGCGCCAGAGATCTGGCACAGCTATCTTGGCGTCTGAGCGGCGCGGTGCGGAGTCAGTCCGGCGCCGCCAGCGCGATACCGCGCTCGGAAAATGCTGCGCGCAGTGCGCGCGCGAAATCGAACGCGCCCGGCTGGTCACCGTGCAGGCACAGTGTGCCGGCAACGACTGCTACGGATGACCCGTCGGTCGCGCGCACGCGTCCTTCCTCCACCATCGCCAGCGCCTGCGCGACCGCGGCGTGCTCGTCGGTGACCATCGCGTTCGGCATGCCGCGCGACGTGAGCGATCCGTCGGGCTGGTAGGTGCGGTCGGCGAACACCTCCTGGACCGCGCGCACGCCGTGCCGCGCGGCCGCCTCGATCATCGCGCTGCCCGCGAGTCCGTACAGCAGCACCCCGTCGCCGAGGTCTTTCACCGCCGCGGCGATCGCGTCCGCCAGTTCTGTGTCGCGCGCCGCCATGTTGTAGAGAGCGCCATGTGGCTTGACGTGGTGCAGCCGCGCGCCGGCGGCGCGTGCAAACGCGGCGACGGCCCCGGCCTGGTAGACGATGAGATCGTGCGTCTCGCGCGGACTGACCTTCATGACGCGCCGGCCGAAGCCGGCGAGATCGGGCAGTGACGGATGTGCGCCGACGGCGACCCCGTGGTCAACCGCCAGCTGCACCGTCGCGCGAATCGTGCCGGGATCACCCGCATGAAAGCCCGCGGCGACGTTGGCGGAAGTGATCAGCGGCATGATCGAGGCGTCGTCGCCCATCGTCCAGGCGCCGAAGCTTTCGCCCATGTCGCAGTTCAGATCAATGCGCTTCATTGCCGTACTCCCAGCGCAGCCGTTCGATGAGGTCGACCACGCGCCGCTCGAGATCGCCGCGCGCGGCGTCGGCGGCCTCGAGTCCGACGCGCTTGAAGCGCAACGTCGCGTGTCCTGGCGCGGCCTGCGCTAGCCGCGGCACATCGGCGCAGACGACTTCGGCAATGCGTGGATAACCGCCGGTCGTCTGGCGGTCCGCCATCAGCGCGATCGGCTGCCCATCCGCGGGCACCTGCACGGTGCCGAAGGCGACCCCTTGCGACACGATCTCGCGTGGCGCCATCAGCGCCAGCTTCGCCCCCTGCAGACGATAGCCCATGCGATTCGACTCCGCGGCAACGCGCCAGCGTTCGCGCAGGAAGGACTCGCGCGATTCCGTGCTGAAGAGCTCGGCATGCACGCCGTCGACCACGCGCACGATCAAGGGATCGGTCGCGGGCAAGGTGAAGAGCGGCGCGGACCAGCGCACCGTTTCGATGGAACCGCGTTGCGCACGGCGACCCGTGCGCCCCACCCGGCTGTAGCGCGCCTCGGCGAGTTGCGCTGCGTCGGCCGCGAGCGGCAGCACGGCGCCGCGTGCAATCGCCCTGCCCCCGAGCCCGCCGAAACCCGCGGGCAGATAGGTGCTGCGCGAGCCGAGCACCTGGGGCACGGCGATCCCGCCCGCGATTGCGAGATAGCCGAACGCGCCCTCGACCGCATGCCCGATGCGCAGGCGCGCGCCAGCTTGCACGCGGACCGGACGCGAACCCGGCATCGGCGCGCCGTCGAGCTGCGAATCGAAGCGGGCGCCATGCAGCGCAATCAGCGCGTCGCTTTCGAATTCGAGTTCCGGCCCCGCCAGCGCGACCTCGAGCGTGGCCGCGTCTGCGAGCTCGCCGAAGTTCCCGACCAGCGCGTTCGCGACCCGGTGAGAGACCGTGTCCATCGCGCCGCCGGGCACGATGGCCAGGTGCTGAAACCCCGCACGCCCGCGGTCCTGCACGGTCGCCAGCAGTCCGGCGCGCAGCACGCGAATCGTCATGCGACGCTGCCTGCGCGCCGAGCGAACTCGGCCGCGCTGATCGGGACGAACACGACACGATCGCCGGACTGCAGCAGGCTGGGCGGCTGGCGCAGCGGGTCGAACAGGCGCAGCGGCGTGCGTCCGATCAGGTGCCACCCGCCCGGCGTCGCCGACGGATAGATGGCGGTCTGCCCATTGGCGATCGCGATCGATCCAGCGGGCAAGCGCGCGCGCGGGGTCGCGCGCCGCGGCACGTTGAGCCGCGGGTCGAGACCGCCGATGTAGGGGAACCCCGGCGTGAACCCGATCATCAGCACGCGATGGTCCGAGGCAACATGCCGCTGCACGATCTCCTCGGGCGAGAGCCCGGTCGCGGCCGCAACGTCTGACATGTCCGGCGCGAGCGAGCCCTCGTAGCACGCCGGGATTTCCACCGGCGCGCGAACCGATTCGTCCAGCGGCTTCGCAGCGTCCTGCAGCGCTTCGAGCAGCATGAAACTAATCGCCTCGCGCCGTGCCGCTGCCTGCGCTGCATCCGCAGCCTCGAAGTGCACGGTGACCGTGGCGATCGCCGCGATCACATCGGTGACGCCTTCGAGCGGCGCTGCGCGAATCGAGTCCGCAATGCGGCGCGCTCTGGCGTTGTCTTCCAGGTCGATCTCGTCCGCGAGCTCGAGCATCTGCGCCGAATCGCCGGCCGGGACGACGCGCGTCGCAAAGCGTGCGGATGCCACCGGGCGGGTGCGGATCTTCATGTACGGATATTGTCATGCCCGCCAAGCCGTCGCCGCCGCAGCGACGAGGCCACTCGCAGCGCCGAGCAATGGCTTCAGGCGCGCGGCCTCACGCAACCCGGCACGATCGCGCCGCTCAGCGCCGAAGGGTTGCCTTGCGACGCGCCGGGGCCGGATCGACCAGGCATTCGAGCCACCGGCCAGCCGCGCGAAACGCGCGTCCCGAGCGCTCGGCGCGGGCAACGATGTAGGCGCCTTCGATCGCGGTCAGCACGAGGCGCGCGAAGTCCCGTGTGCGCCCCGCGTCGCCGAGATCGAGACGGCTCGCGATCAGCGTGGCCCATGCGTCGAACCCGTGCTGGATCAGCTCGCGCAGCGCATCCTGCCCCGGCTCGAGATCGAGGCACACCGTGCCGAAGGCACAGCTCCTGCGGAATTCCCCTTGTTCAACGCGGCATGCCATGGCTTCGAAGAGCCGCCGAACCCTCATGCGGTCGGAGCGCGCGCCGGCCATCGCCGTGTCGATGAACTCCTGGACGCGGCGCGAGTACTCCGTCAGTGCCTCGGCGACCAGCTGCTCCTTGCCCGCCGGGAAGAAGTGATAGACGGAGCCCTTCGGCGCCGCACTCTCGCGGACGACATCGTTGATTCCAGCGCCACTCAGCCCCGACCCGCGCAGCAGGCGGATCGCGGCCTCGATCATCCGCTGGCGGCTGTCCGGCACCTCCATCCGCGCTGCTCCTTGACGTCCGTAACTAGACCAGTCTATATAATACTCCGGTCGACACGATCAGGGCGGAACAGCGATGAACGACATGACCACTCCCGAGGCGCACGCGCGCGTCAGCGCGGCCGAATGGCAGCTTCGCGTCGATCTTGCCGCCTGCTACCGGCTGGTCGCGATGTTCCACTGGGACGACCTCATCTTCACGCACATCTCGGCGCGGCTGCCGGGGCCCGAACACCACTTCCTGATCAATCCCTACGGCATGATGTTCGACGAGATCACGGCGTCGAGCCTCGTCAAGATCGACTTAGAGGGCAACAAGGTCGCGCCCAGCCCCCATCCGATCAACCCGGCCGGTTTCACGATCCACAGCGCAATCCACACCGCGCGCGAAGACGCCGCCTGCGTGCTGCACGTCCACAGCGTCAACGGCGTCGCGGTCTCGGCGCAGCGCGAGGGCCTGCTGCCGCTGTCACAGCATTCGATGCTCGTGCTGTCGTCCCTCGCCTATCACGACTACGAAGGGCTGGCGCTGAACGACGACGAGAAGCCGCGGCTGGTGCGCGACCTCGGCGACAAGCGCTTCCTGATGCTGCGCAACCACGGCCTGCTGACGGTCGGCCGCTCGGTGGCCGACGCTTTCGTCGCGATGTACCTCTTCGAAACGAGCTGCATGATGCAGGTGCGCGCCCAGAGCGGCGGCGGGCCGCTGCTGCGGATCGACGACGCGATCGTTGGTCGCGCGCAGGAACAGTTCGGCAAGGTCACGCACGGCGCCGGCGGCGGGCTCGCGTGGCCCGCGCTGCTGCGCCGGCTTGATCGCCTGAATCCCGGCTACCGCGACTAGGGAACCGAACAATCAGCGCCCACCGAGCGCTGGATAGCCGTCGAGTTGCAGCGTCGTACGCCCGCCACGGCGGACCACAAGGCGCGCACGCGCACCGATCGGCAGCGTCAGCTTGCGTGCGGTGTGGCCATAGGGCAGACCGGTGTACACGGGCACCGCGACGATCTGCCGCAGGCGACCGACGGCTGCTGCAAGATCGAAGCCATTGTCGTGCGGCATCGGCGTCACCGGGTCGAAGTCGCCGAGCAGGATCGCGCTCTGCTTCTGCAGCACACCGGCGTGCGCCAGCTGGTAAAACAGGCGCTCGATCTTGTAGGCGGGTTCGTTGACATCCTCGAGAACGAGGACGCCGCCGCGAATGCGCGGGAAGTAAGGCGTGCCGAGCAGTGACGCCAGCATCACGAGATTGCCACCCCACAGGCGCCCGGAGTGCTCGCCGGGCGCCCCGCCGAGGCGCGTCTCGATAACGAAGCTGCGCGAGCCGATCAGGCCAAAGAAGTGGTCGATCGTGAACGGGTCCGGCGACGCCGATCCGAAATCTCCGGCCGACGGCCCGGACAGGCTGACGCCGCCGGCCAGAGCGAGGTACGCCAGGCTGAAAGCCGTGAAATCGCTGTATCCGGCGATGATCGGTGCGCGCTTCCCGATCGCGGCGTAATCGATCCGCTCGAGCAGGCGCGACAGGCCATAGCCGCCGCGGGCAGCGAGAACGACATCGATCGTCGGGTCCGTCGCGAACCGCATCAGGTCAGCGAGGCGCAGGTCGTCGCTGCCGGCAAAGCGTTGCTCGCGCGCGAACACGCTGTCTCCGGCCTCGACATGCCAGCCGAAGCCGCTGAAAAGCCCCGCGGCGCGGTCGACCACGGATGGATCCGGCATGAAGCCGGACGGGGCGATGAGCCCCAGTGTTCTACGCATCGTCGTCCTCGGCGATCGCGGGCAGCCGTCCGGCGCGGCGATGTTCGCGGCGCTCGGCGAAGAAGCGCGACAGCAGCACGCCCGCCTCTTCCGCGAGCACGCCGCCACGCACGCTGGTGTGATGATTCAACCGCGGTTCGCCGAACAGGTCGACGATGCTGCCGCAGGCGCCGGTCTTCGGATCGGCAGCGGCATAGACCAGCCGCTTGATGCGCGCGTGCTGCATCGCTCCCGCGCACATGGCGCAGGGCTCCAGGGTCACGTAGAGCTCGCAGTGGCTCAGGCGATAGTTGCCGAGCAGCTCGGCCGCCGCGCGCATGGCCTGGATCTCGGCGTGTGCGGTCGGATCGCTGTTGCCGATCGGCTGGTTGAATCCCGTCGCGATCACCTGGCCGTCGTGCACGACGACCGCGCCCACCGGCACCTCCGACAGGGCCCACGCGTTGTGCGCCTGGTCCAGCGCGAGCCGCATGAACGTCGTGTCGGCGTCGTCGGCCGGCCGCGTTTCCTCCGTCACCTGGATCTGGCTCGCCAGCCACGCCTGGCGGCGTGCCTCGCGCTGCACATCGTGTGCCTCGCGCGCCTCGCTGACCGCGGCGCCGACCCGTTGCGCATCGAGCTCGCCGGCAGCCGCGGCAAGCCATTCAGGCAGCGCGCCGCGCCGGTAGTCAGTGCCGTAGTCGGAGCGCCGCACGAAGCCGGTATCGACCATCCAGCGGCGCAGTTCGACATGGTCGGTCGCAAGCATCGCGCCCGCGCTCGCGAGAAAGCGCTTCAGCACCTCGTTCGCACTGCGCTCCTCGAGCAGGCGATCGGCCGGGAAGTACAGCGCAGCACTCGCGAAGATCAGTTCCAGGTCGCGCCCGTCCTTCTGCTGCAGCGTGGACAGATGCACACCACGCCGGACCGCCAGCTGTGCCAGCCGTTCGAGCCAGCCCTCGACGGAGATCGAAACCTGAGCCTGCATGCGGCAAGTCTAAATGGCGATGCCGCGGTCGCCGTGGCGCCACTTCGGCGCGAGCGCGGCGTGCGCCGGATCCATCCGGAGAAACACGGAGAAATCGCCGCCGCGGGCTCGATAGAATCGCGCGCCGCCTCCACAACGCGCCGTTGCCGCGCGCCACTCCGCCATGGACTTCCTGCTCGACCCCAACGTCTGGATTGCGTTCGCGATGCTGACCGCCCTGGAGATCGTCCTCGGCGTCGACAACATCATCTTCATCTCCATTCTGGTCGGCCGCCTGCCCGCCGAGGTTCGCGACCGCGCCCGCAGACTCGGCCTCGGGTTTGCGATGGCCACGCGCCTGCTGCTGCTCTTTTCGCTGAGCTGGGTGATGGGCTTGACCGCGGACCTGTTTCACGTCCTGGGCCAGGGCATCAGCGGGCGCGATCTCGTGCTGCTGTCCGGCGGGCTGTTCCTGCTCTACAAGGCCTCGCACGAGATCTTCATCGAAGTCGAGGCGCAGGAAGAGCACGCACCGCCGCCCGCTTCTACTGCGAACCCGACCGCGGCGGGCAGGAAGCTCTTCTGGGGGATCATCGGCCAGATCGCCGTGATCGATATCGTGTTCTCGCTCGACTCGGTGATCACCGCCGTCGGCATGGTCGACCATATCTGGGTGATGGTCGCGGCCGTGGTGGCGTCCGTGATGGTCATGCTGATGGCCGCCCGTCCGATCGGCGAGTTCGTCCAGGCGCATCCGTCGGTCAAGGTGCTCGCCCTGGCATTCCTCGTGATGGTCGGCATGGCGTTGACCGCGGAGGCCTTCGACGTGCACGTGCCCAAAGGCTACATCTATGCCGCGATGGCGTTTTCCCTCGCCGTCGAATCGCTGAACATTCGCGCGCGCGCCAGGCGCCGCGCCGCCGCGAAACAGTCCTGAAGCGCATTCAGGCCGTTTGCAGCGCGGTCCGGCCCGTCCGCCTCAGGGGTGCAGGCAGGCGCGCGCCGGCTGGCGGGGGCGCCGCCACCGCCGAATCCTCAGACCCGCGGCGTCGGGGCCACTGCCGCTGACGATTCCTGCAGCACGATCTGGACGTCGCCAAGCGCCCGCTCGGCGAAGCCGCCCTCGCAGTAACTCAGGTAGAAGTGCCACATGCGCAGCAGCGCCTCCGGGTAGCCGCGCGCGCGCACCTGCTCGGCGTGGGCGAACAGGTTGCGCCGCCAGGCCGCGAGCGTGGTGGCGTAGTGCGGGCCGATGTCCTCCAGGTCGACGATGCGCAACGTCGAGGCACGTGCCGCCGACTGCGCCAGCGCGGTCACCGACGGGATGCAGCATCCCGGGAAGATGTGGCGCTTGATGAAGTCGACCGAGTCACGCGCCGATGCGTACTGCCGGTCGTCGATCGTGATCGCCTGCAGCACCATCGTGCCGCCAGGCACCAGCAACTCGCTGCAGCGGCGAAAGAAGGTGTCGAAGTACTGGTGGCCAACCGCCTCGATCATCTCCACCGACACCAGCTTGTCGTACGTGCCGTCGAGGTCCCGGTAGTCGTCGAGCCGCAGCGTGATGCGGTCGGCCAGGCCGGCGTCGTCGATGCGCCGGCGCACCAGTGCATGCTGCTCGCGCGAGATCGTCGTCGTCGTCACGCGGCAGCCGTAGTGCTGCGCGGCGTGCAGCGCGAGCGCGCCCCAGCCCGTGCCGATCTCGAGCAGGTCGTCGCCGGGTTGCAGGTCGAGCTTGCGGCACAGGCGGTCGAGCTTGGCGATCTGCGCCTGCTCGAGCGTCATCTCCGCGCGCTCGTAGACGGCGCACGAGTACATCATCGTCGGATCGAGGAAGAGCTCGAAGAAGTCGTTGCCGATGTCGTAGTGCGCAGCGATGTTGCGGCGGCTGCCGGTGCGGGTGTTGCGCGCCGCGGCGTGCAGCAGGCGCCGCGCCGGCTCGGCCAGGCGCGACCAACCGCTGTCCAGCCCGTCGAGCAGGCCGCGGTTGACGAGCAGGATGCGCACCAGTGCGGTCAGGTCGTCGACGGTCCAGTCACCGGCCATGAACGATTCACCGGCGCCGACAGACCCGCCGAAGGCGGCTTCGGCGTAGAAGCGGCGGTCGCGCACACGCAGCGTGGCGTGCAGGCCGCAGCGCGGCGTGATGCGGCCGTAGGTGTCGCGCCGCGCGCCGTCGACCAGCGTGATCTCGCCGTACTCGAGACCCGCCAGCCGTGTGCGCAGCACCCGCTCGGCCAGACCGTCGAGGCTGCGCGCCAAAGTGCCCTCTGCCGCGGGCTCACGCGATCGCATGCGCGATCGGTCAACCAGCGTGGTGGACGTCGTCTTCATCGTGAAGGCTCCTTCGAGATGGAAGCAGTCGCGGCCGCCGCGCGTGCGGTCCGGGACCGCGTCGGGTGGTCGTGCACGGGCGTGCCTTTCAGCCAAAGCCGCAGCGCCTCCCAGTGGATCGCCGCGATCACGTTCGCGGTCATCCACGGAAAGCGCAGCAGCGTGCCGGCCAGCGCGGCGCCGCTGATCGGCACGCGCTGCAGCGCCAGCGTCGCGCCGAAGACCGGCGCAACGTCCGCGTCGCCCTCCGCGGGCCGTAGCGCCATGTGCACCGTCAGCGCCTCGCCCGGCGTGTGCAGCAGCCAGTCGTAACGCAGCCCCATCGGATGGAACGGCGAGACGTGCATCGCCTTGACGCTGCGCGCCTGCAGCCGGTCGGCGTCAGGTGCGTCCTGGCGCAGCACGTAGCAGTGGCGCTCGCCCCAGGGCGTGTTGTTGACCTCGGCGACCACCGCCTCCACCGTGCGATCGGCGGCGTCGAAGCAGTAATAGAAACTGACCGGGTTGAACACATAGCCGAAGATGCGAAGGTGTGTGAGCAGCCTGATCGGCCCTGCGGGCCGCTGCCCGCTGCGCTCGGCCACCAGCGCGCGCACCGCCTCGTCAAGCGGCTGTCCAGGATCTCCGAAGTGATCGCGGCGATCGAAGCGCGCGAGCGCTGCGCGTTGGGTGGACCACAGCCAGCGGCCGCGGAAAACCTCGTCCAGCTCGGCGAGGTCGAGGTAAGCCATGAACAGCCGGTAGCGGAACGCATGCCGGCGCGGCACGAGCCGCCGGTGGTCAAGCCACCCGCAGTAGAGCGTGCTGTGCATCGTGGAGCTGACCGCGGTGATTGGCTTCATCGAAACGCTGCAACGCCTGCAGCGCGCTCACGACCCCGTCCTCGTGGAAGCCGTAGCGCCAGTAGGCGCCGCAGAAGTGCGTGCGGCCGTGCGTGGCCGGCGCGCCGCTGATCTCGTGATGGCGCTGCTGCGCGCGGGCGCCGGCGAGCGTGAACAACGGGTGCGTGTATTCCATGCGCCTGAGGACGCGCCTCGGGTCTACCTGCGCGCTGGCATTCAGAGTGACGCAGAACGTATGGCGCGAGCGCAGGCTCTGCAGCGTGTTCATGTTGTAGGTCAGTGCAACACCGCCGCCAGCGCCGGGCAGCCGGTGATAGTTCCACGCGGCCCAGGCGCGCCGCCGCCGCGGCAGCAGTGCCGTATCGGTGTGCAGCAGCGCCTCGTTGCGCTGGTAGGGCAGCGCGCCGAGAATCGCCCGCTCCTCGCGGGTCGGGTCGGCGAGCATCTGCAGCGCCTCGTCCGCGTGGCACGCGAGGAAGACGTGATCGAACCGCTCCGGGTCGCGCCGTCCCGAATGAACCATCACGCGGTCGGGCAGGCGGCGGATCAGGTCGACCGGGCTGTTCAGTCGAATGCGCGCTGAAAACGGCGCGACCAACCGCTCGAGGTAGCGCGCAGAGCCGCCGCGGATCACGCGCCATACCGGCCGGTCGTTCACGGTGAGCATGCCGTGGTTGTGCAGGAAGCGCACGAAAAAGCGCGCCGGAAAATCGAGCATGCGCGCCGGTGCGGTCGACCAGATCGCCGCCCCCATCGGCACCAGGTAGTCCTCAACAAAGCGGCCGCCAAAGCGGTTCGCGTCGAGGTAGGCGCCGAGCGTGAGTTCGTCGCCGGCCTGCAGAAGAGCGGGCGCCGCGCGGTGAAAACGCACTATTTCGGCCAGCATGCCGAGAAAGCCGGGACTCGCGAGATTGCGGCGCTGTGCGAACAGACCGTTGAGCGAGGTGCCGTTGTACTCGAGGCCGCGAGCATCGTTGCGGACCGAAAAGCTCATCGAGCTCGGTTGCGATTCGACGCCCAGTTCGTCCAGCAGCGCGACGAAGTTTGGATACGTGCGGTCGTTGAAGACGATGAAGCCCGTGTCGATCTGCTGCACTTCGCCGTCGAATTCCACCACGTGCGTATGCGTATGACCGCCGATGCGGTTGTCGGCTTCGTACACGGTCACCTCGTGGCCCGCCCGATGAAGGCGGTACGCCGCCACGCTTCCGGCGACGCCGGTGCCGACCACGGCAATCTTCAGCGATTTCATGCCGACTCGCCGTCTCGTACGCCCGGAGCGGAGCGCACCGCGGGCGGCACCGGCTTGAGGCCATGGATCAGGCCGAGCGCCGCCAGCACGCGCAGGCCGTAGTAGGTGAGATCGATCTCCCACCAGAAGAAGCCCTGGCGCGCCGCAGCCGGATAGTGGTGATGGTTGTTGTGCCAGCCCTCGCCGAAGGTGAGCAGCGCGAGCCAAACGTTGTTGCGTGAGGCGTCCCGCGTTGCATACCGCCGGCTGCCGAATCGATGCGCGAGCGAGTTGATGCTGAAGGTGGCGTGGTACAGAACGACGGTCGAGACGCAGAATCCCCACACCACCATCTGCGCGCCGCTGGTTCCCAACCCGGGCGCAAAGTGGCCGGCCAGCGCACCCGCGGTCCAGAGCAGACCGACCAGAACAAGCGGAACCAGCGCGTCCCAGCGGTCCAGGAACCGCAGCTCCGGAAAGCGCGCCAGCGAGCGCACCAGCTCGTCCCGCGGCGCGAAGTTCTCGCGCGCCATGAACCAGCCAAGATGGCTCCAGGCGAAGCCGTGGCACAACGCGGAATGGCTGTCTTCCGGCTCGTCCGCGTGCACGTGGTGATGGCGATGGTGCGAGGCCCACCATAGCGGGCCGCGCTGCGCCGCTGCCGCTCCCAGGAGCGCGAACACACACTGCACCGCGCGTCCGGCGCGGAATGCCTGATGGGAAAAGTATCGATGATAAAAGGCGGTGATCGCGAACATACGCAGTGCATAGAGGGCCACGGCGGTGGCGACCGCCACCGCACTGACGCCGACCCACGGCAGCGCCATGCAACCGGCGTGGATCGCGAAGAACGGAACCTGCCGTAGCCAGTCGATGCGGCGGCGATCGCCGTCGCGGAGGCCGGGGGCCCGCCCATCGAACCACGCGAGGATCTGCGCGCGCGCGCGGGCAGTGGGCCCGCCAGCGCTCATCCTCGCCTCCTTCCGGGCACGAAGGCCGGTGTGCTGCGCACATACGCCGCGTAGCCCGCACGACGATGGCCGAGGTCCTGCTCGAGCAACGGCACGCCCGATACCTTGAGCAGCAGCACCGTCATCAACAGCGGCGACAGCACCGTCCACCAGGCGCCGGCGGCGGCAGCCACGAGCCACAGTCCCCACCAGACGCAACACTCGCCGAAGTAGTTCGGATGGCGGGAAAAGCGCCAGAGCCCGCGGTCCATGACCTGGCCACGGTTGCGTACGTCGGCGCGGAAGCGCGCCATCTGCGCGTCCGCCACCGCCTCGTAGACGAGCCCGCATGCGGCCAGTGCGAGACCCAGTGCATCGAGCACGTTCCATGGCGCGGGGCTCGCCGCCGCGGCCATCAGCGGTGCCGCGACCAGCCAGCCGAGCAGCGCCTGCAGCCCGAACACGAGGTAAAGACTCTTCCACTCGAAGAACGGCTCGTTGCGGCGGCGGATTGCCTGGTAGCGCCGGTCCTCCGGCTGTCCGCGATGGCGCCGGAGGATGTAGGCCGACAGGCGCAGCGCCCATGCGGCGGCGAAGCCCAGCACGACGAGCGTCCGCGGCCCGGTGTGTGGCAGCGCGGCGGCGGCCACCAGAGCCGGCACCAGCACCAGAAAGCCCCAGACGCTGTCGACGATGCTGACGTCGCGCGCCGGCACGCTGACAGCCCACACGGCGACCGCGACGAGCACGCCGGCGGCGAGTCCGGCGACGGCGGCGTGCGCCCAGGCGGCGTCAGCCATCATGGACGCACAGCTTCCGCAACGCGCCGCGCGCTGCGCGACTGCGAGCCGTGCTGCAGCCGCTGCGCGGCCGCGAGCAGCAGCGGCACGATCAACGCCCAGCCGACGGCAAGTGCGCCGAGGGCGAGCAGCGGCCGCGGGAAAGCGCAGGCGCCGAGCCGCGCCGCGGCGGCGTACGACAGTGCACCGCCGATGCCCCCTACGAGCGCCGCGAGCAAAGGCCGACCGTGCAGCCATTGCAATGGTTCGCGCAGCATCGGCGCAAACAGCGCCCACAGCGCCAGGATCCAGAGCGGCGCCCAGCCCGGCAGCGGGCCCGGCGAGGCGTACTGCACGACGCCAGTCTGCGCGAGCAGACTGTCCCAGCCGATGCCGACCAGGAGCGCCAGCGCGATCAGGCGCAGCTCAGCGGCGCGATCCGTACTGAACGCGACCAGCAGCGCGACCACGGCCGCCACGGCGGCGACGCCGAGTGCGACCTGCGCGGCCTGTCCGCTGGCTGCACCGAGCACGCACGCGCACCACGCGCCCTGAAACAGCACGAAACCGATGGCGAACCGCAGCGCGGATAACGCACCGCGTCCATTGCCGCGCTCGAAGATCATCGACGCGGCTCGAACAGGTAGTGCGACACCCACCACTCGCGGCCCTGGTCGTGGCCGAACAGTTCGGCGCAGGACATGAAGAAAAGCCGCCAACGCATCCACCACAGGCCGGCGCGCTCTGCGCCATAGGTCCGCGCGAGGATCGGCCAGACCGCCGCGCGCCGCGCGTCCATGTTCGCGAGCCAGGCCTCCGCGGTGCGGGCGTAGTGCGTGCCGTCCCAGCGCCAGCGCGCCCGCAGCGCCAGGTCGTCCTGGAAGCGCAGGGCGAGGTCGTCGCTTGGCATCATGCCGCCGGAGAAGAAGTGACGCGCCATCCAGTCGCTGTGGTCGCGCGCCTCGAACGCGTACGGCGTGCCGCGATGCACGAACACGTGCATGAAGAAGCGCCCCGCCGGCTTGAGCCAGCCCGACACGCGGCGGAACATGTCCGGCCAGTTGCGCAGATGCTCGAACATCTCCACCGACACCACGCGCTCGAAACGCTGATCGAGGGAAAGTTCGGTAACGTTCACGGTGATCACCTGCACGTTGGCTAGGCCGCGGCGGCGCGCTTCGGTCTCGATGTACTCGCGCTGCGAATGCGAGTTCGACACCGCCGTGATGCGCGCGCGCGGATAACGCTCAGCCATCCACAGTGTGAGCGAGCCCCAGCCGCAGCCGAGTTCGAGAATGCGCTGGCCATCGGCCAACTGCGCCCGCTCGGCCGTGGCGGAAAGCGCGGCTTCCTCGGCGGCGTCGAGGCTGGCGACCCCTTCGGGCCACCAGGCCGAGCTGTACTTCCGCCGCCGCCCTAGCACCTCGCCGAAGAACGCGCTCGGCACTTCATAGTGCTGCTCATTGGCCTTCTCAGGCAGCAGCGCGATCGGCGCGGCCCGCATCGCAGCGACGAACCCTTCGGTGCGGTCGGCCGAGGCGGCCGGGTCGTGCGCCGCAATCTCGCTGAGCCGTGCGTGCAGCAGGCGGCGAATGCCCGCACGCACGAGCAGATCGGGTACAACACCGCGCTCGGTATAGTCCAGCGCCAGATTCGACAGGGCCATCGAAAGCTTCCTCGAGCAGCGGGCTCCGGCCCGTCATCGCACACTTCTACGCAGCCCACGGCGCCGTGGATCACCGGCCGACCAGCATTGCGGTGATCCAGCGCTGCTGGCGCCGCGTAAAAGTTGCCATGGGACAAACGCGATCCGCATGGGAACGGCAGGCCGGCCCGCAGGTACGGTTAGTCTTCGGTCATGTGGCAGCGGTCCGCACCGCCTGCCTGCGAGCCATGCCGACTGACGCCGAGATCGCTTCCTGGTTGCGCGCGGTCGCCGAGACCAGCGACCGCCCGGCCTTCGCGGCGCTGTTCCGGCACTTCGCACCGCGCATCAAAGGCTTCCTGATCCGCAGCGGTTCTGATGAGGCGCTTGCCGAGGAACTGGCGCAGGAAACGATGGTCGCGCTGTGGCGGCGTGCGGCGACGTTCGACCCGGCGCGCGCGCAGCTTTCAACCTGGCTCTACACGATTGCGCGCAACCTGCGCATCGACCGTCACCGACGATCGGTGGGCGCTCCCGAGGCGGCCTTCGACGACTGGGACCCGGAGCAGCAGCCGGCCGAGGCGCATCTCGCGCCCGAGGAGTTGCTGCTCGCGGCGCAGCGCGCACGCGGCGTGCAGCACGCCCTGGCAGAGTTGCCGCCGGAACAGGCACAGGTCTTGCGCCTGTCTTTCTTTGAGGAGCACCCTCACAGCCGCATCGCGCAGGACCTGGGCATCCCGCTCGGCACCGTCAAGTCGCGCATCCGCCTTGCGGTGTCCCAACTGCGGCGCATTCTGGAACGGTATCAAGCATGATCCAGCATCACCCCGGCGATGAACTCCTGCTGCCGCTGGCCGCAGGCCGCCTGAGCGCCGGCCAGGCCGCGGTCGTCGGCACGCATCTGGAAGGTTGTGCTGTATGCCGCACGCGGCTGCACACGCTGCAGGCACTCGGCGGCGCGTTACTCATTGAGGCCGAGCCGATTGCGCTCGAAGCCGGCGCGTGGGAGCGCACGCTCCAGCTCGTCGATCAGCCGGCCCCGATACGGCCGGGACCCACGGCACGGTCGCGTCCCGAGCTTCCCGACGGCATGGCGTGGCCCGCGAGCCTGCGCGCGTGCGACATCGGTGCGTGGCGCTGGATGGGACCGGCCATGCACTATGCGCGGGTCGCCGTGCCACACGAGCCAGCCGCCTCGATGTACCTGCTGCGGATCGGTGAAGGGCGCAGCCTGCCGCGACATACGCACGGCGGAATTGAACTGACGCAGGTGCTGTGCGGCTCGTTCGATGACGGGCGCGCAAACTTCGGGCCAGGCGATTTCGACGCCGCCGACGAGTCCGTCCACCATCAGCCGGTCGTTCGACCCGGCGCAACGTGCATCTGTCTTGCCTACGTGGGCGCGCGCCTGCAGTTCGATGGGCGGATCGCCTCGATGATCGGCGGCTGGATCGGGATATAGCTACTTCAGGCGCCCCCCGCATGGCTGGCGCGATAGCCGGCCCAGGCGCTCGCAGCGGTAACAAACGCACCCCAGCACAGGTCGACGGCGGTGACATGCCATGGCCAGCCGATAACGGTAGCCTGGTTTGTCAGATCGTAGGTCGCATAAGCAACCAGTCCAAAGAACGCTCCGCGCAGAAGGGCATCTCGTCCGCTGAGGGAAGGCGACACCGCGAAGAACACCACGCCGCACAGGTAGATCGCGTAGAAGATGGCCGCAGCTAGCACATCGAAATCGGCGCGCATCACATGTCCAAGCGCCGGACGGTAAAGGCGCGCCGCCATCGTCGTGAGCCAAGCGGCGTCGAGCAGCAGGAAAACGCAAGCGGTCGCGGCGAACGCGATGGCGAAGCGACGGACGATCGATTTCACGCGGGCGTCTCAGTTCAGTCGATAACTCAGGCGCCGGCCGTCGGACACGGTGGTGTCAAGGCCGACCCAGTGATCGCCGACGTACCAGACGTCGATCGCCTGTGGGAGCCCGCTGATGCGCAGGCCGCGCACCGCCTCCGACTGAAGGTCACCGGGTATGGCTGAGGGGGTCGCCATGACGACCGTTTCGATGCGGCCACTGCCGGGGTCGAGCAGCTGCTTCTGCCGGGAAAGTGCCGGATTCCAGTAGGCAAAGCTCATCACGCAACCGCTGGGCGGCGCAACCGGCGGAGACCGCCCGCCGCCTCTCACTTTCAGGTCGAAGCGGCCCTGCAGCACCTGCCCGAGGACCTCGGTGAGTTGACCGTTATCGTCGGTCCTGGCCTCGATGGCTGCCAGGCAGCCGCCCGTCCAGCGTTCGTTGACACGGTGCCGGTAGCGGTACAGCGGCACCCCGAGCACGCTGACATTGAACTGCGCCTCGCTGGTCAAGGCCAGAGACCCGTCGTCGGCACCTGCGAGCACAAAGCGATGCGTTCCGATCGGTTTGCCATCCAGCCGCACGGCGAAGTTCCATTCGGCGGGCGGCGCTGCGGCGGCAGTGTGGTCGACACACGCCAGAACAAGCGCAACGGCGCACGTTGCACGCGCCGCGAAGGGGCTCCGGCTGGACTTTGCATGCATGGCAGGGCCTTGGCTGGGGCTTTCCGCCACTCATACGCAACGGCCGCCAACTCAGATCACTCGGCCCGCGCACCGCGCCCCCGGTCAAGGCCCGCCAAGCCGCGCGCCGTCGGCGGTCAGGTCACGGTCAGGGTCGCGGTTACTGTGTCGGTGAAGGTGCCCGCGCCGATGTTGAACTGGCCCGCGGGCACCGAGACGCAAAGCGAGAGGTTGCGGGCGCCGCCGGTTGCCGCGAACATCGAGGTCGCTGCGAGCGTATTCGTGGCGTTCCATTCGGTCCCGGGCAAGGCCGGGCACGATGTCGTCGTGCCGCTGATGGTCGGACGGCTGATGTTGTAGTTCAGGTAGTCCGTGGTCACCCCGTTGCGGAGACGCTTCTGCGTGCCGGCGGGGTTCACGCCGTTGTTGAGCGCGACCACGACCGTGGCGCAGCGTGTGCATGTCAGCGCCAGATTGTTTGCCGTGTTGTTGGTCTGGACCGCGAGATTCAGGGCGCCGAGGTTGACGGTCGCGTTGCCGACCGAGCACTGACTGGCGACAGTTGCACTGAGCGAGACCGTCTGTGCAGACGCGCCAAGCGGAATGGCGGCGAACAGCGGCACGAGCCATACGAAGCGTTTCGATCGATTCATGGTGGGGTTCCTTGTTCGTGTTATGCCCACGCGCTTTCGGGGCGGGAGCGGCCCACGCAATCTATAGAACGAAGCGGAAATGGAACGGCGACCGACGCCTCGCGCCGTGCCGCTTATTGCCTCATCCGCGGTGTGTCGAGTCCCGCGCGAGCGCCTGATGAACGTGCGAAGAACACCGAAGCCGGTGTGGTCGCGGCCCGTCCGGAGCACCTCGACATCCCCGCGCGTCACCGCGGGACACCGGCTATGGCAACCGCTTTGGCCTTCTCTGCGTCGACTTCAGGACATTGAAGTTCATGCTGAATCCCAACGTCGCCTGCTTCCGGAAGGCGGCGCGACGAAACGCAGTCGCGTAGCGACGGTGCATCGGCAGCAACGCACGCATGGGGCGCTGTCGGCCCCGGCCCGGTGCGCATCCGGGTCCAGGGCAGATCAGCATCAGACTTTCAACAAAGGTCACGCAAGGTCGAAACGGTCCAGGTTCATGACCTTGTTCCAGGCGGATACAAAGTCATCGACGAACTTCTTCTTGCCATCTGCGCTGCCGTAGACCTCGGCCAAGGCGCGAAGCTGCGAATTCGACCCGAAGACGAGATCGACCCGTGTTGCCGTCCACTTGAGCTCGCCCGTCTTGCGGTCGCGACCTTCGAACACTTCTCTGGCGTCCGTCAGCGGCTTCCACTGCGTGCCCATGTCGAGCAGGTTCACGAAGAAGTCACTGGTCAGCGCGTCCGGCCGCTGGGTGAACACACCGTGCCGGGTCTGGCCGACATTGGTGTTCAGGACACGCATGCCGCCAATGAGCGCGGTCATCTCCGGCGCGGTCAGCGTCAGCAACTGCGCCCGATTGACCAGGAGTTCCTCGGCCGGCACGGAGAACTTGCCCTTGAGGTAATTGCGGAATCCATCCGCGACGGGCTCGAGCACGGCAAACGACGCTGCATCAGTCTGCGCCGCCGCTGCATCCGTGCGCCCCGCCGTGAACGGGACTATCACAGGGTGACCGGCATTCCTTGCCGCCTGCTCGACGGCTGCGCAGCCTCCCAGGACGATGAGGTCGGCCAGCGAGACCTTCTTGCCACCGGACTGAGCCGCGTTGAACTCGCCCTTGATTCCCTCCAGCGCCCTGAGTGCCTTCGCGAGTTGTTCGGGCTGGTTGACCTCCCAGTCCTTCTGCGGAGCGAGGCGGATGCGCGCGCCATTCGCGCCGCCGCGCTTGTCGGAGCCGCGGAACGTCGACGCCGACGCCCACGCCGTCGACACCAGCTGCGAAACCGTCAGCCCCGAGGCGAGGATCCTCGCCTTGAGAGCGGCGATGTCCTTCTCGTCGATCAGCTTGTGGTCGACCGCCGGGATCGGGTCCTGCCAGATCAGATCTTCGGCGGGGACTTCCGCGCCGAGATAGCGCGCACGTGGACCCATGTCGCGATGGGTCAGCTTGAACCAGGCCCGCGCGAACGCGTCGGCGAACTGGTCCGGGTTCTCCATAAAGCGCCGCGCGATCTTTTCGTAGGCGGGATCGAAGCGCAGTGAGAGGTCCGTGGTCAGCATCGCAGGGGAGATGCGCTTCGACTTGTCGTGCGCATGCGGTACCGTGCCGGCGCCCGCGCCACCCTTCGGCGTCCACTGGTGCGCGCCGGCGGGGCTCTTCGTCAGTTCCCATTCGTAGCCGAACAGGTTCCAGAAGAAGTTGTTGCTCCACTTCGTGGGCGTGGTGGTCCAGGTGACTTCGAGGCCACTGGTGATCGTGTCGGCGCCCCGGCCCGTACCGAAGCTGCTCGTCCAGCCGAGGCCCTGCGACTCGAGTTCGGCCGACTCCGGATCGGCCCCGACGTGCGTGGCGGCGCCCGCGCCGTGGGTCTTGCCGAACGTGTGCCCACCCGCGATCAGTGCAACCGTCTCCTCGTCGTCCATCGCCATGCGGCCGAATGTCTCGCGGATGTCCCTCGCGGCCGCAATCGGATCCGGGTTGCCGTTGGGGCCCTCCGGATTCACGTAGATGAGTCCCATCTGCACGGCGCCGAGTGGATTCTCGAGGTCGCGGTCGCCGGAGTAACGCTTGTCGTCCAGCCACTTGTTCTCGGAGCCCCAGTAGACATCCTCATCCGGCTCCCAAACGTCCTCGCGACCACCCCCG
>DATKAJ010000092.1:0-21510 GCA_035498175.1 Burkholderiaceae bacterium
CTCGTTCATCGCCGCGCGCACGGTGCGGCCGGTATTCAGCACGTCGTCGACCAGCAGGATGTGGCTGCCGGCGACCTCGAAGCTGATCTGCGAGGGCCGCACGTCGACCTTGAGGCCGCTGCGGTCGAAGTCGTCGCGATAGAACGACACATCGAGAATGCCGACCGGCGCATCAATGCGCAGGTCGCGGCGCAGGCGCTCGGCCAACCACACTCCACCGGTATGCACGCCGACGAGTCGCAGCGTTTCGCCCGCGTAGAGCTCGCGCGCGCGCGCGGCCAGTGTGCGGTAAAGCGCCTCGGCGTCGAGTTCAAGCATCGCCGGCCTCGTCGAGCCACTGCTGCAGGATCACTGTTGCCGCCTCGGCATCGATATCCGTGGCGCGTGCTGACACCGCCGAGCTGTAACGCTCGTCGACGCGCGCAACACGACGCCCGAAGCGTCCCTCGAGCTGCCGTGCGAAGCGCTCGCAGCGCGCCGTAAGCTCGTGCGCCGTGCCATCCGGATGGCGCGGAACACCGACCACGAAGGCGTCCGGCTTCCACTCGTTCACGAGAGCGGCGATCGCGCCCCAGCGCGCCGCCTCGGACTCGGCCTCGATCGTGGTCAGCGGCCGGGCCGCGCGCGTCACGCCATTGGCGATCGCCACGCCCGTGCGGTGGCGGCCGAAGTCGAACGCCAGCACGACGGACTCGGTCATCGCGTTTGTGAAGAGAAAGAGAGAGGGTGTGCGGACCCGCGTCGGCCAGGCGCCAATCGGCCTAGCCATGCCCGACCTGCCCCGAGAGCTGCGTGGCGTCGACGCCGAGCAGCTTGAGCGCCGCCTCGTATCGATCCTCCGGCGGCAGATCAAAGAGGATCTGCGGCGTGGCCGCGACCGTGAGCCAGGCGTTGGCCGCGATCTCGCCTTCGAGCTGGCCCGCACCCCAGCCGGAGTAGCCCAGCGTCACCAGCATCTTATGCGGGCCGGCGCCGCTCGCGACTGCTTCAAGCACGTCCTTTGACGTCGTCAGCGAGATCTCCGGCGTGACGGGTTGCGAGGAACTGTAGCTGCCAGGCGGAACGTGCAGCACGAACCCGCGCTCGGTCTGCACGGGACCGCCGAAATAGACCGGCGTGTCCTTCCACGGGGCGATCTCGAGCTTGAGTTCGATGCGCTCGAACAGCGTCGACAGGTTCAGTTCGGTCGGCCGGTTGATCACCAGCCCCAGCGATCCCTTTTCACCGTGATCGCAGATGTAGACCACCGAGCCGGAAAAATTTGGATCCGCCATGGCAGGCATGGCGATCAGGAGCTGATGCCTCAGATCCAGCGCGTCGCTCGGCATGGGCGCAATTGTAGAACCTATCCCGAAATTCCCAAGATCGGTTCTAAACTGCCGCGCCCCCACCGGCCCAGCGCACCGGGCCCGAGGCCGTGCGGAGGCCTGCAACTGCAATGACCTACGACGTCGGACTCGTCTGGTTTCGCCGCGATCTCCGGCTCGAGGACCACGCCGCCCTGGCGGCGGCGCTCGGGTCGTGCCGGCGGATCTGGTGCGTCTTCGTCTTCGACCGGGCGATACTGGATCCACTGCTCGCCACGGGCCACGGCGCCGACCGGCGTGTTGAATTCATCCATCATTGCGTGACCGAGCTCGACTCCGCACTGCGCCGCCGCGGCGGCGGCCTGATCGCCCGCCACGCACTCGCAGCTGAGGCGATCCCGGCGCTTGCGGACGAACTCGCAGTCTCGGCGGTGTTCGCCGCCGAAGACTACGAGCCCTATGCGCGGCAGCGCGACGCCGTCGTCGAGCAGGCGCTTGCCGCCGCAGGTCGCCGCTTCGTGCGGGTCAAGGACCACGTGATCTTCGAGAAGTCCGAGGTCGTGACAGCGGCGGGACGGCCGTTCAGCGTCTTTACTCCTTACCGCGCCGCCTGGCTGAAGCGACTGACCGACGCGGACCTGAAACCGCGGCCTTCCGAGATCGCGTCCGGCCGGCTCGGACCTTCCGCGGCTGCCGTCCCTTCCCTCGGCGAGCTCGGCTTCCGGCCGACGAACCTGTTGCAGTTGCCGCTGGCCCCGGGAACCTGCGGCGCCTCGGCGATGTTCGACGATTTCAAGGCCCGCATCGACCGATATGCGGAGGCGCGCGACTTCCCGGCCGCGCGCGGACCGTCGTATCTCTCGGTTCATCTGCGCTTCGGCACGCTTTCGATCCGCGGGCTCGTTCGCTATGCCCGCGAGCATGCGTCGACCGGCGCGAGCGTCTGGATTTCCGAACTCGTCTGGCGCGACTTCTTCCAGATGATCCTGTGGCATCACCCCCACGTCGCTGAACGCGCCTTTCGACCCGAATTCGACGCGATCACATGGGACGAGGGGCCTGAGGCCGAGGTTGCGTTTGCGGCCTGGTGCGAGGGCCGTACCGGCTATCCGCTGGTAGATGCCGCCATGGCACAGATCAACCGAACCGGCTACATGCACAACCGGCTCCGCATGCTGACCGCCAGCTTCCTAGCCAAGGATCTCGGTATCGACTGGCGACGCGGCGAGCGCTACTTCGCGCTGCATCTCAACGACTTCGATCTGGCCGCCAACAACGGCGGCTGGCAGTGGGCGGCGTCCACCGGGTGCGATGCGCAACCTTACTTCCGCATCTTCAATCCCGTCACGCAATCCGAGCGATTCGATCCCGACGGTGGCTTCATCCGCCGCTATCTGCCGCAACTGGCCGGATTCACGAATCGCGAAATCCACGCGCCATGGCTCACGAGCCCTGCACGCCAGCGAGACGTCGGCTGCCTGATCGGGGTGAACTATCCCGCGCCGATCGTTGATCACGCCGCGGCGCGCCGAAGAACGCTTGAGCGTTATTCGGTAGTCAGGCGCTGAGGACGGACGCATCTAACGTCGCGCTGCGCGAGCCTCCCGTAGCGGCTCGCTACGAGGCCGCGCGGTCCTTAAGCGCACGCTTCTCGAATACGAGAAGAAAAGTTCGGGTGGCGAGCAACGATCGGCCCTGGCCAGGGCGCAGGGCCGTTACGCCGTCGCCCGCTCCCCGACGTAGTGCCGCACCAGTTTCATCAGTTCATCTTCCTGGTACGGCTTGCCGAGGTACTCGTTGACGCCGAGCTCGAACGCCATGCTGCGATGCTTTTCGGCGGTGCGCGACGTGATCATGATGATCGGGATCGTCGCGGTCGCCGGCGAACTGCGGACGTTGCGCGTTAGGTCGTAGCCGTCCATGCGGGGCATCTCGATGTCCACCAGCATCACGTCGGGCTTGGCGTCCTGCAGCTGGCGCAGCGCATCGACGCCATCCTTCGCCAGCAGCACCGCGAAGTTGTTGCGCTCGAGCAGACGCTGGGTCACGCGCCGCACCGTCAGCGAGTCGTCGACGACCATCACCGTGGGCTGCGACGCCACACCGATCTCGGTCACGGCTTCGGAGCGCGTTGGTGCGGCCTTGGCCTCCGCCCGGAGTTCCTCCTCGAATATCGGCGGCGGTTCGGGTGCGCGCGTGATCAGCTGCACCGGGTTGATGATCAAAACGATCTCGCCATTACCGAGAATCGTGGCGCCCAGGACGCCAGCCAGACGCGCGACCTGAGGCCCGACGTTCTTGACAACGACTTCCTGGTTGCTCGACACGTCCTCGACCGCAATCGCCATGCGGTCGTCGCCGGACTTCAGCAGGACGACCGGCGTCTGCTTGGCCAGATGCCCGCTGGTCTCCTCGCCGACGAGCTGCGACAACGGCCGCAGAACGACCGTGCCGATCGGAGGAATATCGATCATGCCGGCGGCCAGCGAGGGCAGCAGCATTACAGGCCGATAGCGGCGCACCTGCTCGACCATGCCGGCCGGCAGCGCGTAGCGGCGCGTGCCGATGCGCACCAGCACCACCTGTGCCACGGCCAGCGTCATCGGCAGGTACAGCGTGAAGCGCGTACCGCGGCCGCTTTCGCTCGACACGGCGATGCGGCCGCCGAACGAAGCAAGTTCGGCGCGCACCACGTCCATGCCGACGCCTCGCCCCGCGAGCTCGGTCACTTCGGTCGCCGTCGAGAATCCGGGCAGGAAGATGAGGTCCATCGCCTCGCGGTCGCCGAGCGGCTGATCGGCGCTGATCAGCTCGCGCTCGATCGCGCGCTCACGGATGCGCTCGATGTTGAGCCCGGCGCCGTCGTCGCTGAGCACGACGACGATTTCGTTCGCCGCCTGGCGCACGTCCAGCACCAGTTCGCCTGCCTCGGGCTTGCCCGCTTCCCGGCGTTCGCTCGGACGCTCGAGGCCGTGCACGATCGCGTTGCGGATCAGGTGTTCGAAGGGGCCCACCATCTTCTCGAGCACGCCGCGGTCGATCTCGGTCGCGCCGCCGCGCAGATCGACGTTGACCCGCTTTTCCAGCTCCTTGGCCGTCTGCCGCGCGACGCGATACAGGCGCTCCGACACGTTCGAAAAAGGCACGAGCCGGACCCGCATCAGCTGCTGCTGCAGGTCGCGCGTCAGCCGCGATTGCGACGTGAGGTCGGTGTCGGCCATCTGCAGGCCTTTCACCATGTTGCTCTGGACCATCGCGACGTCTTCGACCGACTCGGCCAGCATCCGCGTCAGTTCCTGCAACCGCGTATAGCGGTCGAATTCGAGCGGATCGAAATCCGCGGATTCACGCGACAGCGACGCACCGCGGGCCTGCACCTGCGCCTCGGCCTGGATCTCGACCTCGCGCAGCTGCGCGCGCAGCCGCTGGATGTTTTCCGTCAGGTCGGTCAGCGAACCCTTGATCGTCGAGACCTCGTTCTCGAGCTTCGAGCGCGCGATCGACACTTCACCGGCCTGGTCCACCAGCTTGTCGAGCACGTCCGCTCGCACACGGATGAAAGGCGCCGACTGCTGCGTGGGTGCCGTCGCCGTGAGCGTGCCTTCGACCGTCGAAGGCAGAGGCGTCGCTGGTGCCGGCGCAGCGACAGCCTTCTCGGACCTCGGCTCGGGCTTCGCGTCGGCACGCGCCGCGGCGAGGTCGATGACCGGCGCCAGTGCCTGAGTCGCTTCCTGTGCGGCAGCGGCAGCGGCGCTGGCCGCGTGCGAAGCGGCCACCGCATCGGGCCTCTGCAACTCGTCGTAGAGGCTCATCGCCCGGTCGTACTGACCCTGCAGGTCCTCGATGATGATGCCGGGCACATCGGAAAGCTGCATGGCGGCTTCCATGCGCGTTTCCATGTCGTGCACCAGTTCGCCGAGGCGCATCGCGCCGGCCATGCGCGCACTGCCCTTGACGGTATGCAGGCGGCGCATCAGGTCGCGCGCCAGCTCGCGATCGTTCGGCTCGCCCTCAAGGCCGCGCAGCGCGGTGCCGATCGACGGCAGCAGATCAGCCGCTTCGGCCAGAAAGACTCCCAGCAGGTCCGGATCGAGTTCGTCGCGGACCCGCGGCACGTTGGCCGCCTCAGGTTCCGTGCTTTCTGCCGCGGCCCCGGCGTCTGCCGGCGCCTCGTCAGCGTAGGCTTCGCGGGCCTCGAGCGCCCGCTCGACTTCGCCCGCGGAAGGCAGCTCGGCCTCGGGCTCGGCCGCGGCAGTGCCGTCCGCGTCGATGCCGATCAGCGCCGCCGATGAGGCCGTGTCGATTGGAGAGCTCGGAACTTTGAGCGCTGCAATATCCTTCGGTGGCTCGGTCAGTTCGAAGCTGGGCTCGGAGAATGCGAACGCAGGCGTCGGAAGTTCGGGCGCCCTCTCTGCCACGATCTCCGCCTCTGCCGTGGCCGGTGCGGACAGACTCGCATCAGGCGGCTGGGATCCGCCCATCGTCCCGGGCTCCTCGGCACGCACAAAGCCGAACTCCGCAGCCGGGTGCATGACCACCGGCGCCAGCTCTTCGTGCAGCGCACTGTGCGCCCGCACCACGGCGACGATGTCCTGCAGCGCGCCCGCCTCTAGCGGCGCTTCGTCCGGATAGAGGCCGGCGGCAAACTGGTGCAGCATGCCGCGCATGCGCTCGATCACGCGTTCGAGCGTGTCGAACTGTGCGGCGCTCAGGGCGTAATGACGCGGACCGACCAGCATCGACAACGTGTGCATCAGGTCGTCGAGCGGGTCGGCGATGGCAACGACCGGAACGAGGCCGACAGTCTTCGAGATTCCGGACAGCGAATGCGCGCGCCGCACGACCTGCGCCGACACCGCCCGCACCGCCTCGTAGCGCCACTCATTGATGTCGTGCGCAAGGACGCGCACGCACTCGTCCGCCTCGTTCAGGAAGACTGAATACAGCCCATGACTGATCTCGAGCGGGCCGATGCGACGGACTTCCTCTTCGCCGCCTTCGGCGGGCGAGGCGACCGGCTCGAAGGCGGCCGCATCGGCATGGATCTTCGCGTCCGAGAGCGCCGCCAGTTCGAACTGGATCGCACTCGAGTCGCCTGCGACGGGCTCGGCCGAGCTCAACGCCCCGAGGTCGAAATCGACCGTCGCCGGTGCCGGTTGCCAGGGCACTTCCTGCGCCGCGAGGTCAGGCAGCGCGGCGTCAGCAACAGGCGCGCTGCCTTCAGGCTTTGGGGGCGATTCACCCTGCGGCAGGCCGGCTATCTCGAACATGCCGCCCTCGCGTACGCGCTGCGACGCGAGTACAAGTGGCGTGGGATCGATGTTGGCCTGCGGGTCGGCTGCGATCGTATCGATCCAGGCCCGCACCACACGCTGCGCGCCGTCCGCCAGGTCGATCAGGTCGTCGGTGGCAGGGCGCTCCTGCGCCAGCCACAGGTTGAAGCACTGCTCGACGCCCCACGCGCCTTCGCCGATGTGCTTGAAGCCGACCATGCGGCTCGAACCCTTCAGGGTATGGAAGGCGCGGCGCACGGTCGTCAGCGTCGCCTTGTCGCCGCGATTCGAGCGCAGTTCGTTCAGGTGCTCGACGATGCTGTCGAGCACCTCGCGCGCTTCCTCGACGAAGATCTCGCGCAGTTCGCTGTCCGCAGCCGCCTGGGTCGACGGCAGCGGCGCGGTCGGCGCGGGCGCTTCCGCCGCGCGCGGCGGGGCGAGCAGCTGCTCGAGCTCGACCGCATCTTCGCGCGCCGGCGCATCCTTCAACTGCGTCAGCAGCTGCAGCGCGCGTGCCGCCTTGGACTTGAGCTGTTCGCTGTCGAGCAGATCGGCCTCGTTCGACAGCATCGGCAGCAGCCGGTCGAGTTCGCCGATCGCGCGGGCATCGCCGGCCACCTGCACCAGGCGCTCGGCCTGATGGTGTGCGGCCTCGAGGGTCTTGCGCGCGGCGGTCTCGACGTTGTCGGCCCGGCGCGGCTCGGGCACGCGCATGTCGATCGTGCGCGGCGCCGCGTGATAATCCTCGTCGGTCGGGCCGAACACGCTTTCGTCCGGCGGAAGAGCGCCGAGTTCCGCGGTGAAGACGCCCGTGGTCGGGTCGTAGTGGAACATCCCGCGCGGCCGCTCGGTGTCCTGCCCCAGGCTTTCCACGAAGAACCCGACGGCGCCGAGGTTCTGCGCGATGCGGCCGAACTCGTCAGGCTCCGGCGCTATCTTGGCGTCGGCGAAGCGCGCGATCGATTCCTGCACGTTGCGCAGTGCCGCCACCGGGTCTTCGTAGCCCAGCAACGAGAGGACGCCACAGACCTGGTCGAACATCGCGGTCGTCGACGGCAGGTCGGAGCGTTCCAGCGGGTTGCGGAAGAAGTGGTCGAGGCGCTGTTCGATCTCGCGCAGCGTCGCCTGCGTCTCGGCCACGACCGTCCCCATGGTCAGGCGGTCCTGCGCGCGCCGCGCGATCTCAGACATCCAGGGGCCCGCGTCGGGCAGCGGCTGACCCTGTCGCGCCTTCAGCAGGCGCTCGATCACCAACTGCGCGCGCTGCTCGTATTCGTCATCCGTCTGCGGCAGGTCGTCGACGCCGAGGTCCGTGAACAGCAGCGCCGACGCGACTTCGAGCCCGAGCCGCTCGCGCACCTCGCCGGGAAGCTTGGCAAAGTCCTTCGTGACCTTGCCGACGACCTCAATCGTGGTGCCGACCGCGCGCGCCGACAGTCGCGATGCCGAGTTGCGGGCAAGCGTGATCTCCTGCTCGAACTTCGGGGTCTCGTTCGCACCCGCGACGATCTGGCCCCAGAGCTGCTTCGCCTGGGCCAGGGCCTCCTTCAGCGACCGCAGCGCGTCGGCGTCAACCGCGGTCAGCGACGCGCGTTCGAAGTCGGCCGGGATGAGTGCGTCGAGCCCGAACAGGCGCCGGATTTCACCGACCCGCTGCGGCCCGCCCTGGGCCCGCCCGACGTAGTACAGCGAGTCGATCATCAGGCGCTCGGCCACCGCGCCGCCGCCTTCGATCATCCGGCGCAGCTGCAGATTCAGCCGCGCCAGCACGCGCTTTAGATCGACATCGACCGGGATCGCGCCTGACTCGAGTCCTTCGAGCAAGCCGCGCACGACCCACCAGAAGCTGCGCGCGAGCCCACGCTGCGGCAGATGTTCGAGGTCGGCCAGCGCCTGGCGCATCCGCTGGCGCGGCTCGCCGTCATCGGCATTGCGCAGGAACCCCAGCAGCCCGAGTTCGAAGCGGGCGCGCCGGTCGCGCAGTTGTTCAATGGGGTACTGCCGCGCCTCGATGTTGTGGAAGGCGGGCCGGCGCGTCAGGTCCGGAAAGATCAGGTCCGCCGGGTGAATGCGGTTCGCCCGATTGAGCTGCAGCACGTCGCGGTAGTACGGGAACAGGCGGATCGGCTGATTCGGCCGCCCGGACAGCAGCGCTTCGAGGTAGGCCACGACCGCCGCGAGCGCGGTCTCCACCGAGCGCACACCGGCAGGCAGGCACTCCCTGGGTTCGGCCTCGAACCTTCGCGTCAACTGCTCGACCGCATCCGTTAGCAGCGCCACGCCGCGCAGGTCCAGCAGCTGGAGCGCGCCATTGGCCTGGTGCACCTGGTTGCGCGCATTGCGCAGGCTGTCGACGTCCTGCTTGTTGGCGAGGAACGCCTTCAGGCCATTGACCGCCTCGGTCAGCGACGTGCGGATCTCGTCGATGACCCACGCCAGCGGCGCGATATCCGGCGCGGCGCCGACCAGCTGGTTGGGATCGTGTCTTTCGGGCATGTCAAATTCCGCTTGCGATTACCGCGAGTGTCCGCCCCCGCCTGCCTTTGCAATCGAGAAATCGACTGGCTTCGCCAGCGATTTTTTGCCAATCCGCCGAGCGAAGGTAGGGTTTCACTTCCGCTCGCTCAACCGACGCGGAACCGGGCAACCGACGCCTTGAGCTCGCGCGCCAGCGTCGCCAGCTGGCCGATCGACTGGGCCGCCTGCCGCGTGCCGTGCGAGGTCTGCTCGGTCACCGCCAGGATGCGCTCGATCGACTGCGCCACGCCGCCTGCAGAACTCGCCTGGTCGTTGGTCGTCGACGCGATGCGCTCGATCAGTTCCGCCAGCTGGCGCGAAACCCGGCCGATATCGCCGAGCGCGTTGCCGGCCGCATCGGACAGCTTCGCTCCTTCGACCACGCCCTGCGTGCTCTTCTCCATGGCCGCCACGGCGTCCTGCGTGTCGGTCTGAATCGTGCGCACCAGTGCGCCGATCTGCTTCGCGGCTTCGGCCGAGCGATCGGCCAGGCGCTGCACCTCTTCGGCCACCACGGAGAAGCCGCGGCCTGCTTCGCCCGCCGACGCGGCCTGGATCGCCGCATTCAAAGCCAGCACGTTGGTCTGCTCCGTGATGTCTGTGATCAGTTCGACGATTTCGCCGATCTCCTGCGACGACTCGCCGAGCCGCTTGATCCGCTTGGCCGTCTCCTGGATCTGATCTCGGATCTCGTGCATGCCCGCGATCTGGTTGAACACCGCGCGCTGACCGCGCTCTGCCGCGTCGAGTGACGCCCGTGCGACCTTGGCCGACTCGCCGGCGCTCTTCGACACATCGTTGATCTGCGTGGCCATCTTCAGCACCTTGTCGCCGGTGTCCTTGATCTCCTTCGATTGCGCCTCGGACGCAGTCAACAGCCGCGTCGCGATGTCGCGTGCCGCGGTCGATGCGGTGTTGACCTGCTCGGCGGTGTTGTTGATGCGGCCCACCAGGCCGCGCAATTCCTCGACCGTGTAGTTGACCGAATCCGCGATGGCGCCGGTGATGTCCTCGGACACCGTGGCCTGGACCGTCAGGTTGCCATCCGCGACTTCCTGCAGTTCGTTCATCAGCCGGAGAATGGCAGCCTGGTTGATCTCGTTGGTGCGCTTGGCCTCCTGCTCGAGCCGCTCCGCCTGCATCCGCTGGATCTCGGATTCGGCAGCGCGCTTGCGCGTGTCCTCGAGCAGCACCTTGACGATCGCGAATGCGCACAGCAGCAGTCCAATCGCGAAGACCGCGAGGATGAAGAGGTTGACTTTGCGCGTGCCCTGCTCCTTGTTGTAGAGCCCGCCGAGCTCGCTGACCTGCTGGCGCAGCTGCTCGGAATCGCGCAGGATCGCGATTTCGGCGTCCTTCGACTGCACGATCGACTGCAGGCCGCTGATGGCGCCGGCGATCGAGGCCTGGAACTCGGCGTAGACGCGGGTCAGCTCCTGCAGCCGCGCGCGCGTCTCGCTGTCGGTCGTGGCGGACACTCGCAGGGCATCCGATCCCGACAAGAGGGCCTGCGTCAGGTCGCGGAACTGATTGATGTCACGCCCGAGGGTCAGCGCGATCTCTGCATTGGCGACATTTCCCGCCACCATCGAGTTGGCGCTCTTGCCGAGGCGCTGCGTGAGCGTGACGAGCTGCGACGCCGTCGCGATCTCGCGTGGGGAAGCGCCCGATTGCAGCTTCAGCGCGGTGATCTCCTCGGTCAGCTGCTGCAGTCGCGGGCCAGCATCGTTGATCTTCTTGATGGTGTCGCCGAACGCAATCAGCGTCTTCTCGTTGGCGATGATCACCGATGCCGCGGCCTCGGTGCCCTTCCAGCGATCGATCAGCTTGGCAAGCGGCGGCTGCAGATCGAGCGAGGACGATGCCAGGTTGCGCACCGGGTCGCCGTTCTGAAGGGCATCCAGATTCGCGGCGATCGCATCGCGGCTTTCGCGCAGTTCGAGGAACGCCCCGCGGCTGCCCTCGACCGCATTCGGCGCGGCCTTGGCCAGCCGCTGCGTGTGCATCAGCGTGTCGCCGATGATTTCGGTCTGGATTGCACCGTTGGCCGCCATACGGTTGTCCAGCAGCAACACCGCCAGCAGCACAAGGAAGCACAGGGCCAGAAGGATCAGCAGCACCTGCACCTGCGTGTTGACCGGTTTATCGCCGATCAACGGCAGCCTGAACGCGAGCAGCCGGTCAACCAGCTGCATCGTCATGCCTTCGCTGCCGCGATCGATCATGACCGTCTTCGGCGCCGGACGGGCGGCCTCGGTCGCGGTTGTGCGCGAAGGCTCGTCCGCGGCGCGCCTGCGCTCACGCGGCCTGCGCTTGAAGAGCGAACCCATTTCGAGTGCCATCCGATCCTCCGCCGTGTTCTGGCCGGCTCAGTGCCGGGTTTTGCTTTCAGTCCGTCGCGTGCGCCGCCCGCCGTCCGCTGCGCCCCTGCCGGAGCTGGCGTTCACGCATGGATGGCCGTGAACGCCGGCGAGCCCGCTAGGTCACGCAGATCGAGTTCGGTCAGTGCGATGTTGTCAAGGTCGCGGTAGCGCGTTCGCTCCCACTCGCCCCTCGACGGCACCGCCTCCAGCGGCTCGAGGTCCTTGAGGTTGCGAATGCCGAATGCACGCGTCATCAGGACGCCGGCCGCCACGCCGAGGCTCTCACCTAGGACGAGAAGCTGCTGAGCCTGCTCGCTCGGCAAGGGCTCGCGCCCCATGAGCTGCTGCAGGTCGACGACACCGACGAGCCGCCCGCGAACGTTGGCCAGGCCGCGGTACCACGGCTTGGTCCAGGGCACCCGGGCGATCTCGGGCAGGGCGACGATTTCCGACGCCAGCCCCATCTCGACCAGATAGTTGTCTGCGCCGATGCGGATCGCGAGCCGCGTCGGCTCGGTCGGCAGATTGGGCGCCTCCTTGAGCCGCTGCGCGAGCTGGGTCGAAAACTCGCGCAGCTTCACGAGCTGGCGCGGGCCGACGTCGCGTTGAGTGGCCATGGTCGATCAGTTCAAAGCCGAGATCTTCTCGAGCAGTTCTTCCGGCTTCACCGGCTTGGTGATGTAGTCACGTGCGCCTTGCCGCAGTCCCCAGATGCGGTCGGTCTGCTGGTTCTTGCTGGTGCACATGATGATGGGGATGTCCTGCGTCACCGGGTCCTTGGACAGCGCGCGCGTCAACTGGAACCCGTTCTGGCCCGGCATCACTACGTCCATCAGGATCAGATCCGGCATCACCGCCTTCACCTTGATCAGCGCTTCCTCGGCGTTCTCCGCCATCGAGACGGCGAAGCCCTGCTTGGTGAGCAGTTCGTTGAGGAAGAAGCGTTCGGTCGGCGAATCGTCGACGATCAGCACCTTCTTGATTGCCATCGGCCCCCCGCAAAGGCCCGTTCAGTTCATCGAATGCTGCCGCACGGCGGTCAGCAGGCTGTCTTTTGTAAACGGCTTCGTCAGGTATTCACTCGAGCCAACCATCCGCCCGCGCGCGCGGTCGAAGAGACCATCCTTGGAGGACAGCATCACGACCGGCGTCTTGTGAAAGCGCGGACTGCGCTTGATCAGCGCACAGGTCTGATATCCGTCCAGCCGCGGCATCAGGATGTCGCAGAAGATGATGTTCGGCTGGTGATCGTTGATCTTCGACAGCGCCTCGAAACCATCCTGCGCCAGGATCACCTGGCATCCCGCCTGCGACAAGAAGATCTCCGCACTGCGTCGTATGGTGTTCGAATCGTCGATCACCATCACCCTCTTGCCGCGGATATCCGAAAAATCCTGTGCCGCCATGTCGTGTCCTTGATCGTCAACCGGCCCTTGAACGCCGCCGGTCAATGCCATGCGGGACTCGCCGTGGCAACAACGCGCGAACGATTTTATCGACCGATCGCCGCGTTTTTAAACGAAGCTGCCTGAACACGCCGCGCTGAAAACCGCTGTTCCGCGGTCAGATTTCGACCATTTCGAAGTCTTCCTTGCGCGCCCCGCATTCGGGACACGTCCAATTGGGCGGTATTTCCTCCCACTTCGTGCCGGGTGAGATGCCGGACTCAGGCACGCCGGCGGCCTCGTCGTAGATCCAGCCGCAGATCAGACACATCCAGGTTTTCGTCCCCACGTTGATCGTCATCGTCGCCTTGGATCTTGAGCGCCGGCGGGGTTCTTCATTCCGTCGCTCAGCGGCTAAAATCAATCACTTAGCGAGCGATCATAACGTGGGCTCATAGGTCTCCGCTACCGCCTTCGCGCGAGCGCATTCGCTACGCGTAGCATCAGGCAGTTTTGCCTCTGACCCGCACTCCAGCGCATGCCTTCGCTTCCGGTTGTACTCACCTTCGGCGAGTCGGATGCCAGCGGCGCCGCGGGCATCCAGGCCGACCAGCTCGCCGTCGCCAGCATGGGGTGTCACCCTACGAGCGTCGTCACGCGTATCGGCAGCGCGGAGGCAATCGAGGACGCAACATTCCTGGCCATCGAGCCGGACTGGATCGAGGCGCAGGCGCAGACCGTTCTGGGCAACATGCCGGTGGCGGCATTCAAGATCGGCACGCTGGCAAGCGTCGAACAGGTGCAGCCGATCGCGGCGATCCTCGCCGACTACGACACAGTCCCTGTCGTGCTCGACCCGGACTTGCAGGAAGCGCCCGAAGAGGACGCAGCCGACCTTGCGATCGCCTGGCGCGAGCTCCTGATGCCACAGGCCACGGTCGTGACGCTCACACTCATGCAGGCGCGCAGGCTCGCAAGCCTCGTGAACGAGGACGACGATCGCGCGGCGAGCCTGACCGCCGCTGCGTGCGCGCGCGAGATCACCGGATGGGGCGCGGAGTTCGTTCTTGTCCTGGATGCCGAGCCGGCGTCCCCGCTGATCGTCAATGCGCTGTTCGACGACTCGGGCATGGTCCGCAGCTTCTCTGGTCCGCGCACCGATCCAGGCTCGACGCAATGGGCTGGCGCCGGCGCGACGCTTTCAGCGGCGCTGGCCGGCCTGCTGGCGCAGGGAGTCGACCTCACCGAAGCGGTGCACGAGGCGTCGCAGTATGCGGCGGCCGCGCTGATGAATGCGTTTCCCGCAGGCATTGGTGTGATGGTCCCGGACCGACTCTTCTGGGCCGGCGAAGACGAAGATCCGGCGAACGGGAACGGCGGCGATGTCAATTGACCGTGGCGCGCTGGCGGCGGGTCTGAGCGGCGTCTACCTGCTGACCCCGGACGTGAACCGGGAATCGCGCGCGCGCATGGTCGCCGCGCTGCGGCGGGCGCTGCGCGCCGGTGTGCGCGCCGTGCAGTACCGCAACAAGCTCGCGTCGCCCGACGGACGTCACAAGGAACTCGCCGAACTGCGAGCGCTGACGCGGGCGCACCAGGCGCTGTTGATCGTCAATGACGACGTCGACCTCGCGATCGAATTCAGCGCGGACGGCGTGCATCTGGGCCGCGACGACGGCGACCTGGCGCTGGCCCGGCGCCGGCTGCCGCACGCCTTGCTGGGCGCGTCCTGTTACGACGATCTCGAGCGGGCCCGTCGCGCAGTCGAGGCCGGCGCCGACGTGCTCGCGTTCGGCTCCGTCTTCGCTTCGCAGACGAAGCCGGCCGCCGTGCGCGCACCACTTGCGCTGCTGGGTGAGGCCCGCAGGCAGTTTCCGCAGCAGCGAATCGTCGCGATCGGCGGAATCGACCACAGCAACATCGCGCGCGTTGCCGCGGCCGGAGCGCACGCTGCCGCGCTGATCAGCGCGGTCTTCGATGCGCCGGATCCCGCTGACGCGGCCACAGGTTTGCAGCAGGAATTCGAACGAGGACGACTCAGTCATGTCACGCAACGAGCAGCTGTTTGAGCGCGCGCAACGTTCGATCCCTGGCGGGGTGAACTCGCCGGTGCGGGCCTTCCGTTCGGTCGGCGGCACGCCGCGCTTCATCGAGCGTGCGGAGGGGCCGCACTTCTGGGACGCCGACGGCAAGCGCTATATCGACTACATCGGCTCCTGGGGCCCGATGATTCTCGGCCACGGCCATCCCGCCGTGGTCAAGGCGGTGCAGGAGGCGGCTGCGCGCGGCCTGTCATACGGCGCCCCCACCGAGGCAGAGGTCGTGATGGCCGAGGAGCTGCTGAAACTCGTACCGTCGATGCAGCAGGTCCGACTCGTGTCGTCGGGTACCGAGGCCGCGATGAGCGCGATCCGCCTCGCTCGCGGCGCGGCGGGCGGCGGTAGGGGGCGGCGCAAGATCGTCAAGTTCGAGGGCTGCTATCACGGCCATGCCGACAGCCTGCTGGTGAAGGCCGGCTCGGGCCTGCTGACTTTCGGCAATCCGAGCAGCGCGGGCGTTCCCGCCGAGATCACTCAGCACACGCTAGTGCTCGACTACAACGAGCCGCAGCAGCTCGCCGACGCGTTCCGCCAGCACGGCGACGACATCGCCTGCGTCATCGTCGAACCGATCGCCGGCAACATGAACCTGGTGCGCGCCAGCGCCGATTTCCTGCGCACGATGCGTGAACTCACTGCCAGGCACGGTGCCGTGCTGGTGTTCGACGAGGTGATGTCCGGCTTCCGCGTCGCGCTGGGCGGAGCCCAATCCCTGTACGGCATCGACCCCGACATGACGGTGCTCGGCAAGGTGATCGGCGGCGGCATGCCGGTCGCCGCCTTCGGCGGCAAGCGTGAGGTCATGCAGCACCTTGCACCGCTCGGCGGCGTCTACCAGGCCGGTACGCTGTCCGGCAACCCGGTGGCTGTGGCCTGCGGACTGGCTACCTTGCGCGAAATCCAGCGTCCGGGCTTCTACGCGGAACTCGAGCACCGCACCGGACGTCTGGTGCGGGGCCTCGTCGATGTCGCCCGGCAGGTCGCACCCTCCGTTCCTTTCGCCGCGGACTCGATCGGCGGGATGTTCGGGCTCTATTTCGCTCCGCAGGTGCCGGCGAGTTACACGCAGGTCATGGGTGCCGACAAGGCTCGCTTCAACCGCTTCTTCCACGCCATGCTGGATCGAGGCGTGTACTTCGCACCATCGGCGTTCGAGGCCGGCTTTGTCTCGATGGCCCATGACACCCCGGTCATCGAGGAAACCCTGTCCGCCGCGCGCGAGGGGTTTGTCCTTGCGCAAGGAGGGTGAGTCCGACCCGCGAAAAGGCGGGTCGGTAAGCCGTTTGGCCGGGAACCATTGCCGCAGCAGATGGACGAAAATCTCGCCATGCAAATGCTCAGACTGATTTCTTCCCTGATCGGCGTGTGGTTCGCCGTCTGCACGGCAGCAGCTGCCCAGGGCCTACCTCGTTTCGGCGCCCCCGAACCCCACGTCAAGGCCGAACTGATCGCGGCCACCGACGCGGCCGTTCCAGGTCAGCCATTGCAGGTCGGCTTGCGACTCGTGCACGACCCCGAATGGCATACGTACTGGCAGGTGCCGGGCGACTCCGGCCTGCCGACGCGGATCAACTGGGCGCTGCCGACGGGCGTCGTTGCAGGGCCGATTGAATGGCCGCATCCGCATCGCCTGCCGGCCGGCCCGCTGGTCAACTTCGGCTATGAGGGCGACACACTGCTGCTGACCACGCTGAAACTTCCGGCAGACCTGGCCCACGGCACGGTCACGTTGGACGCGAAAACGGAATGGCTGGAGTGTCGCGACGTCTGCATCCCCGGCAGCGCGGACCTCAAGCTGACGCTGCCGGTGAAGGCGCAAGCGGCCCCCTCGAGCCACGCGGCCCGCTTCGCCGAAGCGCGCAAGCTGGTGCCCGAGCCCGTCGACGGGCTGGCCGCGCGGGGTACGACCGAGGCAAACCGGATCCGCATAGCCCTGGATCTTCCGGCCGGGCGCAAGGCCGACCGAATTGAATTCTTCCCTCTGCAGGAAGGCCGTATCGAGCCTGCCGCCGCGCAGGTGCTCGACGCGGCCAACGGCACGGCTTTGGTGCTGACCGCAGCACAGCCGGTGAAGGCGGATGCCAAGGCACTCGCGGGGGTGATCGTCGCCAACGGCGGCCCCGCCAAGCCGGGCGGCTGGACGGCCTTGGTCGACGCGCCCCTCGTCGCCGGGACGGTGCCGCTGCCAGTGACGGGTGCACCCGCGGGGGCCGTGGCCTCGGGCCCGACGATGACCCTGCTGGCGGCGCTCGGCGCTGCGTTCGTCGGCGGGCTGATCCTGAATCTGATGCCGTGCGTATTCCCGGTGCTGTCGCTGAAACTGATCGGGCTCGCGCAGCATCGCACCCACAGCGGCCCGATGGCGGCGCATGGGGCCGCTTTCGCGGTCGGCGTGGTCCTGTCGTTCGTGCTGCTGGCGGGACTGCTGATCGCGCTGCAGAAAGCCGGTAGCGCGCTCGGCTGGGGCTTCCAGCTGCAGACACCATGGGTCGTCGCCTCGCTGACGCTGCTGTTCTTCGTCATTGGCCTGAATCTGCTGGGTGTGTACGAGTTCACCTTCGGCAGCGGCCTCGGCAACACGCGCGCGGCCGACGCCCTCGTCGGCAAGTCGGACTGGCGTGGCAGTTTTGGCACCGGTGTGCTCGCAGTGATTGTCGCGTCGCCGTGCACGGCGCCGTTCATGAGCGCTGCGCTCGGCTATGCGATCACGCAGCCCGCGGCGCTTGCGCTATCCGTCTTCGCAATGCTCGGCGTCGGCATGGCGACGCCGTACCTGCTGCTGACACTGTTTCCCGCGCTGCTGTCGAAGCTGCCCCGCCCGGGCCGCTGGATGGAACTCTTCAAGCAGTTCATGGCGTTCCCGATGTTTGCCACGTGCGTCTGGCTGCTATGGGTGCTGGCGCAGCAGGTCGACGCCGGCGGCGTGGCGCTCGCCCTCGGCGTGCTCGTCGCCGCGGGGTTTACGTTGTGGTCGCTCGGGCTGGCCCAGCGCGGCGCGAGCCGGTTCCGTTGGGTGGCGCTGGCCGGCGCGGTGCTCGCTGCAGTCACATTCATGCCGATCGCGACGTCGGACCCCGGTTCGGGGTCGAAGACGGCGGGCGGTGCCGGCTGGGTCGAGTATTCCCCGGAGAAACTGGCCCAGCTCACGGCCGACGGCAAACCGGTGTTCGTCGACTTTACCGCGGCGTGGTGCGTCACCTGCCAGGTCAACAAGCGCGTGGCGCTGAACACCGACAAGGTCATCAACCGTTTTGCAGCCGAAGGCATCGTGCGGATGAAGGCCGACTGGACGAACCGCAACGAGCGCATCACCCAGGCGCTGGCGCAGTTCGGGCGCAATGGCGTGCCGCTGTACGTGCTCTACGACACCAGCGGCAAACCGACCGTGTTGCCGGAAATCCTCACTGAGGGAACGGTGTTGGCGGCGCTCGACAAGGTTAAGCTGGCGTCTCGCTAACTCGTTCGATCGCCGTGCCATGAAAGCTGCCGTCATTGTTGCGGCGATCGCCGCGTTTTCACCTTCCGTTTTTGCCGCGGCAGTGCCGGGCCAGGCCGCTCCTGAGTTCCGCGCGGTCGACGTGACCGGCAAGACAGTTGCCCTCTCCGACTTCCGCGGCAAGACCGTGGTTGTCGAGTGGAACAATCCCAACTGTCCGTTTGTGCAGAAGCACTACACGAGCGGCAACATGCAGGCGCTGCAGAAGCAGAACACGTCATCCGGCGTGGTGTGGCTGGCCGTCAACTCGACCGCCAGTTCCCACTCGGACTACCTGCCGCCGGCGAAGCTGGCGGCCTGGTTCGCGGACGAGAAGGCAGCACCGACTGCGATCCTGATGGACACGAGCGGGGACATAGGCCGCGCCTTCGGCGCCAAGGTGACGCCGCACATGTTCGTGATCGATCCCAATGGCACCGTCATCTACGCCGGCGCCATCGACGACAAGCGCAGCGCTAACCCCGCTGACGTCAAGGCCGCGAACAACTACGTCGCCGCGGCTCTTAGCGATGCGCGCTCGGGCAAGCCCGTCGCAACGTCGAGCTCCAGCGCCTACGGCTGCTCGATCAAGTACTGATCGAGCACGCTCAAAGAAAACGGCCCGCAATGCGGGCCGTTTTTTTGTTGCAGACGAGCTGCCGATGCGCAACCCGATCGCCGATTCGCGGATGCAGAGCAAGGAGCGCGCGCGCAGACAGTACTGAAAGGTACGGCAAGCGCGCGCGACGCCGCTATGCGCCGCGAGCGGGCGGTCGGCGTTACATGTCCATGCCCATTCCGCCCATGCCACCCATCCCGCCGCCGCCACTCTTCTCGGCCTTTTCTTCTACCAGCTCGGCCACCATGGCGTCGGTCGTCAGCATCAGGCTCGCGACCGAGGCCGCGTTCTGCAGCGCGGTGCGGGTGACCTTGGTCGGATCGAGCACGCCCATTTCGACCAGGTCGCCGTACTCGTGCGTGGCGGCGTTGAAGCCATAGTTGCCCTTGCCGTTCGCGACGGCATTGACGACCACGCTCGGCTCGTCACCCGAGTTCTGGACGATCTGACGCAGCGGCTCTTCCATCGCGCGCAGCACGATCTTGATGCCGGCATCCTGGTCGGCATTGTCACCCTTGAGCTTGGCGATCGCCTGCTTGGCGCGGATCAGGGCTACGCCACCACCGGCGACGATGCCTTCCTCGACCGCGGCGCGCGTGGCATGCAGCGCATCCTCGACGCGGGCCTTCTTCTCCTTCATTTCGACTTCGGTGGCCGCGCCGACCTTGATCAGCGCAACACCGCCCGCCAGCTTGGCGACGCGTTCCTGCAGCTTCTCTTTGTCGTAGTCGCTGGTCGCTTCCTCAATCTGCGCGCGGATCGCCTTGACGCGGGCCTCGATGGTCTTGGCCTCACCGGCGCCGTCGATGATCGTCGTGTCTTCCTTGGCGATCTCGACGCGCTTGGCCTGGCCGAGGTCGGCAAGGCTGGCCTTCTCGAGCGACATGCCGGTTTCCTCGGCGATGACGGTACCGCCGGTCAGGATCGCAATGTCTTCCAGCATCGCCTTGCGACGGTCACCGAAGCCCGGCGCCTTCACGGCGCAGGTCTTCAGGATGCCGCGGATGCTGTTGACGACCAGCGTCGCCAGCGCCTCGCCTTCGACCTCCTCGGCGACGATCAGCAGGGGACGGCCGGCCTTGGCAACCTGCTCGAGAACCGGCAGAAGATCGCGGATGTTGCCGATCTTCTTGTCGTGCAGCAGCACGTACGGGTTGTCCAGGATGGCGATCTGCTTGTCGGGCTGGTTGATGAAGTACGGCGACAGGTAGCCGCGGTCGAACTGCATGCCCTCGACGATCTCGAGCTCGTTGTTCAGGCTCTTGCCGTCTTCGACTGTGATCACGCCTTCCTTGCCGACCTTGTCCATCGCATCCGCGATGATCTTGCCGATTTCAGGATCGGCGTTGGCCGAGATGGAGCCGACCTGCGCGATTTCCTTGCTGGTCGTCGTCGGCTTGCTGATCTTCTTCAGTTCCTCGACGGCCGCGACGACGGCCTTGTCGATGCCGCGCTTCAGATCCATCGGGTTCATACCGGCGGCCACGTATTTCATGCCTTCGGCGACGATCGACTGGGCCAGCACGGTCGCGGTCGTGGTGCCGTCACCGGCATTGTCCGAGGTCTTGGACGCGACTTCGCGGACCATCTGTGCGCCCATGTTCTCGAACTTATCCTTCAGTTCGATTTCCTTCGCGACCGACACGCCGTCCTTGGTGACGGTCGGAGCGCCGAAGCTGCGCTCGAGCACGACATTGCGGCCCTTCGGACCCAGCGTCACCTTGACCGCATTGGCCAGGATGTTGACGCCACGAACCAGGCGGTGACGCGCGTCATCGCCGAAATACACCTGCTTGCTTGCCATTGTCAGAACTCCTGTGTGTCCAATTAGCGCCTAGGCGACGACGCCCATGAGGTCTTCTTCGCGCATGACGAGCAGTTCCTCGCCATCCACCTTGACCGTCTGCCCCGAGTACTTGCCGAACAGCACCTTGTCACCGACCTTGACGTCGAGGGCGTTGATCTTGCCGTTGTCATCACGCTTGCCCGGGCCGACCGCGACGATCTCGCCCTGGTCGGGCTTCTCGGCGGCGTTATCGGGGATGACGATGCCCGACGCGGTCTTGCGCTCCTGGTCCAGGCGCTTGACGATCACGCGATCGTGCAGAGGACGAATCTTCATAAGGTCTCCTAGCAGTTGAATTTCTCGACAGGCGAGAACCGAGAAAGAGGCAAAAATCTTCCCTCGATCGATTTGTTAGCAGTCGACCGAGGCGAGTGCTAATTCTAGGGTCGGGACGGCCGACTTTCAAGTTCTATCTGTGGAAGAAGCGCCGGAGCGGCTGCCAACTTGAAACATGGCGAATGTGAGCATTCGCTCCTAAAATGATGCCAGATGCCGGTGCCAACGGTCGGCTGGCCGGGCCCGCGACCCGTCCGTGGGTGATCGGCTGCGCGCCCGGACGGAGCAGACGTCCCCGAAATGCGCCACTTCTGCAACCTTCTGTCGGCGATAGTCCGCAGGTCGTCGAC
>DATKAJ010000093.1:0-48636 GCA_035498175.1 Burkholderiaceae bacterium
GAGAGGGCCGCGTTGGGGAATGACCATGGACTGCAAAGTGCGCTGGACCGGTGACGGGATGAGCTTTCTGGCCGAGTCGGGAAGCGGCCACCTGGTTGCGATGGACGGGTCGCCCGATGGCGGCGGACGCAACCTGGCAGCGCGTCCGATGGAATTGGTATTGATCGGTGCCGCCGGCTGCACCGCCTACGACGTGGTCCTCATCCTCAAGCGAGGCCGCCACGAGATCCGTGCCTGCGACGTCGAGGTCCATGCAGAACGCGCGGCGAGCGACCCGAAGGTCTTCACCGAGATCCGCCTGCGTTACCGCATCCGGGGAAGGGCCCTCGATCCGGCCGCGGTCGATCGCGCGGTGGCGCTTTCGCACGAGAAGTATTGCTCGGCGACGGCGATGCTAAGCAAGACAGCGACCATTCACCACGAGATCGTCGTCGAGCTGGACTGAGCGCGTACGGCGCCCGTCTCGCAGGATTCAGATGCGGTGCGCGGTCGTCGTCATGACTTTCGCAGCGATCCGCATCGCCCAGCGCATGGGCAGCGGAAGGGCAGCGCCGCCGTGTTCCCGCGCGGCGTCCGCATGACCGACCTCATCGGCCTTCATCTGCTCGATGACAGCGCGTGACGCCACATCGCCCGCGGGCAGTCGGTCGAGGTGACCGTCGAGATGCTGCTCGACCTGGCGCTCCGTTTCTTCCATGAATCCGAGGCTGACCCGGTCACCCGCGCGCGCAGCCAGCAAGCCGATCGCGAAGCTGCCCGCATACCACAGCGGGTTCAGCAGACTCGTGCGCCCGCCGAGTTCCTCGATGCGCTGCTGCGTCCAGGCGAGGTGATCGCCCTCCTCGCGGGCGGCCTTCTCGAACAGCGCACGCAGTTCCGGATCGCGCGCAGCTAATGCCTGGGCGTCGTACAGCGCCTGTGCGCAGATCTCGCCGACGTGGTTGACCCTCATCAGCGCGCCCGCTTCGCGCCGCTCGGTCGCCGACAACTCGGCCGGTGAAGCTTTGGGGGAAGGCGTCGGGCGCAACGGCGCTGCGGGTGCCGCCAGCGTCCGTAGCGCCCGGTCGGCAGCGGCGGTCAGGCGGTCGATCAGCGGCCGTGTTTCCATATGTTGCGCAAATGTAACGCTCGTGCATGAGCCTTGCGGAAACGTGGCCTGCGCACCGGATACCCGGGTCTATTCTCTCACTCCGTCGGAGGCGGATTCCGCGGTCCGACAATGCCGCGGCTGCTTAAAGAAAACACAAACAGAAAAGGCAGGAGACCCACCATGCGTAAGACCGCTGTCGCCCTCGCGATTGCCTGCGCCTTTCCAGCGCTCGCCTTTGCGCAAAGCGCGCGAAGCCTCGCCCAGTTTCAAGAGATCGGCAGTGGCAGCATCGTCCTTTACGGCATTGTCGACGCGGGCGTAGAGGTGCTGGACGCCGGCGACACGACGCTCACGCGCATCCAGGGCTCCGGCATGACGGCCGGCAACCGCTTCGGTATCCGCGGCAGTGAAGTGCTCGGCAACGGCTACAGCGCGATCTTCACGCTCGAAGGCCGCTTCTCGCTCGACACCGGTTCGGTGACTTACAACGAGTCCGTGTACTGGTGCCGGCTGACAAGTTCGACAGCCGCTCCGGTGTGCCCTGAAGTCCGGGTCGTCCCGGGTACGGTGATTTCGTTCCTGCCGCCGACGAGCCCGACCTACCAGGCGGTCCTCGGCGGCCTGAACACGATCAACAACTCGCTGTTGCAGGCGATCACCACAGTCAACAGCGCGGGGGCAATCTTCGACCGCCAGGCCTTTGCCGGACTGGTGACGCCCTATGGCGCCCTGCTGTTCGGCCGCCAGTACACGCCGGGCTACGAGATCCTGTTCAAGTACAACGTGATGCAGGACATGACTGCGCTGTCGTTCGGGCAGGGCTACACCAACCCGGCGATCCGCATGAACAATGCGCTGGTCTATCGCGCCGAGCTGAAGGGCTTCACGCTGAATGCGATGTACAGCTTCGGCGGTTCCGAGTCGCCGGCTTCGGCGCGCAACGAGCGCACCACGCCGCCCAGCACCGGCGACGACATGTACGGCATCAACCTGCAGTACAACACGACGAACTGGGGCGTCGGCACCGGCTGGAACCAGAATTACGTCGTGCCGTACGCGACGCAGGCTGCCGGCACGCCGGAGAAGAAGAACGGCTTGCAGATGTTCAACCTGGGCGCGTGGGTTGCCATCAGCAACTTCAAGATCTACGGCCAGTACCTGCAGCGCAAGAACGACAATCCGATGCTGACGCCGCTGGACATCCAGAACCTGATCGTCGCGACCGGCGGCAACCTGGCGGCGATTACTGCGACGCTCGGCTCGCTGCAGTTCAGCTCCTACGACATGGATACGATGCGTGGCCTCGCCGGGCCGACGGATTCAAAGGCCTACCACCTCGGCGCGTCGTGGCAGTTCATGCCGAGGAGCACGCTCTATGCGGTCTACAACTACGCCAAGGACACGGCGCGGTCGGCCTGGGCGACGCAGGATGCCAGCATCAGCCACTACGGCCTCTCGTACCAGTACCAGGTGTCACCGCGCACCGCGCTGTTCGGGACCGTGGCCTTCATGGCGAACAGCGACCAGGCGCGCATGACGCCGAGTTCTGCCGGGTATACGACCGGTTTTGCGACGGGCGCCGGTGCGGACTCGGCGGCGTATCAGTTCGGGATGCGCCACACTTTCTGACCGTTTCGGATTATGAAAGCAAAGGGGCGCCGCGGCGCCCCTTTTTCATGTTGCTGTGAAGCAACAAAAGCAGGCATTTCCATACCGTTTTTGCTCCCGACGCTTTGCCCGGTCCGGCCCCTCTGAAACAATGCCATCAACTTCCTGCGGGGAAGTGATTCAAGGTTCGTGAGGCTGTCCAAGGCCGGCGCGCCAAAAAATTCCAATCACTAGCTAGGAGAGCTTGATGAAGAAGAGTCTGATCGCACTGGCAGTGCTCGGCGCCATCTCCGGTGCCGCCTCTGCGCAGTCGAGCGTGACGATGTACGGCATCGTGGACGTCGGCGTCCAGTACAACTCGTACGGTGTCAATGGCGGCACGACCGCAGCGCCGAATTGGCAGAAGCAGAGTATCTGGGGCATCAACGGCGGCTACCAGTCGGGCAACCGCCTCGGCGTGCGTGGTTCCGAAGCGCTCGGCGGCAACTGGAGCGCAGTGTTCGACCTCGAAATGGGCTTCAACATCGACACCGGCACGTCCGGCCAGAACGGCCAGCTGTTCGGCCGCCAGGCCTATGCGGGCCTGCGCCACACGCAGTTCGGTACGGTCGCCTTCGGCCGCATCGCGACCGCGTCGTCGGGTACTGGTGACTTCAACCTGTGGGGCGGCATCGACCCGTTCGACACCGGCTTCAGCCTGATCGGCCTGCAGGCGACCTTCATTCCGTCGAACTCGCTGCGTGAAGACAACTCGGTGATCTGGGCGTCGCCGAACTGGGGCGGCCTGCAACTGGCGGCTTCGTACTCGGCCAACGTGCTCGGCGGAGAAAGCGCGCCGAGCGGGACCAACACCCAGGCCTACAACCTGAGCGCCCGCTACAGCTGGGGTCCGTTGACGGTCGCCGCGACGTATGACGTCCTCAATTTCCCGAACGCGAACGCACCGCTTGCGACCACCTGCATCGGAGTGTCGACGGCCGGCTGCCCGGACCAGAAGATGCTGCAGTTGGGCGGCACGTTCGACTTCAAGTTCCTGAAGCTGCACGCGGCATGGGCGAACCAGGACAACGTCAGCGTCATCGGCACGGTTCCCAATGTGAACAACGGGTTTGCCCCGAACGCCACCTTCATTCCCACCGGCATCGGCAACTACAACAACAACGCCTACATGATCGGCGTGACGGTTCCGCTGTTCGGCGGCAACATCCTCGGCTCGTACCAGTGGTCGGATGCGAAGAACATCATCAGCAACAACCCGGCGTCATTTGGCGCGCAGTTCGAGCCCGACTTCAACGTCTGGGGGATCGGCTACACCTATCCGTTCTCGCGCCGCACGAACATGTACGTCGGCTACGGCCAGCGTTCGTGGGATGGAGACATCCGCTCGACGTCCGCCACTGGGGGCGTCGTTCTGCCACAGGCCTCGCAAGCCTTCGATCGCAACCAGTTCGCGATCGGTCTCCGTCACCTGTTCTAGACCAGGCGACACGCGCAGTATCAGGGCCGCTGCTTGCAGCGGCCTTTTTTTGCCTTCGTGGACAGCAGCGGGGCGGCTCAGCCGAGAGCGCCCGCCGCCTGAGCTGCGCGCGCGCGGTTCGTGAGGCCGATGCGCAGCCGCCGGTCGAGCAGGTCGCTGACGCTGCGAGCCTGCTCGCAGTCGCGTGCGAGGTCGGCGTAGTAGCGCAGCGCCGTCGGGAGGGCGCCTTCCTGCGCCGACTTGCGCGCTGCCTCGAGCACGGGGTCGAGGTCGATCCGAAGCGAGTCGGTGGTTGATTGGCCGTCCGGTATCAGGCCACGCCGTGTCGCCTGAGCCAGCGCATCGACCGCCATTCGGCGATACGTCGTCCACTTGCCGCCGGTGACGGTGATGAAGTTGCCGTGCTCGACGACAATCGAGTGTTCACGCGACAGCGTCTTGGTTGCACCTCGCACGCCTTTGGCGAGCAGCGGGCGCAGCCCGGCGAAGGTACCCGTGATGTCATCGATGCGGATCGGATCGCGCAGATACCCGCGCGCCGTCTCGATGATGAAGTCGACTTCCGCGGCTGACGGCTGAGGTTCCCATTCAACCTCGCAGATCGGCACGTCGGTGGTGCCGACAACGAGGCTGCCCATCCACGGAATCGCGAACAGCACTCGCCCGTCGGACGTCTTGGGGATCATCAGCGCGCGTTCGCCCGGCAGGAACTTCGATCCCACGACGATGTGCGAGCCGCGACTGACCGCGACGATCGGCCGCGCCGAGGCGTCCGCGAGCGTGCGCAGGCGGTCGACCCAGACGCCGGTGGCGTTGAAGATCACCCGCGCGCGCAGCCGGAAGCGCTCGCCGGTTTCGGCATCGGTGGCAGCGACGGCCGCGACGCGGCCCTCGGCGACTTCGATGGTCTCGACGCCGACGTAGTTGATCGCTGTCGCGCCAAGACGGCACGCCGTGCGCATCAGCGCGATCGCCAGCCGCGCGTCGTCGAACTGCGCATCCCAGTACGACACGCCGCCGTGCAACCCGGCGGTCCGCACCGTTGGCAAGCGCCGGATGGTTTCTGCGCGCGTGAGCCAGCGCGTCGGCCCGATGCCGCGCGAGCCGGCGAGTGCGTCGTAGATGCCGAGCCCGACGCGCATGACTTCGCGCTCGAGCGGGCGGTAGCACGGCACGATGAACTCCATCGGATGCACCAGCCCCGGCGCGTTGGCGATCAGCAGTGCGCGTTCAGCCAGCGCCTCGCGCACCAGCTTGACGTTGCCCTGGGCGAGATAGCGGACGCCGCCGTGAATCAGCTTCGTGCTCCGACTCGACGTTCCGCTGGCGAAGTCGCGCGCTTCGATCAAGGCGGTGCGCAGCCCGCGCGCCGCCGCGTCGACGGCGATCCCGAGGCCCGTGGCGCCGCCGCCGAGCACGAGGACATCCCACGGCCGCGGCTCGCGCAGGGCGGCAAGGAGTGCTGCACGTTCGATCCGCCGCACCGATGCCGCGGCGTTCATTCGATCCACAGCCTCGACCTTTCGACGGCACGACGCCATTGCGCCAGCAGTTCGGCGCGCTCGCCCTCCCCCATCAACGGCTCGAAGCGGCGGTCGGCACGCCACAGGCTGCCGAGTTCGTCGGTGCCGGCCCACATGCCCCGCGCAAGTCCCGCAAGATAGGCGGCCCCGAGCGCCGTGGTCTCGGTGATCTCCGGCCGCACGACCGGGACGCCCATGATGTCCGCCTGGAACTGCATCAGCAGGTCGTTCCGCGCCGCGCCGCCGTCAACCCGCAGTTCGCTGATCGGCTGGCGCGCGTCGAGCTGCATTGCGTGCAGTACGTCGGTGGACTGGAATGCAATCGATTCGAGTGCGGCACGGGCCAGGTGCGCGCGCGTCGTGCCGCGCGTGACGCCGATCATCAGGCCGCGCGCATCGGGATCCCAGTGCGGCGCGCCGAGGCCGACGAAGGCCGGCACCAGGAAGACGCCGCCGCTGTCCGTCGCCTGGCGCGCCAGCGCCTCCACATGTTCGGAGCGCTCGATGATGCCAAGACCATCGCGCAGCCACTGCACGACGGCACCGGCGACAAAGACACTGCCTTCGAGCATGTAGGCCGCTTCACCACCGATGCGCCAGCCGGCAGTGGCCAGCAGCCGGTTGTCCGAATGCAGCGCCGCGGCACCGACGTTCATCAGCATGAAGGCGCCGGTGCCATAGGTGTTCTTCGCCATGCCCGGCGCAAAGCAGGCCTGCCCGAAGGTGGCGGCCTGCTGGTCGCCGGCGTTGCCGGCGATCGGGATCGCGGCGCCGAACCACTCGCTGCGCGCCTGGCCGATCACCTCGCTGGACGCCGTGATCCGCGGCAGCACGCTGCGCGGTACCTGGAACAGCGACAGCAGCTCCTCGTCCCAATCGAGGGTCGCCAGGTCGACCAGCAGCGTGCGCGAGGCGTTGCTGACGTCGGTGACATGTGCGCCGCCGGTCAGGTTCCAGATCAGCCAGCTGTCGATCGTCCCGAACGCGAGTTCGCCGCGGTCGGCGCGCGCCCTGGCGCCAGGCACGTGGTCAAGCAGCCAGGCAATCTTGGTCGCCGAAAAGTAAGGATCGAGCACCAGGCCCGTCTTTGCGGTCACCCGCGCTTCGTGGCCCGACGCACGCAACGCAGCGCATTGATCGGCGGTGCGCCGATCCTGCCAGACGATCGCGGGCGCAATCGGCGCGCCTGTTGCGCGATCCCAGAGCAGCGTCGTCTCGCGCTGGTTCGTGATGCCGATCGCTGCAACACGACTTGCGCCGATGCCAGCGTTGCGCAGTGTCGCCTGCGCACAGCCCAGCTGCGTCGCCCAGATCTCCGCTGCATCGTGCTCGACCCAGCCCGGCTGCGGGTAGTGCTGGTGGAACTCTTTCTGCGTCGAGGCGACGATGCGCCCTGACCGGTCGAAGAGAATCGCGCGTGAGCTGGTCGTGCCCTGGTCGAGGGCCAGCACGTGATCCATCGTTTCGATGCGCGATTGCCCGCGGTTCTCCCCGCAGCCAGCATAGACGAACGACCGTGCACCCGGCACACTCGGAACAGAACCCAGATCAAAGGAGGCAGCATGTTGCGTCGTGTGCTGGCCGCAGTGGCCCTGGCCGCGGCCGCGTTCACGCCGGCCCATGCGCAGACCTGGCCCAGCAAGCCGGTGCGAATCATCGTGCCGTTCCCGCCGGGCGGAACGACCGACATCGTGGCGCGCGTCATCGGGGTGGAACTGCAGAAGATGTGGCAGCAACCGGTCGTGATCGAGAACCGCCCCGGTGCCGGCGGCAATATCGGCGCCGACGTGGTCGCCAAGAGTGCGCCCGACGGCTACACGCTGCTGATGGGCACGGTGGGCACGCATGCGATCAACCAGGCGCTGTACACGCAGAGCGGCGGCAAGATGCCCTTCGATCCGGTGCGCGACTTCGTTCCGATCACGCTGGTCGCCGGCGTGCCGAACGTGATGGTCGTCAACGCCAAACTGCCGGTGAACACAGCGGCGGAATTCATCGTCTACGCGAAGGAGCGGCCGGGACAGCTCAACATGGCATCGAGCGGCAACGGCACCTCGATCCACCTTTCGGGCGAGCTCTTCAAGACGGTGACCGGCGTGTACATGGTGCATTTCCCCTATCGCGGCTCGGCGCCGGCACTGACGGATCTGCTCGCCGGCAACATGACGGTGATGTTCGACAACCTGCCATCGGCGCTGCCGCACATCAGGAGCGGAAAGCTGAAGGCGCTGGCAGTGACCTCGCGCGCGCGCTCGCCGGCGCTGCCCAATGTGCCGACCGTCGAGGAAGCCGCCGGGCTGAAGGGTTTCGAGGCTTCGTCGTGGTTCGGTCTGTTCGCGCCGGCGGGCACGCCGCGATCGATCGTCGACAAGGTGCAGACCGATGTCGCCAGGGCCTTGTCGAATCCGGAGGTACGCGAGCGCTTCACCGGTCAGGGCGCCGACCCCGGCGGCAACTCCCCGGAGCAGTTCGCCGCCTTCATCAAGGCGGAAACAGACAAGTGGTCCCGGGTCGTCAAGTTTTCGAATGCCAAGGTCGACTAAGCCCGCCGCCTATAGCGAAGCGACGGCTGCGGAGTACCGCGAACGGCTCGCGGCGATCATCGCGGCGGCGCTGCAGCGGCATCCGCGAGTGCGCGCGATCGGCGAGGGCGGCGCAGCCGCGCGCGGTCGTGCCGACGCCTATTCGGACCTCGATCTGTTCATCGTGGCGCCGCTCGAGGACGCGAAAGACGTCTTCGCGAAAGTGGAAGCCGCGATCGCAACAGTGACGACGATCACGCACACCTGGTCCGTCGACCCGCCTGGATTTCCCGATCTCGCCCAGCGCTTCTATGTCGTCAAGGACGCTCCACGCTTCTTCGCGGTCGATTGCTGCGTCGTCAGCGAGTCGGGCCTCTCCCCGTTTCTGGAGCGCGAACGCCACGGCACATTCGTAGCCTGGTCGGACCCGGCGAAGCTGTTCACGCCGCGGCGGGCGGATCGAACGGCGCTGGCCCAGCGGCGCAGGCAGCGCCTGGCCCAGCTGCGCGGAGCGATCCCCGTGCATTCGATGCTGGTCGAAAAGGAACTCGCGCGCGGCCACACACTGGAAGCGATGGGTTTCTACCAGGCACTGCTGCGCTTCCTGATCGAGCTGCTGGGGATGCGCCACCGGCCCGAGCGGTTCGACTTCGGCTGGCGCTACGTCGACCGCGAACTTCCCGATGCCGCGCGGGCGCTGATCACGCGCCACGGCTTCGTCAGCGATGGCGCTGCGCTGCGCCGCCAGTTGCGATCCCTCGTCTCCGAACTGGACGCGCAACTTGCCGCAATCGATGCCCCGGCCTCTACTTCAGCGCGCGCCTGAAGTTCAACGTGCGCCGGCCAACCGGTCGACCATCGCCATGATCGCCTTGACCTGCACCCCTGTCTTCACCGAGTAATCGGTTCCCGTGTAGCCCCACCAGTCCCAGCAGCCGTTCGGGTTGTAAGGCTGCCACCACGAGAGAAGTGTCGGCGAACTCGGCTGGGCCTGGGGAAAGAGCATGATCGTGCCGTGCGCCACAGCCCACTCGATATAGCCCGACTCGCGCACGAAGACTTCGCCGATCTCCGCATCGCCCTGATGGCAGCCGTGCAACGCGATGTGGATGCGGCAATGTGCGCCGGCCTTCTCGCAGGCCGCCGGGATGTACGCGTAGCCGCGCGCACTCAGCGACGACATCGAACCCCAGCGACGCCAGGCGGCGACAAATTCGGTCTGGTTGAATGTGAGCAGGCGTCCCGTGCCGGCCGCCGCGGACGTTGAACCTGCCTGCAGGGCGTCCAGCATCGTTGCGACCGCGTCCGTGCCGCACTTGTTGATGTAAGGCGGCGCGCTCGTGTCGCATGCAACACCCTGCGTCGCCGTCGGCAGGCCGTGACCGAGGCCGGGTTGCAGCCGGAATTGCGTGCCCGACTTGTTGTAGTGCGCGAAGAACTCGGCGTTGGCGCGCACGACCGCCTCGGCCACCGTGTGATCGCTTTCACCGGCCAGCAGCCACGCCCGCATCCCGCGCAGATGGTCGGTGGAGTCGATCAGACGCAAGCCGGCAAGTCGCTCGGCGTCGCGGATCGATCCCGCTGCGCCCGGGCTGCCCTGCATGCAAACCGATTCGGCGCGCGCAGGATTGATGCCGACGCAGTAATAGGGGCCGCCGGCGAAGACGCCGACTCCGGTCACCTGCGCCGAGTGCGCGACCGCGAATTGGACTGCCATATAGGCGCCGGAGGACAGGCCGGACACCGTGATGTGGTTGCCATCGGCCGCGAGCGCAGGCAGTCGGTCGGCCGCCGCGGCGGCCGCTACCATCGTCGCGAGTGCCGCCTCCAGTCCCAGACCGAACAGCAGAAACCGAATGGCCGAAACCGACCGCCGCATGCCGTTCCTCATCGCGCTGCTCATCAGCATGATCATCGCATTGCTGGTCTCCGGGTGGCGGCCCTACGATCGGCTGACCTGGCTGATGGAAGTCGCGCCAGTGCTGATCGCTCTCCCCCTGCTCGCAGTCACGCATGCGCGCTACCCGCTGACGACACTGCTCTACGTGCTCATCTTTGCCCATGCACTGGTGCTGGTCGCGGGCGGCGCGTACACCTACGCCAGGGTTCCGCGCGGGCACTGGGTGCAGGACGCCTTCAACCTCGCGCGCAACCCCTATGACAAGCTCGGCCACTTCATGCAGGGCTTCGTGCCGGCGATGCTCGCCCGCGAGATCCTCCTTCGGGGCCGTCACACGCGGGGGCCAAGGATGACCGCGTTCCTGTGCGTGTGCATTGCGCTCGCGATCAGCGCCCTTTACGAACTCATCGAGTGGTGGTCGGCGCTCGCCTTGGGACAGGGCGCAGATGACTTTCTCGGCACGCAGGGCGATCCCTGGGACACACAGTCCGACATGCTGATGGCCTTGATCGGAGCCGTGACGGCACTGCTGACGCTGTCCGCCACGCACGACCGACAGCTGCCGGCCGTCTCACCGCCGCATGTGTCGAGTGGTGCCACGGCAACGCACGCCCGGGGCCGTGAGCGCCGACAAGGCGCCGGGCGGCGCCAAGTCTAGAATTTCTTCATTGACAGCCGCCGGCGCGCGGGCAGTTGCGTGTCGGCGGTCGGAGCGGTGTGGGGAGAGAGTCGATCGGTCGACCTTGGAGCACATTCATGAAGACAAAACTGGTCCTCGCGGCTCTGCTCAGCGCACTTCCGCTTGGCGCGTCCGCGCAGTCGAGCCTGACGCTCTACGGGATCATCGATCTCGGAGTGCAGTGGAACGAGTCCGGCGTGAATCGCGGCACGAGTTCGGCGCCGAACTGGCAGCAGGAAAGCGTCTTTGGTATCGACAGCGGCTACCAGTCGGGCAGCCGGTTCGGCGTGCGCGGATCGGAGGCGCTCGGCCGCGACTGGAGCGCGGTGTTCACGCTGGAGGGCGGATTCGACGCCTCGACCGGAACGTCGAGCCAGGGTAGCCGGCTGTTCGGCCGCCAGGCCTGGGCCGGGCTGCGGCAGGACCGACTCGGCACGGTTGCGCTGGGACGGATCGCCACGTCCTCATCGGGCACCGGCGCATTCGACCTCTGGAGCCCGGTCGACCCCTTTAACGCCGGCTGGGGCCTAGCGACCCTGGGCTCGACCTTCATCCCGACAGCCGGCCTGAGGGAAGACAACTCAATCATCTGGGCCTCGCCCACCTGGGCCGGGCTGAAGCTCGCGCTCCAGTACTCGGCCAACGTCGACCTCGGTGAGTCCGCACCCCAAGGCACGAATACCTCCGCGTGGAACATCGGCGCAAACTGGGCGTGGGGCCCGCTGTTCCTTGCTGCGACCTACGACGTGATTTCCTACGCGGACGCCGGTTCCGGCCGGCCGGGTTCCGGGAACCCGGATCAGAAGATGCTGCAGCTCGGCGGCACGTTCGACTTCAAGTTCGTGAAGCTGCACGGCGCCTGGGCGAGCCAGTCGAACATCAGCACCGAAGTGACGGTGACCGGGATCGGCAACGGGCTGCCGACGGCCGTCGTGCCGACCGGCATCGGTTACTACGACAACAACGCCTGGATGCTCGGCGTCACCGTCCCGCTGCTGGGCGGCAACCTGCGCGGTTCCTATCAGTACTCCGACGCCAAGAACATCATCAACGGTCTGGCCCAGTTCGAGCCGGACTACTACGTCTGGGGCCTCGGCTACGACTACCCGTTCTCGCGGCGCACGAACATGTATGTCGGTTACGCCCAGCGCGAGTGGGACGGTAGGGTAACCCAGTCAAATGGCGCCGCGCTGACTCAGGCTTCGCAGATCTTCGACCGCCGGCAGTTCGCGATCGGACTGCGCCATCTGTTCTAGTGCGCACGACGCGGTACAACGGCCGCTCGTCGAGCGGCCGTTCTGTTTGAGGCCCGGCCGTCCGATATTCAGCAGGTGACGGGTGTAATCCGCCGTTCAGCGGATTGCCGCTCGGCCGCAAAAATCTCACTGTCACATTGCACACTGACAATGCGCTGCGGAGGGCCCCGATGCTGATGCGAGTGAGAGAGCGCGACAACGAAGTCGAGATCCAGTTGAGCCGTCTCGCGGGCCGGCATCACGCGGTGCTCGAGGTCCTGAGCGGCAGCACCGCCGCAAGCGAACCCACCTTCGAGCGCGACAAGCTGGAATCGCTGTCAGTGCGGGCGCGAACCGACGCCATGCACGTGCGGCTGAGGGCTCGCTCAGGCGAGCAGTTCGACGTCGGCCAGCTTTATCGGTGCCTGCGGCGTGCGCTGGTGGAGCGGCAGCGCGGACTCTCCACCCTGACTGCCTGAGCGCGGCATCAGAGGTTCGAACCGACCTGCAGAGAGCGTAGCCTCTAGAACCGCAGGCCGACGCCGAGCGACATCATCGGCGCCAGGCGCGGTTCGTCCGCGGCGGCTTCGAGCATGCGCGGGTCGCTCGAGCACGGTGCGGCCGGGATCCCGCCCGGACAGCCCCACGCGGCGAGGCTGCTTCGCTGATACATCACGCCGAGATCGGCAGAAAGGTACAGGCCCGAGCGGCTGGCCTGGCCAATGCCCCAGCCCAATCCAACGTAAGGGTTGCCGCGGAGCAGCCACGACTTGCCGTCGAGGCCCGAGGCAGACATCGCCGATGCCCGGCCGACGAGGTCCGAAGAGTTCAGCGGGTCCAGGCGCAGCGACCCGTAGGCCACTCCACCCGACAACCGAAAGCCGTTGGACAGTGGATGCCAGTCGGCCAGCACCACGGAACTGGCGACGACCCCATCGCTCGCCAACAGGCCCGGGCGGCCCCCGACCCAGCCGCGCAGACCGATGCTGGGGCTGAGCTCATAGGAGCGCTCGCCAGTCGGCTGCGGGAGCGTCAATCCGGGGCCCTGGATCTGCGCGCAGACCGACCCCGCCATGAGCAGCAATGCGAGTCCGCAAAGGTGGCGCGTCATGATGTCCTCGGAAGCAGTAAACCGTCCCGCGCCGTAAAGGTAGGCCGATGACGCTTCACTGCATAACCGAAGATTCCCGCAAATACGGACGCAAATCAGCGGTCCAGCTCAAAGAGGGGACTGTCGCCTCGTCCCGATACCGAAAGTGAAGGCTCGCGCGTGGCGAAATTGCGACGTCACCCCTCTTCGAAGCGTGGCTTGCGCGCCGGCCGTTCGTCCGGCCGCGCGCGCGCGCCCGCGCCGCGGTCCCTGAACGGCGCGCCACGATCGCGCGGCGGCCCCGAAGGGCGCCCACTGCCGAGGCGCGCCAGCCGGATTACCAGCCGCAACGCCACGTTCACCGACTCGGAATCGCGGAACACCCGCGCGACGTCCGGATCCAGCCGAATGCTGGCCGGCGCCTGCAGCCGCTCGCGCGGCGGGCCCCTCCGATCCGGCCGTTCGGCGCGTTGGTACGGGTCACCGTAGCTGCGCTCCTGAAAGGCCCGCGCGCGCGGACCGCTCCGGCTTCCGCCGGGCGGCGCTGCGCGACCCTTGGTGTCCCGATCCCTCATGTTCGCTCCTCGTTTCAGGCCATTGTCGAAGCGCCGTCTGCCGCGGAAAGGAAGGCCGCCCGTGGCGGCCTTCGACCCGTTGATGATCCGTGTGGGGTCAGGCAGCGCGCTTGTGGTCGCGCAGCTCGCGTCGCAGGATCTTGCCGACGTTGGTCTTCGGCAGGTCGCTGCGAAACTCGATGTACTTGGGCTTCTTGTAGCCGGTCAGATTTTCCTTGCAGTACTCCATGATCTCCTTCTCGGTGACCGCCGGATCCTTCTTGACGACGAAGAGCTTGACGGCTTCGCCCGAGTTCTCGTCCGGCACTCCGACTGCGGCGCATTCCAGCACGCCCGGATGCGATGCGACGACACCTTCGACCTCGTTCGGATAGACGTTGAAGCCGGACACCAGGATCATGTCCTTCTTGCGGTCGACGATCCGCGTGTAGCCCTCGGCATCCATCACCCCGACGTCGCCGGTGCGGAAGAATCCGTCCGATGTCATCACCTTTGCCGTTTCGTCCGGCCGATTCCAGTAACCCGCCATCACCTGGGGACCTTTAATGGCGATCTCGCCCACGTGGCCGACCGGCAGCTGGTTGCCGTGATCGTCGAGTATCGCGATCTCTGTGGAGGGCACCGGCAGGCCGATCGTGCCCGTGAACTTGTCGGTGTCGGTCCGGTTCGCGGTGGCAACGGGAGACGTTTCCGACAAGCCGTAACCTTCCGCGATCGGGCAGCCGGTGGTTTTGAGCCAGCGCTCGGCCACGGCCTGCTGAACGGCCATGCCGCCGCCCGCCGACAGGATGAGCCGCGAGAAGTCGAGTTTCCCGAACTCCTCGTTGTGCAGCAGGCCGTTGAACAGCGTGTTGACCGCGGGGAACACGTGGAAGGTGTTCTGCTGCAGGTCCTTCACGAAGCCCGGAATGTCGCGCGGATTCGCGATCAGCAGGCACCTGCCGCCCACCCGCATCGACATCATTGCGCAGACTGTCAGCGCGAAGATGTGATACAGGGGCAACGCGGTGATCGTCGTCGGGGCTTCGCCCGGCTTGAGCTTCGACAGTGCAGGCTGGTACCACGCTTCCGCCTGCAGCATGTTCGCGACGATGTTGCGATGGGTCAGCGTGGCGCCCTTCGATACGCCGGTCGTTCCCCCCGTGTACTGCAGGAAGGCGGTGTCGTCAGGGGCGACGTCGACGCGCTTCAGCGTCATACGCAGCCCGTCGGCGAGCGCTTCGTTCCACCGCACCGCGTTGGGCACGGTGAACTCCGGCACCATCTTCTTGACGTTGCGGACGACGAAGTTGACCAGCAGTCCCTTGCCGAAACCGAGCATGTCGCCCATCGCGCAGACGACGACTGTCCTGGTCGGCACCTTGGCGTACACGTGTTGCAGCGTCTGCGCGAAATTCTCGAGGATGAAGATCGCCTCAGCGCCTGAATCCTTCAGCTGGTGCTCGAGTTCGCGCGGCGTATACAGCGGGTTGACGTTCACCACGGTGCAGCCGGCCCGCAGGATCGCAGCCAGCGCGACCGGGTACTGCATCACATTGGGCATCATGATCGCGACACGCTTGCCTTTGGTGAAACCTCGGCTCTGCAGCCACGCGCCGAGCGCCGCAGAATATTCGTCGAGCTGGGCGTAGGTGAGATCCTTGCCCATGAAGCGGTACGCCGGCTTGGACCTGTATTTCTCGAACGCTTCCTCAAGCAGTTCTACCAGCGACTTGTACTGGTTGTAGTCGATATCGGCAGGCACACCCTGCGGGTAGCTCTTCAACCAGAACCTGTCCATCCTCGTCTCCTGAACGCACCGGGGTCGCGAAAGGGTACTGCCGCGCTCCGGCATGTAGTGGCACCGCTCCGGTGCCTTCCCAGGGCGGGCAACCGAAGGATCATAGTCTTTAGACCTGCTGGCTACCGTGCGGCCTAACGCGAAGGCTGCAGCCGATCGAGCGCGGCATCGCGCCGCGTCTTCGGCATCTCGGCGAGGTCCTTGACTTTGCCGTAGAACGCCTTGAAGTTGCCGCCCTGTTCGGCCAGCAGCCGATCGAAAGCGGGCACCCGATCGTTGTAGGCGCCGACTGCCGCGAGATGCGCGTTCGTGAGCGCCGTCGCGAAGAAGCGGTCATATCCCGCATATCCGCCCCAGCTGAGCTTCAGGGCGGCGTAGTCGGACTGCAGTGCCGCGAACAGCTCCCGCTTGCGCGCACGCTTGACCTCGTCCGAGGCACGACTGTCGTAGTTCTGCTGCAGCAGCGTTCGATACTTCAACAACAGGTCGACGAATTGCGTTCGCCGTTCGGCGAATTCTGCGTACGCGGCACGCGATGCCGGATCGCCATTGGATGCGAGCCAGCGCTTCACGCCCTCGCGCTCGACCGCCGTTGCGAAGGACTCGTTGAACGTCGTGTCGCCGCCGACGAAGACGACCTGGTGCGCGAGCTCGTGGAACAGCAGTCCGGCCAGTTGCCCTTCACTGCCGCCGATGAAGGTGTTCAGCAATGGATCGGCGAACCAGCCGAGCGTGGAATAGGCCGGCACGCCGGCCACGTTGACCTCGTAGCCCTCCGCCCGCAGCTCTTCCGCCGCTGCATCGGCCGTGGCCTTGTCGAAGTAGCCGCGGTACCCGGCGCAACCCACCACCGGGTAACACCACTGCTTGAGCTCCATCGAAAGTTCCGGAGTGGCGAAGACGTTCCAGGCCACGTACGGGCGCTTCAGGTCGGCGTAGCGCGTGTAGCTGCCGTTGTCAGGCAGGGCGAGCTCCCGCGTGGCATACGCGCGAATCTGCTGCGCGCGCTCGAGGCGCTGCTTCAGCTGTTCGCCCGCTGCAGGATCGGCAATGACATCGGGAATCGGCCGCGCGGCATCGAGCACGGCAACGTGGCCGTGGATCGACTGCGCGTAGTAGCCGAGTGTCGAGCAGCCGGCCGCGAGTGCGACAGCGAGCACTGTGGCAACCAGCCCGGCGATCCACCAGGAGCGGCGAGCCATGCGGGATCGCGAAACAACCGACATCCCAGCATTCTGCCGAATGCGGCGCGACCGGGATCAGCGCGGCAGCTGGCAGACGACTCGGCGCAGCTTGCCGCTGGCCGCGTCGCGCTCCGGAGCACGGCGCGACAACAGGATGTCGACCGGGCCAACCTCGCAGGTTTCGAAATAGCTTTGCAGCGCGGCGCGGACCTGGCCGCGGCGCTCGCGCTCCTGCGCACCGAGGTGCACCGCAAGCGTGCCATCGCGCCGCTGCACCACCTGGAATTCGTGCGCACCGGCGCTCTCCTCGAGGACCGTTTCGAGGGCCAGCGGCACGACCATCACCTCGCCGCCGCGCCGCCCCGGCAGTCGCAGTGTGTCGTCGCAACGGCCTTCGACGGCGATGACCGGGAAATAGCTGCCGCAGGCGCAGGGCTCGCTCGCGACGGTGACCGCATCGCCGAGGTCGTAGCGGATCAGCGGCTGAATCCGGTTCGCCAGGTTCGTCAGCAGCACCGAGTGCGAGCGCGTGCCCGGAGGAACCGGGTTGCCCAGTCGATCGACCGGCTCGAGCACTACCCAGTCGGCGTTCACGTGCAGGTGACGATGTGGGCACTCCCACGCGATCGGCAGAAACTCCGAGGCGCCATAGGCACTGCGGACACGGCAGCCGAACGCCCGCTGCACGCGGAGTCGCGTCGGCTCGGACAGCACTTCACCGCCGGTCCAGATCTCGCGCGGACGCACCTGCAGCCGCCCGGCCTCCTGTTCCTCTGCCAGCATTTCCGCCGCGGTGGGATAGGTGGCCAATATCGTCGGCTTGTAGGCATTGAGCTGATCGACCAGTGCGCCGCAGGGCTGCAGCAGCGCGAAGGCACGCACCGCGCTGGCCATCCAGGGTGCCCAATGCCGCATTCTCTCGACCGTCGCAACGCCGGCGAAATGCCCGTCGGTGGCCGCGACCATCGCATAACGATCGCCCTCGATCAGCTGGCGCAGCAGATCGGTCGGCGAGCGCAGCCCGCGGAAGCGCTGCGCCTCGAGCGCGTCATAAACGGCAAGCGCGTCGGGATCGTGCACGAAGAGTCCGGGCAGCCCGGTGGTGCCCGAACTGGTCCAGACGCTGTAGCGCCCGGCCAGCGAGCGCCCGATGCGGTCCGGCCTTGCAATGAAAGTCTCGACGCTGCTGCGAGTGACCTCGGCGTGCGTGACCACCTCGTCGAAGTGGTCCATCAGGTCCGCCTTCGTCACCGGCTGGAGGTCGGCCAGCGCCGGGTGTTCCGGCGCCTTGCGATAGCGCCGCGCGTAGAACGGCGAGGCCGTGCGCGCGTAAGAGACCAGCACCTGCACACGCCGCGCTGCCGTGCGATCGATCTCGTGTGCTGAGAGTCCCGACGCCTGCCAGACGTCGAATGCGGCTTCAGCCCACCGCGCCGGATCGAATTCCTGCGCAACGGGCAGGTTGAACACCGAACGTCCTTGCCGCATCACCACCGCCATCTGCCCTCTTCTCAACTTGCATTCTGGACGATCGCGATGAATGCGTCATGACGCAAATCTTCAGTTCGCTGCGCTGACCTCGACCAGACAATCGTAGAAGGTCGGCGCACGGCCGATATCCGTCAGCGCCGAGCTGGTGACCTCATTGGCGTTGCGCCGGTCGGCCGCGAGCTTCTTCCACCAGATGGATAGAGCCACGACACATCCCGGACGCGCCCGATCGGACACGACTGCGCGCAGCGTCAGGGAACCGCGGTCGTTGCAAACCCGCACGACCTGCCCGCTGGCGATATTGCGCGCCGCCGCATCGAACGGATGGATCTCGAGCGTCGGTTCGCCTTCGACCGGCCGCAGACTGGCGACATTAACGAAACTGGAATTCAGGAAGTTGCGCGCGGGTGGAGAGATCATCGCCAGCGGATAGCGCCGTGCGAGAAGCGGGTTCGATGACGGACCCTCGTTGGGAGCGACATAGGCCGGGACGGGGTCGACGCCCAGGCGCGCCAGCGACTCGGAGTAGAACTCGCACTTGCCCGATGGCGTTGGAAAGCGGCCGGCGGCGAACGGCGCGTGGCAGACCGGCAGATCGAGCCGCTCCCAGCCGGATGACTTCAGTCGCGGCCAGTCGAACTTCGCGGTCGGACCGCTGCGCGCGAATGCCTGTGCCGCCAGTTCGTCGTCCGATTCGCGGAAGGCCGCGTCGTCGTAACCGATAGCTGCAGCCAGCCTGCGGAAGATCTCGCTGTTCGGCAGCGCCTCGCCGATCGGATCGATGGCCGGATTGTTCGCCAACAAGTACAGGTGCCCATACGACTTGTGCACATCGACGTGTTCCAGCTGCGAGGTCGCCGGCAGCACGAAGTCCGCATAGTCGGCCGTGTCGGTCTGAAACTGCTCGAGCACGACCGTGAAGAGATCGTCACGCGCGAAGCCCGCGGCGACTTCACGCGAGTTCGGCGCCACCGCGACCGGATTGCTGTTGTAGACGATCAGCGCGTCGATCGGCGGACTGGCATGCAGCAGGTCGTGGCCGATCGTCGACATGTTGATCGTGCGCGGTGTGCGGCCTCCGAGCAGATCCGGTCGGTACAGTCGCGCGGCATCGACCGGATAGTTGCCGCTGGTCGACAGCAGCACGCCGCCAGCCGGATCCCGCCAGTGTCCTGCAAGTGCCGGCAGGCAAGCGACGGCGCGCACCGCGTTTCCGCCGCCGGCGGCGCGCTGCATGCCGTAGTTCAGGCGGATCGCAGCGGGACGGATCTCCCAGTAGTCGCGCGCGAACTGCTCGACCTCGGCTGCCGTGATGCCGCAGATCGCGGCGACCCGCGCCGGATCGAATTCGCGAGCGCGCGCCGCGAGCGCATCAAACCCCAGCGTATACCGCTCGATGTAGTCGCGGTCGAGCCAGTTCTCGCGGACCAGGAGGTGCATCACGCCGAGCGCGAATGCACCATCCGTGCCCGGCAGCAAAGCAATGTGCTGATGGCACTTCTCGGCAGTCAGCGAGCGATACGGGTCGATCGCGATGAGTTTCGCGCCGTGCCGCTTGGCTTCCTGCGCGCGGCTCCACAGGTGAAGGTTGGAGGCGATCGCGTTCGTGCCCCAGAACACGATGAGCTTCGCGTTCTGGAACTGTTCGAGGTCGGTGCCATCGCGAATGCCGATCGTGGCGTTGAGCGCCTCGCCGCCGGCAGTCGCGCAGATCGTTCGATCGAGAAAGCTGCCGCCGAGTTTGTGGAAGAAGCGATGCGCCATCGCCTCGCCCTGCACCATGCCCATCGTGCCGGCATAGCTGTACGGCACGATGCGCTGCGGGTCGATTGCGGCGATGGCCTTCAGTCGCGCCGCAAGCTCCGCAAGGGCAGCGTCCCAGGAGACGCGTTCGAAGCGTCCTTCACCCTTGCGGCCGACGCGCTTCAACGGATACAGCAGGCGATCCGGGTGGTAAACGCGCTCAAGATAACGGCTGACCTTCGTGCACAGGGTGCCCGCCGTCGTCGGATGTGCCGGATCGCCAGCGATCTTGATGGCTACCCGCTTGTCCCCATCGCGCTTCACGGTCACCAGCATCGCGCACGTGTCAGGACAGTCGTGCGGGCACGCGGCGCGCACGGTCTCGAAGGTCGGATCGCGTTCAGCCACGGCGCGGCGGGCGGCTCGCCACCAACTCACCAAAGAACTGCTCGCAGGCCGCGACCTGGTCGAGTGTGATGTACTCGTCGGGCTTGTGCGCCTGCTCGATCGACCCCGGTCCAACAACGACGGTCGGAATCCCGACGCTGGAGAACACGCTGGCTTCGGTTGCGAAGCCGACCGCGCCGGTGCCAAGGTGGCGCGTGCGGGCCAGCTCCTGCGCCCAACGCACCAGCGGATCGTCCGGTGCGATGCCGAAGGCCGGCAGGTCCATGCCGAGCTCGAATGCGATTCCGGCTTCGGACGCGACCCGCCGCATCTCCGGTTCCAGCACGTCGCGCGCATGCGCGACGATCTCCTGCGTCAGCACTTCCTGCGACGTGCCCGGCGTGTTGCGCATCTCGAAGTCGAACGTGCAGTCGCGCGGCACGACGTTGACGGCGATGCCACCGCGGATCACTCCGCTCTGCAGCGTCGTGTGGGGCACTGCAAAGCGCGCGTCACGCGGTTCGTCGCGGCTCAGGCGGTCGGCCAGGCCGCGAATGTAGGTGATCAATCGCGCGGCATATTCGATCGCGTTGACGGCGGTGGGCGTCAGCGACGAATGCGCTTCGCGTCCGCGCACCGTGCAGCAGAAGTCGCGCTTGCCCTTGTGGGCGACGATCGCCTGCATGTCGGTGGGCTCGCCGATGATGCAGCCCGCCGGCCGGATGCCGCGCTCGGCGAGATCGGCGACCAGTCCGCGCACGCCGAGAAAGGTCGTCTCCTCGTCGTAAGTCAGCGCGAGGTGCATCGGCATCGTGGCCTGCGCGGCCAAGAAACGCGGCACCCACGCCAGTGCAATCGCGATGAAACCTTTCATGTCAGCCGTGCCTCGGCCGTGAATGCGGCCATCCGCGTGGCGTGCACGAAACGGATCGCCCGTCCAGTCCTGGCCATCGACCGGCACCGTGTCGGTGTGGCCCGAGAGCACGATGCCGCCCGTCTTGACCCGCTCCGGATCATCAACCAGCGTGGCGAACAGGTTCGCCTTGCGCCCGGATGTGTCGTAGACGAGGTGGGTGTGTACACCCAGCCGCGCGAGGTGGTCACGAGCGAACTCGATCAGCCCAAGGTTCGAGTCGCGACTGACCGTCGGGAATGCAATCAGCCGGTCGATCATCGCGAGCGCTTCCGGGGACGGGGCGAGCGCTGCAGCAGGCAGGGGCTGGTTCATCGTCAGGGCGCATGCTTCGCAACCATTCTAGTGCCGCGCCACGTGCGCACGTAGCGCCGCTTGAGTAGCATCGGTCCTCTTCAGAGAGGTACGCATGCAGCTGATCGACCGTGTCGTCCAGTTCCGGGCCGAGATCCAGCAGATCCGCCGCGACGTCCATGCTCACCCGGAGCTGCGTTTCGAGGAAAACCGCACCAGCGACCTGGTCGCTGCCCGGCTGGCAGAGTGGGGCTATGTTGTCACGCGCGGCCTCGGCGGCACCGGCGTGGTGGGCACGCTGCGGCACGGCACGGGCGCGCGCTCGATCGGGCTGCGCGCCGACATGGACGCCCTGCCGATCCAGGAACTGAACGAGTTCGTCCACCGGTCGACGCACGCGGGGAAGATGCACGCGTGCGGCCACGACGGCCATGTGGCGATGTTGCTGGCGGCCGCGCGCTATCTCGCAGAAACGAAGCCGTTCGACGGCACGGTGCACCTCATCTTCCAGCCGGCCGAGGAAGGCGGTGCAGGCGCCCAGCGCATGATCGACGACGGCCTGTTCGAGCGCTGCCCTTGCGACACGGTGTTCGGCATGCACAACTGGCCCGGCATGAAAGTCGGGCAGTTCGGCGTCGCGTCCGGACCGGCGATGGCGTCGGCCAACGAATTCAAGATCCGCATCACCGGCAAGGGCGCACACGCGGCCATGCCGCATCTCGGCATCGACCCGGTCTTCGTCGCGGTTCAGGTCGTCAACGGCCTGCAGGCGATCGTCACGCGCGTGAAGAAGCCGATGGACGCCGCGGTGCTGTCGGTGACGATGATCCACGCCGGCGACGCGACCAACGTCGTTCCGGAAAGCGCCTTCATCTCAGGAACGGTCCGTACGTTCAGCGATCCCGTCACAGCGCAGTTCGAGGAGAACATGCGCCGCATCGTGCAGATGACCGCGGCCGCCTACGGTGCCGAGTCGCACGTCGAATTCAAGTGGAACTATCCGCCGACGGTCAACCACGCCACAGAAGCAGAATTCGCCGCGAGCGTGATGGACGACATCGTCGGGCGCGACAACGTCGTGCGCGGCCTCGAGCCGACGATGGGATCGGAGGACTTCTCGTTCATGCTGAAGGCGCGACCGGGCGCCTATGTGTTCATCGGCAACGGCGACGGCGCGCATCGCATCGCGGGCCACGGGCTCGGCCCGTGCATGCTGCATAACCCGAGCTACGACTTCAACGACGATTTGATACCGCTCGGCGCAACCTTCTGGATCCGGCTGGTGGAGAAGTTTCTCGGCCGCTAGCCCGGCCAGTTCAGCTACGGTCCGAGCGATAGCGCCGGCGCATCGCAGGCAGGCGGAACACCAGGGCACTGGCCAGCGTCGCCGTCGCAACCATGCCGAGTATCAGCGCCATCCGCGCATAGGGTTGGCCGACGGCCACTCGCGCCGACGCCGTCGCGATGAGGGTGCGCACCCATTCGAGCGATCCGAGCAGCAGACAGACCTGCAGCAACATCGCACTCCAGCGTGAGCGCCAGGCCAGCAGGCCGATCAGGCCGACGCTGAGGGCCGCCAGCGGCCACCACTGGGCTCGTACGAAATGCGCGGCCAGCAGCAGCAGCGCAAGAACCGGGGCCAGCAGGACGAGCTTCTTCATCGCAAGACTCCTGCGCGTAATCGTGTCGGACGACGCGGCCAGCCGATTGACCACAGTCACTAAAGCCCGGTGAGTACCTCCAAAGTGCCGCTTGACGCGGCTGACCGCTAATCCTTTTGCCGGAGGGTAGCCGCAGACCGGCGTCGCTACGCTGGGCCATCCCCAAGTCGGAGGGCCGAGCCCCTCATGAACGCTATGCCGAGCCGCATGCTGGGCGCGCTGCTTCTTGCCGGCGCGCTGTCCGGCTGCGCCACCCTGGCCGGCGATTCGACGCAGAAGCTCAATATCCAGACCGTCGACGGCGAAGGCCGGATCGTGGAAGGCATGAGCTGTCACGCGAGCAACGCCTCAGCGGACTACATCGGCGTCACGCCGATGTTCGACATGAAGGTCCGGCGGTCGTCGTCACCCCTGGTCGTCGAGTGCCGACGCGACGGACTGGCGCTCGCCCGGGCCGTCGTGGTCTCGCGCGCGGTCAACATGCAACCGGCGCAGATGCTGCTTCCCGGCGGAACCAGCATGATGATCATCGATCACATTTCCGGGTTCATGTACGCCTACCCGCGCTGGGTTCGCCTGCAGGTCGGCGCTGACATGGTCTTCGATCGCCGCGACGAACAGGATCGCGGCCCGACTCCCGGTCTGGTCACGCGCCAGTTCGACGACTTCGTCCGTTTCGCCGCGGGCGGACCAACCACCACCAAGTAACCGGCCGGCGCGGCCGGTAGCCCTCGCAAGGAGGGCGCCCATGCAGCCGCACCCTGCGGCCGCGGGCAAGTACCTGGTTTCTCGCACTGCACTCGCCGCTTCCGCTTCGCCGCGGCTCCCGGAAACCCGTCTGCCGATATACTGTATTTTTCTACAGTATCGGCGCATGGCGAACGGCGAAACCCAACTCAACACGGAAGCTCCGCTTGAATCGGCAGCGCCGGGTACCATTTGCATGAAGGGCGTGTTCCCGCCTGCGCCCTCGCTTCCCATGCCCGACGACTTCAAGCCCGTGTCCGACGACACCCGGCGTGCAATCCGCATTCGTGGTGCACGCCAGAACAACCTCGCCAATCTCGACCTCGACATTCCCACCGGCGAGCTCGTGGTCGTCACCGGCGTTTCGGGGTCCGGCAAGAGCTCGCTGGTCTTCGACACTTTGTATGCGGAGGGCCAGCGGCGTTACGTCGAGACCTTTTCTCCCTACGCGCGGCAGTTCCTGGACCGCATGGACCGTCCGGCCGTCGACCGGATCGAGGGCGTCCCGCCCGCCATCGCGATCGACCAGATCAATCCGGTGCGAACTTCGCGCAGCACGGTCGGCACGATGACCGAGCTGAATGATCACCTGAAGCTCCTGTTCGCACGCACTGCACAGCTGTATTGCCGTCAATGCGCACAGCCGGTGCGACGCGATTCGGCCGAGACGATCATCGCGAGCCTGGCCGGGCGTTCGGCACTCGCCGGCGATCCGCGGCTGACGGTCACGTTCCCGGTCAAGGTGCCGAAGAACTTCGGCGAGGACGAGGTGCGTGCGCACCTCGAAGCTCAGGGCTACACAAAAGTCCACGCCGAGCGAACGGCGGCCGAGGCCAAGGTGCTCGACGTGATCTCGGACCGTTTCCGGTTCAATGGCACCGAGCGCTCCCGCGTTGCCGATGCGATCGAGCGCGCGCTGCGCCTCGGCGGCGGCCGCGTCGATGTGCACGCGCAGCGCGAGGCGGAGGGCGCACTGACGACGTGGCGCTACTCGACCGACCTGCACTGCGCCGACTGCGATATCCACTACGAAACGCCGCACCCGTCGACCTTTTCCTTCAATTCGCCGCTCGGAGCCTGCGAGACCTGCCGCGGCTTCGGCCGCGTGATCGGCGTCGACTATGGCCTCGTGATTCCGGACGAACAGAGGACCCTCGGCGAGGGCGCGATCAAGCCGTTCCAGTCCAAGTCGTTCATCGAAAGCCAGCGTGACCTCGAAAAGTCCGCGGCGAAGGACGGCATTCCGCTCGACGTGCCGTTCCGCGAACTTACGACGGCGCAGAGGGAGTGGGTGATCGGGGGCGGCGCGGGATGGAAGAGCTGGAACAAGAGCTGGCCCGGCGTCTGGTACGGCGTCCAGCGCTTCTTTGCGTGGCTCGAGAGCAAGGCCTACAAGATGCACATCCGCGTGCTGCTCTCGCGCTACCGTTCATATACACCGTGCCCGGCGTGCGCCGGCAGCCGCCTGCGCCCGGATGCGACATTGTGGCGCGTTGGCGGCGAGCCGCCAACGCGCCTACAGCGCCCAAGTGAGCCTCCTTCCCTAGCCCCTCTCCCCGCGGGAGGAGGGAACTACAGGCGTTTCCGTCCAGTGCATGCGGCGTGGTCGCCGCAGCAGCTTGATGCTCTCCCCGGTCTCTCGCTTCACGACCTGATGCTGCTGCCAATCGAGCGCGTGAAGACCTTCTTCGACACATTGACGTTGCCGCCGCCCTTCGGCGAGGCGACGGAGATGCTGCTTGACGAACTGCGCGCGCGCCTGGCGTTCCTCGTCGACGTCGGCCTGGGATATCTAACGCTGGACCGCCAGAGCCGCACCCTTTCCGGTGGCGAGGTCCAGCGCATCAACCTGACGACCGCGCTCGGTACGTCGCTCGTGAACACGCTGTTCGTTCTCGACGAGCCGTCGATCGGTCTGCATCCGCGCGATATGCATCGCGTAGTGGCCGTGATGCACCGGCTGCGCGATGCCGGCAACTCGCTGGTCGTCGTCGAGCACGATCCGCAGGTCATGCTGGCCGCGGACCGCGTGCTCGACATGGGGCCGGGACCGGGCGAGCGTGGCGGCCGCATCGTCTTCAATGGCACGCCGGATGAATTGCGCCACGCGGAGACGCTGACCGGGCGGTATCTGGGCGGGCGCCAGTCGGTCGATGCGTCGCGGCCGCTGCCGGTCGCGCCGAATGCACCGAAGCTGGTACTGCAGGGCGCGCGCGAACACAATCTGAAAGCAATCGATGTCGAGGTCCCGCTGAAGCGTCTGGTGTGCGTGACCGGCGTGTCGGGCAGCGGCAAGTCGACGCTGATCCAGGACGTGCTGTATCCGGCGCTGGCGAAGGCGAAAGGCAGGAGCACCGAGGCGCCGGGCGCGTTCGACCGGTTGCTCGGGGAAGACTGGCTCGACGACGTCGCCTTCGTCGACCAGTCGCCGATCGGCAAGACGACGCGCTCGAACCCGGCCAGCTACGTCGGCGCATTCGACGCGATCCGGACGATCTTCTCGCGCTCGCGGCTGGCGAAGGAGCGCAGCTACACCGCCGGCACGTTCTCGTTCAATTCGGGCGACGGCCGCTGCCCGACCTGCGGCGGCAACGGATTCGAGCATGTCGAGATGCAGTTCCTGTCGGACGTGTACCTGCGCTGCCCCGATTGCGACGGCAAGCGCTTCCGGCCGGAAACGCTCGAGGTCACGGTCGACCGTAACGGAAGGTCGGCGAGCATCGCCGGCGTGCTCGACATGACGGTCAGCGAGGCGCTCGCCTTCTTCCGTGACGACGCGGAGGTCGCGCGCGTGCTGGCGCCGCTGGTCGATGTCGGGCTCGAGTACGTGAAGCTCGGCCAGCCGGTGCCGACGCTCTCGGGCGGCGAGGCGCAGCGGCTGAAGCTCGCGGGGTTCCTCGCCGATGCGGCGAGCGGCAAGCCGCCGACGCGCGGAACGCTGTTCCTGTTCGATGAGCCGACCACCGGACTGCACTTCGACGATGTCGCCAAGCTGATGCGCGCGTTCCGCAAACTGCTGGCCGCCGGGCACTCGCTGGTCGTCATCGAGCACAACCTCGACGTGGTCTCGGCGGCAGACTGGCTGATCGACCTCGGGCCGGAAGGCGGCGACGCGGGTGGCGAAGTCGTGGCCGCTGGAACCCCAGATGACGTCATCGCGAACGCGCGTTCGCACACCGGCCGCGAACTCGCGGCCTACCGCAGGGCATTGCTGGACCAATCGCCGCGCATTAACGAGCCGCGGTCCGCCTACGACAGCGGCCGCCCGCTGCAGGCGCTGCTGCGGGAACGCCGCGCATCGCGCGACGTGATCGAAGTGCGCGGCGCCCGAGAACATAACCTGAAGGCGATCGACGTGGACATCCCGCGCGACACCTTCACGGTGATCACCGGCGTCTCGGGTTCAGGCAAGTCGACGCTGGCCTTCGATATCCTGTTCAACGAAGGGCAGCGGCGCTACCTCGAGTCGCTGAACGCCTACGCGCGCTCGATCGTCCAGCCGGCGGGACGGCCCGACGTCGACGCGATCTACGGCATTCCGCCGACGGTGGCGATCGAGCAGCGGACGTCGCGCGGTGGCCGCAAGTCGACGGTCGCGACGCTGACCGAGCTGTATCACTTTCTGCGGCTCATCTACGTCAAGCTCGGCGTCCAGCACTGTCCGGACTGCCAGGTACGGGTCACGCCGCAGTCGTTCGATGCGATCGTCGCGCAGGTGATGCGCGAGGCGAAGGGCGAGCACATCGGCGTGCTGGCGCCACTGGTCGTCAATCGCAAGGGCGTTTATACCGACCTCGCGAAGTGGGCGGCCGCACGCGGCCACTCGCACCTGCGTGTCGACGGCGTGTTCCTGCCGACCACAAAGTTCCCGCGCATCGAGCGCTTCAAGGAACACACGATCGAGCTGCCGGTCGCGGACCTCGTCGTCACTGCGGAGAACGAGACTCGACTGCGCGGCGCGCTGGCCACCGCGCTCGAGAACGGCCACGGTGTCGCGACGGTGATCCATCCGCTGCAGGCGCTGCAGCAGTCGATCGCGCGCGGCAACTGGGGGCCGGCGCTGACGCAGAAGAGTTTCTCGACAAGGCGCGCGTGTCCGTCGTGCGGCCAGAGCTTCCCGGAGCCGGATCCCCGACTCTTTTCCTACAACAGCAAGCACGGGTGGTGCGAAGGCTGCTTCGGCACGGGGCTGAAGCTCACCGGATTCGATGCCGAGCAGAGCGGCGAGGAAGTGTGGTGGAACGCCTGGTACGAAGGCGAAGCCGTACCCTGCGAGACCTGCCATGGTCAGAGACTGAACCGCACGGCGCTGGCGGTGAAGTTCCGCGACCGCTCGATCGCCGAGCTGACGCAGCAATCCGTCAGCGAGGCCGGCGCATTCTTCCGCGGCCTGACGCTGGTCGGACGCGAAGCCGAGATCGCGCGCGACGCGCTGGCGGAGATCCGCTCGCGACTGTCGTTCCTCGACGAAGTCGGCCTCGGCTATCTCGCACTCGACCGCGCCGCGCCGACGCTTTCCGGCGGCGAGGCGCAGCGCATCCGCCTCGCAGCGCAGCTCGGCTCGAACCTGCAGGGCGTCGCCTACGTGCTCGACGAACCGACGATCGGGCTGCATCCGCGCGACAACCGCATCCTGCTCGACGCGCTGCAGAAGCTCGAAGGCAAGGGCAACACGCTGGTCGTCGTCGAGCACGACGAGGACACGATCCGCCGCGCGCAGCACCTGATCGACATCGGCCCCGCCGCCGGCGTGCGTGGCGGGCAGGTCGTGGCGCAGGGTTCGGTCGACGACCTGATCGCCGCGCCGGAGTCGGCCACCGGGGCGTTCCTGAAGGCTCCGCTTGCGCATCCCCTGCACGAGCGCCGCGCCGTTGCGCGCGCCACGCCGCGGCTGATGGTGCGGAACGCACGTATGCACAACCTGCGCGGCGTCGACGCCGGCTTTCCGCTGGAACGCCTGACGGTCGTGACTGGTGTGTCCGGCAGCGGCAAGTCGACGCTCGCGCGCGAAGTGCTGCTGGAGAACCTGCAGCGGATCGTTGGGCCGCGCAAGCCACGGCCCGAGTGGACTGGCTGCGACGGAATCGAAGGCTGGGAGCAGCTCGATCGAGTGCTCGAGGTCGACCAGGCGCCGATTGGCAAGACGCCGCGCTCGTGCCCCGCGACCTACGTCGGCTTCTGGGACGCAATCCGCAAGCTGTATGCCGACACGCTCGAGGCGCGCACGCGCGGCTACGGCGCGAGCCGGTTTTCCTTCAACACCGCCGGCGGCCGCTGCGACGCCTGCGAGGGCCAGGGCCTGCGCACGATCGAAATGAGCTTCCTTCCGGACGTGAAACTGCTGTGCGACGTTTGCGGCGGTGCGCGCTTCAACGAGGAGACGCTCGCCGTCAAGTGGCGCGACAAGTCGATCGGCGACGTTCTGAAGATGGACATCGACGATGCCGCCGAGTTCTTCAAGGCGCACCGCGCGATCGCCCATCCGCTGGCGTTGCTGCAGGACGTCGGCCTCGGCTACCTGACGCTGGGGCAGCCATCGCCGACGCTGTCCGGCGGCGAGGCGCAGCGCATCAAGCTGGTCACCGAACTCGCCAAGGTCCGCGACGACGTGACCCGCCGCGGCCAGGTCGCGCCAAAGACGCTGTACGTCCTGGACGAGCCCACTGTGGGTCTGCACATGGCCGATGTCGGCAAGCTGATCCACGTGCTGCACCGGCTAGTCGACGGCGGCAACACGGTAGTCGTCATCGAGCACAACCTCGACGTCATCGCCGAAGCGGACTGGATCATCGATCTCGGCCCGGAGGGTGGTAGCGGTGGCGGGCGCGCGATCGCGCAGTGCCCTCCCGAGGAACTGTGCGGGAAGTCCACGCCGACTGGACGCGAACTCCAGCAGTTCCTGGCGCGCACACCGGTCGACGGAAAGCGCGTCTTGAGCACCGTCTGATCCGGCCGAGGTTGTGCCGTGGCAAGGCGGCCGCCCCAAAGTGATTCAGTTTGAGTTCCGTGTCTCGGAACTCGCCAGCATCGCTATGATGCCCGCCGATGAAGCGACTCGTCGCCCTGCTTGCCCTCGTCGTCGGCGTGCTTTACGCCGGCGCCGGCTCGGGCCAGTCGGCGCAAGCCGTCGAGGAAAACGTTGGGCTGCTGCCGCAGACCGCGCCCGGCACCCCGTGGTCGTTCATCGGGTTCGCAATCACCGCGCCGACTGATCCGGCGTGGATGGTGTCCGTCGGCACGCCGCGCAACGGCACCCTGGGCCGCGCCGCATCTTCGGGCGCTGCAGACGGCGTGGCGCTGGTGATCTCCAGTGAACTGCTCGACGCGCCGATCGACAACGACACTGCGTTGCTCGCCGCCGCGCGCGATCGCCATGCGCGACTGAGCGAACACTGGGCCATCGACAAACACGACGAGACGCTGGCCCGCCACGCCGGGACGCGATGCGCACGGCACCGGATCACCGCCCGCGAACCCGAGGACCCGTCCGCCGCCAGGAAATCCTCCAAGACGGAAGCGCCGCGACAGTTCCTGCACGTCACGGGTCTCTCGTGCGTGCATCCCACCGAACCACGCCTGCTCGTCGAAGTCGGCATGTCGGAACGCACGCCCCGATCGACGATGAATCCGACACTGCAACGCGACGCAGAGCAGGCCATCGCCAGCCTGGCGTTCCAGCGCTACTCGGAAAAGGCGCTGCAGACGTCGGCCGAGCTCGCCCGGGCGGGACGCGCGCAGGAGGCCGAGGCGATGCTGAAGCCTTACGTGGACGCGGACGCCGCGTGGGCCCGGTACTTCCTCGCCCAGATCGTCCAGCGCGCGGTGCCCGCACCGCCCGAGGCAGGCGCGCGGACTCGAGCGCTACTCGAACCTGCGGCAGAGCGCGGACTGGCCGATGCGCAATGGATGCTGGGAACGCTGTACCTGCGGGGCGGTGATGGCGTGTCCAAGGATCCGGCGCTCGCACAGGCGCTGCTGCGGCGCGCAGCGGAGCGCGGCAGCGCCGGGGCCGAATATCAGCTTGGCCTGGTGCTGTTGTCCGGTGAGGTCGGCTTCGCGCCGGACCGGCGTGAAGCCGTGCTCTGGATCACACGGGCGGCCGCACGCGGGCAGAAGGAGGCGCAGGAGCTGCTGAACAGCGCCCGTGATGGAGGCCCACCGCCCAAGGCTCCGGCCAAGGCGCCGTAGCGGCCTTTCCCCTCCCGCTGGTCGCGAAATTCGACCGGCCATTCCGCCATCCCGACAGGCCATCGCAAGCCGGGTGCAGACCCGGGGGCCGCACGGCACGATGCCACCATCGATTCCTCCGCTCTCGCCATGCGTACGCTCATCATCCAGGTCGGCCTCCTCGTGCTGACCCTCACCACCGAGGTCCCGGCCCAGACCGTCGCCGCACCGCTCGCAGCCACCGTGACCGTGGGATCCGGGAGCCGGATCGAAGGCTCCGGCCGCGAAGTGAACGAGGTCCGCCAGATCGGCAGCTTTTCGGCCGTGCGCGTCAACGGGCCGGTCGACATCGTGCTGAAGGCATCGGAACGCGAGCAGGTCACCGTGCACTTCGACGACAACCTCGCGGCGCTGATCGAAACCCGTGTGATTCAGGAGTCCGGGCCGACTCTGGAGATCCGTGTGAGCCCGACGGCCGCGTTCCGCAGTTCCAAACCACCGCGCGTGACCGTCGAGTTCCGCGCCCTCAACGCGATCTCGGTGCGGGGGTCCGGCAACGTTCAGGCCGAATCCGTGCGCGGGCCGCTGCTCGCAGTCGCGATCGCCGGCAGCGGAGACGTGACCATAGACCAGCTCGATGTCGATGTGCTCGGAGTGTCGATCGGCGGCAGCGGCAACTTCACCGCCACGGGGCGGGCGGCGGAGCAGGGCTACAGCATCGGCGGGTCCGGCGATGTCTTCGCCGAGGACCTGATCGGCCAGACCGTCAAGGTGCGTGTGGCGGGCAGCGGCGACGTGCAGGTCCACGCCGAGCAGCTCCTCGACGTGGCCATCGCCGGGGCAGGCGACGTGCTGTATCGCGGTACTCCGGTGATCCGCAAAAGCGTGGCCGGCTCGGGCGAAGTCCGCCGGCTGAAGTAACTGTGGCCGCCCGGCGCGGGCCAGCGTAGCCTCGCAGCGTGCTCACCCGTACCCAGGCCGAGGCGCTCGCGAGGGCCGCACTGAGCGCCACCGCGCGCGCATTTCCCTACAAGCTCGACCAGCTGCTGACTGGCGAAGACGACCTCGCGTCACCGCGCCGGCTCCATCCCGCGTTCTGGGGCAGCTATGACTGGCACTCGAGCGTGCATATGCACTGGACCCTTGCGCGGTTGCTGCGCAGGTATCCCGGACATGCGCTTGCCGCGGCGAGCCGCGCGCAACTGGCGGCAAGACTGACGCCGGAGGCGATCGCCGGCGAACTTGCCACCCTGCGCGGACCGAACCGGCAGTCCTTCGAGCGACCCTACGGTTGGGGCTGGCTGCTGAAGCTCGCCGCGGAGCTCGAGGCGATGGCGCAACAGGAGACCGAGGCGGCGACCTGGCGCGATGCCCTGCACCCGCTCGCGGTGGAGATCAGCGAGCGCCTTGCTGCCTTTCTGCCGCGCGCAGATTTTCCGACGCGCGTCGGCGCCCACGGCAACAGCGCGTTCGCGCTGCTGCTGGCGCTTGACTGGAGCGACGTGGTCGCGCACCGCGCCCTGCGGCGCGCAGTCATCGAACGCGCGAATCGATGGTTCGGACACGACCGCCGCTACCCGGCGCACTACGAGCCCGGCGGCGAAGACTTCCTTTCCGCAGGACTGGTCGAAGCCGCCCTGATGCAGCGGGTGGTCGACGGCTGCTCTTTCGCCGAGTGGTGGGAGCAGTTCCGACCGACCGAGGATGGCATCGCGTACTGGCTGCAGCCGGTAGCCGTCAGCGACCCCTCCGACCCGAAGATCGTTCACCTGCACGGCGTCAATCTGGTCCGCGCGTGGTGCTGGTCGTCGTTGCGCCACGAGCTGCCGGCGGAACTGCATGCGGCCATCGATGCGGCGATCGCAGCCCATGTCGAGGCCTCCCTGGGCGCAGCGACGACTGGCGACTTTGTCGGCACGCACTGGCTGGCGTCGTTCGCACTGCTGGCGCTGGACTCCGGGCAGGACGCAGCAGCCGCTGTCCGGATTTGACAAGCGCCGGTCACGACAGGCTGGCTATGCTGAACCGTTGCACCCAAAATGCAGGCAGCTCTCGAGAGCCTGTGTCGCCCCTGTGGCACTTTAAAATTCGGTGAGGAGGAAGGAATGAATAAGAAACTGCTGGCCTGCTCCGCCGCGCTGCTGCTTGCGGCGTGCGCGTCCTACAACACGCCGTACAGCCTGCTCGGCGCGGGCAAGACCAACATCAACGACAAGACGTTCAATATCGGCATCGAGCGCGTCGATGGCTCGTCCCCCATGGAGTTTCCGATCAAGCTGACGCCGGGGGTGCACAAGGTCGAAGTCAGCGCCAGCGGGCTGAGCAACACCGTGACCACGGTGTCGCTCGACCTCAAGCCCTGTGTGCAGTACTGGATCGTCGGCGAGCGCTTCGATCCGGCCGGCAACATCATCTCGGTCAAGATCGACCGGACCGAGACGATTCCAGGCTGCAAGATGACGTAACGCTCCGCTCTGCGGCGGGACCAACCCGCTTGCGCCGCTGGCGACGGCCTCTCGGCCGCATCGCCGGCGTGCGCGATCCTGCCACGCGGACGGCGTTGATCGCCGTCAACGCGCTCCCGCCTCCGCCCGTGTGTGATGCGGTGGGAGTAACGCGATGGATACTACGAGCAGTTCGGGGCGCTGGGATGTCATCGTCATCGGTTCCGGCATCGGTGGGTTGACCGCGGCCGCCGCGCTGGCGCGCGAGGGCAAGCGCGTGCTGGTCCTCGAACGGCACACACAACTGGGCGGGCTGACGCAGTCGTTCGAGCGCGACGGCTTCCGCTTCAATGTCGGAGTCCACTACATCGGCGGCGCTGGCGAAAGCGAGGGGCGCGCCGGTGCCGCAAAGAAAGTCCTGGACGCGTTGACGCCGCACGGTGTGCCAATGGCGTCGATGGGCGCCGTCTACGACCGGGTGCATTTCCCGGACATGACGATCGAGTTCGAGCATCCGGCCGCGCGCCTGGTGCAAGCTCTGAAACAGCGCTTTCCGGCCGAAGCGGCGGGAATCGACCAGTACTTCGAGAGCATGCAGTCGGCGCGCAAGGCGCTTGAAGCCGTGTTCGCCGCGCATTCAATGCCGCAGCTGGTTGCGCGCGGACTGATGTGGTGGAAGGACGATGACATCCAGCGCTGGGTTGGCAGGACGCTACAGGAAGTCATCCGCGACTGCGTGAACGACCCGAAGCTGCAAGCAGTGCTCGCCGCCCAATGGGGCGACCACGGTGGGCGGCCGAGCGAGGCCAGCTTTGCGCTGCACGCGGTGGTGATGTCGAGCTACCTCGACGGCGCCTGGTATCCGGTCGGCGGATCAGGAAGCTTCGCGTCGGCCTTTGCCGAGACGGTACGGTCAGGCGGCGGCGAACTTCGCACCGGCGCAGCGGTGGCTGCAGTCCGCGTGGACGAAGGTCGTGTGCAGGGCGTGACCCTGGAGGATGGCAGCGCAATCGACGCGCCGTGCGTCGTCTCCGATGCCGGCGTGCGCAACACGTTGCGACTGCTCCCTTCCGAGGAGGTCGACTACGACTGGGCGCAGGACGCTTTGCAGATCGAACCGTCGGTCGGCTATGTCGGCCTGTACATCGGTCTCGAAGGCGACATCGCCGCGAACGGCGCCAGCGCCGCCAATGACTGGATCTACGAAAGCTGGGACATCGATCGATTGTGGCGCGACCCTCGAACCGAGTCGGATGCGCCGATGATGTTCGTGTCGTTCCCTTCGCTGAAGGACCCGACGCACGACCCCGGCCCGACACGGCGGCACACCTGCGAGATCGTCGCGTTCGTCGATCCCGATGCCTTCAAGGCCTGGGAACACGAGGGGATGAAGCGCGGCGAGACACGCGATCCAGCCTATCTCGAACTCAAGGGACGCATCGAGCGGAACCTGCTCGCGCAGTTCGGCCGGCACTATCCGCGGCTGTTGCCAGCGGTGCGATTCGTGACTTCCTCTACGCCGGTATCGCTCGCCAGCTACACCGGCGCCGAGCACGGAGCGATGTATGGCCTGGCGACAACGCCGCAGCGCTTCTTAAGCGACGCGCTGCGGCCGCGCACTCCGATCGGTGGCCTGTTCCTCGCCGGTCAGGACGCCTGTTGCCCGGGCGTCACCGGTGCGCTGATGGGCGGCCTCATGGCCGCGGTGTCGGTCGAACCCAGGCTGCTCGCGATGCTGCGCTGAGCCGCCGGCGCGCCTGGTTCAGAGCAGGACGTTCCTCTGACGAGGCGCGGATCGCTTTCGTCGCGAGCCTCGAACAGCGACGCGGTCCCTGCAGACCGAACCCCTAGTAGCGATTCGTGCTGCCGCCGCCACCGCCACCGGCCGGGCAACCCGAAATCGGCATCACGACGTCGACCTTCGGCTCCCAGTCGCGCGTGACTGGATTGACCCGATAGCCCGCGATGTAGTAGCGCTTGCACGGCTCGGCATCCAGCGTGAGTTCCTTGGCGGCATCTGCCCAATTCGGTGCAAGCCCCTGCACTCGCAGCACATGGCGGCCCGGGGTGATCGTCGTCGGGTTGTAGTAGGTGTACTCCCCGTCGATCGCCAGTATGCCCGTCGCGTACATGTCCTTGTTGACGTGGCTGTACAGGTTGCCGGTCACCTCGGACATCGGTGCATTCCACGCGCAGCCACCCAAGATCGCGGTCAACCCCGCTATCAGGACCATCGAGCGAAGTGGTTTCATCGTGCCTCCTTGATGTCGTACTGACAACACTTTGTTCAGCGCAGCGCGAACCCCCGTGCGAAGTCAGGGTGAGCCCACGCACCATTTTGATCCACAACTCGCCTAAGAACAGTCGAGCGCCCCGGTTTATTCCAAGGGTCTACAGCAATCGTGCAATGGTGCCGTGCGGCACGTCGGCCTTACGACAAGTCCCTAGGATCAGCTGCCGGCGAGCGGCATGCCGCGCTCGGCGAGGGCGGAAAAGAATGCGGCGCCCAGCGGAATCACGGCGTCATTGAAATCGTAGCGGGTGTTGTGCAGGAAACAGCCGTCGGCGCCGCCACCCTGGCCAAGGCGCACGTAACAGCCGGGGCGTACGCGCAGCATAAAGGCGAAATCCTCCGCCCCCATCGACGGCTCGAGGTTGCGCACCACGTGATCCTCGCCAACCAGTTGTGCCGCCGTATCGGCGGCAAAGCGCGCCTGCTCCGGGTGATTGATCGTGGCCGGATAGATGCGCTCATAGACTACCCTGGCCTCCGCCCCCAGCGCGCGAGCGGTTCCCTCGGCAAGATCGGTCAGCCGTTGTTCCAGCAGGTTCTGCTCGTCCGCGCCGAACGTGCGCACCGTGCCGACTAGCTTGGCCTCGCGTGGAATGACAGAGAAGGCCCCGGGGTGGCCTGCGTGGATCGAGCACAGGCTGAGGACAGCGGCGTGTAGCGGCGCGACATTGCGCGAGACGAGCGTCTGCGCCGCCGTGACGATATGGGCGGCCACCACGACCGGATCGATCGCCCGATGCGGATGCGCGGCGTGCCCCCCTTTTCCGCAGATGGTGATTTCAACGCGGTCGGCCGCGGCCATCATCGGACCAGGATTGAGCCCGATCTGTCCGGCGTCCAGAGCCGGCCAATTGTGCAATGCATACACTTCGTCGACCGGGAAGCGATCGAACAAACCGTCGTCGATCATCGCCTTTGCGCCGGCAAACCCCTCCTCGCCCGGCTGGAAGATCAGTATCGCGCTGCCGTCGAAGCGGCGCGTCGCCGCAAGGTATTGCGCGGCCCCGAGCAGGATCGTCGTATGGCCGTCATGGCCACAGCCGTGCATGAGCCCCGCGCGAGTCGATCGATGGGCGAACTCGTTCTCCTCGTCCATGGGGAGCGCGTCCATGTCGGCGCGCAGGCCGATCGCGCGCTCCGCGTGGCCTCGACCGCGGATCACGCCGACGACGCCGGTGCGTGCGATGCCGGTGTGCACCTCGTCGACGCCGAAGGACTTGAGCCGTTCGGCCACCAGCGCGCTGGTACGGTGTTCCTCGAAGCCCAGTTCGGGGTTCGCGTGCAGGTCGCGGCGCAACTGCGTGAGTCCCTCGTGATGACGCAGGATCGTGATCAACGGGCCACGCAGCGCCGCGCCGAGGTAGGTTCCCATCTGCGGAGCCTCCTAGTGAGCCGCCGCCACGCGATAGCGCGGGCGCGGGTCCAAGGCAAGGTGCTGCAGCGCGGCTCCCGGCAGACGGCGAACGATGAAGGCGAGCATCCGTGGTTCAGAAACGCCCGACAGGCGGGGGCGGGCTGACACGGAAACGAAATATAACGCGGTACCTGCACCGGAAGGCGGGGGAAGCTGCAGCGCCACAGCCAAAAAAGGGCCGGCAGAGCCGGCCCAGCAGCGATTCCGCGAGCGACTACTCCTTGATGTCGACGCCGTAGAAGGTGTGGCGGCCGAACGGCGAAAGCTTGAAGTCGATCACTTCGACCCGCACCGGCTTCAACTGCACCGCGTGGGCGATCGTGAACCACGGCGCCTGCTCCTTGAAGATGACCTGTGCCTTCATGTAGAGGTCGGCGCGCTGCTTCTGGTCGGTGAGCGCCACCGCCTTGATCACGAGATCGTCGAACGGCGGGTAGCACCACTTCGACACGTTGCTGCCGCCCTGTTTCGCGCCGTCGCAGCCGAGCAGGTTGTGCAGGAAGTTGTCGGGGTCGCCGTTGTCGCCGGTCCAGCCCAGCATCCCCATCTGGTGCTCGCCGTTCTGCATGCGCTTGCGGTACTCGCCCCATTCGAAGCTCTTGATCTCGGCGGTGATGCCGACCTTCGCCAGATCCGCCTGCATCAGTTCAGCGATCCGCTTGGCGTTCGGGTTGTAGGGCCGCTGCACCGGCATCGCCCACAGGTCGGTCGTGAAGCCGTTCGGATAGCCGGCCTCGGCCAGCAGCTTCTTCGCAGCGGCGGGATCGTACGGGTCGTCCTTGATCGCGTCGTTGTACGACCACTGCGTCGGCGGGATCGGATTCTTCGCCGCGATCCCGGTCGACAGGTACACGGCATCGATGATGGCCTTCTTGTTGATGGCCATGTTTACCGCCTTGCGCACGCGCACGTCGTCGAACGGCTTCTTGGTCGCGTTGTAGGCGAGGTAGCCGATGTTCAGGCCGGGCTGCTCGAGGACCCTGACCTTCGGGTCCTTGCGGATCGCCTCGAGGTCCGCCGGGTTCGGATACGGCATCACATGGCACTCGCCCTTCTGCAGCTTGGCCCAGCGCACCGAGGCATCCGGAGTGATCGAGAACACGAGGTCGTCAATCTTGGCCTTGCCGCCCCAGAACTGTGGAAACGCCTTGTAGCGGATGATCGCGTCACGCTGGTACTGGACCAGGTAGAACGGCCCGGTGCCGATCGGCTCCTGGTCGACCTTCTCGGGCGTACCCGCCTTCAGCATCGCGTCCGCGTACTCCTTGCTCTGCACGCCGGCGTATTCCATCGCCAGGTTCGACAGGAACGGCGCCTCGGCCTTCTCGAGCGTCACACGCACCGTGTAGTCATCGACTTTCTCGACCGACTTCAGCAGCTTCGGCATGCCCATGTCGTTGAAGTACGAGTGGTTCGTGCTCGTGACCTTGAAGTACGGATTCGAGTCCTTCCACTGCCGCTCGAACATGAAGATGATGTCGTCGGCATTCATGTCGCGCGTGGGTTTGAAGTTCTTGTTCTCGTGCCACTTCACGCCCTTGCGCAAATAGAACGTGTAGACCTTGCCGTCGGGCGAGATGTCCCACTTTTCCGCCAGGCCCGGGACGACCTTCGTCCCCCCGCGCTCGAAGTCGACGATGCGGCTGTAGATTTGGCTGTTCGCGTCGAACGAGGTGCCGGTCGTGTTGATTCCCGGGTAGAAGTTCTCCGGGCTGCCTTCCGAGCAGAACACCAGAGTCTTCGCCGATACGCTGCCAATCAGCGCGAATGCAGCACAGGCCATTGCAACCCGCGCCGGTCTTCCTGCAGCCCACTTCAGGACGTGCGTCATGCTTACCGCCTCCTCTTTACCGCGCCATTGCGCGCGACTCATCAAAATCGGAATCCGGCGCGGGCTTCGCCCCGGACGTCAACTCGGCATAGTGGCAGGCGACCAGACGGCCGTCCAGCACTCGCAATCCCGGGCGCTCTGCGCGGCAGCGCGCGTCCGCGTACGGGCAGCGCGTCGAGAACACGCAGCCCGAGGGTGGGGCAAGCGGCGACGGCAGTTCGCCCTTGAGTACGGCGCGGCTGCCGTCGTGACCCATCCCCGGCGTCGACGCGAGCAGCGCCTGCGTGTAGGGGTGCCGCGGCGCATCGAAGATACGCGCCTTCGGCCCCTGCTCCATCACCAGCCCGAGGTACATCACCAGCACATCGTCCGCAATGTGGCGCACGACCGCCAGATCGTGCGAGATGAAGAGGTACGCGACACCGAACTCGCGCTGCAGGTCGGCCAGCAGGTTGAGCACCTGCGCCTGGATCGATACGTCGAGCGCCGATACCGGTTCGTCGGCGACCACGACGGCCGGCCTCAGCATCAGCGCCCGCGCGATCGCGATGCGCTGGCGCTGTCCGCCCGAGAACATGTGCGGATAGCGGCTCACGTGCTCGGCGCGCAAGCCGACCCTGCGCATCATCTCGTCGACGCGGGCGGCACGCTCGTCCGCGCTCAGGGCCGTGTTGATGGCAAGCGGCTCGGCTAGGATCGACCCCACCGTCTTGCGCGGATTCAGCGACCCGTACGGGTTCTGGAACACGAGCTGCACCGTCTGGCGCAGCCTGGCGCGCGTGTCCGTGTCAGTCGTCGATACGTCGATTCCGCCCAGCCGCAGTTGCCCGGAGGTCGGCCTTTCGATCAGCGCAACCATCCGCGCCAGCGTCGACTTGCCGCAACCCGACTCACCGACGACGGCCAGCGTGCGCCCGGGGTCAAGAGCGAACGAGATGCTCCCGACCGCCTGCAGGTGCGCAGGCTCGCGCAGCATCCCGCGCCGCACGGTGTAGACCTGCCGTAGGTCGCTGGCCTCGACGACGGGCGCGCTGCTCGGGTTCATCGGGCCGCGGTCGCTTCCTGGCGCGCTGCGAGCGCGCCGACATGCCGGTCGCGCACGATCGCTGCCTCGCGATCCGCATCGGTGATCGGGTAGTGGCAGCGCACGCGGCCGCGATCGATCACGGCCAGTGCGGGCTGCTCCTTGTGGCATCGGACGGTCGCGTCCACGCAGCGCGGGCTGAACAGGCAGCCGCGCGGACGGTCGTAGAGGCCGGGCACCATGCCCGGAATCGTCGCGAGGCGTGCGCCGTCCTCGTCGTGCCGCTCCGGCAGCGCGGCCAGCAGTGCGGCGGTGTACGGGTGCTCGGGCGCCGCGAAGAGCGCGCTCCCCGGTCGATCCTCCACGACCTGACCCGCGTACATCACGGCGACGCGTTGCGCCATTTCAGCGACCACGGCCATGTTGTGCGTGATCAGCACCAGCGCCATGCCGCGTTCTTTCTGCAGCTGGCGCAGCAGGTCGAGGATCTGCGCCTGGATGGTGACGTCGAGCGCGGTCGTGGGCTCGTCGGCAATCAGCAGCCGTGGATTGCAGGCAATCGCCATCGCGATCATCACGCGCTGGTTCATGCCACCGGAAAGCAGATGCGGATAGTCCTGCAGCCGTCGTGCGGGATCCGGAATGCCGACCTGTCCGAGCAGTTCGACGGCGCGATCGGTGGCCTGCCGGTGCGAAAGCTTGGTGTGCTGGCGCAACGTCTCGCTCAGCTGGAAGCCAACGGAGAAGCATGGATTCAGGCTGGTCGCTGGCTCCTGGAAGATCATTGCCATGTCGCGACCCGTCAGCTGCCGGCGCTCACGGTCCGTCAGCGCCAGCAGGTCGCGGCCATCGAAGCTGACCCGGCGCGCCTTGACGCGTCCCGGATAGGCGATCAGACCCATCAGTGCCAGCATCGTCACGCTCTTGCCCGACCCGGATTCACCAACGATGCCGAGCACTTCGCCTTCGCCGACCGAGAGGCTGACGTCGTCGACCGCGCGCAGCACGCGGCCCCCGACCGGGAAATCGACCTGCAGCGATTCGATTTCGAGCAGTGGCATTCAGTCCTCGCGCGGGGTCGCCCCGAAGGAGGTCCTTACCCGAGCAGGCGGTAGCGAACGAAGTAAGGGTAGCCGCATGATTCTCAGCGCTTGAGCTTCGGATCGAGCGCGTCGCGCAGGCCGTCGCCCAGCAGGTTGAACGCGAGCACCGTGATCAGGATCACGAGGCCCGGGAAGGTCACGACCCACCACGCGCGCAGCACGAATTCGCGCGCGTCGGCGAGCATCGTGCCCCACTCCGGAGTGGGGGGCTGTGCCCCGAGCCCGAGGAAGCCGAGAGCGGCCGCGTCGAGAATCGCCGTCGACACGCCGAGTGAGGCCTGCACGATCAGCGGCGCCAGGCAGTTCGGCAGCACCTCACGGAACATCAGCCGGAAGCTGCTCGCGCCAACCATACGCGCGGCGGTCACGTAGTCGCGCGACAGTTCGGTGAGCGCGGCGGCGCGCGCGGTGCGCACGTAGTGAGGCAGGACAACGACGGCGACGGCGAGCATTGCATTCATCAGGCCGGGCCCGAGAATCGCGACGATGACGATCGCCAGCAGCAGGCTCGGCAGGCTGAGCAGCACGTCCATCAGGCGCATGATCGCGATCTCGGTCACGCCGCGGAAGAATGCTGCGGCCATGCCCAGGCAGGTGCCGACGATCACTGACAGCGCCACTACGGCCACGCCGATCGACAACGAGAATCGTGCGCCGTACATGAGCCGCGACAGGATGTCGCGCCCGATCGCGTCGGTGCCCAGCGGATAGGTCCACGAGCCGCCCGCGGCCCACGCCGGTGGCTTCAGATACGCGGCGTTATCGATCACCGTCGGTGAATGCGGCGCGAGCACACCCGCGAACACCGCAATCAGCAATACCGACAGCACGATGACCAGCCCCGTCACGGCCCCGGCGTTTGCAGAGAAATGCCGCCAGAACTCCGCGAACGGCGTCGGCGGCTCGGCCGGTGCGGTGTGCTGCACCAGCGACGCGAGTTCGGCGTCGGTGAGCGCGGCGGTGGCGATCGGGTCGGTCATGTAACACCCCCAGGGCGTTTCGAGCCGTCCCTCCAAGGGGCCTCGCGCTTGAGGTGGCCCGGCGCGCTCATCGCGAATGCCGGATGCGCGGATTGATGAAGCCGTAGGCGATGTCGACGATCAGATTCACCGTCATCACCATCAGGCCGAGCAGCAGCAGGCCACCCTGCAGCACCGGGTAATCGCGCCGGTTGATCGCTTCAATCAGCCACTTGCCGACGCCGGGCCAGGAGAAGATCGTCTCGGTGAGGATGGCGCCGGTGAACAGCACGCCGACCTGCAGGCCGATCACGGTCACGACCGGGATCAGCGCATTGCGGAAGGCATGCAGCGCAATCACGCGCAGCGGCGCCAGTCCCTTTGCGCGCGCCGTGCGGACGTAGTCCTCGCCCATCACCTCGAGCATCGAGGAGCGTGTCATCCGCGCGATGACCGCCAGCGGTATGGTCCCCAGCACGATCAACGGCAGCACCAGGTGCAGTGCCGCCGATCGAAAGGCGCCGAAATCACGAGCCAGCAGGGAATCGACGAGCAGGAAGCCGGTTACGGGCTCGACAAAGTACTTGACGTCGAGCCGGCCTGAAACCGGCGTCCAGCCCAGCTGCACCGAGAACAGCAGGATCAGCAGCAGCCCCCACCAGAAGATCGGCATCGAATAGCCGGTCAACGACACGCCCATCACGCCATGATCGAAGATTGAATTTCGTCGCACTGCGGCCAGCATGCCGGCCGGAATGCCGATGCCGAGCGCGAAGACGATCGCGAAGCTGGCGAGTTCGACCGTGGCGGGGAACAGCGCCAGGAACTCCTTCAGCACGGGCTCCTGGGTGATCATCGATTTGCCCAGATTGCCCTGCAGCACGCGTCCGATATAGATGCCGTACTGGACGATCACAGGACGGTCGAGGCCGTAATCGCGCAGCAGCATCTCGTGCCGCTCCTTGTCGATCCCGCGCTCGCCCGCCATCGTCTCGATCGGGTCTCCGGGAACCAGCCGGATCAGGATGAACGCCAGCAGCGTCATGCCGAAAAAAGTCGGCACGAGCAGGGATACCCGGGTCAGCAGGAACCGAAGCATGGCGGTGGGTCGACGCTAGCGCTGTAAGGCGGGCCGGCAGCCCGGAATTGTGCCCTGATCGGCTCGGGCGCGCCGTAGTCGGATCAAGGCGCGCGCCTCAGCGCGATGTCGCCGTAGAAGGCCTCGATCCGCTCCCCGGTGTTATCGGTGTCGGTCATGATGCCGACGCCGATCAACCGGCCCGGACTGGCGCCGAAGGCACGCCGGTAGTCGTCCACGTAGTTGCGTTCGAAGGTTTGCCATCGACCGAGGCCTGCTCCCGGTCCGCTGCTGGCGACGATCAACTTGATCTGGCTGCTGAAGGTGTTCGACAGCACGGTATCGACTGGCAGGCGGTTTTCCCAGATGTACATCAGCGTCGCGTAGGGCAGCGCCTGGCCGGTCAGCAGCTGCGCAGTCTCCATCAGCAGCTGTTCCTTCAGCGACAGCGAGCGCTTGTCGCCGTCGAAGAACAGCAGCAGCCGCACCGGCGAATCCTCGGCGTAGCGATCCGCATTGTCGGCACTGACGATGAGGTCGACCACGCGCCAGCGCCAGACGACGATCGGGTACTCAGCCGGGTCCACACTGAGAAGCTGGCGCAGGCCGCTGGCCGCCGCATCGGCCTCAGCGTGCAGCACCACGCTGCCGGTTTCAGGGTCCCGGACCAGCCGGTAATCCGTCGGCGTCTTGGCCCGGTTGATGATCCACGGCTGCCAGCCCCTGGGGAATGCGCCGAGCGCCGTGTTGGTCGAGAACGCGGCCACCGAACTGGCGGGCACTTCCGCTGGCGGCGCGCTCGCACATCCGGCCAGCACGGCCGCGAGCGGGGCGACGACAGAGCGCATTAGCCGCCGATGCTAGGTGGGTCATGCGTCTGTCGCAAGGCACCCCTCCGGCGCCGCTACGATGCGCGGCATATCTCTGGAGTGCCCAATGAAACAGAGCAAGGGCCGCCCGGCCGGGCGAACAGCGGTAGTTGCTGGTGCCAGCGGGCTTGTCGGGCGCGCCGTGCTGCGGCGATTGCTGCGACAACCCGCCTACCAGTCCATTGTGGCGCTCACGCGTCGCCCGCTGGGCCTCGATTCCCGGGTGCGCGAAGTGCCTGCGCACTTCGACAATCTCGGCAACGTGCTCGCTTCGGTCGCACGTACGGCTGTCGTCGATGCGTACTGCTGCCTGGGCACGACAATGAAGGCCGCGGGTTCGCAGGCCGCGTTCCGACGTGTGGACCACGACTACGTGCTCGCCTTCGGGAAATGGGCCGCTGAGCGGGGAGCGCATCGGCTGATCGTCGTCAGCGCGCTGGGTGCCGCGGCGGGCAGCCCGGTCCTCTACAACCGCGTCAAGGGTGAAACTGAAGACGCCCTGCGCGGCCTCCGGATACCGCTGGTACTGACACGGCCGAGTCTGCTCGACGGGCCGCGAACGGAGCATCGCCCCGGCGAAGCGCTGGCGCTGGCGCTGACACGTCCGCTGCGGCGACTCCTGCCCGCAAAGATCAGGCCCGTGAGTGTCGAGGACGTCGCCCAGTCGATGATCGATGCGGCGCTGTCGTCGCAGCCCGAGCCGCTGGTGACTTCGGCAGCGATGCAGGGCGCGGCAGCGCGCGCTGACCAGCGCAGCGCATGACAGTTACGACGCAGGCTTCAGCACGAGCGCGAAGGCCGAGGGCGCCGCCGGCGTCATCGGCAGGTACTCAACATCGCGCCAGAGCGGCAACATCGACGAGTACAGCGGTGATAGCGGATTGCCGGCCTGCCCGGACGACAGAATCCACAGCGACTTCTCCGGGGCGCCAAGGTCGTAGATGGCGCGCAGGCTCGCGGTGTGCCGGGTCGTGAACGGCGCGCCGGGCCGGTTCGACAGTGCGCCGACGTTGATCGTGTGGGTGTCGCCGGGATACGGCGTGCGGAGTTCGAACAGCTGCGAGACACCGGCGACGCTCGACAAAGGCCGGTGTTCGGCAACGGCGATGTGCTGATCGCCCCAGCGCAGTCCGGCAACGTCGCGCCCGGAGTCTTCGGCCAGCTGCGCCACGGCAGCATCGAGCGCCTCGGCCATCAGGGTTGCGCACGTCTCGAAGCGCTGCTCCGTGCGCCGGTCGTCACACCAGTCGCGTCCGCTCGCACGTCCTTCGAGCAGGTGCAGCAATGCGCGCGTCATGTCCTCGTTCGCGACGAAGTCCGCGCTGAGGTCGGCGAAGTCATCACCAAACACGCGTTGCGCCAGTTCGCGCCGCCACGCGTGATACAGCAGCGGTTCCGGGCGATCCGGAGCCATGGACCCGTCCCACGCTTTCAGGCGCGCCAGCGCCTCGCGGCCCGCTGTCGTCAGCGGTTGTGCGACCGATAGCGACTGCATCATCTGGCGTGCTGCGAGCGACACGACGTCGCGCTGGATGGCCTGCGTCGACGCGACGTCGTGCATTTCGCGCTCACCCACCAGTTCGACGATGCGGCGCACGCGGTAGGAAGGGAACCAGTCGAACGTCAGGTGATGCGGATATTCAAAGGGAACGACACGGTTGTTGGCCGTCGCGATGAAGCCTTCCGGCGGGTTGATGCTGCGCGGCGCCTCTTCGTAGGGCACGAAACCTTGCCAGTCGTAGCGCTCATCCCAGCCGGGTGATGGAGCGATGCCCTGCAGGTCGTTGTCGGCGCGGCGCTTCGGGATGCGGCCGGCAACCACGAATCCGATGTTGCCTTCGACGTCGGCCAGAACGAATGACTGCGTGACGACGTTAAAGTCGGCAAGCGCCTTGTCCGCGTCCGCCACGCTTCGCGCACGGTTGAGCGCGCGCAGCGCAGCCCAGGTGCGGTCCCCCGGATCGAGCGCGGCCCAGCGCAGCGCCAGAACGAGGCCGCGGTTGCTGAAGGCGCGGTCAATCGACTCCAGTCCGCTCAGCACCGGCCCATGGCGGCTTTCGCGCACCGTGAGTTCAGCATCGGCATCGCCCTTGACCCGGATCGTTTCGATGCGGCGAGCAAAGTGCTGCGGCCCCGTTGGCGTCTCGTATTCGTCCGCGCCTTCGGACGCCAGCCGCTCGAGGAAGAGGTCCTGCTGATCCACGCCGGTGTTGGTCATGCCCCAGGCGATGTGGTCGTTGCGACCGAGTACCACTCCGGGCAAGCCCGGCAGCGTGGCGCCGATGAGCTCGAGGCCTGGCACACGGATCGCGGCGAAATACCAGACCGGCGGCGCCGTAAGCCCAAGGTGCGGGTCGTTCGCGAGCAGCGGCTTGCCGCTGACGCTGCGCCGTCCCGACAGCACCCAATTGTTCGATCCGATGCCTTCGCCGACACCGAACAGGCCTGCCGGAATGTCACCGCCCGGCAAGTGGCTCGTCTTCAGCGCAGGGCTCGCAAATGCTCCGAGCAGGCGGTAAGTCTCAACGTAGTCGGCCGTTTGCGGCGCAGGGTCCCCGGGCAACGGCGGATAGATGTCGTCAATCTCCATCCGCGTGAAGCGCTGCGCCAGCCGCAGCCGCCGCAATTCCATGCGCATACTGTGCGACGCGAGGTCCCACGCCATCATCAGCGACCACGCGAGAGAGTCCGCAGCGGTCCAGGGTTCGGGCGCTGGCGCGCGCAGCAGCAGGAACTCCGGCGGCAATGGACCCGTGCGATGGCGGAACTGGGCGTTCACGCCGTCGACATAGGCATCGATCAGTGCCCGATGCTCGTCGTCCAGCGACTCGTACGTCCGCTGTGCGGCCTGATGGACGCCAAGCGTGCGCAGGAATTTGTCCGTCGGCAGCGTCGCGGGACCGAGGATTTCCGACAGCCGCCCGGCGGCCAGTCGCCGGTTGAATTCCATCTGCCACAGGCGGTCCTGGGCATGCACGAAGCCGAGCGCGAACATCGCGTCGCGCTCGTGCCGAGCAACGATCCTCGGAATACCCTGGGCGTCGCGCCGCACCTCGACCGTCGATTCGAGGCCCTCAAGATTAAGCGTTCCTTCGTGCTGCGGCTGACTCGCCTGCCGATACCACAGCAACGCCGCCACCGCGCAGAGCGCCAGTGCCACTACGCCCGACGCAACCCAGCGAAGTGCCCGCACTCCGACTCCTCAGGGCCGACAAGTGCGAGATTCTGATCGAAAAGCGGTGCGGCGCGGTCAGGGCGAGACGGCCGTGCGCTGGGCAAGGACTCGAGCCGCGACGAATCGGTCGGCAGTTCATGCATCCGGCATCACCTCGCGTATGAACTCTATCCAGGTTTCTCTTACCGGGTCCTTGTCGCGGATCAAGCGGGGTGGTTGCGCCTTTAGTGATTCGGCGTCAGGTGCGAGTGCACGTGCCGCGACGGATGCTCGACTTCGACCGTAACCAGGTTGAGCTGACCGTGGCGCACGCCGCGTTCGGCGGAAACGGCGTCGGCAAAGCGGCGCACGTCGCGCGAGCGGCCCTTGAGCATGACGCTTTCGATGCAGTGATCATGATCGAGATGCGCATGCATCGTCGAGATCGTCAGATCGTGGTGATCGTGCTGGATCGAGGTCAGGCGTTCCGCCAGGTCGCGTTCGTGATGGTTGTAGACATACGAGAGATTCGCCACACAGTGCGCGTCGGTGTCGGCGCTCTCGCGGAAACGGTCCAGATGCGCGCGCAGGATGTCGCGCACAGCCTCCGAGCGGTTGCTGTAGCCGCGCTGCTCGATCAGCGCGTCGAATTCATGCGCAAGTTGATCGTCGATCGATATCGTGAAACGTTCCATCCGGGACTCCTGGCAGCGCGGAGAGTATAGGAGCCGGTTTCGCGCAGGAATCCCTGAATCGGCGAAAGCATCGCGCAAAGAAAAACGCCCCGAAGCGGTGAAGCTCCAGGGCGTTGGTATGGCGAGCCTGACGATGTCCTACTTTCGCGGGAAATACATCCCACTATCATCGGCGCTGAGTCGTTTCACTGTCCTGTTCGGGATGGGAAGGAGTGGTTCCAACTCGCTATGGTCATCAGGCAAAACGGATTGACCTCACGATTGTGACCGCGTGGCGATCACGTTCGAAAGATCCAAGTCGGAAGAAGCAAAGGCCACCAAGTGGCGATCGTGTTGCATCGGCCTCAACTCATCTGAGGAGGCAGCACGGTTATAGGATCAAGCCGCACGGGCAATTAGTATCGGTTAGCTGAACGCGTTACCGCGCTTCCACACCCGACCTATCAACGTCCTGGTCTCGGACGACCCTACAGGGAGATCAAGTCTCCGGGAAGTCTCATCTTGAGGCGAGTTTCCCGCTTAGATGCTTTCAGCGGTTATCTCTTCCGAACATAGCTACCCGGCGATGCCACTGGCGTGACAACCGGTACACCAGAGGTGCGTCCACTCCGGTCCTCTCGTACTAGGAGCAGCCCCCGTCAATCTTCCAGCGCCCACGGCAGATAGGGACCAAACTGTCTCACGACGTTTTAAACCCAGCTCACGT
>DATKAJ010000094.1:0-4375 GCA_035498175.1 Burkholderiaceae bacterium
AATGGTTCGAGCAGCTCGTCGATCCGCGCCGCCCCATCCCCGAGGCCTCGATTCCCATCCACGGCATCACGCCGGAGATGCTGATCGGCAAGCCGACGATCGACGAGGTGCTGCCCGCATTCCACGCGTTTGCGCAGGACACGGTGCTGGTTGCGCACAACGCCGCGTTCGACATGCGCTTTCTGCAGCTCAAGGAGCAGACCAGCGGTGTGCGCTTCGAGCAGCCGGTGCTCGATACTCTGCTGCTGTCCGCGCTGATGCATCCCAATCAGGAGTCGCATCAGCTGGAGGCGATTGCCGAGCGCTTCGGCGTCGCCATTACCGGTCGCCACACGGCACTGGGCGATGCGATGGTGACTGCCGAGATCTTCCTCAAACTGCTTCCGCTGCTCGCCGAGAGGGGCATCCATACGCTGGGCCAGGCACGGGAGGCCGCGCAGGAGACGTATTACGCGCGGATCAAGTACTGATTTTGATGGCACTGGCCGGCCCAGCCTCCGCCTTTGTATTGTTGAAACATGAACAAACCGAATTCACCGCCGCTCAGCTTTGAAGCCGTGCGCGACTCACTCGCGAAGTACATGCCGTTCCGGCTCATGAGCGACGACGCTTTCCGGTTCCTGATTCCTCGTCTTCGACCCGCCCGCTTCGCGAAGGAAAGCGTCATCGTCGACCGCACCGCGGAATTCCCGCCGCTGCACATCATCAGGAGCGGCCATGTGGCCAGCGTGACGGCCGGCCTGGACACGATGCCCGATCGCGTGCTTCAGCCAGGCGAGTGCTTTCCGGTGGGTTCGCTCACCGCCGGCGGGCAGCCGACACGCAGCTACCGCGCCGTCGACGACGTCTCCGCCTACCTGCTTTCCGGCGACGACTTCCAGAAGCTGCGGGCTCAGTCACCGGAGTTCGCGGCTTACTGCACCGAGGCGGTCACAGTGCTCGCGCAGCAGTCGCTCGCCGAACTGCAGCGCCACTACAGCCAGGTGGCGGCCGACCAGCATTCGCTGACGCGGCCACTTTCGCAGCTCATCCCTTCGGAGCCGGTGACCTGCCTCGCTACCGAAACACTCCGGGAGGCGCTGACGCGCATGAAGGAGCACGCGGTGCGCTCCGTCATCGTCGTCGACGAAGCAATGGCGCCGGTCGGCGTTTTCACGCTGAACGACCTGCGCGACCGCGTGGTCCTGCAGGGAATGTCGCTCGACACGCCTGTGGCGCAAGTGATGACACGCGATCCCGTGACGCTGCCGGCCGAAGCGACCGCGGCCGAGGCGATCCAGAGCATGGCCGCCGGCGGATTCCACCAGATGATCGTGACCGCGCACGGCAAGGTGCTCGGAACCATCTTCGAGCACGATCTCTTCGCTCTGCAGCGCGTGAGCCTGCGGCAGATCCATCACGCGATCCGGTCGGCGCGCTCCATCAAGGGCCTCGCCCACGTGGCCGGGGACATCCGTAATCTCGCGCGCAACCTGCTGGCCCAAGGCGTCTCCGCCGAAGCACTGACGCGCACGATTGCGGCCCTGAACGACGCGCTGACACGCGAGGTGATCAATCGCGTGCTGCAGGAGCACGCTCTCGAGGGCCTCGGCTGGTGCTGGCTTGCCCTCGGCAGCGAGGGCCGGGAGGAGCAGACGCTGGCATCCGACCAGGACAACGCGCTGATCTTTGTGGCCCCGGCGTCGGACGCTGAATTGCTGCGAGCGCGGCACGAGTTGCTCGCCTTTGCACGCGAGGTGAACGATGCGCTCGACCAGCTCGGATTCCCGCTGTGCAAAGGCAACATCATGGCGAGCAATCCGCAGTGGTGCCTGACCGAGGCCGAGTGGCGCAATCAGTTCACGGCGTGGATCAGCCAGCCGACGCCCGAGCGCCTGCTGAACGCGAACATCTTCTTCGATTTCCGGCCGCTCCATGGCAACCACGCGCTCGCCGACCGGCTGCGCGAGTGGCTGCTTGCCCGGACCCAGGCGAACAAGCTGTTTCTGCGGCTGATGGTGCAGAACGCGCTCGAGACCGAACCGCCGCTCGGGCTGATTCGCGCCTTCCAGGTTTCCGACAAGCCGGGGCGCGAGGGCACGCTCGACCTCAAGAAGCGCGGGGCGCGCATCTTTGTCGATGCGGCGCGGGTCTTCGCGCTGTCGGGAGGCAGCGCACTCACGGGCACCGCGGACCGGCTGCGGCAGGCCGGGGAAGCGGTCAAGGCGGACCCCCGCCATGTCGAGGCGACGGTCGACGCCTTTCACTACCTGCAGGTGCTGCGCCTGCGGGCGCAGGAAGTTCCTCACGCGGCGGGTGCCAATCGCATCGACCCCTACGCACTGAATGAGGTCGACCAGCGCATGCTGAAGGAAGCGTTCCGCCAGGCGCGCAAACTGCAGCAGCGCCTGAAGGAAACATTCTCTTTCGCGCTCTGACAGCTCGCACGCCTCGCGCAGACCCGCGGCGGATGGGGCTGCCGGGACGCCGCTGGCCGCGGCCAAATCCACACCCGGATCGGGTCGGGACGTGAGCTGACGCGCCGCAGCGGGGCGGGTTCGACCCGCCGCGCTAGTCCAGACAGGCGGCCGCATACGATCCAGATCAACGGTTTGCGAAAACCCCGCGGCCTATAATTTGGCGGTTTCGCTTATCGGCAGGCGCGCCCAACTCCCTGGCAGCCATGCAGCTTCTGACCCTCGGACTGAACCACACCACCGCCCCGCTCGCGGTGCGGGAACGTGTCGCCTTCGTGCCCGAAGAGGTGTGCGGGACCATCGGACGCCTGCGCGAGAGGCTGGCGCGGGCCGAAGGAGGGCGGATCTCCGAAGCAGCCATCGTCTCTACCTGTAACCGGACCGAGCTGTACTGCGCCGCGGACGAGCCCGAGCGCGCCCAATCGGCGCTGCAGGAATTCGTCGCCGAGGAAAAGCAGCTGAGCCTCGATGAGTTGCAGCGTCATACCTACGTGCTGCCGCAGGCGAGCGCGGTCCGGCATGCGTTCCGTGTCGCCAGCGGGCTGGACTCGATGGTCCTTGGCGAACCGCAGATCCTGGGCCAGATGAAGCAGGCCGAGAAGCTGGCGCGCAGCGCGGGCGGCCTGGGCCTGATGCTGAACCACCTGTTCCAGCGCACCTTCGCGGTCGCCAAGGAAGTGCGCACGACCACCGAGATCGGCACGCAGTCGGTATCGATGGCCGCGGCTGCCGTGCGTGTCGCGCAGCGCATCTTCGGCAGCCTCGCAGGCGAACATGTGCTGTTCGTCGGAGCGGGCGAGATGGTCGAACTCACCGCGACGCATTTCGCCGCGCAGCACCCAAAGTCGATCACGGTCGCGAATCGCACGCTGGAGCGCGCGCAACTGCTGGCGCATCGATTCCACGCGCACTCGATCAAGCTGTCGGAGCTCCCTGACACCATCGCGCGCTACGACATCGTCGTCTCGTGTACCGCGAGTTCACTGCCGATCATCGGACTGGGCATGATCGAACGCGCGATCAAGTCGCGCCGGCGCAAGCCGATGTTCATCGTCGACCTGGCCGTGCCGCGCGACGTCGAGCCCGAAGTGGCCCGGCTCGACGACGTCTACGTGCACACTGTCGACGACCTCGGCCGCATTGTTCAGAGCGGCAACGAGAGCCGCCAGGCCGCCGTCGCGCAGGCCGAGGCGATCATCGAGTCGCGCGTGCGCGATTTCGAGGAATGGGTCCGGGCGCGCCGCGCGGTTCCGGTGATCCAGGACCTGCGCACGCGTGCTGACGCGCTGCGGCGGCGCGAGCTGGAGCGCGCACTGAAGCAGTTGGCCCGCGGCGAGGCCCCGGAGGTCGTCGTTGAACACCTCTCACAGGCACTGACCAACAAGTTCCTGCACGACCCGATGAGCACGCTGCGCGAAGCCGGCGACAACGCCGAGCATCAACGCCTGCAGGCACTCCTCGCGCGCTTCTACTCCCAGTTCGACGATTAGCTGCCGCCCGCAGCCGCGGCCGCCCTGCGGCCGCACTGCTGCGGGCCGTCGTCCGCCGGCGCCGGGCCTGCCGCCGGCGCCCCGCCATCCCGCGCCACGCACCGAACACGATCGCCATGAAATCTTCTATGCAGAACAAGCTCCAGCAACTCGCACGGCGGCTGGAGGAGATCGACACCCAGCTCGCCCGCGAAGAAACGGCTCGCGATCTGAACCGCCTGCGCACCCTCGGCCAGGAGCGTGCGGAAATCGAGCCGGTCGTCACCCGCTTCCACGAGTACCACCGCGCGCAGGCGGACCTGCTGGGCGCGCAGGAAATGATGTCGGATCCGGACATGAAGGCGCTGGCCGAGGAAGAGGTGCATTCGGCGCGCGCTCGGATGGAAGAAATCGAGGGTGACCTGCAACGCCTGCTGCTGCCGAAGGATC
>DATKAJ010000095.1:0-5893 GCA_035498175.1 Burkholderiaceae bacterium
TGGCGAAGATCGCAGCTGTTCACGCAACTACTATGGAATCTCAGCATGACTGCTTCCGCGAAACTGAACACCATCGCCATCGACGTTGTCGGCCACTACGGCCAGACCGCGAAGAACCTGTTCGCCGCCTACGGCGCCGGCACCGAGCGCGCCGTGAATGCATTCAGCGACCGCTACGAACAATTGGTCGAGAGGCAGCCACTGCCGTGGATCAACAGCGAGATCAAGGCCAGTCTGGTGGCCTCGCAGCAGCGCGTGGCGCGCCGAGTGGTTGACTCGACGACGCGCCTTACAAAGATCGCCAACAGCGCTGTCGATCGGATCTCTGGCCGCACGGTAAAAGGCATCGAGGCCTTCGGTGAGCAGACCGCGTGGGCGAACGACATGTTCGTGGTCGGCGCGTTCCGCAAGATCAACCTGCCAGCAGCCAAGCTTTCGCTGCAGATTGCAGGTCGGGTCGATGAAGCCTCGCGGCGTCTGTCGCGACGTGTGGCGGCTACTGCGGTGGCCAAGCCGACCAGGACCGCGAAGAAGTCAGTTAAGCGCGCGCGTGGTGCGACCCGCGCGGTCTGATCGCGAATTCGGCGACTAAGAGGGCCACCAGAGCGTGGCCCTTCTTCTTTGTCGAGCGTCCACGCTTCGCCTCGCGGCGATACCGGCCCGTGGCGCCGCGCTCGCCGACCAGAATCCCGGCCGGATCGAGCCGATCAATGCCGAACGGCGGGCCAGGTGCCCCGTGACCCGCGCTAAATCGAGTTGACAGAAGGCAACCCTCTCCACGATTCATCAGGGCGGGTCCGCGCCGATCTCTCTTGCGCGTCGCGTAGCCAGGATGAACCTTCCAAGAACACCAGCGTGCTGAGGTCGAAAGTCGCTCGAAATTGACGCCTTTCTACTCGGCTACCGACCGCTCATCGACTGAGCGCCGCAGCGTGCTGCTGGCGTTCACGCGCGCACCACCGTCACCGTGCATCCGGCCTCGGCGACGACCCGAGCACTCACGCTGCCGAGGTAGCGCCGCAGCGCCGACGCGGCGCGCGCCCCCATGACGATCTGGTCGACGCCGTTGCGGCGTGCGAACTCGACGAGCGCGGCCGCCGGGTCACTGGCCTCGAGCACGTGGAAGGTCACTTGGCCCTCGTCGAGCGCGAGCGCCAGCGGCTGCGCCCACGCCTTCAGTGCCGCGAGCGACTTCAGGTGCAGGTTGCGGCCTTCGCCGTCGGTATAGTCGTCGAGCCCTACCACCTTTGTCTTCAGCACGCCGACGCAGGCGAGCCGCGCACCAGGGTGGCCCACCAGGGTCAGCCGCACCGTCGCGCGCAGCGCCTCGGCCAGCGCGCCCGTGCTCGCCGCGGGGTCCACGGCAGCGACGATGATGGGGTTGCGTGCGATCTGCCTGCGCGCCACACCGGCGCGCGGCGTAACGTCGAGGCGCACTAGGGCTGGCCGGGCCGCAAAACGGCGACGCAGGCGCTTGCCGAGCCCCGCCGCGCGGCGTCTGGCGGCGCGTTCGGTCAACCGCACTTGGCGGGGATCCTCGAAACTGATCGCGAGGTGCGCAGCGCTCGGCCAGCGCCGCACCGGATCCACTTCGAGGCAGCGCAGGATGATCTCCTGCAGCCAGGGTGGACAGTCCGCACGGCGCGAGACCGGCGGCAACGGATCGGTCCAGCGCCGGCGCTGCAACTCGCGTACCGTCTTCGGGTCGCCGAACGGCAGAGCTCCTGTGGTTAGCTGGTACAGCACGGCGCCGAGGCCGAAGACGTCGCTGCGCGGGTCGTCACGCACGAAGTCGAGTTGCTCGGGCGCGATGTAGGGCCAGGACCCCATCGGCTGCCTGAACTCCTCGGCGAGCAGGTCGGGCAGTTCGTCGTGGTGCGAGAGCCCGAAGTCGACGATCACCACCGTGCCGTCGGCGCGCTGCAGCAGGTTCTCCGGCCTCACGTCGAGGTGCACGACGTGCTGCCGGTGCAGGTCGTGCAGGGCGCGTGCCACGCGCGCGCCGATCTCGATCACCTCGTCGGCGGCTAGCGGCGCGGCGGCGGCGCGCGCTTCGAGGCTGGGCCCTTCGATGCGTTCCATGACGATGTAGGGCCGCCGCGTCAGCTCACCCTGGGCGACGAAGCGCGGCACATGGGGCCCGGACAGCCGCGGAAGCATCATCTGCTCGACCTCGAACCCGACAATGGTCGCGGGGTCCTCGCCGTAGCGCAGCAGCGGCACCTTCATCACGAGCGGGCCTTCGTGCTGTGGGTGCGACACCTCCCACAGCGTCGCCATGCCACCCCGGTGCAGGCGAGCGCCGAGGCGAAAGCCATCGACCACGCTGCCCGGGGCGAGATCGCGCCACGGCGACGCCGCCGGGTCGAGCGCCGGGTCGATCGTGGGCTCAGCCACCATCGGCGAGCCACTGCGCGAGGATTGCGGGCAAGCCGGCCGCACGAACCTTCGCGGCCGCCGTCAGATGGTCGTAAGGCACGCGGTGGTAGGTAACAGCCGGCTGCGCCGTTTCGTAGATCGCATAGCAGGCCGCCGGCAGGTTGTCGCGCGGCTGGCCGACCGATCCGGGGATCACGAGCCACTTTCGGTGCGGCGGCAACGGGATCACGACATCGGGTTGCGGCCTGAAGTCGCCAGCCTTGCCCCTGGCCGAGAGATGGTAGAGCATGGGTTCGTGCACGTGGCCACAGAACGTGCGGCGTGCGGTCGTCGCGCGCAAACTGCGTACGGCGCTTGCGCGGTCATCGACGTAATCCCAGCGTGCAGGGCTCCAAGCATTGGCATGCACGAAGAGCGCGTCGGCCTCGGTATGCGTCAGTTGCAGCGCGGCCAGGAACTGAAGCTGCTCGGCCGAGAGACGCGAGCGCGTCCAAGCCACGGCATCGCGCGCCTCAGCGCGCATCGTGGGCCGCGGCCCGCGCACGACCGCCTCGTCATGATTGCCCTGCACGACGATCGCGCCGGCGGCGGCCAGCCGGCGAATCGCGTCAACCACCCATGCCGGATCGGCGCCGTAGCCGACGAGGTCACCAAGCACGGCGTAGCGTTCAACTCCGGCGCTCGCTGCATGCTGCAGCACCGCCTCGAGCGCTTCGCGATTGGCATGCAGATCGGTCAACAGCGCGATCTTCATCGATCCTGCGTCCAAGATAGCACGCACCGCGCCGCGACTCAGCCCCCCACGCGCCTTCGTGCCGATGCCTCGGCGCCAATTTACGGCGCATTTGCGCGGCCGCTAAGTTCTCGGTACGGCCAAGTGGCCGGGGATAGCCGCATGTCGCGACGAATCGAGCAGGCCGCTTTGGCGGTTGGCGCGCATGCCGCGCCGGACTTCAAGCCCCAAGAGAAGCGCGTCATCTTCGCCTCCTCGCTGGAGCTACGTTCACCGGCTCTTGCTGCAGCCGTCGTGAGAGTGCGGCCCAGGCGCCGTGTGCGCGCCGGGCGCGTGCGATGGATCGGGTCGACACAATCCCGTCGCGCACCGCGTGCGCAGCCGTTTGCGCCGCGCACACTCGTGCGGAACGCAGGTCGCCACCTCGCGATCTTTGTTCATGGTCTCATCACGGTTCGCCGCGTCTGGCATTCGCAACGCGACGATGTGGCATTGAATCACCGATTTGTTGCTATCGACCTGCGCCACTATGGCGAGAGCTCGCGAGACGATTTCGCGGGCCAGCACTCGCTTGCCCAGCACACCACCGATCTCATTGCCCTTGTAGGACGGGCATCGCGCCGCCGCCTTGCAGGATCTTCCGCTTTCTTTGCGCGTCCCCGCTCAATAGAATCCGCGCGGGGATCGCAGGGAGAGACGCCAGGATGGCGACGCAACTGGCCACGAAGAGCCGCGGTTCGAAGGCGAGGACCTCGCGTGCGCCGACCGCGAGGACCGGCAAGGGCGGCGCGGCCAAGCGCGCCAGTACGGCCAAGACCGCAAAGGCCGTAAGAGCGGCAAAGGCGTCAAAAGACACACGGACGACAAAACGCGCGCGGACGGCAAAGACAACGCAAGCAGCAAAGACGGCGCGGACCGCGAAAACCGTTCGGCGCTCCGTGAGCGCGCGTCCTGGGGCGCATGCAGCGAAGAAGCGACGCAGCGAGCGACCGACCATCTTCATCTCGTACCGGCACGAAAGGCCGGCCGCGATGATCGCCAACAAGCTCCACGTTGCGGTATCGCCGGCTGCAGACACGTGGAATGCCGACGTGTTCATGGACACACATGAGATCGAGCCCGGCGGTCTCTTCGACGCCGCGATCATCGCCGCACTGAAGCGCACCACGCACTTCATCATCCTGCTCAATTCGAGCTACTGGGCTTCCGAGTACTGCCGAAAGGAGCTGGCGCTGGCGGTGGAGCGGTTCGAAAAGGGGCTCGACATCGCGCTCTTGTTCGTGATGGTCGACAAGCTCGATCCGAAGCACTTTGCGTTCGACAAGGACCGGCGAGCGGGCCGCATCAAGACCGAACCGCTGCTGAAAAACGTGGGCATGGTGAGCTTTCTTGGTCCGTTCGACCCCTACAACGGCCTCGTGCGGATGCAGTATGAAAACGAGGCAACGCTAAGCGACCAGATCGCGGATCTCGTCCGCCGGTTGGACGAGATCATGCCGACCTGAGGCGCCGACAACCCGCCATGCCACGATCGAACACGAAGGCGCAAAAGGCGATCAAAGCCGGCTCAAAAAAGCGGGTGATCTACGTCTCGTGGTTGCAGATCGAATCAGTCGAGCAGAAGCGATGGTTCATGTCGCTGTGGGATCGCCTGAGAACCGATCTGAGCGGGCTCGACGATGAATTCGAGACGCCTTTGCAGACCGTTCACGACCTGCAGACCAAAGCAGAACGCGCAGGCGCGTTGCGCAAGCCCGTCGACTACACCGATAAGGCCAGCCCGGTGACCGACGTGATCGCGGTTCTGACGGACAAGTACGTGGTCGACAACACGGGTAAGGCGAACGGTGAACTGGCGCGGTTCGTGGACCGCGTGCGCGCCGGCGATCCCGAAAGGCGCGTGCGCATCTTCCTGGCGCCCGTCATCCCGCCGAGCTGGCACCTGTGGAAGGTGCGCGATGTGCTGCTTGCGACGCGCGACGCGCCCTGGCTGGTGCGGCTGAAGGAGAAGCGGTTTGTCTGGCCGAACGAAAACCCGGGCGCGAGCCTGGACGAGATCGCCGCGGCAGTGTGGCTCATCATCGGCAAGGAAGCGGTCCAGCAACCCGGTTACTGAGGAGAGAATGGCATGGCGTCGCAGAACCTTGCCTTCGTCGGCCGCGGCGACTTGGCGGCGCTGGCGAAGATCGATCTCGGCCGCGCAATCGGTCCCTGGCGTCGGCATCGCGGCGACCCGGGCGTCACTGATAACCGCAAGTATCCGAACCATCCGGCGAACTATCGCGCCCGTGCCGACCTGGTCGACGCCGTCAACACCGCGCTCGTGCTTTCGAAGCCGCTCCTTCTCACCGGCAACCCGGGCACCGGCAAGAGCCAGCTCGCCGAGCGCATCGCGTGGGAGTTCAACCTCGGGCCGGTGCTGCGCTTCGAGGCGCAGTCGCTGTCCGAGGCGAACGAGCTCTTTTACCGTTTCGACCTGGTGAGCTACCTCGCGGAAGTGGAGATCTTCAAGGCCGGAAAACGCGACCGGCCGCTGGCAACGCCGGGCGAGAAGCTGGCGCGCGAGAAGGAAGCGCTCGAGCCGGAGCGGTTCGTCCGGCTGGGCCCGCTCGGCGAGGCGATCGTCCGTTCCGACCCGCGACGTCTTGCCGCGCTGTTCGACGCCTCGTTCGGCCCTGACGAGACCGCGGCCACGGCGACGCCGCGCGCGAGCGTGGTGCTGATCGACGAAATCGACAAGGCGAGCCGCGACTTTCCGAACGATCTTTTGAACGGCATCGA
>DATKAJ010000096.1:0-37776 GCA_035498175.1 Burkholderiaceae bacterium
GCCGAGTCGCGATCCACGCCGAGCGTGAGCTGCGTGAGGTCGTTCGAGCCGATCGAGAAACCGTCGAAGTGCTCGGAGAACGCGTCGATCTGGATCACGTTGTTCGGAATCTCGCACATGACGTAGATCTCGAGCCCATCCTTGCCGCGCACGAGCCCCAGCTCGGCCATCGTCGCGACGACCTTCTGCGCCTCGGCGATGCGCCGGCAGAACGGAATCATCAGTTTGACGTTGGAGAGCCCGATCACTTCGCGCACGCGCTTCAGCGCCGCCGCCTCCATGCGGAAGCATTCACGGAACGAGTCGGCGATGTAGCGCGCAGCGCCGCGGAACCCGAGCATCGGGTTTTCCTCGTCCGGCTCGTAGCGCGACCCGCCGATCAGCTTCTTGTACTCGTTGCTCTTGAAGTCCGACATGCGCACGATCACCGGCTTCGGCCAGAATGCGGCGCCGATGGTCGCGATGCCCTCGGCGAGTTTCGCTTCGAAGAACGCGCGCGGCGACTCATAGCCGGCCGCCAGGCGCTCGACCGCCACCTTCAGCTCGGAGTCGATGTGCGGGTAGTCGAGCACCGCCTTCGGGTGCACGCCGATGTTGTTGTTGATGATGAACTCCAGCCGGGCGAGCCCGACGCCGGCGTTCGGCAGCGCCTGGAAATCGAAGGCGAGCTGCGGGTTGCCGACGTTCATCATGATCTTGACCGGGATCTGGGGCAGCGCGCCCTGCCTCACGGTCTCGACCTCCATCTCGAGCCTGCCCTCGTAGATGTGGCCCGTGTCTCCCTCTGCGCAGGAGACAGTGACTTCGGTACCGTCCTTCAGCATCTCGGTCGCATTGCCGCAGCCGACGACTGCGGGAATGCCGAGCTCGCGCGCGATGATCGCCGCATGGCAGGTGCGGCCCCCGCGGTTCGTGACGATCGCCGCGGCGCGCTTCATCACCGGCTCCCAGTTCGGATCGGTCATGTCGGTGACCAGCACGTCGCCCGGCTGCACCCGGTCCATCTCGCTCGCGTTGCGGATGCTGCGTACGGCGCCGATGCCGATCTTCTGGCCGATCGCCCGTCCCGAGGCCAGCACTGCGCCCTTCCCCTTGAGTTTGAAGCGCTGTTGCGTCTCGACGCTCGCCTGCGACTTCACCGTCTCGGGACGGGCCTGCAGGATGTAGATGCGGCCGTCGAGGCCGTCCTTGCCCCACTCGATGTCCATCGGCCGACCGTAGTGCTGCTCGATCAAGACCGCGTAGCGCGCAAGCTCGACCGCGTCCGCATCCGTCAGGGAAAAGCGGTGCCGCTCGGTATCCGAGACATCGACCGTCCGCACGGTGTGCCCGACGCCTCCGGCCGGGTCGAACTCCATCCTGATCAGCTTGGAACCGAGCCCCTTGCGGATGATCGGGTGCTTGCCGGCCGCCAGCATCGGCTTGTGGATGTAGAACTCGTCGGGGTTCACCGCGCCCTGCACGACCGTTTCGCCCAACCCGTAGCTCGACGTGATGAACACGACGTCGCGGAAGCCGGACTCGGTGTCCATCGTGAACACCACGCCCGCACTGCCGCGGTCGGACCGCACCATGCGCTGGATGCCCGCCGAGAGCGCGACTTCTGAATGCGCGAAGCCCTTGTGCACACGGTAGGCGATCGCGCGGTCGTTATAGAGCGAGGCAAAGACGTGTCGGATCCGGTCGAGCACGGCGTCGATGCCATTGACGTTCAGGAAGGTCTCCTGCTGTCCGGCAAACGACGCATCCGGCAGGTCCTCGGCGGTAGCGCTCGACCGCACCGCAAGCGAGATATCACCTGAGGATTGTCCAACAAGATATTGATAATGCTCACGTATTTGTTTCTCGAGTTCGGCCCGAAATGCGGTCTGGATGACCCAGCCACGAATGCGCGCCCCAACCTCCGCCAGCGCGCGCACGTCCTCGACATCCAGCGCCGCAAGCGCTTCGTTGATGCGACCGCGCAGCCCGCCAGTGTCGAGGAAGTCGCGGAAGGCCGCAGCCGTTGTCGCAAATCCGTCCGGCACGCGGATGCCGGCCGCCGTCAGCTGGCTCAGCATTTCGCCGAGCGATGCGTTCTTGCCCCCGACCGACTCGACGTCGGTCATGCGCAAGGCGCTGAACGGTACGACGTAGGCGGCGCGTGACATGCCCTCTCCTGCGATGCTGAATGACGATTGACTAGAATCCGGCCGATTCTACCGAGCGGCACCCCGTCGATACTGCGCCGCATCAGCGAGGAACTTGATGCCAGACAGCCATTCCGGACCGTTCGACAGAACGGTGTTCTTTGTCTCCGATGGCACCGGCATCACCGCCGAAACGCTCGGTCACAGCGTCCTGACCCAGTTCGGCGACCTCCGGTACCGGCCGCAGCGACTGCCCTTCGTCGATTCCGCCGAGAAAGCCCGTGACGCCGCGCTCCGGATCAACGAAGCGGGCGATCGCGACGGCAAGCGTGCGATCGTCTTTTCGACCCTCGTCAACCCGGCTGTCGCCGCGGAGCTGCGGTCGGCGACGCAGGCGTTCGTGATCGAGATGTTCGAGACCTTCGTCGAACCGCTCGAGCGCGAGCTGGGGATGAAGTCGACGCACACGATCGGACGCTCGCACAACATCGCGGTCAACTCGGAGGACTACAAGAACCGCATCGAGGCGATCAACTTTGCGCTCGCACACGACGACGGCCAGTCCGCCAAGGGGCTCGAAAAGGCCGACGTGATCCTGGTCGGCGTGTCGCGTTCGGGCAAGACGCCGACCTCGCTCTACCTCGCCATGCAATACGGCGTGAAAGCGGCGAACTATCCGCTGATTCCGGAAGACTTCGAGCGCAACCAGCTGCCGTCCGCGCTGCCGCCGTACAAGGGCAAGATCTTCGGACTGTCGATCTCGCCGGACCGGCTTTCCGAAGTGCGCAACGAGCGCCGCCCGAACAGCCGCTATGCCGCGCTCGAGAACTGCCGCCAGGAGGTCGATTCCGCGGAGCGCATGATGCGGCGGGAAGGCATCCGCTGGCTGTCGTCGACGACGAAGTCGATCGAGGAGATCGCCGCGACCATCATGCAGGAAGTCCGCCTCGACCGGCGGTCCTACTAGAGGCCCTGGGTTTTCGCGCCGAGGCGGCGGCGACGCTGCTCGAACAGGCAGACCGCCGCGGCAGCGGCGACGTTGAGGGACTCCACCGCGCCTTCGACCGGGATACGCAGGCGGCGCTGGGCGCAGCCCAGCGCCCGATCGCTGAGGCCGCGGCCCTCTGAGCCGAACATCCACACGGTCGGGCCGTCGCTCCACCCGACCTCGAAGAGGTCGTCGCCGGCATCGGCCACAGCCGCGAGACGCTCGCCCGTGAACGCGCTTGCGAGCGCGTCCGGACTCACGTCCTCGTGGATCGCGAGTCCGAAATGCGCGCCCATTGCGGCGCGCAGCACCTTGGGCGCCCACAGGAAAGCCGTGCCCGTCGCCGCCGCGACGTGCCGCACGCCGGCAGCGGCGGCGGTGCGCAACAGCGTTCCCGCGTTGCCGGGATCCTGGATCGCATCGAGGAAAATCGCGTCGGACCGCAAGCCTCGCGGCCGCGGCGGCCGGGCAATCGCGATTTCGGCGAGCACGCCACTGCCATGCTCGACGGGAGCGATCGAGTCGTACAACGAACGCGCGAACTCGACGACGCGGGTGCCAGCGGTGTCCGCCGTGTGGCGCGCAAGTTGCCGCGCGTCATCGCTTGCCTCCTCCGAGACGACGACGGCACTGATCGGCACGCGCGCCGCGACCGCGGCCTCGACGAGGTGCAGGCCCTCGGCGATCGAGCGCCCGTCCTCGCGACAGGCGCGCGCCGACTCGGCATAGCGCCGCAGGCGCCGCACGAGCGGGTTGTCAGTCGAACTGATCCGCATGCACGGCCTCGGGATCGAGGCGTTGCCACTCCCGCACCGGCGCGAAGCTCTGGCGATGCAGCCGGCACGGCCCGAGGCGGCGCAGATGGTGCAGGTGCTCCGCCGTCGCATAGCCCATGTGCTGCGCGAAGCCGTAGCCGGGGTGTTCGACATCGAGCGCGCGCATCCTCGCATCGCGCGCGGTCTTCGCCAATATCGACGCTGCGGAGATGCAGCGCTCGGTCGCATCGCCGGCGACGATCGGCCGGCCCGGGATCGGCAGGCGCGGCATCTGGTTGCCGTCGACCAGCGCGTACTCTGCCGCGACCTGCAGCCCTTCTACTGCTCGCCGCATCGCGAGCAGCGTCGCCTGCAGGATGTTGATCGTGTCGATCTCGTCGACGCTGGCTTCCGCGACGGCGTAGGCGATCGCGCGCTCGCGGATCTTCAGCGCGAGATCCTCGCGCCGCTCGGGCGTCAGGACCTTGGAGTCTGCGAGCCCGAGGATGCGCCGCGTCGGATCGAGTATCACCGCAGCCGCCGTGACGGGCCCGGCGAGCGGCCCGCGCCCCGCCTCATCGATGCCGCAGATGCGCCCGCTTTGCCTCGCGATCTGCTCGAACAGATCGAGGTTGAGCGACGAGCGGTGCGATTTCATCGCCGCGCCTCGTCGAGGATCGCCTGCGCCACGAGCCCGACCGTGTCGCGCTTCAGCGATGCGTGCATCGCGCTGAACCGCTGCTCGAGCCGCGCACGCCCCGCCGCGTCACCGAGCTGGGCGCGTACTGCCGCCGCGAGTGCCGGTGCCGTCGCATGCTCCTGCAGCAGTTCGGGAACGAGGCTTTCCTGCGCCAGGATATTAGGCAGGCCGACGAAGGGCACCTGGGCCTCTCCCTTGCGACGCATCAGCCAGGCGGATAGCGCCGGCATCTTGTACGCGATCACCATCGGTCGTTTGAACAGGGCTGCCTCGAGCGTTGCCGTGCCGCTCGCGACCAGTACGACATCAGCCGCTTCGAGCACATCGTGGGCGCGACCCTCGGTCAGAGTCAATGCGTCGGCAAGCCCGGGGTACTCCTTGAGCATCTGCTGCAGCGCCGCCTTCAGCGGGGGATCGGCCACCGGGAGCGCGAAGCGAATTGCCGGGTCCTCGCGCAGCAGCTGTGCCATCGCGTCCAGGAACACCGGTCCAAGATGCCGGACCTCGTCGGTGCGCGAACCGGGCAGCACTGCCACCAGCGAGCCTGAAGCGCCGAGCCCCAGCCGGGCGCGCGCCGCGCCGGCGTCCGGGACCATCGGGATCATGCTGGCGAGCGGATGTCCGACATAGGTCGCCGGGATGCCGGCTTCATCGTAGATGCGCTGCTCAAACGGAAAGACCAGCAGCATGCGGTCGACCGAGCGGCGGATCTGGTGAATGCGCTCGCTGCGCCACGCCCAGATCGAGGGGCTTACGTAGTGCACGACGCGGATGCCGTGCTCGCGCAGGGACTCCTCGAGCCCGAGATTGAAGTCTGGCGCATCGACGCCAACGAAGACGGCCGGCGGCGCGGCGAGCAGCCGGCGCCTGAGTGAGCGGCGCAGCGCAAGGAGTCGTGGCAGGTGGCGCAGCACTTCGACATAGCCACGGACCGAGAGCTCGCGCACGTGCGCCCATGCTTCGAACCCCGCAGCGATCATCCGATCGCCACCGACGCCGACACACGGCAGGCCGGGTTCGCGGACGCGGAGCTGCCGAACCACGCCGGCGGCGAGCAGGTCGCCCGAAGCCTCGCCGGCCACGAAGGCGCACGCGGCCAGCGGCATTAGCGGATGATGCCGCGCTGTGAGTCCCGCACGAAGTCGCGCAGCAGCGTGATCGCCTTGCCTTCGTCGCCCGCGGCCAGAGCCAGTTCATCGAGCTTCTGCACCGCCTCGGCGGTCGTCAGACCGTCCTTGTAGACGATGCGGTAGGCGCGGCGCAGCCCATTGATGACCTCGGATTCGAAGGCGCGACGCTTGAGCCCTTCGCTGTGGATGCCATGCGGCTCGGCAGGGTTGCCGCTGCAGGTGACGAAGGGCGGCACGTCGCGCAGCACGATGGCGCCTCCGGCCGCCATCGCGTGCGGCCCGATCACGCAGAACTGATGGATCGCCGACATCCCGCCGAGGAACACCCAGTCGCCGAGCGTGACGTGGCCGGCCAGCGTCACGTTGTTGGCGAGGATCGTATGGTCGCCGACCAGGCAGTCGTGTGCGATGTGGACGTTGGCCATGATCCAGTTGTCGCTGCCCACCCGCGTCACGCCGCCGCCCTGCACCGTACCCAGACTCATCGTGCAATGCTCGCGGACCGTGTTGCCGTCACCGATGACGAGCTCCGTGTCCTCGCCGCCGTATTTCTTGTCCTGCGGAACCCCGCCGATCGCGGAGAACGGGAAGAAGCGGTTGCCGCGTCCGATGCTCGTGCGGCCGCCGACCACCACGTGGGACATCAGTACGGTGCCGGCGCCGATCCGCACCGCCGGGCCGACGACGCTGTACGGGCCGACCTCGACGTCGTCAGCGAGCTCGGCGCCACCTTCGACCAGGGCTGTCGGATGAATGCTCGGCACTACGACGCGTCCTTGTCGTTGCGCAGCGCGCACATCATCTCGGTTTCGCAGGCGACGTCGCCGTCGACTAACGCGCGGCCCGTGAACTTGCCGACGCCGCGCTTGACCCGGTCCATCGAAACCTCGAGTCTCAACTGGTCGCCCGGCACGACGAGCCGCTTGAACCGCGCACCGTCGATACCGGCAAAGTAGAACAGCGTTCCCTCCGCATATGACGTCTTCAGCGTCACGTAGGTGAGCACGGCCGCCGCCTGCGCGAGCGCTTCGATGATCAGCACGCCGGGCATCACCGGATGGCCCGGGAAGTGGCCCAGGAAGAAAGGCTCGTTGAACGACACGTTCTTGATCGCGGCGATGCGCGCTCCGGGCTCCAGTTCGAGCACGCGGTCGACCAGCAGGATCGGATACCGATGCGGCATCAGGCCGAGGATTTTCTCGATGTCCATGCTCATTCTGCGTTTCCCCCTGCCGCGGCCTCGAGCGCCCGCAACCGTCGGCGCAGGTTGTCGAGCCGTCTGACGATGGCAGCCGTCCTTTCGAAGTCACGATTGTTCATGATCGGAAAGAAGCCGGTGTAGTGCCCTGGCTGCGTGATCGACCCGGACACCACCGTCGCCGGACCGATCACGCAGCCGTCGGCAATCGAAAGATGCCCTGCGATGCCGGCGGCGCCGCCGATCATGCAGTTGCGGCCGACACGGGCGCTGCCCGCGAGGCCGACGCAGCCGGCAATGACGGTATTGGCGCCGATGAAGCAGTTGTGTCCGACCTGCACCTGGTTGTCGATCTTGGCGCCGGACTCGATCACGGTATCGCCCATCGTGCCGCGGTCGATGGACGTGTTGGCGCCGATCTCCACGTCCTCGCCGATCAGGACACGGCCCACCTGCGGGATCTTGATCCAGCCGCCATCGAGCGGCGCGAAGCCGAAGCCGTCGGCGCCGATGACCGCGCCACTGTGCACGATGGATCGGTGCCCTACCTCGCAGCGCTCGAGCACGACAGCCCGCGGATGCAGCAGCACGTCGGCGCCGAGTACGGCCGCGGCGCCGAGCACGGCGCCCGCCCCGATCACGGTCCGTGCGCCAACCCGGGCACCCGAGCCGACAAACGCCCCGGCGTCGATCGTCGCGCTCGGGTCGACCATCGCGCTCGGGTCGACACTGGCGGTCGGATGCACTCCGGGCGTACGGCGCAGCACGGGATGCAGCAGCTGCGCGGCGAGCGCGAACCACGCATACGGCGGATCGACCACGACCAGGCTCGCCGCGTTCGCCGCGCGCAAAGCGTTGGCCTCGGCGGTTGCGACGACGACCGCGCCCGCACGGGTACCAGCCGCGTCGCGCCGGTAGCGTGGATTCGCGAGGAAACTCAGCTCGCCCTCGCCTGCGGCATCGAGCGCCGCGACCGCGGAAACGCGCCGCTGCGGATCGCCATCGACGCGGGCCAGCAGCCGGCCCGAGGTGCGCTCTGCGATGGCGGCTGTCAGCTCGGACAGCGACAGTCCGCCGGGTGTCATTAGGCCCTTGCCTGCTTGCCTACTTGGCGTTGTTCAGCGCGCGCAGCACGCGTTCGGTCATGTCGATGCGCGGATTGAAGTAGACCGCTTCCTGCACGATGAGGTCGTACTTTTCCTGCTCGGCGATCTGGCGAATGATTCGGTTCGTGCGCTCCAGCAGGCCCTGGAGCTCCTCGTTGCGCCGCTGGTTGAAGTCCTCGCGGAATTCGCGCTGCTTGCGCTGGAATTCCCGGTCCGCTTCCGCCAGTTCGCGCTGCCGGCGCACGCGGTCGGCTTCCGACATCACCGGCCCGTCCTTCTCGAAGCGCTCCGCCGACGTCTTCAGCCGCGCTCCCATTTCCTGCAGGTCCTTGTCGCGCTTCGCAAACTCGGCTTCGAGCTTCTGCATCGCGGCGCGTGCAGGCTGGGAATCGCGCAGGATGCGATCCGAATTGACGACGCCGACCTTGAGCTCCTGCGTGCGCGCCGCCGGCGCTGCTGCAAGCAGCGCGGCGGCAGCGACCGCCATCGCCGAAGCGCGGACGCCCCGGGTCACAGACCACTGGGCCATAGATCTTCCTGCCAGACCAGAAGCTGATGATTCTGCCATAAGGGCGCCCGGGGAGCCTTCGCGTACTCATAGTGCCCGCGGCGCGACCTTTGCGTCATGAGCCGCGCGCTGTATTCGGCGTGCGGCCGCAAGCTGCCGTACAGGCCGACGTGACCAGTTGCCTGTGCCAAGTCGAGAGACGCGACAAAAGAAGATCGCCCGCAAAGGCCACGCCCCTTCGGGCATCAGCGGTTATGCGGCGGTTCCCTAGAACCCCGTCCCGATCTGGAACTGGAAGCGCTGGATTCGATCCCACGGCTGCGAATTGATCGGGTAGGCATAGGACAGGCGCAGAGGTCCCATCGGCGAGATCCACGCGATGCCGGCGCCGACCGAATAGCGGATCAGGCTCAGATCGATTCCTGAGGTGTTGCCGTAGTACGGCCCGGTGCAGAAGGCATTCGGGTTGGCTGCGAACTGGGCTGCCAGAGACGCATCAGCCGCGATTTGGGCCTGTGAAACCGTGTAGATGCCGTTGCATCCGGGACCCCAGACCTGGCCCATGTCGAGGAACACCGAGCCGCGCAGCGTCTTGTCGGCCCCGGGGAACGGTATCAGCCCCTCGAAGTTCGCGTTGAAACGCCGCGTGCCGCCGAGCGGATCGCCATAGATGTCGCGCGGCCCGAGCGTCGCGGCCTGGAACCCGCGCACACTGCCGATGCCGCCGGCGTAGAAGTTCTTGAAGAACGGGTACGGCAAGCCGCCGTAGCCGTTGCCGTAACCCAGTTCGGTATTGAAGGCCAGCGTGAAAAAGCGCGCCAGCGGCAAGAACTGCTGGAACTGGTAGGTGAGCCGGTAGTACTGGAGATCGAGCACCGGCAACGCCACCTCGGCAAAGGCGCGCTGGTACCGGCCGCGCGTCGGAATGATCAGGCTGTCCCGGCTGTCGCGCGACCAGCCTCCGGTGAGCGCCAGCGCATCCGAGTTGTCGCCAAACTCCCGGACGTATTCGACGTAGCGCGGCGGCGACGTCGGCGTCAGGTCAATCTGCGTGCCTTCGTACCTGAGGCCGAGAAACACACGGTCATACTCGGTGAACGGGATTCCGTAGACCAGCCCCGCACCGCGTGTGTTGTAGCCGACGCTCGCGAGTCCGAGTTGCGCCAGGTCCGAGTTGCGGTAGTAGAGCTCGACGGTGCGGCTGACCCCCTCCGGGGTGATGTACGGGTCGGTGTGGGTGATCGAGAACACCGTGTTCGACTTGCTGGTGTTGACCTCGAGCGCGAGTGCGTTGCCGGTGCCGAACAGGTTGTTCTGCGACAGGCCCGCCGTCAGCACCAGGCCTTCGGAGCTGGAATACCCGGCGCCGAGCTGAATGTTGCCCGTCGCGCGCTCCTTGACGGTGACGTTGACATCGACCTGGTCGGGTGCCGTCGGCACGGCGGGAGTGTCGACCGTCACGGTCTCGAAGTAACCGAGCCGGTCCAGGCGCTCCTTCGACAGGCGAACCCGGTCAGCGTCGAACCATCCGGCCTCGTACTGCCGGACCTCGCGCCGGATCACCTCGTCCTTGGTTCGCGTGTTGCCGCCGATGTTGACGCGACGTACGTAAACGCGCCGGCCCGGGTCGACGACAATCGTGAAAGCGACCTCGCGGGTGTCGCGGTTCGCCTCCGGCACCGCGTTGGCGGAGGCGAACGCGTAGCCGAGGGTGCTCATTCGGTCCGTGATCGCCTTGCCGATGGAGTTGACCTGCTCGGCGTTATAGACGTCGCCGGGCTTGACCGTGATCAGCGGCTTCAGTTCCTCGTCCAGTCCGAGCAGTTCGCCGCCGAGTTTGATGCCGGAAACCGTGTAGCGCTCGCCCTCGAACACGTTGATCGTGACGAAGATGTCCTTTTTGTCGGGCGAGATCGAGACGTTGACCGACTCGATGCGGAAGTCGAGGTAGCCGCGGTTCAGGTAGTACGAGCGCAGTGACTCGAGGTCGGCGCCCAGCTTCTGGCGCGAATACTGGTCGCGCTTGGTGTACCAGGACAGCCAGTTGGGCGTCGACAGCTCCATCGTGGAGCGGAGCGTGCGATCGCTGTAGAGCGTATTGCCGGTGAACTCGATCGTCCGGATCTTCGCGATCTCGCCTTCGTCGACCGCGATCGAGATGTTGACGCGGTTGCGCTCGATCGGAGTCACCGTCGTCTTGATCTGTACGCCATAGAGGCCACGCGACAGGTACTGCCGCCGCAGTTCCTGCTCGGCGCGTTCCAGCAGCGAGCGGTCGTAGATGCGTCCGTCGGCGAGCCCCACTTCCCGCAGCGACTTGATGATCTGGTCCTTCTCGAACTCCTTGATGCCGGCGAGGTCGATCGAAGCGATCGCCGGGCGCTCTTCGACGATCACCACCAGCACGTCGCCGTCGACCTCGAGGCGCACGTCCTTGAAGAGCCCGCTGGCATAGAGCGCGCGGATCGCCTGGGTTCCGCGTTCCGGATCGAAGCGGTCACCTACCCGTATCGGCAGATACGTGAAGACCGTGCCCGCCTCGGTGCGCTGGATGCCCTCGACGCGGATGTCTCGGACAACGAAGTCCTGGGCGCTCGCCGCCAGGCAGTGGGCGGCGAGCACGGCCGCTGCGATGCGACGCAGCGTCAGGTGGGCGCTGCGCCGGGATGTGACGCGGCGCTCCAACTCAGTGTTCCATTGTTGCGGGAGTCAGGAAAGCAGCCGCATTAGATCGTTATATAGGGCCAGCATGGTGAGCAGGCCCAGCAGCGCCACGCCTGCGCGCTGACCCCACTCGATGACCCACTCCGCCGGCGGGCTGCCCTTGAGAAACTCGATCAGATAATACAGTAAGTGCCCTCCATCGAGCATCGGGATTGGCAGCAGATTGAGCACCGCAAGGCTGATCGACACCAGCGCGAGAAAATTCAGGAAGGGCGCGAGGCCGATGCGCGCGGTCTGGCCCGCATAGTCGGCGATCGTGACCGGGCCCGAGAGGTTTCGCCACGACGCTTCGCCGACGATCATCTTGCCGAGCATCTTCAGCGAGAACACGGCTGTGTCCCAGGTCTTGGCGGTCGCCAGCGCCACACTCTCGACCGGTCCGTACTGGACCTTGACCACCGGCGGCCGATCCGATAATTCAGCACCGATTCGGCCGATCGCCCTGCCCTGTTCGTCGGTCGCCCGCGTGGGCGTCACCGGCAGTCGCACGAATTCGGCTCCGCGCTCGATCCCCAGTTCGATTGAACGGCCCGCCGAGGCGCGGATGCGCTCGATCAGGTCGCGCGCCGAAGTCACGCGCGCTCCGTCGGCCTCGACGATCGTGTCACCGGCGCGCAGTCCAGCGCGCGCGGCGGCGCTGTCGTCCGTCAGCCGGTTCACGCGCGGCGGCCCGCTGTAGGGGACGATACCCAGGCGTGCGACGACGTCGGACTCGAGGTCGGCAGCGTTCAGTTCGGTGGGCTCCAGCATGAGGCTGCGGCGGTGCCCGCTCGGCTGTTCGACATCGATTGCGATCGACGTACCCGCTACGGCCTTCTGCAGCAGCAGCCAGCGCAGTTCGTTCCACGAACGCACTTCGGCGCCGTCGACCCCGGTGACGGTGTCTCCAGCGGCAACGCCCGCACGCGCCGCGGCGGTCGCCACCGGCGGTGCTCCCAGAGTCGCGCGCGGCTCGTAGACACCGATGACGTTGAGCAGCCAGTACACGAAGATCGCCAGCAGCAGGTTTGCGATCGGGCCCGCAATGACGATCGCGAAGCGCTTCGCGACCGACTGTCGGTTGAACGCACGCGGCAGTTCCGCAGCCGCGACGGGCCCGGCCTCCGGATCGCGTTCGTCGAGCATGCGCACGTAGCCCCCGAACGGCAGCGCCGACACGACCCACTCCGTCCGGTCCGGCCCGCGGACCCAGCGCGCGATCGGCCGCCCGAAGCCGATCGAGAAGCGCAGCACCTTCACACCGGTCCAGCGTGCGACCCAGTAGTGGCCCAGCTCGTGAATGAGGATCAGCACGCCGAGCGTGACGAGGAATGCCGCAACGGTGCTAACCAGGTTCATCTTGGTCCTTCGGCACTCAAGCGTAGGCCGCAAGCGCCGCCTGCGCACGAGCTCGCGCAGTGCGGTCGATTTCGAGGATCTGCCCGATTTCGGTCGGTGCCTTGGGCTGGTAAGCGGTCAGCACGCGTTCTATCGTCGGCGCGATGCGCGTGAAGGGCAAGCGGCGCTGCAGAAAGGCCTCGACGGCTATCTCGTTCGCAGCGTTCAGCACTGCACTCGCCGCCCCGCCCGCGCGCAGGGCGTCGTAAGCGTAGCCCAGGCAGGGGAAGCGCCGGCGATCCGGGGCTTCGAACGTCAGCGCGCCAAGGCGCGCGAAGTCGAGCCGCTTCGCGCCGCTATCGACGCGCTCGGGCCAAGCCAGCGCATACGCCAGCGGCGTTCGCATGTCGGGCGACCCGAGCTGTGCCAGCACCGATCCATCGGGGAACTCGACCATTGAGTGGATCACACTCTGCGGGTGGATCACGACGTCGATGCGCTCGGGCGCGATGCCGAACAGCCAGCTCGCCTCGATCACCTCGAGCCCCTTGTTCATCAGCGTGGCCGAGTCGACGGAGATCTTGCGGCCCATCACCCAGTTAGGGTGTGCGCAGGCCTCGTCGGGAGTGACGGAGTCGAGGTCGTCGCGCTTGAGGAAGGGTCCTCCGGAAGCAGTCAGCACCAGTCGCGCCTGCCCGCGCTGCGCCGCGCTCGCGCCGGCGAGACACTGGTGAATCGCGTTGTGTTCGCTGTCGACCGGCAGCAGTTCGCCGCCCGCGGTTTCGATCGCGGCCAGCAGCAGGCCGCCGGCGCAGACGATCGCCTCCTTGTTGGCGAGCAGCACCCGCTTGCCCGCGCGCGCAGCGGCCAGCGTCGGCACCAGCCCTGCTGCGCCGACGATTGCCGCCAGCACCGTGTCGACCTCCGGCGCCTCGGCGACTTCCGCCAGCGCCGCGGCGCCCGCCCGCGGCTGCGCCCGTGCGCCGCGCGTGCGGAGCGCCGCGCGCAGTGCACTCTCGAGGCTCGCATCTGCCACGACGGCGACCTCGACGTCGTGGCGCGCAGCGAGGTCCGCGAGCGCGTCGACGCTCGACTGCGCAGTCACCGCGTGCACGCGGTAGCGATCCGGATGACGGCCAATGACGTCGAGGGCGCTCGTGCCGATCGAGCCGGTGGCGCCGAGCAGCGTGATGGTGCGCATCACTGCACCCACCGCCACAGCAGCGCCGCGGGAGGCAGCAGGGCCAGCATCGCATCGATGCGATCGAAGAACCCACCGTGGCCCGGCAGCAGGTGTCCGCTGTCTTTCGCGCCGGCCTGACGCTTGAGCAGGCTCTCGAAGAGATCGCCGACAACCGAGACGGCGACCAGCACCGCTAGCAGCGGCAGCGCCAGCGCGATGCCGAGCCGATCGATGAGGCGACTTGAAAAGAGCTCAGCGCCTGGTGCCAGCAGCCATGTCAGCAGTGAGACGGCGATGACGGCGACGATCGCGCCCCAGAACCCGGCCCAGGTCTTGCCCGGGCTGATGTGCGGTGCGAGCTTGCGCTTGCCGAAAGCACGGCCGGCGAAGTACGCAGCGATGTCGGCAAGCCAGACAATGACCAGCACCGACAGCAGCAGGATCGCACCACTGTTCAGAAACAGGACGAGCGCACACCAGGCCGCGAGCGGCAGCAGGAAGGCGAGTGTCACCGACACCCCGGTCGAAACACGCAGCGGATGCTGCCCGAAGCGCAGCAACAGGACGCCGATGACCAGCCAGGCGCAGGTTGCGGCGGACAGGATCGGCACGCCCGCCGCGTCGATCCACTGCGGGACATAAAGCAGCACGCCGAGCAGCAGCACACCAATGATCGGCGCCAGCACCATCGCGCTCCGGAAGTTCCATCCGGCCAGCTGCAGCCACTCGGCCTGGGCAAGCGCCAGCGCGAGCGTGACGAGCGCCAGGAGCGCAAACGGCGACCAGGCGAGCGCCGCCAGGAGCGCGGCGACGAGGACGACAGCCGTGATGACGCGCTGCTTCAGCACGCGCACAACCCTCAGGCCGCGTTCTGGATCGACGGCTCGGCCTCGACCTGCTCGCCGGTCATGCCGAAACGGCGCTGTCGGCCCGAGTACCAGAGCAACGCAGCGTCGAGTTCGCGCTCGTCGAAGTCGGGCCAGAGCACATCGCTAAAGTACAGCTCCGCGTACGCCAGCTGCCAGAGCAGGAAGTTGCTGATGCGACGCTCGCCACCGGTGCGGATCAGCAGGTCGGGATCCGGCGCGAACGCCAGCGCGAGCCTCTGCGCGATTGCCGCTTCGTCGATGCGCACCCGGTCGGCACCGCCAGCAAGCTGCTCCTGCGCCACACGCTGCGCGGCCTGCGCGACATCCCAGCGGCCGCCGTAGTTCGCGCAGACGGTCAGGATCAGTCGGCTGTTACCTTCGGTGCGACGCTCGGAGTCCGCGATCAGACGCCGCAACTCAGCGCCGAACGCGAAGGTCTCGCCGACCACCCGCAGCCGCACGCCAAGCTCGACCAGCTTGTCGATCTCACGCTGCAGCGCCAGCATGAACAGGCGCATCAATGTCGACACTTCGTCAGCGGGACGCCGCCAGTTCTCGGAGCTGAACGCGAACAGTGTCAGGTACTCGATCCCGCGCTCGCCGCACGCCGCGAGCGTCGTGCGGACCGCCTCGACGCCGCGGTTGTGACCCGCCACGCGCGGCAGGGCGCGCGACACAGCCCACCGACCGTTGCCGTCCATGATGATCGCGACGTGGCGTGGCCGCGCGGCGGTCGCGACAGGGACCGAAACTTGCTCGGAGCTCACGATTCAGGCTGACCGGCTACACGGTCAGCACTTCCTTTTCCTTCTCGGCGACCATCTTGTCGATGTCGCCGACGTACCGGTCGGTCAGCTTCTGAATGACTTCTTCGGCGCGCCGGTCGTCGTCTTCCGAGATCGTCTTCGCCTTCAGAAGTTCCTTGACATGGTGGTTCGCGTCGCGCCGCAGGTTGCGGATCGCGACCTTGGCGTTCTCGCCTTCATGCTTGACGACCTTCACGAGTTCCTTGCGGCGCTGCTCGGTGAGCGGCGGCATCGGCACGCGCACGATGTCACCGCTGGTCGCTGGATTGAGCCCGAGATCGGAATCGCGAATCGCCTTCTCGACCACCGGGATCATCTTCTTCTCCCACGGCTGGACGGTGATCGTCCGCGCATCACCCAGTCCGACCTGCGCGACCTGGGCCAGCGGCACCATCGCTCCGTAGTAGTCGACCTGGATGTGATCGAGAAGGCCGGTGTGGGCGCGTCCGGTGCGCACCTTCGCAAAGTCCGCCTTCAGCGCTTCGACCGACTTCTGCATCTTGTGTTCGGTCGCCTTCTGGATCTCTGCCAAGTTCATCCGGCTCTCCTGGAATGTGCGTCAGACGTGGACCAGCGTGCCCTCGTCTTCGCCGAGCACCACGCGCCTGAGCGCGCCCGGCTTGGTGATGCTGAATACCTTGATCGGCAGGCGCTGGTCGCGGCACAGCGCGAACGCGGTCGCGTCCATGATCTGCAGGTTGCGGCCGAGCGCCTCGTCGAACGTGATCGTCGAATAGCGCGTCGCCTTCGGGTCCTTCTTTGGATCGGCCGAATAGACGCCATCAACCTTGGTCGCCTTCAGCACGATCTGCGCGCCGACCTCCGAACCGCGCAGCGCCGCGGCCGTGTCGGTCGTGAAGAACGGATTGCCGGTGCCCGCCGCGAAGATCACCACCTTGCCTTCTTCGAGGTAGCGCAACGCCTTCGGCCGGATGTACGGCTCGACCACCTGCTCGATGTTCAGCGCCGACTGCACGCGCGCCTCGATGCCGGCGCGGCGCATGGCGTCCTGCAGCGCCATGGCGTTCATGATGGTCGCCATCATGCCCATGTAGTCGGCCGTGGCGCGGTCCATGCCCTCGGCCCCGAGCGCGACGCCGCGGAAGATATTGCCGCCGCCGATGACGATCGCAACCTCGACGCCGAGCTTCACGACTTCGCCGATGTCGGCAACCATCGCCTCGACCGTCGTCGGGTTGATGCCGAAAGCGTCGTCGCCCATCAGCGCCTCGCCCGACAGCTTGAGCAGGACGCGGCGGAAGGCGGGCGGGCGCGGGCTCATCGTCGACCCCGTCGATCAGGCCCGCGCAGCCGCGGCCTGCGCGGCGACCTCGGCAGCGAAGTCGCTCTTCTTCTTCTCGATGCCCTCGCCCACGACGTAGAGCACGAAGCGGTTCACCTTCGCGCCCTTCGCCTTGAGAAGCTGCTCGATCGTCTGCTTGCCGTCCTCGGCCTTGACGAACACCTGGCCGAGCAGCGTCACCTCCTTGAGGAACTTTTGCACCGTGCCCTCGGCGATCTTCTCCAGCATGGCCTCGGGCTTGCCGGCCTCGCGCGCCTTCTCGATCGCGATGCGCCGCTCCGCGTCGAGCAGTTCGGACGACACGCCGCTCGCGTCGAGCGACTTCGGCTTGCTCGCCGCGATGTGCATCGCCACGTCCTTGGCGAGCGTCCCGTCGGCGCCGCCGATGTCGAGCAGGACGCCGATCCTGCTGCCGCCGTGCACGTAGCTCGCGAGCGCACCCTGCGCCTCGATGCGCTCGAAGCGGCGGATCGCCATGTTCTCACCGATCTTTCCGACCAGCGCGGTACGCACCGTTTCGACCGTTCCGCCGCCCAGCGGTTGCGCGGACAGCGCAGCGACATCCGCCGGATTGTTCTTCGCGACCAGCGCGGCCAGATCGCGCGCGAACTTCACGAAATCATCGTTCTTCGCGACGAAGTCCGTCTCCGAGTTCACTTCGACGATCGCCCCGACCTTGCCGTCGACGTGAACTGCAACCACGCCTTCGGCCGCGATGCGTGCCGCCGCCTTGCTCGCCTTGCTGCCGAGCTTGACGCGCAGGATCTCCTCGGCCTTCGCCAGGTCGCCGGCCGCCTCGGCCAGCGCCTTCTTGCACTCCATCATCGGCGCGTCGGTCTTTTCGCGCAGTTCCTTCACCATCGAAGCGGTGATTTCCGCCATTCAGAGCTCCCGCAAATCCGTTGATCTTGCTTGCTGCAAAAAAGGGGCTTGCGCCCCTTCTCTGCGACTGCCGCGTGCAGCGCGAGTTATTCCTGACCTTCGTTGACTTCGACGAACTCCTCGTCGCCGCCGGACACGGCCTGCACGACGCCCTGCAGCGCGGCGGCCTTGCCTTCCAGCACCGCGTCGGCGATGCCACGCGCGTACAGTCGCACCGCGCGGCTCGAGTCGTCGTTGCCCGGGATCACGTAAGTGACCCCGTCAGGCGAGTGGTTGGTGTCGACCACGGCGACGACCGGGATACCGAGCTTCGACGCCTCCTGCACTGCGATCTTGTGATAGCCGACGTCGATGACGAACAGCGCGTCCGGCAGCGCGTTCATGTCCTTGATGCCGCCGATCGACTTGTTGAGCTTCTCCACTTCGCGCGCAAAGTCGAGCGCTTCCTTCTTGGTCATGCGCTCGGTGCCGTTGTCGGCCATGATCTGCTCCATCTCCTTCAGCCGCTTGATCGACACCTTCACGGTCTTGAAGTTCGTGAGCATCCCGCCGAGCCAGCGCTGGTCGACGTAGGGCATGCTGGCGCGCTGCGCTTCCTCGACGATGATGTCGCGCGCCTGGCGCTTGGTACCGACAAACAGCAGCGTGCCGCGGTTGGCCGCCAGCTGGCGCACGAACCGCGTGGCGTCGTTGAGCTGCTCGAGCGTGCGCTCGAGATTGATGATGTGGATCTTGTTGCGGTGGCCGAAGATGAACGGGGCCATCTTCGGGTTCCAGAAACGGGTCTGGTGGCCGAAATGGACGCCGGCCTCCAGCATCTGACGCATGGTCACGGACATGACGATCTTCTCCAAGGTTGGGTCCAGCGCATTCGCCGACGCAGCCAGGCCCCTTCCGGGATCCGGGCCGCACCTTGGTGGCGGTGCGCGCGATTTGCTGCCTCCACAGACTGCCGTAGGGGCCGCTCGGTTCCGGCCGAGAATGTCGCAGCGGCGGACCAGCTTCGGCAAATCTGCCTAAGCTTTTGATTTTCAAAGCGCGAGGCAGCCCGATATTATAGCCACCTGATTCAGATTCGCTCAAGCTGACCCCGGAACCGCCCGCCATGTCCATCGTGATCAAGACCGCCGCCGATATCGACGGGATGCGGACGGCCGGAAGGCTCGCGGGCGAGGTGCTGGACTACATCACACCGCATGTGAAGCCGGGAGTGACCACGGGTGAACTCGACCGGCTCTGCCACGAGTACATGCTCAGCGTCCAGGGCACGACACCGGCTCCGCTGAACTACGCGCCGCCGGGTTACCGGCCGTTCCCGAAGGCGATCTGCACCTCGGTCAACCACCAGGTGTGTCACGGCATCCCTGGAGATCGGCTGCTGAAGAACGGCGACATCGTCAATATCGATGTCACGGTGATCAAGGACGGGTATCACGGCGATACCAGCCGGATGTACTACGTCGGCGAGCCGTCGATCGCGGCGCGCCGCCTCTGCGAAATCACCTACGACTGCATGTGGCTCGGCATCGAGCAGGTGCGACCCGGCGCCACCATCGGCGACATCGGTCATGCGATCCAGACCTACGCCGAGAAGCACGGCTACAGCGTGGTGCGCGAGTTCTGCGGGCACGGGATCGGCCGCAAGTTCCACGAAGAGCCGCAGATCCTGCATTACGGCAAGCCCGGCACGCTGGAAAAGCTCGTCGCCGGCATGACGTTCACCGTCGAGCCGATGATCAACGCCGGGCGCCGCGAGATCAAGGAACTCGCCGACGGCTGGACCATCGTCACCAAGGATCACAGCCTGTCAGCCCAGTGGGAGCACACCGTGCTCGTCACCGCCAACGGCTACGAAGTGCTGACCCGTTCCGCGGGAACCCCGCCGCCGCCACGCTTCGTCACCGGCGCAGCGAGCGGCCAGGCCGCGACCGAGCCCGCCACCGCGTGAAATGAACGACGCCGGACTCCAGCTGCGGGACCGCCTGCGACTGGAGCGCGATGCGCTGATCGCGCGCTTCGAAGCCGGCGGTCCGGTCGAAGCGCTGCTCAAGGGGCTCGCACGCTCCACCGATGCGCTGCTGCGGCAACTTGCGCGCGGCGTCCGGCTCGAGCAGCACGCCGCACTGGTCGCTGTGGGCGGCTACGGCCGTGGCGAGCTGTTCCCCCATTCCGACGTCGACGTGCTGATCCTGCTCGAGCATGCGGCGGACGAGCAAGAGCGCGCGGTCATCGAGGGGTTGATCGGCCGCCTCTGGGACTTCGGTTTCGCGCTTGGCCACAGCGTGCGCACCGTCGACGAGTGCCGCGCCGAAGCGGCGAAGGACGTGACGGTGCTCACTTCGCTGATGGAGGCGCGCCTGCTGGTCGGATCGCGAAGTCTGTACACCCGCTTCCAGCGTGCGATCCACGAGGATATCGACCCCACCGCCTACTTCCATGCCAAGGTCCTGGAGCAGCGCCAGCGCCACACGAAGTTCAACGAGTCGCCCTACAACCTCGAACCCAACGTCAAGGAGAGCCCCGGCGGCCTGCGCGATCTGCACGTGCTGCTATGGATTGCGCGCGCAGCGGGCTACGGCAAGGGCTGGGCGGAGCTTGCCCGCCGCGGCTTCATCACCGCCGAGGAAGCCGGCCTGATCCGGCGCAGCGAGCGCCGCCTGAAGCAGATCCGCGCCTGGCTGCATCTGGTGACGGGCCGGCGCGAGGACCGCCTCGTGTTCGACGTGCAGCAGGCGGTGGCGCTGCGCGCAGGATTCCATCCCACCGCGGCGCGCCGTGCCAGCGAAGTGATGATGCAGCGCTACTACTGGTCAGCGAAGGCGATCACGCAGATGAACACGATGGTCCTGCAGAACATCGAGCTGCGCCTGTTCCATCGCGACGAGCAGCCGGCGCAACCGCTCGACGAGACCTTCGTCACGCGCAGCGAGCTGCTCGACCTGCGCACCGCGACGGCGCTGGACCAGGACCCGAACGGAATCCTGCGGGCCTTCCTGAGGATGGCGCAGCATCAGGAGCTGCGGGGGATGTCGGCACCCCTGATGCGCGCGCTGTGGCACGCGCGCGTGCGCATCGACGCGCGTTACCGGCGCGACCCCCGCAACCGCGCCACGTTCCTCGCGATCCTGCAGCAGCCGAAGGGCGTGCTGCACGAGCTGCGACGGATGAACCAGCTCTCGGTGCTGGGACGCTACCTTCCGGTGTTCCGCCGCATCGTGGGCCAGATGCAGCATGACCTGTTCCATGTCTACACCGTGGACCAGCACATCCTGCAGGTGCTGCGCAACCTGCGGCGCTTCACGCTGGCCGAGCACGCCCATGAGTATCCGCTCTGCAGCCAGTTGATCACCGACTTCGAGCGGCCCTGGCTGCTGTACATCGCAGCACTGTTCCACGACATCGCGAAAGGCCGCGGCGGCGACCACAGCAGGCTCGGCGCGCGCGACGCGCGCCGCTTCTGCCGCGGGCACGGCCTCGCCGCCGAGGACGCCGACCTTGTCACCTTCCTCGTCGAGCATCACCTGTCGATGTCACAGGTCGCGCAGAAGCAGGACATGGCCGACGAGGCGGTGATCGCGCGCTTTGCAGCGATGGTGCAGACGGAACGGCGGCTGATCGCGCTGTACCTGCTGACCGTGGCGGACATCAGGGGGACGAGCCCGAAGGTCTGGAACGCCTGGAAGGGCAAGCTGCTCGAGGACCTGTTCGGCTCGACCCGGCGTCTGCTCGGCGGCAGCAGCGTTTCGTCGACGGCCATGCTCGAAAGCAGGAAGGAGGAAGCGCTGCGCATCCTGCGGCTCTACGGCCTTTCCGACAGCGCGCGCGAGCCACTGTGGGCGCAGCTCGACGTCGTGTACTTTCTCAGGCACAGCGCCCAGGACATCGCCTGGCACACGCGATCGCTGTATTCGCGCGTCAACACGGAGCAGCCGGTCGTACGCGCACGGCTGGCGCAGATCGGTGAAGGCGCCGAAGTGTTGATCTACGTGCGCGACCAGAAGGACCTGTTCGCCCGCGTCTGCGGCTATTTCGACAGCCGTAACCTCAGCATCCTCGACGCTCGCATCCACACGACACGCCACGGCTACGCGCTCGACACCTTCCTGGTGACTGACCATGGCCGCGTGCCGCATTACCGCGAGCTGCTCGCACAGGTCGAGCACGAACTTGCGGAGTGGATTGCCCAGAAGCACGAGCTGCCGCCGCCGGTCAAGGGACGGATGTCGCGCCAGTCGCGCCACTTTCCGATCACGCCCGAAGTCCGCCTGCTGCCGGACGAACGCGGCTCGCGCTACCTCGTGTCAGTCACGGCGACCGACCGCCTCGGGCTGCTCTATTCGATCGCGCGGGCGCTGACCCAGCACAACCTGAACGTGCACACTGCCAAGGTGCTGACGCTTGGCGAGCGCGCCGAGGACGTCTTCCTTGTCTCCGGCGCAGCGCTCGAGCAGCCGCGCACGCAGCTCGAGATCGAGCAGGATCTCCTGCAGGCGCTGGCGCCATAGTCCGGCGGCGCTCGCAGCGCGGGGCCGCTCAAGACTGGTCAGTCAGCTCCGCTCCGGAGCGGCCGCGCGCTCCGCTAAGGAACAAGGCCACAGTAGGGTTCGACGTTGCGCTGACGGGCTTCAATCGTCTGGCTGTCCGACCAATTCCGGGAACAACACGTCGGTGTAGCCGAAGCGCGTGAAGTCGCGCACGCGCATCGGATACAGGATGCCGTCGAGGTGATCGACCTCGTGCTGCACGACGCGTGCGTGGAAGCCGTCGGCGACACGCTCGATCGAGCGGCCATCCAGGTCGAAGCCGCGATAGCGCAGGCGCCTGTAGCGTTCGACGACTCCGCGCAGCCCCGGTACCGAGAGACACCCCTCCCAGCCTTCCTCCATGTCGTCGCCGAGAGGCTGCAGTTCCGGATTGACGAGGATCGTCTGCGGCACCGGGGCGGCATCCGGATATCGCGGATTGCGCATCGCCGGGTCGGCATAGCCGAAGATGACCAGGCGCAGCGGCACGCCGATCTGCGGCGCTGCGAGTCCGGCGCCCTGGGCCGCATGCATCGTGTCGAACATGTCGGCGACAAGGCGACGCAGCCCCTCGGTCCCGAACTCGCGCACGGGCTCCGCGACCTGCAGCAAGCGCGGATCACCCATGCGCAGGATCTCCCGGATCATGCGCCCTCGAAGAACGCGGTCAGGATGCGCACCGCGCGCGTCATCGTCGCGTGCATCATCTGCTCGAGCTGCTCGAGCTTGATCGCGTGCTGGCTGTCGCCGCGGCCGGCAGCGTGATTGACGACGACAGCCAGCGTCGCATACGCCAGCTCCGCCTCGCGCGCAAGCGCGGTCTCGGGCATTCCGGTCATCCCGACCAGATCGCCGCCATCGCGCGCGATGCGCTCGATCTCCGCAGCCGTCTCCAGCCTGGGCCCCTGCGTGCAGGCATAGGTCCCGCCGTCGATTACGGCCTCGCCGCAGCGGGCGGCCGCGTCGAGCAATTGCCCGCGCAGCGCCGGTGTGTACGGCTCCGTGAAGTCGACGTGGATCACCGGCATCTCCGAGCCTTCGAAGAAGGTCGACTTGCGGCTGTGCGTGTAGTCGATGATCTGGTCCGGAATCACCAGTGAGCCGGGCGGGATGTCATTGCGGATGCCGCCGACCGTCGCCACCGAGATGACGCCGTCGACCTTCAGCTCCTTCAGCGCCCAGAGGTTGGCGCGGTAGTTGATCTCGTGCGGGGCGAGCGTGTGGCCGTAGCCGTGGCGTGCCATGAACACGACTTCGGTGCCGGCGAGCCGTCCGAAGGTCAGCGCGCCTGATGGTTCGCCGTATGGCGTGCGCATCACCTGGCGCCGGGCATCTTCGAGGGCCGACAGCCGGGCGAGCCCGCTGCCTCCGATGATCGCGTACATCAGTGCTCCAGCAATGCCTTCAGTTGATCCTCGTCGATGACGGCCACACCCAGCTCGCGTGCCTTGTCCAGCTTGCTGCCTGCTTCCGCGCCGGCGACCACGTAGTCGGTCCTGCGCGAGACCGAACCGGCCACCTTGCCTCCAGCCGCTTCGATCCTTTCCTTCGCCTCGTCGCGCGTCCAGCGTGGCAGCGTACCCGTCAACACGAAGGTCTTGCCAGTCAGCATTCCTGCCGCCCGCGCCACGCGCCCCTCGCGCCAGTGCACGCCGGCTGCGCGCAATGCCTCGACGACCTCGCGATTGTGCGGCTCAGCGAAAAAACGGCGGATCGAGCTTGCGACCACCGGACCGACGTCGCTGACCTGAAGCAGCTCCTCCTCCGACGCATCCATCACGGCATCGAGGCTGCCGAAGTGTCGCGCGAGGTCGCGTGCAGTCGACTCCCCGACATGGCGAATGCCGAGCGCGTAGATGAAGCGCTCGAGCGTCGTCTCGCGCGCCCGTTCGAGCGCCGCGAGCACGTTGGCCGCCGACTTGTCGGCCATGCGCTCGAGCGCCGCCAGCGAACCGAGGCCGAGCCGGAAGAGGTCCGCCGGCGTATGCACAATTCCGCCATCGACCAGCTGGTCGACGAGGCGCTCGCCGAGCCCCTCGATGTCCAGCGCCCGCCTGCCCGCAAAGTGCAGCAGCGCCTGCTTGCGCTGTGCCGGGCAATACAGGCCGCCCGTGCAGCGCAGATCCTTCTCGCCCTCCTCGCGCGCGACACTCGACCCGCACACCGGGCACCGCGTCGGCATCCTGAAAGCCCTGGCGTCGGCCGGGCGCCGGTCGGGCAGCACCGCGACGATCTGTGGAATCACGTCACCCGCGCGCCGCACGATCACCGGATCGCCGATCTTCAGCCCCAGCGTTCGGATGTAGTCCTCGTTGTGCAGCGTCGCGTTGCTGACCGTCACGCCCCCGACGAAGACCGGCGCCAGTCGTGCGACGGGAGTGATCTTGCCGGTGCGCCCAACCTGGACGTCGATGCCGGTCACCCGGGTCAGCTCCTCCTGGGGTGGGTACTTGTGGGCCACGGCCCAGCGCGGCTCGCGCGACACGAAGCCCAGCGCACGCTGCAGATCCAGCCGGTCGACCTTGTAGACCACACCGTCAATGTCGAAGGGCAGCTGATCCCGCCTCGAGGCGATTTCACGGTGAAACTGGACCAGTTCCTCGGCGCCGACCGCGCGCCGCCGTTCTGCCGCGACCGGAACGCCGAGGGCGGCCAGCGCATCGAGCACGCCGCTGTGCGTTGCCGGCAGTCGCCAACCCGACACCTCGCCCAGGCCGTACGCGTAGAACGACAGCGGCCTCCCGGCGGTCGCGCGCGCGTCCAGCTGTCGGAGGAATCCGGCCGCCGCGTTACGCGGATTCACGAACACCTTCTCGCCGCTTTCGCGCTGCTTCTCGTTGATGCGATCGAAGTCGGCGCGGCGCAGGAAGACCTCGCCCCGCACCTCGATGACCTCGGCGGACGTGCCCTGCAGCCGCAGCGGGATGGTGCGGATCGTGCGGGCGTTCGGGGTGACGTCCTCGCCCTCTTCACCGTCACCGCGCGTTGCGGCGCGCACGAGCAGTCCGTGCTCGTAGCGCAGGTTGATCGCCAGACCGTCGAACTTCAGTTCCGCCGAGTATTCGACCGGCGGGTCCGCCGTCGCCAGGCCGAGCTCGCGCCGGACGCGCGCGTCGAAAGCGCGCGCGCCAGTTTCGCCCGCATCTGTCTCCGTGCGGATCGACAGCATCGGCACCGCATGGCGCACCTTCGGCAGGTCCGAGCGCACGCCGCCGGCGACCCGCTGCGTGGGCGAATCCTGGGTCTGCAATTCCGGATGCCGCTCCTCGAGTTCCTGCAACTCGCGGAACAGTCGGTCGTACTCGGCGTCCGGGATGCTCGGCGCATCGAGCAGGTAATAGTCGCGGTCGGCGCGGGCGATCTGCTCGCGCAACAGGCGGGCCCGCTCGGCGGAGCCGCGCGACGCGCTGGCCATCTCAGCCGGTGCTCAGCGCGACCACGGAAAGCCGCGGGAGGTCAGCTCGCATACAGCCGCCGCGCCCGTCCCGAGCCTGCGCCAATTCCTGCGGTCTGCATCTCCTCGTACAGCGTGGCGAGCTGCGCCGCGACGGCGAAGTGCGCTTCGCGCTGCACCGGCTTGCCGTTGTCGTCGACGACCTGCCCGTTGAGCCTTGCCGCCAGTTGATCGGCGATTGCGAATTGGCGCGACAACGGCGAAGTGTCCGGCCGCACCAGCGGCACGTCGATCGACAGTGCGAGCTTCTCGGCGGGCTGCGCCGGAGCGGCCAGCACCAGCAGCAGCTGATTGCCCTCGCGCAGCTCCCAGCGCCCGTTAGCGACCGATGCGAATCCCAGCGTCGCGGCAGCGGCGTGCACGGCATCGGTCGTCCACGGCGCGCCGGCCGACTGTACCGTCAGCGTGATCAGCACGTCGAAACGGGCGCACAACGCGTCGAGTTCCGCCGCCTGCGTGACGAGCCTGCGCACGTCGGGCGGATCGAAGTCGGCATCGACCGCAAGCGCGATCTGCTGCGCCGCGGACAAGAAGCGCGCCGCGTCGATCTCGTTCAACACGCCTTCACGGTGCGCGAGCTGCACCGCGATCAGGATTTCCGAATAGAAGCCGAAGCGATCCGGCGCGGTCCAGTGCTGGGCCTTCGCGTCCCACACCGCCAGGTGCGTCGCCAGCGGCAGTTGCAGGCGGTCGAGCTGGCTGCGCGCCTCGAGCGCGGCCACGCCGTCGATTGCGTGGGTGCAGCGCAATTCGAGCACGTAGTCGAGCAGCGGATCCTCGACCCAGCCGTCCGGCAGCGCGTAGGCCACGGATTCGGTTCGCTCGGCCGCGTCGCCGCCGCGATCTTCGAGCGGCTGCGTCGGCGCGAACTCGTCGACCGTCGCGGCCGACGCCTCGCCGGCATCACCGGCCTCCGTCGGCAAGCCGGCGGGCATGTCGAGCCGGGGCTCGATGCGACGCTGCAATTGAGTGGACGCGGCGCGTGCACCGACGCCGGCCAGCGGATCGCCGACCCCGCGCCGGAGTTCCGCCTCGAAGCGCGTCACTTCGCGCCGCTCCTGCCAGCGACTGTAGATGAAGATCCCGAAAAGCAGGACGCCCGCGACAGCGAGCAGCGCCCAGTGCAGGTTGGTCATCGGGCTGCGCGGTTGCGATCAGGCTGCTTCGGCTGTCAGGCGCACGGCGCCTTCGATGTCCACCGCGACGATGCGCGACACGCCCTGCTCCTGCATCGTCACGCCGATCAGCTGCTGCGCCATCTCCATCGCGATCTTGTTGTGGGTGATGAAAAGGAACTGCGTGTTGTCCGTCATCGATTGCACCAGGCTGCAGAAGCGCTCGGTGTTCGCATCGTCGAGCGGCGCGTCGACTTCGTCGAGCAGGCAGAACGGCGCGGGGTTCAACTTGAACAGCGCGAAGACGAGCGCGGTCGCGGTCAGCGCCTTCTCGCCGCCCGACAGCAGGTGGATCGTGCTGTTGCGCTTGCCCGGCGGCTGCGCCATGACCTGCACGCCGGCGTCGAGGATCTCCTCGCCGGTCATGAGCAGCCGCGCCTCGCCACCGCCGAAGAGCTTCGGAAACAGCTGCCCGAACTGCGCGTTGACCTGATCGAAGGTCTGCTGCAGCAGTTCGCGCGTCTCGCGATCGATCTTGCGAATCGCGTCCTCGAGCGTCGTGATCGCCGCCTTGAGGTCGGCGGACTGCGAATCGAGGAAGGTCTTGCGCTCGCGCGATGTGGTGAGCTCCTCGAGCGCAGCCAGGTTGACCGCGCCGAGCGCGGCGATCTCCTGCGCGAGCCGCACAATCTCCGCCTGCAGCGCGTTGGCCTTCAACCCGGTCACGAGCTTCTCCGCCAGGGCAGCGGGATCGGCGCCAGCCTCGGTGAGCTGCGCGTCGAACTGCTCAGCGGCTAGGCGGGCCGCCTGTTCCTTCAGCTGCAGTTCAGTGATCTTCTGGCGACGGGGTTCGAGGTCACGTTCGAGCGTCAGCCGGCGCTCGTCGGTCGAGCGCAGCTGCTGGGCCAGTTCGTCGAGGCGGCTGCGCGCTTGCCGCAGCGATTCCTCGACTACGGAGCGCTTGCCGAGCCATCCTTCGAGGCCGGCACGCGCCGCGCCATCGTCGAGCCGGGTGAGTTCCTCGCCGGCTCCGGCGATATCTGCCTCGAGTCGCTCCGCATCGCTGGCCGCCACCTCGGCCGCATGCGCGACGTCGCGTTCACGTTCACGATTCGACGTCAGCGAAAACTCGACCTGCTGGCGCGCCGATTCGAGCGCGCGCTGCTCGTCGCGCGCGGCGCGCAGCGTCTGGTCCGCCTGCTCGTACTGCTGCCGTGCCGACTCGACCGTTTCGTGCCGGGCGGCCAGCTCTCCGTCGAGCTGCTCGAAGCGGCTGTCGGCGTCCTCGCGGTGCGTGCGCAATTCGCGCTCCTGCGACTCGATCTCGGCGAGTTCCGTTCCGATCTGACCGCTGCGATGACGCACGCGATCGATCAGTTCGCCGAGCCGGACGGCCTCGAGCTGCGCGGCGTGCAGGTCCGCTCGCGCGCTCTCCGCCTCGCGGCGCCCCCCAACCAGGCCCTCTTGCGCATCGCGCAGTGAAGCTTCAGTACGCGCGAGAGCGGCCGAGCGTTCCTCGACGATCAGACGCTGGGCACGAATTTCCTTCTCGAGGTTGTCGATTTCGAGCCGCCGCGCGAGCAGCCCGCTCTTTTCGTCGTCCGCGGCGAAAAACCGCACACCATAGCGCGAGACCAGATGGCCTTCGCGCACTACAAACTGACCACCCGCGGGCAGCTGGTCGCGCGCCGCCATCGCCGTGGCGAGATCGGGTGCGACGAAAACACCTGCAAGCCAATCGGCCAGCACCGCTGCCAGGGCTGCATCGTGGCCGCGCACGCGCTCCGAAAGCCGCTCGAATCCTGGCAGGCTCCCGGCATCGCGCGCCACCGCGCCCGTAGTCGAGAAGAACGCGACGCGCGCGGGCGGTGCGCTGGCGGCCAGCGCACCCACGGTATCGAGGCGTCCGACCTCAACGCCTTCGACGCGTTCGCGCAGCACGGCTTCGAATGCAGTCTCCCAGCCATGCTCGACGTTCAATCGGCGGAAGAGTCGTGGCAGGCGATCGAGCCCCTGGTTGGCCAGCCACGGGTCGAGCCGTGTATCGGCCTCGACATTGGCCTGCACCTGCCGCAGCGCGGCCAGCCGCGCCTCGATTCGGGTCAGCGTCTCCTGCGCCGCCGCGCGCTGTTCGAAGTTCAGCTGCCGCTCCTGCGTCGCGCTGGCCACCCGCGCGTTGGCGGCGGTCTCGGCCGCCGCGTGCTCGGCGAGGCGTGCCTGCAATCGCGCAACGCTCTCGTTCAGGGCCGCGAGCTTTTCCTCGTCAGGCGAGCCGATCGATGCCTGCTCCTCGGCGAGGCGCTCGCGGCGCTGCTGGAGGGCTCCAAGCTGCCGGTCTACGTTGCGTTGCTCGGCACCCGCCGCCGCGATCGCCTGTTCGGCCAGCGCCGCCTGCGCGCGCGCGGCGGTCATCGCTTCCCGGGCCGCACCGTAGGCGGACTCCAGTGCCGGCAGCGTCGCTTCGTGTTCTACGCAGGCCATCTGCGACTCGGCCAGCTGGTCGTTGGCCTCCGCGATCGACTGCTGCAGCGTGGCGGCCCGAGCCAGCAGTTCGGTCCGCTCGTCCAGGCGGCGCGCCCGTGTCGCCTTGAGGGTCTCGATCTGCGCCAGCAGTCGCGTGCGGCCGTCGACGATCATCCGGATCTCGGACTCGAGCCGCGCCACCTCTGCATTGACCTGGAGCAGCCCGCCGTGCGCGTCGTGCACCGCATCGCTCGCGCCGTAGTGGGCGCTGCGGACCTCCTCGAGCTCGCGCTCCGCCGCCCGCAGTTCGGCGACGTGCCCTTCGAGCGCGGTCGATCGCGCCTCAATGTCGCGCGCCACCTTGTCGCGCTCGGTCTCGGCCTCGCGCCGCCGCAGCAGCCACAGCAGCTGCTGATGTTCGTCGTGCGCAGCCTGCATGTCGCGGTAGCGGGACGCGACCTCGGCCTGCTGTTCGAGGCGCTCGATCTGGCTGTCGAGCTCGCGCAGGATGTCCTCGACCCGCGTCAGGTTGTCTCGCGTATCAGCCAGGCGATTCTCGGTTTCGCGCCGGCGCTCCTTGTACTTGGAGATGCCCGCGGCCTCCTCGAGGAACACCCGGAGCTCCTCCGGTCGCGCCTCGACGATGCGCGAGATCATGCCCTGACCGATGATCGCGTACGCGCGCGGACCCAGGCCGGTGCCGAGAAACATGTCGTGCACGTCCCGGCGCCGCACGGTCTGGTTGTTGATGTAGTAGCTCGAGGTGCCATCGCGTGTCAGCACGCGCTTGACCGAGATCTCGCCGTACTGGCCCCAGGCGCCGCCGATGCGTCCGTCGCTGTTGTCAAAGATCAGCTCGACGCTCGCGCGACCGGCGGGCTTGCGATTGACCGAGCCGTTGAAGATGACATCCTGCATCGACTCGCCGCGCAGTTCGGCCGCCTTGCTCTCGCCGAGCACCCAGCGCACCGCGTCGATGACGTTCGACTTGCCGCAGCCGTTGGGGCCCACGACGCCGACCAGGCTGCCGGGGACTTCGATCGGGGTCGGGTCGATGAATGACTTGAACCCGGCAAGCTTGATCTGCCGAAGGCGCACGTGAAATCTGTAGGGAAAGTGGGTTGGGACGGTGCAAGCCGGCAGCATGACCGCCGACCGCTGCGCGCCGCTCGAAAAATCGCGTTCGTATAATAACAGCGCACCTTCTTCCCGCTGCCGCATCCCGCGCGCAGGCGACCGCAGCAGCGATCATGGCCACACGTCCCAGCAAGTCGCTCGAGACCTTTGCGAATCCGGCACCGGAGCGGGACTACCTCGTGCATATCGAGATCCCGGAATTCACGTGCCTGTGCCCGCTGACGGGGCAGCCGGATTTCGCGACCCTGCTGCTCGACTACGTGCCGGACCGCCGCAACGTCGAACTCAAAGCGCTGAAAATCTATATCTGGTCGTACCGCAACGAAGGCGCGTTTCACGAAGCGGTGACCAATCGCATCCTCGACGACCTGGTCCAGACGCTGAAGCCGCGCTTCGCCCGGCTGACAGCCCGCTGGTACGTTCGCGGCGGGATCTTCACGACCGTCGTCGCGGAACACCGCAAGCGCGGCTGGCGCCCGCAGCCCTTGGTCGAGCTGCCTGTGGCACAGGCCCAAGGCAGCCCCACCCGGTGACCTGCCGATGAATCCCGACCTCGACCGCCTGCACCCCTACCCCTTCGAGCGCCTGCGGCAGCTGCTTGCCGGCCTGACGCCGCCGTCCGGACTGGCGCACATCAACCTGTCGATCGGCGAGCCGAAGCACCGCACTCCGCCGTTCATCCTGGAGGCTTACGCGAACGCACTCGGCGGCGTGGCCAACTATCCATTGACGCTGGGATTCCCGGCGCTGCGCGAGGCGATCGCGAGCTGGGCCGTGCACCGCCATCGACTGAAGCGGCTGGACCCCATGACCCAGGTGCTCCCGGTGGCCGGATCGCGCGAGGCGTTGTTTGCATTTGCCCAAGCCGTGATCGACCGGACGCGCCCGGCGCGCGTGATCTCGCCCAATCCGTTCTATCAGATCTACGAGGGCGCTGCCCTGCTCGCGGGCGCCGAGCCGCTTTACCTCTCGACGACGCCGGAAAACGGTTTCCGTATGGAGTTCGAGCGGCTGACCGCAGCAGACTGGCGCGGTGTCCAGCTCGTCTACGTCTGCTCGCCCGGCAATCCAACCGGGCGCGTGATGACGCTCGAGGAGTGGAAGCAGCTCTTCGAACTCGCCGACCGGCACGATTTCGTGATCGCCGCCGACGAGTGCTATTCGGAGATCTACTTCGACGAGGCGCGGCCGCCCCTCGGCGCGCTCAGCGCGGCGACGCAACTCGGCCGCGACCGGTTCGAGCGCATCGTGATCTTCTCGAGCCTGTCGAAGCGCTCGAACGCGCCCGGACTGCGCTCGGGCTTCGTCGCCGGCGACGCGGAGGTGCTGCGGAAGTTTCTTCTGTATCGCACCTATCACGGCACCGCGCCGAGCCCGCCGGTGCAGACCGCGAGCATCGTCGCGTGGAAGGACGAGAACCACGTCATCGAAAATCGGCGCCTGTACGCGGCGAAGTTCGATCATGCGACGCCGGTGGTCGCGCGCCGCCTCGAATGCGCACGGCCCGAGGCGGCTTTCTACCTTTGGGCGCGCACTCCGGTTGCCGACACCGAATACGCACGCCGGCTGTATGCCGAGCGAAACGTCACGGTCCTTCCCGGCAGTTACCTCTCCCGCGATGCCGGCGGCCGCAATCCCGGGACCGGTTTCGTGCGCATTGCGCTCGTCGCCGAACCGGCGGAGGTCGCCGACGCGGCCGAGCGCATCGCCTCCCTTTCCTTCTGAACCGAGATCCTCATGTCGCTCGAACAGACGATCAACGAAGCCTGGGAGCAGCGCGCCAGCCTCTCAGCCACCGCCGCGCCAGCGGCGGTGCGCGAGGCCGTCGACCATGCGATCGCCGAACTCAACTCAGGGCGCGCACGCGTTGCGGAGAAGGTCGGCCGGGCGTGGATCACGCACCAGTGGTTGAAGAAGGCCGTGCTGCTGTCGTTCCGGCTGAATGACAACCGCCTGATGCACGCCGGGGAACTGGGCTTCTACGACAAGGTGCAGCCCAAGTTCTCGCACCTTGACGAGGACCACATGCGCGCCACCGGCGTGCGCGTCGTTCCGCCGGCCGTCGCTCGCCGCGGCAGCTTCATCGCGAAGAACGTCGTGCTGATGCCGTCGTACGTCAACATCGGCGCCTACGTCGACGAGGGCACGATGGTCGACACGTGGGCGACGGTCGGCTCATGCGCGCAGATCGGCAAGAACGTGCACCTTTCGGGCGGCGTCGGCATCGGCGGCGTGCTCGAGCCACTGCAGGCCAATCCGACGATCATCGAAGACAACTGCTTCATCGGCGCACGCTCCGAAGTCGTCGAGGGCGTCATCGTCGAGGAGAACGCCGTGCTCGGCATGGGTGTCTTCATCGGCCAGAGCACGAAGATCTTCAACCGCGAGACCGGAGAGATCTCCTACGGCCGCGTGCCCGCCGGCTCGGTGGTCGTCGCGGGCTCTCTGCCGTCGCGCGAGTGCAACCTGTACTGCGCCGTGATCGTCAAGCAGGTCGACGCGAAGACGCGGGCAAAGACCAGCATCAACGAGTTGCTGAGGACGTAAGGCGCGCGGCCCCAGGGCGCCGGCGCGCGACCCCTGAGTGGCGGCTGCGCCCCGCTCGCGCCGCAGAGCAGCCCCTCTGCCACCCCTCTTTTCATCCAATCGGCCGGTTCGCAGGGGACCGCCTCGCGCCGTATGCTGTGGCCCTCAGCAGTCTCAGAGCCCGCCATGTCCACGCCCATGTCGCTCGAACGCCTGTTCGGCCTGATGGCCGAAAAGTCGGCGTCGGACCTTTTCCTGTCGGTGGGCTCGCCGATCACGATCAAGATCAATGGCGTCTGCGTGCCGATCAACCAGGAACGTCTCGCCCCGCAGTCGATCGTCTCGCTGCTCGCCGAGCGGCTGACGGATGCGCACTTCCGCGAACTCGAGGACTCCCGCGAGCTCAATATCGGTCTGCCAGTGCAGGGCATCGGCAGCTTCCGCTTGTCGGCTTTCCTGCAGCGCGGGTCGATCTCGGCCGTAATCCGCTTCATCCCGCATGACATTCCGAAGCTCGATGCGCTGCACCTGCCCGAGGTGCTGAAGGACCTGGTCATGGAGCGCCGGGGCATGATCCTGGTCGTCGGTTCGGCCGGATCAGGCAAGTCGACCACGATCGCGTCGATGATCGACCACCGCAACGAGCTGACCACCGGGCACGTGCTGACCTTCGAGGACCCGATCGAGTTCCTGTTCCGCAACAAGAAATCGATCATCAACCAGCGCGAAATCGGTTCCGACGCACGCACGTTGCAGGCCGCGCTGCGCAGCGCGATGCGGCAGGCGCCGGACGTGATCTTCATTGGCGAGATCCGCGACCGCGACACAATGAGCGCGGCGCTCGCCTACGCAATGTCGGGCCACCTCGTCGTGGCCACGCTGCACGCGACCAACAGTTCACACGCGCTGAATCGTGTGATCAGCTTCTATCCGCCTGAAACGCGGCAGGCGCTGTTCCAGGACCTGTCGGTCGCAATGAGGGCGATCGTTTCGCAGCGCCTGGTGCGCAGCAAGCGTGGTGGCCGGGTGCCTTCGGTCGAGGTGCTGATGAACACGCGGCACATCGCCGACCTGATCGAGCGCGGCGACGTGCAGGCGATCAAGGAGGCGATGGAACAGAGCCTCGCGCCGGAGAGCATCTCGTTCGAGCAGAGCCTGTACACGCTGATCCAGGGCGACCAGATCACACGCGAGGATGCGCTGGCCGCGGCCGATTCGCAGAACAACCTGCTCTGGTTCATCAACAACGCCGGCAAGGCCCGAACCCAGCTGCATAAGGAGAAGAAGGACGAAGGCACCGATGCGTCCTTCTCGGAGTTCACGCTGAACATCTGACAGGCGTCTGCGCGATCGCTGGCCGCGCGACATCTGCCATTACAATTGGCCCGCTTCGCACGGCGCTCATGCGCGCGGCGGCGCCGGCATGAGCCCCACCCTCGATCTCGTCCACCAGTTGATCGCCCGTCGTTCCGTCACCCCGGACGATGGCGGCTGCCAGACCCTGCTCGCGCAGCGACTGGCCGGTTCCGGTTTCTCGGCCGAAACCATTGCCCGCAACGGTGTCACCAACACCTGGCTGCGGCGCGGCCGTTCTGCGCCGGTGTTCGTGTTCGCCGGCCACACCGATGTCGTGCCGACGGGCCCGCTCGAGCAATGGAGCACGGATCCGTTCGTGCCGACCGAACGCGCCGGGCAGCTCTATGGGCGCGGTGCGTCGGACATGAAAAGCTCGATCGCGGCCTTCGTCGTCGCCGCCGAGGAGTTTGTTCGCGAACATCCGGACCATCCGGGTTCGATCGCGCTGCTGCTGACGTCCGACGAGGAAGGCCCCTCCGTTGACGGCACGACGCGGGTGGTCGAGGCGTTGCGCGCGCGCGGCGAAACGCTCGACTTCTGCATCGTCGGCGAGCCGACTTCGGTCGATCGCCTTGGCGATACGATCAAGAACGGCCGCCGCGGTTCTCTGACGGGTCGACTCGTGGTCCACGGCGTGCAGGGGCATGTCGCCTATCCGCACCTCGCGCGCAATTCCGTGCACGTGCTGGTACCTGCATTGGCCGATCTCGCTACAACCGACTGGGACCGTGGCGACGAGTTCTTCCCGCCGACCACGTTCCAGGTGTCGAACATCCACGCGGGCACCGGTGCCGGCAACGTGATCCCCGGCACCTGCACAATCGACTTCAACTTCCGCTTCGCGCCTGCATCGACGGCCCAGTCGCTGCAGCAGCGCGTCGAAGCGACGCTCGCGCGCCATGGCGTCGAGTACACGCTGGACTGGACGCTCGGCGCGTCGCCCTTCCTGACGCCGCGCGGGCTGCTGTCACTGGCTATCAGCGATGCGATCGAGGCGGTGACTGGGGCACGCCCCGAGTTGTCGACCACGGGCGGCACTTCGGACGGCCGCTTCATCGCGACCTGGTGTCCCCAGGTGATCGAGTTCGGACCGCCGAATGCGACCATCCACAAGATCGATGAGCGCATCGCGGTGGCCGACCTCGAGCCGCTGAAGGACATCTATAGAGGAACCCTGCAACGCATGCTCGTGCCGCACCAACCGCAATGACGACCCTGATCGACGCCCAGGCCAATCTGCGCACGCTGCGCGACGTCCTGCGCTACGCCGTCACGCGCTTCAACGAGGCGCAGCTCGCGTTCGGCCACGGACAGGCCGATGCCTTCGAGGAAGCGGCGTTCATCGTGATGCGCACGCTGAAGCTGCCGACGGAGCGCCTCGAGTTCTTCGCCGACGCCTACCTCACCCATGCCGAGATCAACGACCTGCTGCAGGTGATCGACCGGCGCGTCAAGAAACGCCTGCCGGCCGCCTACCTGCTCAACGAAGCCTGGCTGCGTGGCTACCGCTTCTACGTCGACGAGCGCGTGATCATCCCGCGTTCCTTCATCGGCGAACTGCTCGACGATGGGCTCGCGCCGTGGGTGCAGGACCGCGGCACTATCGCCGAGGTGCTCGACATGTGCACCGGCTCCGGTTGCCTGGCGATCATGGCAGCGGATGTCTTTCCGAACGCAACGGTGGACGCGGTCGACGTCTCGGCCGATGCCCTGCAGGTCGCGCGTCGCAACGTGGCCGACTACCAGCTCGAGCAGCGCGTGAACCTGGTGAAGTCGGATCTGTTCGCGTCGCTCGGAACAAAACGTTACGACCTGATCGTCTGCAACCCGCCGTATGTGACCGACGGCGCGATGGCGGGCCTGCCGCCCGAGTACACGCATGAGCCGAAGCTCGCACTCGCCGGCGGCGCCGACGGCATGAACTTCGTCAAGACCCTGGTGCGGCAGGCCCGCGGCCACCTCAAGCGCGGCGGCATGCTGATCGTCGAGGTCGGCGACGGCCGCGCAGCGGCCGAGAAAACCTTCGGCGACCTGCCGCTGACCTGGCTCACGACCAGCGCGGGTGACGACCAGGTGTTCATGGCGCGGCAGGAAGAGCTGCCGTGACCGGAGCGCTGCTCGAGCGCGCGACCGCTGTGCGCGCAGAATGACGGCGAGGGGAGCCTTCGCTTCGCTCGCCACGTCTCACCGATCGCCACATGCTTCGCCTGATTGACGTCGGGCTCGCGCGCGGGGCGCGAATCCTCTACCGCGGCGTGTCGCTGATCGCGCGACCCGGCGAGCGCATCGGGCTGGTCGGCGCCAATGGCTGCGGCAAGTCGACGCTATTCGCGGCGCTGCTGAGCGAGCTCGGCGCCGAAGCCGGGGTGATCGAAGTGCCCGCTCCCGAGCGCATCGCGCACGTCGCGCAGGACATCGAAGCCCCGGAGCAATGTGCGATCCAGTTCGTGCTGGCGGGTCATGCTCCACTGACCGCCGCGCGGCGGGAACTCGAACTCGCCGAGGCGAGCCACGACGAGATGCGGCTCGCGCACGCGCACGCGAGCGTGGCCGAGCTGAACGAAGGCGCCGTTGTCGCGGCAGCGCAGACGGTGATGCGCGGGCTCGGCTTCGCGGCGCGCGACGCCGATCGTCCGGTGGCGTCGTTTTCCGGCGGCTGGCGCAATCGGCTCGCGCTGGCGCGCGCCCTGCTGCGTCCGGCCGACCTGCTGCTGCTCGACGAGCCGACCAACCACCTCGACCTCGACTCGGTTGTCTGGCTCGAGGCTTGGCTGAAGCGCCAGCCCGCGACGGTGGTGGTCATCTCGCATGACCGCGAGTTCCTCGACCGCGTCTGCGAGACGATCTGGCACATCGACCAGGGCAGCATCCGCCGCTACGCAGGCGACTACAGCGCGTTCGAAGCAGCCTGGCTAGAGCAGCAGAAGCAGCAGGACACTGCGGCCAAGGCGTATGCGCGAACGGCAGCGCACCTGCAGCACTTCGTCGACCGCTTCCGCGCCAAAGCGACCAAGGCACGCCAGGCCCAGAGCCGGCTGAAGATGCTGGAGCGCCTCACGGTGGTCGAGCCGGTGCGCGCCCGGCGCGAATGGCGCTTCGAATTCCCTGAGCCGGTACGCGTCCCTGAACGCTTGCTCGATACCGAAGACCTGGCGCTCGGCTATGGGGAACGCCGCGTTCTGAGCGGCGTGACGCTGACGGTGCGCGCCGGCGACCGCGTCGGCATCCTCGGCGTCAACGGCGCCGGCAAGTCAACCCTGGTCAAGGCCATCGCCGGCGACTTGGCGCCGCAGACGGGCGAGCTGCGACGCGGCCAGGGACTGGCGATCGGCTATTTCGCGCAGCACCAGCTGGACCAGCTGCGCGCGGACGAGACACCGCTGGCGCACCTGCGACGACTGGCGCCAGACGCACGCGAACAGCAGCTGCGGGACTTCCTCGGCAACTTCCGTTTCTCCGGAGAGATGGCGACCGCGCCGATCGGGCCGATGTCTGGCGGCGAGAGGGCACGTTGCGCGCTCGCGCTGCTTGCGTGGCAGCGCCCGAATCTGCTGGTTCTCGACGAGCCGACCAACCATCTGGACATGGAGACCCGCGAGGCGCT